>NZ_JAMBDM010000008.1:0-391544 GCF_025142895.1 Paenibacillus sp. p3-SID867
AGGGGAAAAGGCGGTGATCGTATCAAATCCTTACCTATTTCTATTGATCTTGCCATCGTATTTACCGCCGTGTTTTTCCCCATGTTTATTATTCTGGGCATGCGTGCCGAGAGTTTAGAGGATGTCCGGTACGTAGAAATGAAATACTCGGCTGCTCTGCGTACAGCCGTTCAAGACGGCGGGATGATGCTGAACGATAATGAGACCCAGGACAAAGAGTCGGCATATGATTCTTTGAAATTTATGCGTGCGGATAAAGAACGAGCGCTGGAGTCCTTTTCCCGGACGCTGTACATCAATATGGGGATCGCGGATGATCCGGCTGCGCAGTCTGCTCTGTGGTGGTATATTCCTGCTATCGTTGTTCTGGATTATGACGGGTTTTATATGTATGTTTCACAAACCTTCACCAACGCGTATGGGGAGGAGCTCGTGGAGCACAGATGGACCCCCAAAATTCCTTATGCCTGGAATGATGGCAGGGGCAACAGCATCCAGTTTACATTGGATTCCTTCGTTCAGGTATATGAATCACGTGGAGGCTCTTCCATCTGGCACTCCGGCTATCGGGAGGACCTGAGCGGCAGGACGGGTATAACTTTGCTGGAAGATAAGGATAGGTTTGAACAAGTCAGACGGATCACGATTGTAAATAGCGTTCAAGATCGTCTTGCTTATTACATACAGCGGCACAACCAAGTGGCTCTCCGAAACGGAGTATCCTATACGTTCGCGCTTCCGTTGATATCTCAGGAAGAGTGGGTGAATACGATGGATGACATCGGTATGATGGCGTTCATTCAAGGCATTCCCATGGGCGATCAGTATTATAATAACTATGCCCTTGGAGGAGGCAGACTTGTTAAAGCTCCTGTTTATTTCGGAGGGGTGGATAGCAGGGGGCTCAGATATTATTACCGTGATGTCTGTCAATTCAACTATCGCGTGGAAGAAGTGTTCCCGAGTGCCAAAGATGCAGCGGAAGCAGGATATCAGGAGAAAAGCTGTTCTAATCCCGGTGTCCTCTAATCCCTGAAAGTTATGGTTTCTGCCGGGCTCCATGATGTGATACAATAAACTCTTGACTGTGTATATTTCGCTAAATTAACATGAAATAAGTTCATTTTATACAGACAGGAGTTACTATAGCCATGAGTTTATTGACTGTAGAGAACGTATCACATAATTTCGGGGAACGTACTCTATTTAAGAATGTATCCTTTCGTTTGCTGGCAGGCGAACATGTTGGTTTGGTTGGAGCAAACGGCGTAGGCAAATCAACGCTAATGAATATTTTAACCGGGCAGCTGTTAAAAGACAGCGGCAAGGTGGAGTGGACACCGAAGATCCGGTACGGATACCTGGACCAGCACACCAAGCTGACACCTGGCAAAACGGTTCGCGATGTGTTAAAGGATGCCTTCCTGCCTCTACTGGAGCTGGAAAAAGAAATGATGGAGATCACCAATAAGATGAGTGATGCTTCTCCTGAAGAGTTGGAGCTGCTGCTCGAGCAAATGGGTGAAATTCAGGAGCAGCTGGATATCGGGGATTTCTACATGCTGGACGTAAAGGTTGAGGAGATGGCGAATGGTCTTGGATTATCCGTCATCGGCCTGGATCGCGATGTCGCAACTTTAAGCGGAGGACAGCGTACCAAAGTATTGCTTGCGAAGCTTCTTCTGGAGAAGCCGAATGTACTGTTGCTGGACGAGCCTACCAACTATCTGGATGTTGAGCATATTGATTGGCTCACTCAATATTTGAAGCAGTACCCATATGCTTTCATTTTGATATCCCATGATACGGAGTTTATGAACCAGGTGGTGGATGTGATCTATCATCTGGAATTTGCGAAATTAACTCGCTATACAGCGAACTACGAGAAGTTCCTGGAAATGGCTGATATCAATAAGAACCAGCATATTGATGCTTATGAGAAGCAGCAGGAGTTCATCAAGAAACAGGAAGACTTCATTCAGCGGAACAAGGCTCGTTATTCCACCTCTGGCCGGGCGAAGAGCCGGGAGAAACAGCTGGATCGTATGGAGCGGATTGACCGTCCGGAGGAAGCGGCTAAACCTGTGTTTAACTTCAAGGAAGCCCGTGCCAGCGGTAAAACGGTATTCGAGGGAATCGACTTTGAGATCGGATACGATCGGCCACTGCTCCCCAAAATGAATATCCTGATCGAGCGTGGAGAGAAAATTGCTATTGTAGGCTGTAATGGCGTAGGTAAATCAACGCTGCTGAAGACCATACTCGGCAAAATTCCAGCGCTCTCGGGGAAGACCTATCAAGGGGATTTCCTGGTGCCTGCTTATTTTGAGCAGGAAGTACGTCCAGGGAATATTACGCCGATTGATGATGTGTGGAACGAATTTTCCCATTTGAACCAGCACGAGGTTCGTGCAGCGCTTGCTCGCTGCGGGCTCAAAAACGAGCATATTACACGTCCAATGAAGGCACTTAGCGGCGGAGAGCAAGCCAAGGTCCGTCTGTGTAAACTTCTGATGCGCGAAAGCAACTGGATTCTGTTTGACGAACCGACGAACCACCTTGACGTTGTGGCTAAGGAGGAACTAAGACGTGCTTTGAAAGAATATAAAGGCACGATTCTGCTGGTTTCCCACGAACCTGAGTTTTATGAGGATTGGGTGACCAAGATCTGGAACGTCGAAGATTGGTCCAACCAGAATTCCTGATTCAATTCAGAATTCCCATCCTGCCCTCAGCAGGATATATGAAATGAAAACTTTGATTAGAATGAATGTATTAGTATTTTTATAAGGAGGATGGGCAGATTGCTGCCTGTCCTCCTTTGATATATCCGGTAAGATGGACATTCGGTTTATGGTTTATTTGTGATATGCTAGAAACAACCTGAAATGAACGGAGGAGATGTTGATGGAAGAACTGGACTTATCCATCGGGGCATTATTATATGAAGGGGATTCGCATCCATAGCCCCGTTAACCCGTGTAATTCCCTTCTGAAGGGGAGACGTATTTAAAATGAATTCGGAACATAACTCCAGTCAGGGAGAGGACGTCGTCCTTTCTCCTGAAAAGTCGGTTGTACGGCAGGGCCAGATTGTGTACCGCCCATCAGGACCTTGGACGCCGGCTATACACTCATTGTTGAGGCATCTGAGGCAAACAGGGTTTACGTCGATTCCGGAAATTATAGGCTCTGGATGTAATGAGAATGGCCAAGAGATGTTAAGTTATATCGAAGGCGAATTTGTTCATCCCGGGCCCTGGAGCGACGAAGGCATCATCGAAGTAGGACAATTATTGCGTAAACTTCATGACGCTTCGGCTACATTTAAATCGCAGCCCGGGAGTGTCTGGAAGCCGTGGTTCCTGCGTGAGCTGGGTGACAGCAGACTTGTATACAGCCATGGTGATATTGCACCTTGGAATATGGTTACCCGTGATGGGATGCCAATTGCGTTAATTGACTGGGAATATGCCGGACCTGTACATCCGCTCGTCGAATTAGCCCGTGTGTGCTGGCTCTTTCCGCAGCTGCACGATGATGATGTTGCAGGAAGAGTTGGTCTGCCTGATGTTAATGCCCGTGCAAGGCAGCTCCGTTTATTGGTTGACGCCTATGGCGTCGATCCATCCCTTCGAACGGCTCTGTTTGATATGATCGTTGAGGTGGTCGTTCGGGAAACGGCAGAGGAAGCGATCGAGCTGCAGGTCACGCCGGAATCGGAAGGCCCTCTATGGGGATTGGCCTGGAGGGCGCGGAGTGCAGCCTGGATTCTGCGTCATCGCGGTGTCCTGGAGAAGGCGCTGAATACAAGGTTGTTTTAGGCTGAAATAGTAAACAGCCCATCCACTTCGGGGGATGGGTATTTCTAATCATAGGTTGTCATCTAAAAACTTCGAGAAGTCTTCTCTTATTTAGAAGATTTGCAGATATTGATCGGAGGATAATTCATGTCTCGTTTAAACGATAACAGGGAGGAAGTAAATCGTACGTTGCCTCACTTGATGGCAGCCTCGGAGTCCTCGGACCGCGGGGTAACAGTTCCTATGGAACGAGAGGATCGATATTCTAGGCAAGAGCGGTTTACCCCATTTGGAAAAGAAGGTCAGCTTCGCCTCCGAAAGAGCCATGTGCTCGTTCTTGGTGCCGGGGCGCTGGGAAGCGCCGTAGCGGAAACTTTGGTTCGCGCAGGTGTCGGGCATGTAACCATCGTGGATCGGGATTACGTGGAATGGAGCAATCTGCAGCGTCAGCAGCTGTTTACCGAACAGGACGCGATCGATCGATTGCCGAAGGCCGTAGCAGCGGCTAAACGCTTATCTGCTATTAATTCAGACGTTATCGTGGACGGTATCGTTATGGATGTACGTGCGCAGGAACTGGCAGTACTCAGTCAAGGCGTTGATTTGATGATGGACGCTACCGATAATTTCGGAACCCGGCTAATCCTGAACGACATCGGATTTAAGTATGGAATCCCGTGGATTTACGGAGGCTGCGTCGGAAGCTCAGGCATGAGTTACACATTTTTGCCGGGAGAGACGCCATGCTTGAACTGTCTGCTGGGGACGATTCCCTTGGGTGGTGACACCTGCGACATTAACGGAATTCTTCCGCAAGCGGTACAGATGGTCGCTGCCCATCAAACGATGGAAGCGATGAAGCTTTTATCGGGGCATCGACATGTTCTTAGAAAAAAGATGCTGTCCTTCGATTTGTGGCGTAATGAACGGGTGGAGTTTGGTGTAGACCGAGCGAAAAAATCGGATTGCCCCACATGCGGGGAGCATCCGAAATATCCTTACTTGACGGCGGAACACGCGGATAAAAGCGAAGTGTTGTGCGGTAGGGATACGGTGCAGATCAGGCCAGCCAGACCCCTGCAGCTTCAATTGGACGAAATGGCTGAGCGATTGAACAGGCTTCATCAAGGAAAAGCAACCGTAACGCCGTATATGATCATCTATCAGGTGAATCCACATCGTTTGGTTATATTCCGGGACGGCAGAACCCTGGTGCATGGCACATCGGATATCGCCAAGGCCAGGTCGTTGTATAATCAATACGTAGGCGGTTAATCTGAAACAAACCTAACGTTGTCTATCTAATCCGTCAACATCAAAAGGAGGAGTCGCACAGGACTCCTCCTTTTGATATTTAAGCCGGGTTATTGCACGATTAATTGAAAACCGTTCTGAATGAAAAACAAATCAGGATGAGCGATATTCTGCGTTGTCAGATTGTTAAATGTTGCCGACCCATTGCCCGTATAGGTGTAAATTGCCGCACCTGGATGAGGATTCGAGAATCTGGAGGATGTGACCCCGTCAAGCCCCGTACCGTCAATATGGATGTTGTTAAACACGATGTTCTGAAATCCGCCGCCATAACCAAGCTGAACGGCACTGCGCTGGGTGTTCAGGATATCGATGTTGGTAAACGTGACATTGCGGATCGCATCATTTGACGCTTCCAGATCGATGGCGCCGCGCTCCCCATCGTACAGGTCTTTACTGGTTCCACTCCCAATGATCGTTGTATCGGAGAACAGAATGCCGGTATTGTTCTGGAAATGGTAACCCGGGAACACGGTATTCATTCGAATACCGGAACCGCCTACGGTGTCAACAATCAGGTTGTGAGTAGCCTTATGACCGCTTCCCCCAAAGAATGCGATAGCTGCCGCACGCCAATTATTTTCGATGGTGTTATAGGAGAAGTTGTTGTTAACGCCCGCAGGTGCGCCATTCACGTTACTCGTCCATACGGCGAGACCATCGTCTCCGTTATTACGAATGCTGCTGTTACGTACGGTTGAATGGCTGGTTCCTTGGGCAAAATTAACACCGTCGGCAAGATTATTGCGGATCCGGCTGTTTTCAATGATCAGCCCCTCCGCGATGATGGCTGGGGTGTGCGCATAATCGCCTACCCAAAACCCACACTCAAAATGTTCAACCCACACATTGTGGATTTTGGAGTTGGTGCCGAAGTTATCCATAAATCCCTTGTAGACTGCGTTTTGATTATAACGTGACCACAGATTTGAGTTGAGGTAGATATGGCTGAAATCAAGCTGACCCGCAATCCGAAGTGATATCCCTCCAGAAGCGGCATTCGGATTGGTAAATTGAATATTAGTATGCCAGATGCCTGCCCCTATGATCTTGATGTCATCAATCATATTCCCAACCGAACCGATCTTCCACATGTTGCCCAGAAGGAATGTCCCCTCAGGAATGTATAAGGTTTTGCCGGTTGAAGCGGCAGCCTGCACAGCATCTTCAAACGCCGATAGGTCATCTTGGCCGTCGTTCGGCGTTGCACCGAAATCCGTTACGGATACCGAGTTAGCCGGGCGGGCGATTGCCGCGGGGACCGGCTCGATTTCGATAAAATCAACGCCATATTCCAGGTTATCCGCATTGGATTTCTGAATACGGATTTTGTCACCCGGCTGGAGCGGCGTATCCAGCTTCCAGTGTACTTCATCGAACCGGAAGAGCGGGCGTCCTCCACCTGGGGCGTCTGCAGGATGATCGCTGGAAAAATACTGCCAGCTGTAGTAAGAAGTTAATGGAACGGTTTTTTTCTTCGCACCATTTACATAAACGTCGAGTGAGCCGGTTAATCCCATGCCGTTTGATGAGTCCGGCATCGTATAGCGCATAGTGACGCCGGCTCCGCCCTCACCTGGTCGAACCGTCCACTCCAGATTGGACCCGTTGGAAGGAAGCGCGACATAACGCTGCCCGGATGCTTCCGATGCTGTGAGCGCTTGATCGAATGTCGGTGCCGTCTTCAGCTGGGCCCCGCCGCCGCGTAATGCATCATCCGTATCGTATCGGGTATATGGCATACTGGCACCGCGAGTGGAATATACCGTGAGATTGGCCTGGCTGACGTTGTTCTCCCGTTTGAGGGGTACTTCGTTTGTGTCGGGTGCCACGGTTGTTGTTACTGTAAAGCTGCCATTTGCCGCTGTCCATGTACCCGGAATATGGATAGGAGCAGAGGAACCTGCAGCGAGGGCGCCATCATAACTTCCGGTTAAGGTTTGAATTGTTGAACCGGCCGGATTTTTCAGAGCGACGGATATCGCATGGGATCCGCTTGCCGTGGCTTTGTTGCCCTGGTTCTTAAGATTAACGGTAAAGGCTACTGCGTTCCCTGCGATTGGAGTGGCGGGTGTCCATTGTACAGTTCCTACCAAATCGGAACTTTCAACGGCACCGATGACGAGCGGGGACGCATGCGAATAGCTGTTATTTTCATCATTCTGTTCCATGATTTCATTATCCTCATCAACCTTGGCACTGACGGAATAGGATCCAGCGGCCTTGGTACCGACTTGTAGAGTTACCGTGGTGGAAGCACCTGCCGCGAGCGGAGCTACCGGGGAGGAGCCTGCTTTATCCGCATTTAAGTAATAATTGAGCGTCGTAGCCCCGGCTTCCACGGCCCCAATGTTTTTAACCGTAGCACGGAGTGTAATGTCATCGTTTTCAATCGGAGAAGATGGGGTCCATGACATATCCGTAATGGTCAGGTCCGGATTCTGGGCGGCTGTGCCGTAAACTTCGAATTCCGCAATCTGCCCGGCCGGTGCGCCGGTATTGGACGTTATGTTTAATTGAAGACGTTTCACGGTTGCCGTTACGGGAATCGTCACAAAGTTGCCGGACGCGGGGTTGAACGTATAGGACTGCGTCGATACCAAATTGCTAAAATTTGTTGTGCTCTGATCATGTCCGAGCACTTGTATGGTTTGCGTGCGCGTGCTCCATGCCGGAGAAGGATTCAGCTTCAGTACGATGGAGGTGATATCGTGATTCGTTCCCAAGTCGAGCGTCAGGGTGCTTGGATTGCTTCCGCCTTCCCAGTAGGTTTGGATGTCGTTGTCGTTAGCTTGGGTTGCAGTGTACGTAAAGGTGCTTGAGGAGGCGGTAATCGGTTTGCCGCTGGCGATATTGTTTCCCGTTGGAGGCGTTGGCGGGGAGACCGGGGAGACCGATGGTCCATAAATCTCGAACTCAGACAGCTGCGCAGCCGGCCACGTCGTGTTGCTGGTTACGGTCAGGCGAACATATCTCGTGCTCGCTTCATCAAAACGGATGGTCACCGAGTTTCCTGATGTAGAGGGGTTAAATTCAAAGTCGGCCGAGTCCGCCAAATTGGAGAATGTCGAACCGTTCGAGCTGCCTTGTACGGTTAGCGTTTGTGTCCGAGACTCCCAGGTGGCAGGAAGTTTAAGAACGACCCGGTTGATGCTGGTGTCAGCGCCAAGATCGATTTGAATCCACTGCGGAAACGCATGATTGGTGCTTTCCCAGTACGAACCCTGATTGCCATCGATAACGTTAGCTGGCCCGTAGGTTTGGGATTGACCGCTTGCTGTTACGGCTTTGCCAAGCGAGAGGTTGGTTTCGGCTGCTGCCGAAACCGGGGTTGGCGGCACTGCGGCACTGCATACGATAGATATCAGCATAGCCATGACAAGAGGCCATACCACGAGTTTGTTGCGCATGTTATTTTCCTCCTCCAGAGTGTTCACTCGATACTTTTCGATTAAATGAGCTAATCGGCGAAAATATCCCCCTTTCCTAATCCTTTATCCCATTATAAAAATAGCGCTGCTTCGGAGATAAGATGTATTACTACGGAAAACGTGCGTGATCCGAGCATCTTTTGGAGTGAAAGCAGGATGAAACAGCCATACTTACATTATTAAGCGTTGAAAGCGGGGGGGAACCCGTGGAGAAAGTAATACTGATCGCGGCAGATCATCAAGATCGGGTCCAGAGCGTTATGAAGATATTGGAACAAGCGGGCTATAAGGTTAAACATGTCATGAATTATTCGGAAGTGGTCGCCGTTTTGCAGCGTTCAGGCGCAGACCTGCTGCTTATCGACAGCAGATTGCCGGGTATGAGTGAATTCAATCTCGTGGAGCGATTGACGGGCAAAAGGGAACAGATCCCGATCATCATCATCGGAAATGACGGTTCTGATGAAGCCATTCAGGCATTGGAGGCAGGTGCCCATGACTACATCCCTAATGATAGAGATACAAGGGAGCTGTTGGCGCGTATTGCCAATTTACTGAAACTATTTCAGACTGGTCGCATGGAACAAGAAGAAGTCATCCGAATCGGAGATCTGGTGATCGATCCTCTGAGCCGGAATGTATCCCGAGCAGAGGAAGCGATTGAGCTGACTCATCGCGAATATGATCTGCTGTTGTTTTTGGCTAGAAGGCAGGGGCAGGTATGCACGCGTGAGGATATATTAAAACAGGTGTGGGATTACGATTTTCATACGGGCACCAATGTGGTAGATGTTTATATTCTTCATCTGAGAGAAAAAATCGATCGAGGACGCAAACAAAAGCTGCTGCGAACGATTCGGGGAACCGGATATAAACTGCTATCGGAGGAAGAAATCAATGCTGCAAGCAAAAAAGACCGCCTTCCGTGAGAGGAAGACGGTCTTTGATATAAAACCATATTAACAATGGAGTTAAACTACAGTACGCGACGAGCTTTCAGGTAAGTTTTGCTCCAGTTGCCAGACAGGCTGGAGATGGTTACGCCAGGCTTGCCGTAGGTGTGCAAAATTTTGTTGTTACCCATATATACGGCAACGTGAGTCACGTTTCGACCATTTGCACGGCTTCCGCTCGAGAAGAATACCAAATCGCCGGCTCTCAGGTTCGATTTCGATACCGCTTTACCCACTTTGGATTGAGCAGCAGATGTACGAGGCAGATTCACACCGTATTTTTTGAAGATATGCTTCATAAAGGAAGAGCAATCAAATACTCTTGTAGTGGATGTAGATGCTCCGAATTTATAAGGTGTTCCCATATATTGTTTACCGAAGTTAACGACTCGAGTTCCTGTGCTTACCGATGCTGCTTCTACAGGAGCCGGTGGTGCAACAGTAAGAACTGCTCCTACACCCAAAGTTGCGCTCAAGCTGATTACTACGGCCTTCTTAATCCAATGCTGTCGATTCATGTTGTTATTACCTCCAAGCAGTTTTGTTTTTTGCGATGAACCGAGTATATCAGATTTGAAACCGACTATATTTTGGTTAATCGGCGCAAACCCTTGGGCCGCATGAAATGAAAGCGGATTATTAAAATATCATTAAAAGTTACAAAATATTAAGAAATGGGTGCGAACAATGAGTTGTGAATGAGAAAAAACCCTTGATATACAAGGGTTTTTAACGATGGATTTGATTGTTAACATTACCGTATCAAAGATGACAAAATAGTAACGATTAGCGGTCCTTACTCTGAATAATAAGGAGCAGACCGCCTTCGATCCGGACCGTCCCTTTGTCCTCAGCCAGCTTATTGCTGACTCCTAAGGACTGCCCCAATCGCAATGTGGCGTCGTGGAGCGGGTACTCGAATCCTTCGAGATTAATCCCGGTCACTTCCGTTGTCAGCGGCAGCAGGGAGACATATGTAAACCCTTTGTTCTCGACAATGCAGCTGGAGCCTGTCAGGGTAATAAAATTGTTCTCATCTAATATAGAACACGGAATATGATGTTGGAGTCCGCGAATCAGCATGTGGATATTAGCCAGTGTGTGATCGAGGCGTGTTCCCGTTGCTCCCAGAATCATGATGGATTCGGGGGAATGCTCCAGTGCCAGCTCGAAGGCGAGCTCGGTGTCGGTTAAATTTTTATCGATCGGATCACAGTCAATCACCTTGCCGCTCATGGAGCGTACTCGATCCATCTGTTCTGGCGGTATGGAGTCGAAATCTCCAACGGACAGGTCAGGTTTGATCCCATGTTCAATCAGATAGAGGGCTCCGCGATCAGCCCCTATAATGAAGTCCCCGTTTTGAACCTCATCCAGGAATCGTGGTGACAACTCCCCACCTGTAAAGATCAGGACGCGAGTATGCTTCATTATAATTCCTCCTTTTTCGAGAGAATTGTCATTGTATTCTAGTATAGAGCAGTTTTCATGCTTGCACAATTTTAATAGGCACGGCTACAATGTAGTATGTAAATTGACGGGGGAGCGGGGGAACTGAATTTTGGACATGCATGTGTTTGACGTATTCAGTATCATTGGCACCATTGCGTTTGCCATGTCCGGAGCTTTTGTAGCTATGGAAGAGGAATACGATATTCTGGGGGTTGTGGTATTAGGTTTAGTAACAGCCTTCGGCGGGGGTATTATAAGAAACGTACTGATCGGCGTGCCGGTTACCACCTTGTGGGGACAGGGCGATTTAATCATGCTCGCGATGATTTCAGTATTTGTAGCGTTTGTGCTGCCGCTCGGCTTGATTCAGCACTGGAAGAAAACGGAGGCGCTGTTCGATGCGATCGGACTATCTGCCTTTGCGATTCAAGGGGCTCTATATGCTACGCAAATGAATCACCCCATGAGCGCGGTGATTGTGGCTGCTGTGCTTACCGGAAGCGGCGGGGGAATGGTCCGCGATTTATTGGCAGGGCGGAAGCCGCTGGTGCTCCGTGATGAGATCTATGCGGTGTGGGCCATGATAGCAGGGGTCGCCATTGGCCTTGGCGTGGCCACCAAGACTTGGGAGCTGCTTACTCTGTTTGTAGTGGTGATTGTATTCCGGATGCTGTCCGTGCTTTATAAATGGAGACTGCCCAGAAGGTCGCTGCACGAAGGCCATCCTACAGCAGCCAGTGGAAAAAAAGTCAGTTCAGGTTAATGGATGGTAGGTAACGTCATTCATGAATTAGAATTTCCTCGTGAAATGACGATGAATTATAGCGTGAAGGAGAGAGGATTATGGTATCCGTCTTGTTTGTATGTTTGGGCAATATCTGCCGCTCGCCGATGGCGGAAGCAGTGCTGCGACATAAAATTGAACAGCGTGGACTACAGGATAAGATCAGCGTGGATTCTGCCGGCACAGGAGATTGGCATATCGGAAGCGTGCCCCATGAAGGAACCCGAAAGCTGCTGGACAGCTGGCAAATCAGCTACGAAGGAATGGTCGCCCGCAAAGTGGTAAGCCAGGACCTCGTCAAGTTCGATTACGTTATCGGCATGGATGATTCGAATGTGACGAATTTGCGTAAGCTAGCGGGAGGCGACCAGGCCGCGATTCTGAAGTTTATGGATTTGCTGCCTGATGAAAAGCTGCGTGAGGTGCCGGATCCGTATTTCACTGGAAATTTTGATGAAGTGTACCGTCTTATTGATGCGGGGTGTGACATCTTACTGGACAAAATCATGAAAGAAAAGCTATAATCGATTCGAACAAGCGGTGAGTCAACCGCTTTTTTGACGAGAATAATTGAAAGCGATACCAAGAAGAACGGGCTGCTGAACATAAAAGATGAACAATGCACATTCCAGAAAAAATGCGCGGTTGTTCATCTTTTTTTGAAGTGAAGCAATAGGAGCGCATAGCTTGCGCTTCCTGTTGCATCAAAGGTATTCTTTTTTGCCAACTGCTTTAAAGCGTAAAGCGTAAAGCGTAAAAAGTCCCCAGTGGGACAGGCTATGAACTTTGCTGTAACAGGTCATTTATATAAGCCAACGGATTTTGCCAATCAATCGATTAATCCAGGAAGTACATAAGAGCAGCAGGGAGCTCTTTTTGCCAGAATCCCCAAAGGTGACGGCCGTCTTTTTCAAGATAGGATATTGTGGCACCCCGTTCTTCCAGCAACGCCTTTGTTGAACGATTCAATTCAACGAAGTTATAGACACCTGTATCGGTTGCGTAGTTGTCTTCTTGCAAGCCTACAATCATATAGATGTCGAGCCAGGACAAATCCTTCTCTTCTCTGATCATAGCCTGGGACTTCTCATAGAAGGCGCCGGACAAGCTGATGATTCGGGTGAAGAGATGCGGGTAACGCAAGGCTAGATGCACGGATACGCTTCCGCCAAGGGAGTCGCCGGCGAGTACTCTTTCGGCAGGCTCTTTGCGCACAGGATATTTTTGTTCGACGAAGGGAATAATCTCTTCGGCGAAGCAGGATAGGTAAGCGTCGAACCTGTTGCCGAATGGCGCGTACTCCTCGGTGCGAACCTTGGTGTTTACTTCCACGCCTACAATGATGAACGGCTCCACGCCTTCTTCGAGAATGAGCTGGTTGGCCCAAGTCGCGATACGACCAAAATTGAAGAATTCCTCTCCATCCTGGCAGTACACGACGGGATAGCTGAGAATTTCATTGTATCCGGGAGGAAGGTAGATGCGCAGCGTTCGATTCTCCTGCAGAAACTGGCTTTCAATCACTTCTTTTACGATGGTTCGCTTCAATAAACGTTCATTCGTCATCATTCGTCACCTTTTTCGGGTTAGTTTTTGAAATGCGGTAAACAATAAGTTAAAATTACCCTGACATGTTGAAGTTGGCTGCTGTTCTATGATGTTTGTCATACTGTTATAGTATTATCCACAAACTGTTATACATACAAACGTTAAGAAATGTGAAATTTTATCCCGTATTTCTTTGACGAATGGAGTAAAACAGGTGTATAATAATTCTATAACAGCGGAACTTGATATTCAAATATTTATTGAGGTGAAAAAAATGACCAAGGTTCCTTATGAAGTATATACCGAGGAAGTCGATACTCTATCTGTACTTTCCCCGGATGGCAAAATCGTAAACAAAGATCTTCTGCCTGAATTGTCAGACGATCAACTGAAAGAAATTATGTACCGTATGGTATTTACCCGTACTTGGGACGACCGTGCCGTAAATCTCGGCCGCCAAGGACGTCTCGGTTTCTATGCTCCTGTATCCGGTCAAGAAGCAACGATGGTAGGTAGCGAATTCGCGCTTGAGAAAGACGACTTTGTCTGCCCGGGCTACCGTGATATGCCGCAAATCGTATGGCATGGACTTCCGCTTTATCAAGCATTCCTCTATTCCCGCGGACATCAGCATGGCGGACAAATTCCGGAGGGTGTTAACGTATTGATGCCTCAGATCATCATTGGCGCGCAAATCTTGCATGCTATGGGTATCGCTATGGGTTACAAACTAAAGAAGCAAAAACAAGTGGTTATTACGTATACCGGTGACGGCGGCTCTTCCGAAGGCGATTTCTACGAAGGCTTGAACTATGCAGGCGTGTACAAACTGCCGGTTATCTTCTTCGTGCAAAACAACGGCTATGCCATCACGACTCCATTCTCCAAGCAGACTGCAGCATTGTCGATCGCACATAAAGCTGTAGCAGCTGGTATCAAGGGTGTTAAGGTTGACGGCATGGACGTCCTCGCTGTGATCAAGGCCGTTCGTGATGCTGCAGAACGCGGCCGCAATGGCGAAGGCGCAACGCTTATCGAAGCTGTGACATACCGTTTCCGTCCGCATTCCCTGTCTGACGACGCTTCGAAATATCGTACGAAGGAAGAAGAGGGCGAGTGGAACGAGAAGGATCCGATCGCACGTCTTGCGAAGTACCTGGAAGCAAAAGGCCTCTGGACAGAGGAAGATACAGCTCGCGTGAAAGAAGAAGCGAAAGCGAAAGTCAACGAGCAAATTAAAAAAGCAGAACAAACGGAAAAAATGACAGTACCTGGTTTGATCGACAGCATGTTCGAGCAAACGCCGAAGCATCTGGAAGAGCAGAAAGCTGATTTCCAATGAAAATGACGGCCGATGATTGTCAAAGGTTTGATCCTGGATAATCATCTGGTTTGATCCTGGATAATCATCTGGTTTTGTCATGGCGGCATCAGGTCGGTTTTTGAACGTTTTGACATCGATATATACACTGGAATTTTTAGTGAACTGTATTTCTTAAGGAGGAAATGAAGCAATGGCACAAATGAACATGAAAGAAGCGATTCGCGACGCCATGCGCGTTGAATTGAGCCGTGACCCTAACGTTGTCATCTTCGGTGAAGACGTAGGTAATGTCGGCGGTGTTTTCCGGGTAACGGAAGGCCTTCAAAAAGAATTCGGGGAAGAGCGCGTATTCGATACGCCGCTGGCTGAGTCCGCTATCGGCGGTTTGGCAGTAGGTCTCGGTATTCAAGGCTTCCGTCCGATCGCTGAAATTCAATTCGTTGGATTTATCTTTGAAGCGCTTGACCAAATCGTCGTTCAAGCAGCGCGTATGCGTTACCGTTCCGGTGGACGTTACAACTCCCCGATCGTATTCCGTACGCCATTCGGCGGCGGGGTTAAAGCGGCTGAGCTGCACACCGATGCACTCGAAGGTTTGATCACGCAGACCCCGGGTATTAAAGTTGTAGTACCTTCCAATCCTTATGATGCAAAAGGACTCATGATCGCAGCAATTCGCGACAATGACCCTGTGTTCTTCATGGAGCACTTGAACCTGTATCATGCGTTCCGCGCTGAAGTTCCTGAAGGTGATTACACGGTTGAGCTTGGTAAAGCTAACGTGGTTCGCGAAGGAACCGACGTCACGATTATCGCTTACGGTTTGATGGTTCACACCGCAACGAAAGCGGCGGACGAACTTGAGAAGAACGGAATCAAAGCGGAAATCATCGACTTGCGCACGATCTCTCCAATCGACATCGATACCGTGCTTGCTTCGGTCAAGAAAACCAACCGTGCCATCGTGGTTCAAGAAGCGCAAAAGTCTGCAGGCGTAGCCGCAGAAGTTATCGCTCAAATCAACGAGAAAGCGATTCTGCACCTGGAAGCTCCAGTGCTTCGCGTGACTCCGCCGGATACCGTGTATCCATTCGCGCAAATCGAGGACACTTGGTTGCCTACTCCAGCACGTATTGTGGATGCCGTCAATAAAGTAATGAATTTCTAATAGCAGCAATTTCTAGGGAGGTTTTTCAGTTGGCAAAATTTGAATATCGTTTTCCAGAGCTGGGTGAAGGTCTGCATGAAGGTGAAATCATCAAAATGCATATCAAGCCAGGCGACAAAGTAACAGACGACGACATCATCATGGAAGTACAGAACGACAAGGCGGTCGTAGAAGTTCCTTGTCCCGTGAACGGTACGGTTCAAGAAGTTTTTGCCAAGGATGGTCAAGTATGCCGTGTCGGTGAAGTGGTAGCTATCATCGATGCTGAAGGCGACATTCCTGAGCAAGAAGCTCCTGCTGAAGAGCAGTCTGCACAAGAAGCTGATGCAGCTAAAGGCAGCGCGGATACAACTTCTTCCCCTGCCCAAGATGCACCAGCTGACGCTAAACAAGGCGGAAACGGTGGAGCAGCTGCACCAGCAGCGCCTAACCGTGAAGTTCTGGCTACGCCAAGCGTGCGTAAATTCGCTCGCGAGCAAGGCGTAGACATTGCACAAGTGCAGGGCTCCGGCAACAACGGTAAAGTGACTCGCGACGATGTTGAAGCCTTCAAGAACGGTGGAGGCCAAGCAGCGGCTCCTGCGCAAGAAGCAGCTTCCGAAGCGAAAGCAGCTCCTGCAGCAGCATCCGCAGCGGTGGACACTCGTGCAGAAGAAGAGCGCGTACCATTCAAAGGTATCCGTAAAGCGATCTCGAACGCCATGGTTAAATCGGCTTACACAGCTCCTCACGTTACGATCATGGACGAAGTGGACGTAACCGAGCTGGTAGCGTTCCGTACCCGCATGAAACCGATCGCTGAGAAGAAAGGCACGAAAGTTACGTATCTGCCATTCATCGTTAAAGCACTCGTTGCGGCTAGCCGTCAGTTCCCGGCTTTGAATGCGATGATCGACGAAGAAGCGAACGAAATCGTGTACAAAAAATACTACAACATCGGTATCGCTACGGATACAGACAACGGTCTGATCGTACCGGTTATCAAAGATGCGGATCGTAAGAGCATCTGGATGATCGCTGACAGCATCCGTGATCTGGCTGCTCGCGGCCGTGAAGGCAAACTGTCTCCTAACGAAATGAAGGGCAGCACGATTTCCATCACGAACATCGGATCCGCAGGCGGCATGTTCTTTACGCCAATCATTAACTTCCCAGAGGTTGCTATTCTCGGTACCGGCCGCATCAGCGAAAAGGCGGTTGTGAAGAACGGCGAGATTGTAGCAGCACCTGTTATGGCATTGTCCTTGAGCTTTGACCACCGTATCATCGACGGCGCAACGGCTCAAAACTTTATGAACTATATTAAACAACTGCTCGCTAACCCTGAGCTGCTTGTTATGGAGGTGTAACTAATGGTAGTTGGAGATGCTTCTTTAGATATTGATACTCTAGTCATTGGTGCTGGTCCTGGTGGTTATGTGGCGGCGATTCGTGCCGCCCAACTGGGTCAAAAGGTTCTGATCGTTGATAAATCGGAACTCGGCGGTGTTTGCTTGAACCGTGGTTGTATTCCTTCCAAGGCATTGATCGCTGCAGCTCATCAGTTCGAGTCCGCTAAGCATGCCGATGCATTCGGTATTTCCGTGGAGAACGTAACGGTTGATTTCGCGAAAACACAGGAATTCAAAAACGGCGTTGTCAAAAAAATGACTGGCGGCGTAGCCGGTTTGCTGAAAGGCAACAAAGTGGAAGTGTTCAACGGCGAGTGCATGTTCATCAACGAAAACGAAGCGCGTGTATTCAATGATCATGAATCACCGCGTTACCGCTTCAAGAACTGCATCATTGCTACAGGTTCCCGTCCAATCGAACTGAAGCCATTCCCGTTTGGCGGACGTATCCTGTCTTCTACCGAAGCATTGAACCTGCCTGAGGTACCGAAGAGCATGATCGTAATCGGTGGCGGCTACATCGGTGCCGAGCTTGGTCAAATGTACTCCAAATTCGGTTCGAAAGTAACGATCATCGAAGGTCTGGACAGCGTGTTGGCTGGCTTTGACAAAGACATGACAAGCCTCGTTACGAAAAACATGAAGAAAACCGGTATCGAAATTATCACAGGTGCTAAAGCTGAAAGTGCCGAGCAAAACGATAAAGAAGTTACCGTGAAATACTCCGTGAATGGCGAAACCAAAGAAGTAACAGCAGATTACCTGCTGGTTACGGTTGGCCGTCGTCCGAACACGGACGGAGAGCTTGGCCTGGATCTGATCGGCCTCGATATGGATGAGCGCGGGTTCGTGAAAGTCGACCATCAAGGACGCACAAGCATTCCTCATATTTTCGCGATCGGGGATATCGTATCCGGTCTGGCGCTTGCACACAAAGCTTCTTACGAAGGTAAAGTGGCTGCTGAGGCCATTTCCGGAATGCCGTCCGTCGTGGATTACAAATGTATTCCAGCCGTTGTGTTTACGGATCCAGAATGCTCCAGCGTAGGTTACACCGAAGCTCAAGCGAAGGAAAAAGGCCATAAAGTGAAAGCAGGCAAATTCCCTTACGCAGGTAACGGACGTTCCGTATCCTTGAACCATCCGGAAGGCTTCGTGAAGATCGTAGCTGAAGAAGGAACAGGACTTATTCTCGGAGCGCAAATCGTAGGTCTGGAAGCTTCCAACCTGATTGCAGAGCTCGGTCTTGCTATTGAGATGGGCGCTACGCTTGAAGATGTAGCCTTGACCATCCATGCGCATCCGACGCTTGGCGAAATCGTAATGGAAGCTGCGGAATTGGTTATGGGTCATCCGATTCACATCATCGCCCGTTAATCCAAACGACGTTCGTTTTTTCGAGTCATTATATATTCGGCCAGGAGGCAGAGAACGCGCAGGCGATTTCTGCCTCCTGTTTTTTTATGTGGATGCCGCAAGCGATATCCGGCCTCTTTCGGCAGGGTTATTTTAAGCATCCCAATCATTCCACGAACATGGTAGACTGTTGATATGAGATTCTAGTGAGGTGACTATACATGAAACAATACTTGGAGCTGCTGCAAGACATTCTTGATCATGGCGTAGAGAAAGGGGACCGCACGGGGACGGGAACGTTATCCGTATTTGGAAGACAGCTGCGGTTTGACCTTTCTAAAGGCTTTCCTCTGATGACAACCAAGCGGATTCACTTAAAATCGGTGATACACGAGCTTCTGTGGTTCTTAAGCGGGGAGACGAATATCCGGTATCTAAAAGAGAACGGCGTGCGGATATGGGACGAATGGGCAGATGAGAACGGCGATTTGGGACCGGTCTACGGCTCGCAGTGGCGAGCGTGGGAAACGCCGGATGGACGCCATATCGACCAGATTGCCAACGTCATCGATTCGATTAAAAACAATCCCGACTCCCGGCGGCATATCGTCAGTGCCTGGAACGTGGCAGAGATCGACAACATGAAGCTGCCTCCATGCCATTTTGTATTCCAATTCTACGTGGCGGGTGGGAAGCTCTCCTGCATGCTTACCATGCGTTCCGTGGACAGCTTCCTCGGGCTACCGTTCAACATTGCGAGTTATGCACTGCTTACCCATATGGTTGCCCAGCAGTGCGGCCTGGAGCCAGGTGAATTCATCTGGTCCGGTGGCGACGTCCATATCTATTCCAATCATATGGAACAGGTCAGAACGCAGCTTGAACGCGAGCCTTATGAGCTGCCGAAGCTGGTCATCAAGCGCAAGCCGGAGAGCATCTTTGATTATACATTCGAAGATTTTGAATTTGAGGGTTACCAGTATCATCCAACCATTAAAGCGACCGTAGCTGTGTAAATAAACAAGTGGTACCGATATTCGGCGCAATCCATTTGTACAAGGAAGGAGTGACGGTGTAATGATATCGATGATTTGGGCAATGGGCAAGGACCAGGTAATCGGGCTGAACGGCACCATGCCGTGGCGATTGCCGCGTGATATGGCCTTCTTCAAGGAGACGACCCTGCACAAAACGATTCTGATGGGGCGCAAGACCTGGGAGTCCTTTGGCAGCAAACCTCTGCCTCACCGAAAGAATATCGTGCTGACGAGAGACCGAAGTTTCACGCTGACGGACGATCAGGGCATCGTGATCCATGATATAGATGAAGCCCTTCCCTACGCGGAGAACGCAGAGATGATGGTGATCGGCGGATCCCAGATTTATGAATTGATGCTTCCGAAAGCGGATCGGTTGTACTGCACGTTTATTGATGAAACTTTTGAAGGGGATACGTTCTTCCCTGAAGTGAACTGGGACGAATGGAAAATTATCGAAGAAGTTCCCGGCATAACGGATAAAAAGAACCCGTATGCCTACCGGTTTGTTACGTTCGAACGAAAATAAAGAGCTTGATGACGAGCTTTGAAGGGATAGACATACTCCAATCCATCCATGTTGACAATGTTTTGTTAGTAGGATAATACAAATGATCATGCATATAGTCCATTTAACAGGAGAAAAGCGAAATGCTACTATATTTTTAATGTTTATACAAATCGCTGCTTAAATAGCCGCTAATCATGGGGATTCATGCTCTGATAAAAAATTTTTTAGCATAAATAGAAAAAATAAATCAGACTGAAACCTGTTTCTTGGGTCATCTGAAGATCGATGTCGGATGATTTATGATATGATAAATTGTACATGGTAACCAGCATGGATAGAACGGATGGGGGTAAAGCAGTATGTCTACACCAACAGGATTTATGGAATATCAGCGCCAGCTTCCGGCAGATCGGAGCCCGGCCGAACGAGTTAAAGACTGGGAAGAGTTTCATAAACATTTAGAAGAAGAAGAGCTCCAGACCCAGGGAGCACGCTGCATGGACTGCGGTACGCCATACTGCCATACAGGAATCGATATGCTCGGCGGCACTTCGGGCTGCCCGATTCATAATCTGATTCCGGAATGGAACAATCTTGTATATCGGGGCTTGTGGAGAGAAGCCTTGGAGCGTCTCCACAAAACAAACAACTTCCCTGAGTTTACCGGACGCGTATGTCCTGCTCCTTGTGAGGGTTCCTGCACCGTCGGTTTGATTGGGGAGCCGGTCACGATAAAATCCATCGAGCAAGCGATCATCGACAAGGGCTTTGAAGAAGGCTGGGTCGTTCCCGAGCCGCCGGCGAAGCGTACGGGACGCCGCGTAGCCGTTGTCGGTTCTGGTCCGGCTGGGCTGGCTGCGGCTGCTCAACTGAACAAAGCAGGCCATTCCGTAACCGTCTATGAACGTGCCGACCGTATCGGCGGATTGTTGACTTACGGGATTCCATCCATGAAGCTGGACAAGGGTATTGTTCAGCGCCGTGTAGATTTGCTCGCAGCGGAAGGCGTCGAATTCGTTGTCAACACCGAGATTGGCAAAGACATTCCCGCCAAGCAGCTGATGGAAGACTACGATGCCGTCGTACTGTGCGGCGGCGCAACAAAACCGCGTGAATTCAATATTGAGGGAAGTGACCTCAAGGGCATTCATTATGCGATGGACTATCTGAACGGAACCATCAAGAGCCTGCTGGATTCGGGTCTCGAGGACGGCAACTACTTGTCGGCAAAAGACAAGGACGTTATTGTCATCGGCGGCGGCGACACCGGCTCTGACTGCGTCGCAACAGCGCTTCGTCACGGCTGCAGCAGTGTTACCCAGTTCGGCACGCATAAACAGGCTCCGCTGCAGCGTGATCCGATTGCGAACCCTTGGCCGCAGTTCCCGAACGTGTACACGCTCGATTATGCACACGAGGAGGCCAAAGCGCTGTTTGGCAGCGATCCACGCGAATTCTCCATTATGACCACGAAATTTGTCGGGGATGAAGAGGGTAATCTGAAGGAGCTTCATACCGTTCAAATCGAGCGTATTGTAGACGAAACCGGCCGTAAAGTGTATCAACCGATTCCGGGCACGGAGAAAGTATTTCCTGCTCAAATGGCGTTCATTGCCATCGGTTTTGACGGACCGGAGCATACGCTGGTCGAGCAGCTTGGACTTGAAACGGATCGCCGTTCCAATGTGAAAGCACCGTATGGCAAATATACGACCAATGTGGATAAAGTATTTGCCGCCGGAGACATGCGCCGCGGACAAAGCCTCGTGGTATGGGCCATCAACGAAGGCCGCGAGGCGGCGCGCGAGGTAGACAAATATTTGATGGGTGCGACCGTACTGGTTTAATCCTTCTCCTAAATATGCTATCATATGAATAGTAGTTAAAAGGACTTCGCGAGAGCGAAGTCCTTTTTGGAGTTAGCCTCCGCGCCAGGCTGCTCATCGGGGAGGAGAATGTCATTTGAAAACGTTGGTCATTGCCGAAAAGCCGGATATGGGACGGAACATCGCTGCGGTCATCGAGCCTCGGGCCAAGAATAACCGTACATATCTTGAAGGTGAGCAATACATCATAACTTGGGCTATCGGACATCTGGTTGGGCTGGCGGAGCCGGATGCATATGATCCGAAGTACAAACGCTGGAATTTACGGGACCTGCCCATCATTCCGGAGCAATTCAAAATCATCCCGAATCCGAAAACCAAGGATCAGCTGAAGGTCATTGGAGAGGTCGCCAAGCGCTGCAGCCATATCGTAAACGCATGTGATGCGGGACGAGAAGGACAATATATTTTCGCTCTTATCCAACAACAATTAAAATTGAAACAGCCTGTAAAAAGACTATGGATTTCGGATTTAACGGCGGAAAGCATCGCCCGTGGGTTTGCGGAGCTGAAGGATGGGGTTGAATTCGAGAATTTAACGCAAGCTGCGCGCGCACGCAGTGAAGCCGATTGGTTGATCGGTATGAATGCTTCGCGTGCCTTTACGACCCGTCATCAGACTTTACTGTCGGTTGGGCGGGTCCAGACGCCGGTTCTGGCTCTGATCTATGACCGGCAGAAGGAAATTGAAGCCTTTGAATCGCAAACGTTCTACGACGTGAAGGCCGTGTTCAAGCAAGAGCAGCTGGAGTATACCGGAACATGGCAGGGAGAGCGGCTGACCTCGCAAGAGAAAGCAGAGACGATTGCAGCCAAGGTTAATGGGAAGAATGGGCTCATCACTAAATATGAAGTCAAAGAAACGAAAGAATATCCGTTTAAATTGTATGATTTGACCCTTCTTCAGCGAGAAGCCAATGCCAAATACGGATACTCTGCCAAAAAAACGCTGGATCTTGCGCAAGCATTGTATGAGCGTCACAAGGTCATTTCATATCCGCGTACCAACTCCAATTACGTGAATGAACAGAATATCGAAGGCATGCACAAGGCACTTCACATGTTGAAATCGACCTCCTATGCATCGATGGCGGAAGGAGCGGATCCTAGCCGGGTGCACGTTAATAATAAGGCGGTATGCAATCCGCAGCGGGTTGAAGATCACCATGCCATCTTGCCGACGTTAAAGCGTCCGGGCACGCTCAGTAAGGAAGAGCAGCATATTTACGATCTGGTCATCATCCGGTTTCTCTCGCATTTTTACCCGCCGGCCATGTACAAGCAGCATACGGTGCTTACCGAGGTTGAGGGCGAAACGTTCAAGACGGGGATTAAGGAACTGCTGTCGCTTGGCTGGAAGGTGCTGATTGCCCAGGATAAAGAGCAGAAGAAAGCCAAGTCTTCCAAGAAGGGAAAAGAGGACGAGGAAGAGGAGACCCAGGAATGGAACGACCGTTCCTTTGATCTGTCCCCGGATGAGCCGGTGCACTGCAAGAAATCCGAAGTGAAAGAAAAGGCAACGCAGCCGCCTAAGAGTTATACGGAAGGAACGCTGCTGAAGGCGATGGAAAGTGCCGGAAAATCCATCGAGGATGAAGCGCTTCGGGATGCGATGAAAGACAGCGGGCTTGGAACGCCGGCTACCCGTGCAGCGACCATTGAACGCTTGAAGAAGGTCGGATATATTACGATGCAGGGCAAAAGAATCACGGTTACCCAAAAAGGGAGGACGGCGGTGGAGCTGATCCGTCATGCAGGCGTAGAATTACTTGCTTCGCCTGAGATGACGGGCCAATGGGAACGGCGCCTTCACCAAATATCCAAGGGCGAGGCTTCCGCCGACGTGTTCATGCAAAACGTGCAGAAGTTTACCATTTCGATCATCAATAAGGTATCCTCGCAGCGTCCCGCGCCTTCGTCGCTTTTCGGCGGAGATGAGGACAAGTCCAAAGGAAGAGGGAAGCGAAGCACGGGAAAAGCTGCCGCAGCCCCACGCGACAAGGAAGAACGAGCGGCTAAGCGGACTCCGAAATCCAATGCCGCTGCTTCAAACGTTACGTCGTCCGTACGTTCTTCATTAGGCCGATGCCCTAGACCCGGATGTGAAGGTCATATTATTGAAGGGCGCAAAGGTTATGGTTGTGCTAATTTCAAAACCGGCTGCAGCTATGTCATCTGGAAGGAATTTGCCGGTAAACAGGTTTCGCATGCGATGCTGAAATCCTTGCTGCTGCAAGGCAAGACCCAGGTATTATCCTTTAAACACGAGGACGGCAGCACGTTTAAAGGCAGAATTGTCCTAGCTGCTGAAGGGAACGGAAAGCTTGCTGTTCAGGCAGAGGACTCGAGTGAAGCCGTGAAATCGTGAAACGGCACAGTTAAATAAAAAAACCGAGCCATCAGGGATGCCATCCTTGATCGGTTCGGTTTATTTTGATTAATCCAAATGCTCTTCAATGACCTCGGGCACTTCGGTCAGCGCCGATACGGTATATAACACGTTATGCGGCTCCTGCTTCAGTTCGACCAGGTTATATTGCCATTCGCGCTGCTGTTTGATATAGATGCTGTTGATGCCGGCCGTCAGCGCCGGAACGACATCGGTGCGAAGCGAGTTGCCGATCATCCACGTATCTGAGCGGGAGAATGTCCCCATCGTGAGGATTTCTTCCAACGCCGCAATATTTTTATGCTGGCGAATGTAGATTCGGTCTTTGAAATAATCGGCCAGCTTCATCTGTTCGATTTTCCGTTTCTGAATCCGGGTCTCGCCTCCTGTGTAGAGATGGAGACAATGACCATCCTTCTGTAGCTTCTCGAGCGTCTCAACCATACCGGGGTAGGCTTCGATTTCCTGCTCATATACACTGAGTCCTAATTCGTAGAGAAGCTCTTCTTCCTTGGGCGAGCTTTCTCTTCCATGAATGCGGCCGAAATAATGATACGTATCGATAAGGGATTGCGGGAAGTTCGCACTTGCAAATCCCAGCTTATCTATGCCGGCAACGTCAATCTCCATCTGCTTGGCTCGGACTTCTTCGGTAGTCAAGCCAACATGTTGAAACCATTCGGTCATCCACTCGAAGTAATCGCCAAGAATCAGATCGAAATATTTGTTGCAATGTATTAATGTGTCGTCCATGTCGAAGATAATATGCTGCGATGTTTTACTCATGGTTCACTCCTTCTTACTATGAAAGTCGAATGTATGACTCCAGGAACATCTGAAGTTCGGCAGCCCCATCCGGCCGCAGGCTGAATCTTTCGTTATTCTCGGATTTCAGATGGGAGCGCAGCAAGCCGGCTGCCCTCAATATCATCAGATGGTGCATCAGTTCCTCATAAGGCTGACCCAACTCGGACGCCATTTCGGACACGGCCTTCGGCTCATCGGCAATATATCGCAGGAGACGCAGGCGTTCCGGGTCCGCAAGCGCCTCGGTCATGCGGAGGAGAACGACGGGCGGCTCATCTTCCTCTTCTTCCGGGATATCGATCGGATACTGCAGCAGGAGTACGTTCTCATAGAAGCAATAGGTATTGATCGGCCGGAAATGCGTGCCCGGGAACAAGACTACGTTCTCCTGGGGCACGTCGTCGAGTATAACGCCGCTAGAAGCGTATTCGATTAAATTTTCGTCGTCCATTTTCGGAAGGAGCATTCGCTTCTCTTCGGCATCTTCTTCCAGGAGCTGGTACAGTTCAGGCTCCACTTCCGAGAAGTAGTGCTCATGCCACAACTTCATCAACGGTGTGTAGTTTTCTCGAATTCTAGATGTTTCATCCAGCGAGAGGGACGGCAAGTGCGGCAGAAGCAGGTCATGCAGCTCTTCCACGGCGGAAGATTCGACCCAATTCAGAAAATCAGGGATTTCAATGTGCTCTCCCCGAAGCATGATCAAGGCGTATAACACATCATAATCCGCAAGTGGCCATGAACGGGCTCGACTGAACTGGACACGAACAGGTTGAGGTAATCGCTCGTCCATCTCCGTTATCAGCTGTTTTCCGATATCCAGGTTATCGGTCCATTTCCTTGTTGCATATATCATGAAGCTGCCCAGCAGCTCGTAGACCATAGATACATCGATACTGACTTTATATTTCATTAACGGATACCCTCCCAATTGATGGCATTGTTATTATTATGGCTTGTATGGATTGGGCTTGTCCACTATAATGTTCATCTGATTGTTTAAATTCATCGTTTTTTCACATTAGAGGAGGACTATATTTCAGTGACAGAAGCTGTAACCCCCCGTCAGGGGAGAACTCATTATTTTATTTTAATTGCCGTCGTGATTGCGGCTGGTTTAAGCCAGGGACTGTTATTGCCGGTGCTGGCTATTTTTTTGGAACGGATGGGCATTTCATCCTCCATGAACGGATTGAACGCGGCGGCCTTGTATGTAGGCTCGTTTGCGATGACGCTTGTTGCGGAAAGACTTCTCGGCTGGGTCGGTTTCAAAAAACTGATCATTTCGGGACTGGTCCTGGTGATGCTGTCACTGGTCGCCTTTCCGCTGATTCCGAGCGTGGCCGTCTGGTTTGTACTGCGGGTGCTTGTGGGTATTGGGGACAGCGCTCTTCATTATGCGGCACAGCTATGGGTACTAATGATGTCAACGGCGAAGAACCGGGGGCGAAGCATATCCTTTTACGGCATGTCCTACGGTTTGGGATTCAGTATAGGACCGCTGGGCATTCCGCTGCTAAAGTATGGCGAAGCGGTACCGTTTATAATTCTGGCGGTGCTGTTCTTGTTCATTCTGCTGGTCGTGCTCTTTAAACTTCCGAACCTGAAGCCGGAAAAAAGCGAGAACGGGGAGCAGCAGCCGGCTGGACGCTATCTCAAAAGCTACCGCCTGGCCTGGTTTGCATTGATTCCCGCGTTTCTCTACGGCTACATGGAAGCAGGAATTAACAGCAACTTCCCGGTCTACGGTTTAAGAAGCGGATTTACATTGGGCGAAATATCAGCATTGCTTCCTTTTGTCGGCATCGGCGGTCTGGTGCTGCAGCTTCCGCTCGGCATTTGGAGTGATAAATTCGGCCGCAAACGGGTGCTGGCGATTGCCGGTATTGTGGGTGGATGCTGTTTCTTGCTCATTCCCGTGGCAGGAACGAATTTCTGGGCAACCTTAATATTGCTAACGCTGGCCGGCGGGCTGGTTGGTTCCTTCTTCTCGCTTGGTTTGGCTTATGCGGCGGATATCCTTCCCAGAGTGCTGCTGCCGGCTGCCAACGTCGTAGCTTCCTTCCACTTTAATGCGGGCAGCATAGCAGGTCCGAATGCCGGGGGCGCCATCATGGAAACGGGGTGGAACGGGGGGATCTTCGTTCTGCTTGGAGGATTGTATATTCTGTTTGCGTGTACGGGATTATGGTTTAAAGTCAAAACTGCATCAACACAGGAATAGAACGTGTGTTCTCATGGCAATTGCTTTCGCTTTCTTCTAAACTAGAGAGTAGGAATATGCACTTGACGGGAGAGACGATAACATGATTAAAGTGGATCGGCTGAAGAAAACGATGGGTCCTGAACGCACACCGGTGTTAAAGGATATCACTTTTCAGATGGAGCACGGGGAAATGATCGGTCTGATCGGTGCTAGCGGAAGCGGGAAAAGCTTGTTAATGAGCTGTCTATCCATGCAGCAAAAATGGGACGGCGGCAAATTAACGATTGATGGCGAAGATATGATGAATCCTGCGGGAAAACGGAGAATTCGCCGGGAATGGGCTTATCTTGAGCAGAACCCGTCCTTGAATGTTAATCGAACGGCACTTAAGAATGTATTGATCGGACAATCCAGCCAGACACCGCTGTGGCGAATGGTAACCGGGATGGTCCGATCTGATGATTATATGGGAGCTATGGATACGATTGAGCACCTTGGGTTGTTGGACAAGGCCAAACGCAAGGCCGGTGAGTTAAGCGGCGGAGAGAAGCAGCGGATAGCTATTGCCCGCGCACTTGTGCATGGTGCCAAGGTGATTTTGGCGGACGAGCCGGTCACGGGACTTGATCCAGCTTCGGCCGAGCATGTATTGAAGACACTTAAAACCTTGTGCGAGGAAGAACGTTTAACCGTATTTACCGTGATACCCTTGGAGCTGGCCGAGAAGTATTGCACCCGGATCATGGGTCTATCCGGCGGAGAGCTGGCCGTGGATGTGACCGGAAGACGTTTAACCCATGGCGAGAAGTCAAGACTGTAATTATCGATCACCAAAAACGCCAGGTGAATGAATAGAAATGAGTTGATACTTATTGAAATATAGAGTGATGCAAGCCCTTTTGGCAGGCTTGTTATTATTGATCATAAGCGGCTGTACGTTTATTCAGGAGGACCCGGTCTCCTTAATGAAGAAACCGGATTTGCCGACGGATAAAGCGACGTTGAATGGCGCCATCCAATCTGCGCTTCTGAAGAATAAGCTGGAAGGCTCCATTGTCCGGCCGCGAAGTGACGTGGATAGCAGTTCCATCCGTATTCATGACTTGGACAATGACGGAATTATGGAAGCTGTCGTCTTCTATCAGACGCCGGACGATGAAGTGAAAATCCATGGCATGATTATGCAACAGCAAGGCGATACATGGGTGAAGAAGCTTGATTTCGACGGAGAAGGGACGGTATTGGAGTCTTTTGATTTCGTCGATTTTACGAATGACGGCAAGGTCGACATCGTAGCTGGCTTCTCCCGCGGAGACGAGAATCTTCAGAACCTGCTGGCCGTGTATTCATTCTCAGGGGATTCACTCGAAAAAATACCGGCTTTGCCATATTCGAACTTTAATATCGGAGATATGAACGGTGATAAGATCAACGATATTACGGTTGTCTATCTTCAGCAGAAGGAGCTCTCATATATCAGCACCTATCAATACGACAAATTCGAAGATGCCTTTGTCGAGCTGAACAAGCTGGATCTGGGACCCAATATCGAAAGTTATTACAATGTTGTCGCAGGGAAAGTGGCCAAGGACAAAGAAGGTATCATCTTGGACGCTTCGGTTGTGTCTAACTCTTCTTATTCCAAGCTCATCATTATGGAGGATAACCAGTTTATTGACGTCCTTCAGGATGAATTGCTTACCTACAAGGAACTGCCTGTAGAGAGCGAAGATGTGAATGATGACGGTATTTTAGAGTTTGGTGTTCTTACGAGACCGAGCGGTTGGGAGGATCGGCTTATTCTGGAAGAGATCCCGTTCTTCACCACGTACTTCCAGTGGGACGGAGTGGTACGGGAGAACAACGAAAAAGAAGGGCTTCAATTCGTGCTCCAAAGGTACTACGATATGAACAATCGATTCTATCTGGACTTTCCGCCAGACATGTATAATAAGATTACCATCACGCCGGAATCCAACAAAAATGCTTATTTGAATTTTGTGACGACCGACACGGGAGAGTCCGTTGCCGAGATTAAATTCTTTTCAAAGGCCCAGTGGGGAAAAGCCGAATCCGATTGGGAGATTCTGGTGAAGGAGAAAAACCGCGTAATTGCTTATCGCAGTCATGGCGATCTGAAATTGAGTAAAAAAGATAAAAAGCCAAACAGCAATAATGTGGCTCCTATCGAAAGAAAGGGGAACTAGACCTTGAGTAAAGTGCTCATATTAGAAGATGAAGAATCTATCCGCAGTTTTATCGTAATTAATCTGAAACGAAACGGCTTTGACGTCCTGGAGACTGGGGATGGCAACGAAGCCCTTCGTTTGCTGCAAACGACGCCAGATATCGATATCGCCTTGCTTGATGTCATGGTACCAGGGATTGACGGATTTGAAGTTTGCCGCAGAATTCGGGAAACGAACGAGCGGATCGGTATTATTTTCCTGACGGCAAAAGTTCAGGAGCAGGATAAAGTGTATGCCCTCTCCGTTGGTGCCGATGACCACGTAAGCAAACCGTTCAGTCCGACGGAGTTAATCGCTAGACTGCAATCTTTACTGCGGAGGGTGAATGTCCAGCGTGCGGGAACCGCCAAGGTATCGTTTCAATCAGGTCCCTTTACGCTGGATCTGATCTCCAAGCAGTTTAAGAAGAACGGGCAGCCGGTGGAGCTGACGCCAACAGAATTTTCGCTGGTGCAGTTTTTCCTGGAGAAAGAAAACACGCCGCTTAGTCGTGATGTGCTGCTCGATCATGTATGGGGCAAAGAATATATGGGTGACCCCAAAATCGTGGACGTGAACATTCGGAGATTACGCCAAAAAATCGAAGGCAATCCTTCCGAGCCGGAATACCTCCAGACGGTATGGGGACACGGCTATAAATGGAAGGGTCAGGGACAATGATCATCAAAAAAGGCATTCGGCGGCAAATCGTGCTGCACTACTTCCTGGTAGTGTTCATCGCCTTGCTGCTGATTGAGGTTATATTTCTAATCGCTTTACGATCGTATTATTACGATACGGTATACAATCATATTGTGAATCATATAAATACCGCCAACGCTTTTTATCAGCCCTTCCGATTGACGTCAACGGACAACGTCAACCAGCTGAGTGAGATGATTCGTCATTTTGAATTGTATACAACGGAGCTTCAAATTTTGAATCCGGGTGGTCAAGTTCTCTCCACATCCACCGGTTTCGAAATCGAGCAGACCATCAAGACCAGTGATGTCACCCAAGCGCTTGCAGGCAATACGGGCCATTGGATTGGTAAGCAGCAAGGTACGGGGCAGATCGTAATGGCTGTATCTCAAACCGTTTCGAACGGATTTGAGAAAACGTACATTCTTCGCTATGTGACTTCGCTTGAGTTCATTAACGACAAGCTAATGAAAATCACGCTGTTTGCCGTCAGCATCGGTGGGGCAGTGCTAGCGCTCGTGCTTGCCTTCAGCATCGGGCTGGCCAACTCCATCGTAAAGCCGCTCAACAACATTACCACGGTATCGGCGCAGATGGCCAAGGGCAGGTTTAACGTGAGAATCAAAGGCGATTATAAATACGAGCTTGGTGAGCTGTCGTCAACCCTGAACTACATGGCGCAGGAGATTGTACGAAGCAATCAGGTAAAGGATGATTTTGTTTCATCCATTTCGCATGAGCTGCGGACTCCGCTCACAAGCATTAAGGGCTGGAGTGAAACGCTCGACTCCGGTGGCTATGATCCGGAAGAAACGAAGATCGGGATGCAGATTATTTCTAAGGAAACCGATCGTTTGATCGGTCTTGTTGAAGAGTTGCTCGACTTCTCCAAGCTCCAGCAGAATGAGATGAAACTTGTGAAGGGTATCGTGAATTTACGGGAGCTTCTGCAAGAGATTATGCTCAATCTGTGGACGAAGGCCGAGAAGAGGGGCATCCAGATCAAACTGGAGTCCGACGAAAAACCGATTATCTATGGGGACGCCAACCGGTTGAAACAGGTGTTTCTGAACATTGTGGACAACGCGGTTAAATTCTCGCATGAGAACGGCGTGATCAACCTGTCCTTCGCTATGGAAGACAAGTTTGTGATCGTAACCGTGGAAGATCACGGTATTGGCATATCGGACGAACATCTCCGGCGGGTAAAGGATCGATTCTTCCAGGTTAATCCGCTTAACGGGGGAACGGGACTGGGCCTTGCGATTACGCAGCAGCTCATTGAGCTCCATGGGGGCACGATGGAGATGGAAAGCGAGCTCGGGCACGGAACGTCTGTTATTGTCAAGCTGCCGCTGCCTGAAGGGAAAATACCGATGGCCGGCGGATTAGAGAACGGTGAGGATGACGTAGCCGGACCGACCGTATAAGCTTTGCCGGGTTACCGGCAAAGCTTTTCTCAAGAGTACAGAATTGTTAAGTTTTCAGTGAAACGTACCTTATTCGCAATTATATGTTATGGGGCAGTGTTTTGGGGCCCCCGCAATTATTCGGATTAAGGATCGAGGTATAGGCTCACTTTGTGGGGCTGATGTGTAAGGGAGAGTGCAGAAGTGGGATACACAGCAGCAACGTTTTCTACGGAGCAAGGTCTGTTTGAATTAAAGGCGGCTGAAGCAGAACAGGCAGGGGAAATGCTGTCGCTTCTCAAGGAAGCGGCGGAGGTAATGGAGCAGCAAGGGCGCAAGCAGTGGAGTCCATCGCTCTTTTCCTTGGACTTGATGGAGCAGTACCTGGCGGAGCGTGAAGTGTTCATCCTATGGCATAGAGACATGGCCGTCGGCATGTTTACGTTACAGTATGGGGATCCAGCCTATTGGGGAGATCGGGACGATCCGGCCTATGGTTATTTGCATCGGCTGACCGTACGCGCTTCCTATCGGGGACTGGAGCTGGGAACAAAGATGATTTCTTTTGCGGAATTGTATTTGTTATCCAAGGGTAAACAGGGTTTCAGACTGGATTGCGTATCCCATCTGCCAACGCTGAATCAATTTTATCAGCGCCAAGGATTTCTGTTCGTGGCTAAGCAGGATATGGGTGGTCGCTTCGTGAATTTATATGAGAAGAGGTTTATGTAATAATTTTACCGTGTTACCAATCTATGTCGCATGCGCTTAAGACACAGTCAGCAGGGCACGATACATGAGAAAAAGCGATCCGTCACGGATCGCTTTTTTGTATAAAAGTCTGAAGGATTTATCTCAGAGCTAATATTCTGTTGAAGAAACTCGTTTAAGATGAAGAGACATTCGCCCGCAAGCGTCCTTTTTCGTATACATCCTGAAGCAGTCGGGACGGTTGGGTACGAATGGTTGGTTTCGGAAGCACGGTCTCGTAAGGTCCAACGACCACAACGTTGCCGGGGGCTCCTTTTACAATCGCTCCATCCTTGATGAGCGCTCCTTCACCGATGATGGCATGCTCGATATGGACGCCCTTGCCGATTTTGGCATTCGGCATGACCACACTGTCCTTGACGATGGAGTATTTACCGATCTCCGCACCGCAAAATATGACGGAGCTCTTGGCTTTTCCTTCGAAGGTGCATTGGTCATGAATCAAGCAGTCCGTGTGTTCCGCATTGCGTGTCCGCGCTGCCGAAAGTTTGGTCTTCCATGCACGGGTGTACATGGGCCAATCGGATCTCTCCAGAACAAGCTCGTTTTGGCTAAGCACATCCATGTGGGCTTCCCAGAGGCTCTCTACGGTGCCCACATCGCGCCAGTAGCCCTGGAATCGAAACGCAAGCAGCGACTCTTCTCCGGACAGCATCTTGGGGATGACATCCTTCCCGAAGTCATGGCTGGAGTTTGGATCAGCCGCATCCTCAATGAGGTGCTGCTTCAGATAGTCCCAACGGAACAAATAAATGCCCATTGAGGCAAGGTTGCTTTGCGGTTCTGCCGGCTTTTCGGCAAATTCAATGATATTGAGATTGTCATCAACGCTCATGACGCCGAACCGGCTGGCGTCTTCCCAAGGCACTTCCATCACGGAGATCGTGGCTGGAGCCGCTTGTTTCATGTGAGCTTCAAGCATTTCGCGGTAATCCATCTGGTAAATATGGTCCCCGGATAGAATAAGGACATGTTCGGGATTTTGATCATCGATATATGGAATGTTTTTATAAATGGCGTCTGCTGTACCCAAGTATCCATCTTGGTGTGTGCTGTTGGATGGAAGCAGAGCAATGCCTTCGCGTCCTGTATGTGTTAGTCCCCAGGGTTCACCTTCACCGATATGTTCGTGTAATGATTCTGCCTCATATTGTGTAAGTACTCCAACCGTATCGATTCCGGAGTTCACACAATTGCTGAGAGGAAAATCGATTATACGATAATGTCCGCCAAAAGGAACGGCGGGTTTTGCCAGCTTGGACGTAAGGGGAGCTAATCGTTTACCCTCTCCACCGGCCAGAAGCATAGCAATACAGTCTTTTCTCTTCATCACGTTTCCCTCCCAATGTATTTTCACGTTGTACATTACATAAACGACATTCCCGGGGTTTGAAACGATTATATTGAAAAAGTGAATTGAAAATTACAAAATTATCTTTCATGGACATTTTTTATTTTCAACATGGTTAGAATGGGGTAATAGCACTAATAATATTGGATTTTTAAGAAAAAGCGGGTGACGATGATTGAACCAACCAGTTAGGGAAGGAAACATGACTCCGGAACAATTGCATTTATTTCATGAAGGAACCTGGTATCACAGTTACCAATGCATGGGCGCACACCGTGCAACTGAAGATGGAGAAGAAGGCGTGCGGTTTACGGTATGGGCTCCAAATGCAAGGCAGGTGGGCCTTGCCGGAGACTGGAACGGCTGGGACGGTTCCCAAGACACGTTATATAGGATACCCGATTCGGGAATTTGGAGTCGGTTTTTCCCTGGGATACAGACTGGAACTTATTACAAATATCATATCACCGGACCGTATGGAGAAACGTTCTTGAAGGCTGATCCATACGCGTTTCAAGCCGAAGTTCGACCTGCAACGGCATCGGTTGTGACCGATCTCTCTGGATATCATTGGCAAGATGCTGCTTGGAAAAGAAAGAACAAATCCCCCTACACCAAGCCGATGAACATTTATGAAATGCATTTTGGAACCTGGCGGCAAAAGGAGGACGGCTCGTTCTATACATACCGCGAACTGGCGGGCCAGCTGATTCCTTACTTGCTGGAGATGAGTTATACCCATGTGGAATTCATGCCCTTGGCTGAGCATCCGTATGATCTTTCATGGGGATATCAGGGAACCGGATTCTTTGCGCTGACCAGCAGATACGGAAGTCCTCATGATTTCATGTATCTTGTTGATCAGCTGCATCAAGCGGGTATCGGCGTGCTGCTCGACTGGGTGCCCGCACATTTTGCCAAGGATGCCCACGGGCTTCGGCTGTTTGACGGGGCGCCTCTTTATGAGTACGCAGATCCGCAAAAAGCAGAGAAACCGGGCTGGGGAACATTGTCTTTCGATTATGCCAAGCCAGAGGTGATTTCATTCCTCATCTCCAATGCCTTATTTTGGATGGATATGTATCATATTGATGGTCTTCGTGTTGACGCTGTGACAAGCATGATCCGGCTGGATTTTGAAAAGCGAGAAGGTCAGTACAGCCTAAATGCGCATGGTGGGGTGGAAAATCTTGAAGCGATATCCTTTCTGCAGGAATTGAATAAAGCCGTGTTTCGATATTACCCGAATGCCTTGATGATGGCCGAGGAATCCAGTGCATGGGCAGGGGTTACTGCACCCGTGCACGAGGGAGGTCTCGGGTTTAATTACAAATGGAACATGGGCTGGATGAATGACACGCTGTCCTATGTGGAGCAAGAATTCGATCAGCGGCCTACCCATCATAATTTACTAACATTTCCCATTTGTTATGCCTATTCAGAGAATTTTACATTACCGCTGTCCCACGATGAAGTAGTTCATGGGAAGAAATCACTGCTTAATAAAATGCCGGGGAGTTATGAACAGAAGTTTGCGGGACTCCGGATATTGCTCGGATATCAGATCACCCAGCCCGGCAAGAAGCTGCTGTTTATGGGGGGCGAGTTCGGCCAGTTCATTGAATGGAAGGATCAGGAGCAGCTGGATTGGCTGCTGCTGGACTACGAAAGCCACCGGAAGCAGCTGGCTTACACGTCAGCGTTAAACCGCATGTATGTGGAGGAGAAGGCGCTATGGGAGCAGGATCACAGGTGGGAAGGCTTTGAGTGGCTTAGCGCCGATGATCATGAGCAAAGTGTCCTATCGTACATGAGAATGGGCGCAAAACCTGGTGGTACACTGATCATCGTCATTAATTTCCAGCCCCGGGCATATGACCAATATCGGATCGGCTTACCGAGATCGGGGCAGTACGTGGAAATAATGAATTCCGATCACACCGATTATGGCGGGTCCGGACTGGTCAATGACGAAGTCATGAAAGCGGAGAAAGTCGTCTGGCATGGCCAAACATACAGCCTCGAGATCAAGCTGCCTCCGCTGGGCATGGTGGTGTTAAAGAAAAAGCCGCGTTCCAGAAAGCCTCGGCCTCAAGAGGACGTTTCACTGAAGGCGGCAGCAGTAAAAGAAAAGACGGCACGAAAAACCAAGCAAAATCAAAGGGGGAAGCAGGATTGAAATTGTTATTTGCAGCCTCAGAATGTGGACCGTACATTAAAACAGGCGGATTGGCGGATGTGATCGCTGCTTTGCCTAAATCCCTTCGCGGCATGGGCGAGGATATTCGGGTGGTTCTGCCCAAGTATCGAGGAATTCCTGAGGACTATCGGGAGCGCATGACGCATGTAGGGGAAACCCGGGTTCGGGTAGGCTGGCGCGAGCAGTATTGCGGCATCGAGTCCCTGGTTGAGGACGGGGTCACGATCTATTTCATAGATAATGAATATTATTATGGCCGCGACGGCATTTACGGCTACATGGACGATGGCGAACGCTTTTCGTTCTTCAACCGCGCCGTCCTTGAGCTATTGCCGGTTATCGACTTTCAGCCGGACGTGCTTCACTGCCATGACTGGCATACGGCCATGATCCCTCTTCTCCTTGAAGATGTCTACCGTCATGATCCCTACTATGCAGGAATCCGAACCGTATTTACAATCCACAATTTGTTGTATCAAGGTGTATTTCCGTACGAGGTGCTGGTCGATCTGCTTGGAATCCACAGCCGCCATTTTACAGCGGAAGGCGTGGAATATTACGGAAACGTGAATTTCATGAAAGCGGGCATCGTCTATGCAGACCATGTAACGACGGTAAGCCCGACTTATGCCTCGGAGATTCAGACCGGTTATTACGGATACGGCCTCGACGGGCTTTTGTCAGCCCAAGGTTCGAGATTGAGCGGCATCGTGAATGGCATTGATACCAAGAGCTACAACCCGGCGACCGATCCGCATATCGCGATGAAGTACCGGAGCGGTCTGAATAAGAAAACGCAGAACAAAATTGCCCTGCAGGAAGAGTTGAATCTTCCCGTGGCACCGCATATTCCGTTGATGTCCATGGTGACGCGGCTGGTCGATTCGAAGGGACTAGATCTGGTCATTCGGATTCTGGATGAGCTGCTCTACTACGATGAGATTCAATTTGTTGTCCTGGGGACGGGGGACCCTTCTTATGAACATTGGTTCCGGGAAGCGGCGAATCGGTATCCCAATAAAATGTCGGCCCAGATTCGCTTTAATGAACCGTTATCCCGGCGCTTCTACGCTGGCAGCGACCTGTTCCTGATGCCTTCCAAATTTGAACCGTGCGGTATCAGCCAACTTATCGCCATGCGGTACGGCAGTGTGCCGATTGTCCGCGAAACAGGCGGACTGAATGATACAATTCATGCATATAACGAATATACGGGGGAAGGGAACGGATTCTCCTTTAAGGATTACAATGCGCATGATATGATGAACACGATCCGGCGCGCGACCTCTATTTACCGCATGCCTGAGCACTGGCGTAAAGTGAGCAAGAATGCGTTGGGCGGAGATTACAGCTGGAACGTTTCGGCCAAGGAATATCAGGAGATCTACCAGCAAATCACCAAATCTCATGCTTAAAAACGGTAACAAGAAACAGGGGTGCAAGGATAGCCGAATAACGCTGCTATCCCTTGCACCCCTATGCGCGTTAAAGCCCGCTATGGATTTTACGGTGTCAGTGGTTACATAAGATGGGTTTACGAATGTTTCAGTTGCCGGCATAAAATTCGATACGAGTATGGTTCCAAATCGATATGCATCGTACCGTTTACCGGTTTTACGGGATCCTTCGTCTCGGCATCAATCCAATCGGTCGTGACAATAGGATGCGAGATGGTCCGCTTCGAGTCGCTGTTGTTCATCCAGACGATAAAATGCATAGTCTCGTCCGCACGCTCGTACACAATGCAAGGATCATGGAGATTCGCTTGCAGGAAGCGGAAGCGTCCCTGTCTCAGCGCCTTATGCTTTTTTCGAAGCGCGATCATCCCTTGATAAAACTTATAGAGCTCTTGATTTCGTTTCTTAGGATCCCATTCCATGCATTTGCGGCAGTCGGGATCTCCGTCCCCTGTCAATCCGATTTCGTCGCCATAAAAGATGCACGGCGTTCCCATGAATGTAAACAGAAATACAACCGTGAGTTTCATACGACGGATATCTCCACCCACACGGGTAAGCAGCCGCGGCGTATCGTGGCTGCATAGCAGATTAAAGACCACTTCGTTGGTCTGCTGCGGATATCGCATCAGGATCGAGCCGATGCGGTTGGCAAACGTAAGCCCGTCCATGTTGCCATTGAAGAATTCCAGGACCTTATCGGCAAAAGGATAATTCATCACGGAATCAAACTGGTCACCCTGCAGCCAGATTAAGGAGTCCGACCACACCTCGCCCACGATATAAGCTTCAGGGTTGGCTTTCTTAACTACCTGTCTGAAATCCCGCCAAAAATGATGGTCAATTTCATTGGCAACATCCAGACGCCAGCCGTCGAGATTGATTTCCTTGATCCAATATTCGGCTACACCTAGCAAATACGCCTTCACTTCAGGATTGGCGGTATTGAATTTCGGCATATTTCCGAAAAAGCCGAAGGTGTCGTAGCTGGGAATGCCATCCTTGACCTCGCATGGAAACTGGTTCACATGAAACCATTCGGCATATCTGGATTTCTCCCCGTGCTTGAGCACGTCCTGAAAGGGAGGGAACTCCTCGCTGCAGTGATTGAATACCGCATCGAGAATCACTCGAATGCCTTTTGCGTGGCAAGAATCTACTACTTTTTTCAGCAACTCATTATCGCCAAAGTGCGGATCCACCTGTTTATAATCAACCGTGTCATATTTATGATTGGAGGGGGAGAGGAAAAGCGGAGTAAAATAAATGGCGTTTATGCCCAGATCAACGAGATCATCCAAATGATCCAGCACGCCCTGCAGATCACCGCCGAAGAAATTATCCACCTCCGGCTTGCCGCCCCAGACCTCGGTTTCTTCAGGATTGATGGCGGGGTTTCCGTTAGCAAAGCGCTCCGTCATAATTTGATAAAACACGGCTTCTTTGGCCCATTCCGGTACTTTGAATACATCGACTTCATGTATGTACGGAAATTCAAAGTAACCTGCAGGCGGATAAGGATAGTCCCATCCAATCCCGCTGTCCACCATATATACCGTTTCATCTCCGGCATGAATCCGAAAGCCGTAGGACAGTCTTTTGTATTTCGGCCTGACTCCGCATTCCCAGTAATCAAACATGTCATCCGAGGCGGCCTTTTCCATGGTGATCTCGAAGTACGTACGGTCCCAATCGTACTTGTCGCCGGTCATGGCAACAACAGAATCAATGTCGTTTTTCTTGGTTCGGATCCGAAGATGAATGGTTTTTGTATCATATGCGTAAGCCCATTTATCTCTTGGAACATGATACAGTGCTTCTAACAGCATGGTTACACCTCCTATATGAGTAAAGCTATAGCTAATTAATAACCAACTGCTGGCTTGCATGAATCATGGAGCGAAAGAGACAGTCCGGGAACCCTTCATTTATCATGTGCGGAATTCATACGCTATTATAAGATGGGAAGGGAACGTATAGATTATGCATCGTTAAAAAGGAGTTTGCCCTAGATCCTCTTATCACATAATGGGTAATGCTGAAGTCCTGTCTTTACATTAATATGTAGGCAAAAGTGTATGTCCGGTATTGCCTAAATGGGCGAAGTATTTTCCACAATATGGACTATCTATTGATGTAACCCCCTAATTCATTTGTTTAAATGGTTAAAGGAACATGAGTAACATAATCCTATGGTGTATGATGATTTGACCATTGTATTAAAATAATGAAGCAAAGAGCAATTAGTAAGGCTTATATTAAGTATGATGATCGTAAGAACCGATGAATTTTCATTGCATATTCATGCATCCTGTTTTATAATGACTCAGTTGCATTTTTTCTAGGATTGAATCTATACGTAACAGTTAGGGGAGAAACGAAACATATGAAACGTAAATTTACAGCGTGGATGACCCTGTTCATGGTGGTCGTGCTGTCTTTTGGCAGTATCGTCCATGCGGAGGGTGAGAAGAAAACGGTGATTCTCGGTACGAGTGCCGATTATGCGCCTTATGAGTTCCATAAAACGATAGATGGCGTGGATACCATCGTCGGATTTGACATCGATATTGCGAAGGAAATCGCCAAGGATCTTGGCGCAGAGCTCATTATTAAGGACACCTCCTTTGATGCGCTCTTGCCGGAGCTGACGAGCGGACGCGTGGATTTCGTCATATCGGGCATGAATCCGACGGAAGAGCGCCGAAAAAGCATCGATTTTTCCGAGCCTTATTATGCTGCGGAACAATCGGTCGTCGTCCGTAAGGAAGATGCGCTAAAGTTCAACACGCTTGAAAGCCTGGAGGGAGCTCGGATCGGGGTTCAGAAAAGCTCTATTCAGGAGTCCATTGCAAAAACAATCCCGAAAGCCAATGTGATATCATTGGATAAAATTCCGGACTTGCTGCTGCAGCTGGAATCTGAGCGCGTGGATGTTGTTCTCGCCGAGTATCCGATCGCGAAGACCAATATGAATGAAGCGACGATGGCGATCACGGACGCTAAACCGACGGCCGAGAACGACGCCTATGCCGTCGGGGTTCGTAAAGGGAACGAAGAGCTGCTGAAGAGCATTAATGCTACACTTGAGCGCTTGAAGGAGAATGACCAGATCCAGAAATTTGTCGACGAGGCCAGTGACCTGGCTGCAGGCCGTAAGGCAGAGAATCTGAACGCATTTGAATTCTTTTGGAAATATCGCGATTATTACGCCAAGGGAATCCAGTTTACGCTGCTTATTTCGGCACTTGGTGTATTATTCGGATTCATTCTCGGTTTGATTATCGCTTTAATGCGGATGTCGGGTGTTAAAATCCTTAAGTTTTTGGCTACCGCTTATATCGAGATCATCCGGGGTACCCCGATGCTGGTCCAGTTGTTTATTATTCATTACAGCTTGGCGGCGTTCGATATTAAATTCTCACCGATACAGTCGGGTATTTTGACGCTTTCTATCAACAGTGCGGCATATCTGGCTGAAATATTCCGTGCCGGCATTCAGGGCGTGGACCGCGGTCAATTGGAGGCGGCCCGTTCACTCGGGATGACGAAGGGCAAGGCAATGCGTCATATCATTTTGCCGCAAGCACTGAAAGGGGTACTCCCGGCCATCGGTAACGAATTCGTTGTCATTATCAAGGAATCGTCCATCGTATCGTTCATCGGGGTATTCGATATTATGTATCAGGCTCAGATTTTGCGCGGTTCTACCTTTGCCCCGCTGAATCCGCTGCTTGTGGCGGCCATGATTTACTTTATACTGACATTCGTTCTTTCGAAGCTTCTGGGTGTCTGGGAAAGGAAGTTGAGTGCAAGTGATAACCGTTAAGGATCTTCATAAATCATTTGGCAAGCTGGAAATATTGAAGGGCATTAACATCGAGATTGCAAAAGGAGAAGTAGTGGTTGTCATCGGACCGAGCGGCTCCGGAAAAAGCACCTTTTTACGCTGTCTCAATTTGCTTGAAGTGCCGACCAGCGGCGAAATTTCGTTCGAGGGTGAGCTGATCACCGCCAAGAATCACAATATCAATGCTACCCGCGAGAAAATGGGCATGGTGTTTCAGCAGTTTAACCTGTTTCCTCACAAGAAGGTCATCGAGAATATTACGCTTGCTCCTATTCAGGTGAAGGGGGTCTCGGCGAAGGAAGCCGAGACTACTGCCGACGAGCTGCTGAAGTCGGTGGGGCTGCAGGATAAGAAGGAGTCTTATCCTTCCCAGCTGTCCGGTGGACAGAAGCAGAGAATCGCCATAGCGCGAGCACTCGCGATGCAGCCGCATGTCATGCTGTTTGACGAACCAACCTCCGCACTGGACCCGGAGATGGTGGGTGAGGTATTGGAAGTAATGAAGAAGCTTGCCGATGGCGGGATGACGATGGTCATCGTCACCCATGAGATGGGCTTCGCCCGGGAAGTGGGAGATCGGATCCTGTTCATGGATGGCGGTAAAATCGTAGAGGAAGGCACGCCGGACCAACTGTTTGGCCATCCGACTCATCCTCGTACGCAAGAGTTTTTAAGTAAGGTTTTGTAACTTTTATATCTACATTGTAACAGACGAAAACAGCGCCATACCTGATTGTTTCAGGAATTGGCGCTGTTTTTGTTTGCGTATTGGTAACAATTGCTTGCAGTATAGGTTACAAAATTGTGATATATTCATGTTCGTTGACATACTATATCCGATTTACCAAGTTACATATAAGGAGGCATCTTTAGATGTTACAACAAATGAAAGCATGGACTAAACATCGTGGACTCAACCATAAGATCGCTGGAAAAACAGCAAAATGGTTTACCATTACAGCCGTTGCGCTTGGCTTGACTTTTGCCGGAGGCGGCTTGCAAGCCCATGCAAGCTCCGTACACGTAGCGAAGAACGGCGATACCTTCTATTATTTGTCCAAACAGTACGGCGTTAATATGGACAAGCTGATGAAAGCCAATCCGAAAATTAAAGCAACGAATATATACTCTGGTCTGAAAATCACCATTCCCGGCTCGGTATCGATGAACTCGACAGCGTCTGCTGCACCCATTGCTTCAGGCGCTTCCGGGTTTACGCCTAGCTTGAGCGTTTCCCCTGAGAAGAATGTAGTGGAAGCATGGGGCAAGACATTTAATTACAGCAAAACACTGTCCGTCAAAGCAACCGCATATTCTGCTGCTGCCAGCGAGAACGGCAAATGGGGCGCTGTTGATTACTTCGGAAATTCCCTTGAGCTTGGTACCATTGCTGTCGATCCAAAAATCATTCCGCTTGGCACCAAGGTGCTTGTAACAGGACATGAGCATCCAGGTCTGCCAAAAAAGGCATTTGTGGCAGAAGCACGTGATATCGGCGGGGCTATTAAAGGGAATAAGATTGATATCTTCATCCCGGGTTCCCAATCGTCCGTGAAGCAATTCGGCATCCAGGATATCAAGTTGTTCATAATCGAATAATCCAATCCATATCGAATAATCCAATCCATCGTCATGGAAAAGCAATTCTAATATGTAGACGGCTAGTCTGGATCAATGATCCAGTCAGCCGTCTTTTTCATTTTATGAGGATCTATCTTGACTCTGACACGCCTAACATCTCCGGTAGTGTCACGAAGCTATATCCCTTTCTCCGCAATTCGGTAATAATATCCGGGAGCGCTTCGATCGTTCCGGTTAGGTCCGATCCCACGCCGCCTCCGGCATGCTGGAGTACGATCGAGCCTGGCCCGACCGCTGACAGAATGTTGCTCGTAACCTCTTCCTTAGACAGACCTTTCCAATCGAGCGAGTCGACATTCCAATTCACGACTTTGTACCCGTTTTTGCGTGCCCACTGTAGCTGCTCTTCATTTATATCGCCGTATGGCGGACGGATTAGCCGCGGTTCCACACCGGTCAGTGATTTCAAGATCGTGTTGGTACGTTCGATTTGGCCTTTAAATTTGTCCAGGCTTAGCTTGTTCAGCTGCGCATGATTGTAGGAGTGATTGCCAATGGCGTGACCTTCATCATGAATTCGTTTTGCAAGAGCAGGGTGTTTTTTGGCCCGTTCCCCCACTGCAAAGAATGTGGCTTTCACCTGAAACTCTTTAAGGACGTCCAGTACTTTGCCGGTAAATCGGGGATCCGGAACATCATCAAAGGTCAGAGCGATCTGTTTGACCCGGGGTCCGCTAGAGCGAAAGGTATCCGGGTATTTTCTCAGCAATTGGCTTAAAGACGGCGCATCGTCTGAATTTTGGATTTTACTTTGATTGGCATGCTGACTGGACTCCGACATGACGGAAGTATCTTGGGGGTGAAGTGACAAACGATGTACATCGGATGCGTTTGCCGGGATGTCCGGCCCCATTAAAAAGAGTAACATAATCCACAACAGGCAGCTTCCTGCGCGGTATCGTTTGAACATCACGATCGGCCCCTTTAGCTTTTTAATATGGTATGCCCAGTTGAATGGGTGATTATCCTCAATATGGGAATGCGATGTTTTTTAGTTTTCCCTCAGAAAGGTGTATAATAACCGGTATCAGATTTTATTACATCTTGATCATTTGGATATGGAAGGAGATAATCGCTTGGCAGACTTGTTTACACCTTACAATTTCAAGAATTTGACCCTCAAGAACCGCATTGTTATGCCACCGATGTGTCAATATTCCGTTCAAGCCGAGGACGGGATTCCGAATGATTGGCATTTTGTTCATTACGTCAGCCGTGCCGTAGGAGGTACTGGCTTAATTATTGTGGAAATGACAGGTGTCCATCCGGATGGACGGATCACGAATCAGGATACGGGGATATGGGACGACAAGCAGATTCCGGCCTATCGCCGTATTGTGGAGAGCGTGCATTCTTATGGAACCAAGATTGGTATCCAGCTTGGGCATGCCGGAAGAAAAGCGCAGGATGCAGAGCCGTCGGTGGCCCCTTCTGCGATTCCGTTCAGCTCCCATTACAAAATGCCCAAGGTGCTATCCGGGGCCGAAGTGGAAGAGCTCATTCAAGCCTTTAGGGAAGGCGCTCGTCGAGCTGTTGAAGCTGGGTTTGATACCGTTGAGATTCATGGCGCCCATGGCTATCTCATTCATCAGTTTCATTCGCCGCTCACGAATCAGCGCAGTGACGAATATGGTCAAGATCTTCCGCTATTCGGCGAGCGGGTTGTTCGAGCAGTTAAAGAAGTGCTGCCTGAGGGCATGCCGATCATTATGAGGGTATCTGCGAAAGAATACGTGGACGGAGGCTACGATGTGCAGTACTGCGCGGAAGTCTGCACACGTTACCGGGATGCCGGCGTCGATATTTTTCATATCTCCTCGGGGGGAGAAGGCCAGGTCGGCGCAAATGGCGGCCCGGAAGCGAAGCCCGGCTATCAGGTGGATTTGGCGGCAGAATTCAAACAGCTGCTAAAGGTGCCTGTCATTGCGGTAGGAATGCTGGATGATTACCATGCCGCGCAAGAGGTGGTTTTGTCAGGCAAAGCGGATCTGGTGGCGATCGGCCGGGGGATGCTCCGGGATCCCTACTGGGCTGTTCACGCAGCCAAGGCGCTTGATGGAGGTCAGAAAGTTCCCAAGCAGTATGAACGAGGATATTAAATAAAAAATATTTTGAAACGTTTTGGATCATGGAACGTAAACATTAATCATATACCAGTATTTTAAAGTGAAAGCGAGAGGAAGAGAACGATGTCCATATTTAAAAGATTGCGCGATTTGACCATGTCCAATATTAACGCCATTATCGACAAGGCGGAAGACCCGATTAAAATGACGGATCAGTACATTCGGGATATGACGGAAGACCTTGAGGATGCCGAGAAAGCGGTAGCTTCGCAAATTGCCATCGAGAAACGCTTTAAAGCACTTTATGAAGAGCAAGCTGCACTTGTTGAAAAACGCACGCAGCAGGCTCATACGGCAGCACAAGCTCAAAACGTTGATCTTGCCCGCCGCGCGCTGGAAGAGAAAAAGGCCGCCGAGGCCAAGCGTGATGAGTACAAAGCAAGCTACGATCAGAACAAACTGGCAGCTGACAATCTGCGCGGCAAGCTGGAAGAAATGCGTAAGCAGCTTACGGCGATGAAGAACAAGCGCGAAACTTTGGTCGCCCGTTATAATGCGGCTAAAGCGCAAACCGAGATCAACAAAGCGATGAACGGGTTTGGTTCCGACACAGCATCGGCTGGATTGAAACGTATGGAAGAGAAGATGCTCGCTATGGAAGCACGTGCGGAAGCAAGCAATGAAATGTCGGCAAAAGAGAAATCCCTCGACGAAGAGTTTGAGAACCTTGGCAAGGACAAAGTCGTTGAGGATGAGCTTGCAGCCTTGATGAAGCAATACGAGAACAAGTAAAAAGGGATTCTGCGATCTAACAGGTATATAGTTTAGGGGGCGAGGGAGAAACAGCAGGGCTGAATGCAGCTGTGCTTCTCCTTCGCTTTTGTTTGATTGATCGTAGATATACATGGAGCACATCCCCTTTATGAGCGTCTGTCTTCGATTGAAGCAGTTCGGGCTCAAGGAGTTTGTTTGTATGTTGAATGTGGAGGCTTAGAGATGGATTTTGATATGATCTTGCGTGTATTGCTTTGGACAGCTGTCGGTGGGCTGCTGTTGTTTATTTTGATGTTTGTGGATTCCCTGTTCACGAAATATAACGATCTTGAAGAAGTGAAAGCGGGTAATATGGCGGTAACCACAAGACTGATACTGAAGCTGTTCGCACAAGGGTATATTTTATCCGTGTCGATCGGAACGTCATATCATCTGCTAGAGGCCATTGTGGTATCGATCATTTCATTTATCATATTGCTGGTTCTCGAATCGTTAACAGAGCTCATGCTTCGTAACTTCGGCAAGCTGAACCTTGACAAAGGAACACGCGAGGGAAAAACGGGATACGGTTTGTTTGCAGGTTCGCTGCATGTGGTTGGGGCGTTAATTATTACCGCTTGCCTATAGAACGCATAATGGAGATAGGGGACAGGAAAGATGAGTATGTGGAAAAGAATCAGCAATTTATTTAGTAAGCCGGAGCCGCCCAAGGTAGAGAAAAGCATGCTGCAGCTGGCTCCCGGCGACATTTGCGAAGTGTCACTAGTCACTTATGAAGTCACGGGTCGCGTGCACAATCGCGGTCGTAATGCGGTCGTCTTGACATTGCAGGATGGCAGCACCATTGCTTATCTTCATATCGAAGAACGCGAAACGGTTCAGTATGCGTTATACACTCCGATCGATGGGCGGCTGGATTCTCCGGATGAGGTTCCATCCATCATCGATTTGGACGATCATGTATTTCATCTGGAAGAGGAATACGGGGGACATGTTTCGATTACCGGTCGAACCGCTTTTACGCAAAGCGGGGAGCAGCACGTATGGCAATACCAATCGGATGACTACAAGCTGCTGCGGATTGAATGGCAGAACGGGCGGTTTATGTTGTATGAAGGCGAGAAAGTGATACCGGGGGACGTTCGAGTTATCCGGGCGACTTAGGAGTGGTGGCATGAAGGAACGCTCTTTTATATCTGTAAAAATCATATTGGTGCTGAGTTTGTTCGTATCATTATTGAGTGGATGCGGAGCGCCGAATATCAAGGATACCTATCCGCTGGAATCCGTCAATCGAGACGGAAACGCAACGTCCTATGTGTACCGGGCAGCTGATAAAAGCGTTCCGGACGTCGCAGGCGAGCTCATCGCGGCGAACACCCCGGATCAATCGTCTCCTGAGGATACCGAGCGGATGTTTTTGGTATATGGCGATGAGTATTACCATTTGCAGCAGGATCCCCAGAAGCCGACCGATACGCTGATCGAAATCGACTCCAAGGAGTATGTTCAGCGCAATTATGATTCAAGTTTCCTGCAAGGGTACTTAACGGCCGTTCTGATCGGGAATTTATTCGATTCGATGGGCGGCGGGGGTTACCGGGGGTATACAAGTAAAGATGTGTATAAACCGGCACAAGGTAACTATAAGAAGCCAACAAGCCAGGATAAGAAGATCGCTCCGCCGCTGACGGTGGACCGGAGCGGGAAGATTACCCGGCGGGGCCAGGATTCTGCCGGTACGGGCGGAAGCCTGTTCAGACGAAATCCGGATACAGGCGGAGACCGCGGCACGATCAAGCGCGGCGAAAGCGGCGGAGGTTTATTCGATTCGCCGAAGAAATCGTACAAGAAGCCGAAGACCCGAATCGGATCTGGCGGGATCTCCCGAAGGGGACGAAGGTAAGCATGGAGTTCAAGCGCATGGTCAAGTGACCATGCGCTTTTTTTGTCTGGAGACCCGTACATACTCGGTTGTTGTCTTCATCCTACAACACGGCGAATGGATGAGACCTGAAACTCGGTTTGAAGAATGCGCAGAATGTAGTACAGTAAGAATGTCAGTTTTTTCTTTGAGTCAGAAAGCGAGGAATGCGTAGTGAAGGATAATCATTCGATATTGCCTAAGAAACACAATCATAAATTTGATCGGCGTGCATTGCAGGTAAGGGATGCGCAAAGGCTAGCCGTTTCTTATGCGGGGCTTGGTCAGGAGGAGCTTATTCGGCTGCAGGACAGCGATGGACGTGTGCTTGCTTCCGATGTTATCGCGCCCCACCCGTTTCCGGCTTTTGCGCGTTCGGGCATGGACGGTTATGCTGTTCGATCAGCGGATTTAGCCGCATGCGATTTAGGGGAACAGGTGTGGCTAGAGGTTGTCGACCAGATCCCGTGCGGATATGTTTCTTCCATTCCAATCGTCCAAGGCAAGGCTTCCCGCATCATGACGGGCGCTCAAGTGCCTGAAGGGGCAGACGCTGTCGTTATGCTTGAAGCGACGGAGCTTCGAACAGAGGATGGCCTTACCCATGTAGGCTTCAAACGCTCCATCGAGACGGGGAAGAATATTACTCCCCTCGGATTCGAGCTTCAGGAAGGTGATTTGATCCTCCGCAGAGGAACACTTATCGGACCTGGAGAAATTTCGGTTTTGGCCACCTTCGGCATACACCAGGTTGAAGTGTATCGTCAACCGGTGGTAGGAATATTCTCGACGGGCAGCGAACTATTGGACATCACCGAGCCACTTGAACCTGGTAAAATTCGCAACAGCAATACTTATATGCTCGCATCGCAAATTCGGGAAGCCGGTGGTGTCCCGGTGATTATGGAGGCGATCCCGGATGATATCGAGCTCGCCCGACAGAAGGTGGAAGAAGCGCTCCAGGTGTATGACATCGTGGTGACGACAGGCGGCGTATCTGTAGGCGACTACGATATTATGGGGGAGCTGGTGACATCCGGAGGTCTGGACATGCTGTTTAATAAAGTCACAATGCGGCCCGGAAGTGTTACAACCGCTGCTGTGAAGGAGGGCAAGCTGCTCTTTGCGTTATCGGGTAATCCGGGGGCCTGTTATGTGGGATTTCTGTTGTTTGTCCGACCTGCGATCCGGAAGATGCTTGGCATGGAGCAGTTGTTTTTAACTGAATGGACGGCAGAATTGGGTTCGGATTATTCGAAAGTGAACAACTTTACCCGTTTCGTCCGGGGGAGCCTGGAGGTGTCAAACGGCAAGCTTGTAGCGACACCTGCTTCCCTTGATGAGTCAAGTGTCATGATCACGATTAAAGACAGTGACTGTTTAATCGTGGTTCCGCCAGAGCTTCGTGGTGCTGTTAAAGGCCAAACCGTACAAGTTCTCGTTCTGCCGGGAGCCTGGACATGAAGGTTTTCCAGATATGCGGTTATAAAAAAAGCGGCAAAACCACATTGATTGCCAGCTTGATCCCACAGTTGAAACAGCATGGCATTCGGTCAGCCGTCATCAAGCATGACGGGCACGGATTCGAAATGGATCATGAAGGGACGGACACGTACAAATTCCGAGAGGCGGGAGCGGAGGGGATCGCCATCGCTTCACCGGGGCGTACGGCGATGCTGATGGAAGCGGAGCTGGAACTTGCGTCGTTGATCCATTTGTACAGTGATTTTGATCTGGTGCTTGTCGAAGGCTATAAGATGCAGCCTTATCCAAAGCTCGTATTGCTGCGGGGAACGGAGGACATGGGACTGCTGGATCAAGTTAAGGAGACCCGGGGTATCGTCGTGCGTCCTGAAATGCTAAAGGAACCGTCAGCCCTGCATGAGATGCAGCAGCGGCTAGCGGTTCCCCTATTTACTTGGAATGACACGGAGCGGATCACGTCGCTGCTGCTGTCATTATGAAGAAGTTAGTCCTCCGAGCGGCGTTCAATCGCCTCGGACATCGTTTTGTCCGTTAAGTGGGCATACACTTCAGTTGTCTCGGTGGACGCGTGTCCCAATTGTTCTTTGGTTTTGTAAATATCATTTTGCAGATAATAGTCGGTGGCAAACGAATGCCGCAGCTTATGAACGGTCAGGGACGGCTTGCCAAAACGCTTGGCGTATTTGATGATCATCGCCTGAATCGCCCGCTTGGTCATGCGTTGCCCTTCATTCTGGCCGTTACGCAGTGCAACGAACAGAGCTTTTTCTTTTTTTGGCACCTTGTAGCGGGCCTGCCGAAGCTGCAAATAATATTCAAGATCGTCTTTGGCTTGCGCACGGAAGTAGACCGGGGTCTTAAAGGTTTCGTCGTTATTACCTTTACGATAGACATGCAGCATTTTATTGTTCAGGTCGATGTCCGCAAGATTCAAATTGACCACTTCGGATACACGAAGGCCGGAATTTAATATGAGGCTGGCGATACAGGCATCTCTGACCTTATTTTGTTCATGCGCAAAAAGCGCCTGTTTGTTCTGCTCCACATCCAGCCCATAACCTTCGTGAATGTAAGTGATGAAATCCTGAAGTTCTTCTTCTTCGAGTATTTTTCCTTTTAACTTGGCAGCCGTGTCTTTTGGTTTATGAATTCGCTTAATTTCTACTTTAGCCATGATGTTACGCTTGAGAAGCGGGTAAAACTCCTCATCCTCCGCAATCTGGCTTAAATAATGAAACAGGGAGCGCAGCGATGAGAGCTTGCGGGAAACCGTGATTCTGGAGTTGGTCCCCTCCCGGCGTGTAGTCAGATATAACCGGTAACTGGTGATGCTGTCCATACGCAGCGTCTCCAGCTCAAGCAGCGTTACCTCGCGGTTCGAGGTTGCTTGTGACAGCCCCTCCGAACGGAGCCAATTAAAGAACGTTTCATAATCCCTTACATATTCGAGCAGGGTGGAGGGGGAGAGATCCGGGAGCTTGTAATCGATAAATTGCTGTACGAACCAAGGCATGTCCGGCGATTTCTCATCGAGTCTTGCACGGTCGATATCTTTTTGTATATTCATGTTCCACCTCGAATGATTGTCTTTATAGCAATGACCTGTGTCATTAATTACTAGTGTAACATATGGAAAGTCGATCTTGCTTGCATGTGTCAGATCACCATGGATGATTCTCACGAATCCGATATGGCACTTGTGTCACAATGAGCGGATAATAAGATGAAGATAAGAAGCATTAAAATGATAGATGAGATGCTTTAGGGAGGCGGCAGCATGATTTCAGATCGATGTGAACGTATGGGAATTGAGCTGGTTCCCAAGCGGAAACAAGCCGTTATCGTAAACTTGATGCAATTGTACTTATATGATTTTACCAAGTATCTGGATATTTCGGTAAATGATCAAGGGCTGTTTCTACCGTATCCGGATCTGGATGAATTCTGGAAAAAACGAGAACGTAAATATCCATATCTAATTACGTTTGATCAACGGCCAGCCGGGTTTGCCTTGATCGAGCGGATGGATGACCCCCTAGATGCGGACTATTATATGACGGAGTTTTTCGTTATGCAAAAATATCGGCGTACGGGATTAGGGACTTGGGCGGCAACCCGGCTGTTTGATCATTTCCAGGGACGCTGGAAGGTGACGCAAATCAGCAATAATATACCGGCGCAGGCTTTTTGGCGAAAAGTCATTGAAGCTTATACGGGCGGCCGATATGAGGAATATATTGATCCGGTTCGCCACAATCCTTCGCAATATTTCAATTCCTAGAATTGTTTCACGGATTTTAAGGAACGTTCCATTGTTTGCTTATAAAATTTGGTTTACAGATCAGTGCTTAGGAGGGATTCGGATGTATTTACCGAGCTTTCATCTGGAAGGGAAAAAAGCTTTTGTTACAGGGGCTGGACGCGGGATCGGACGCGCCATAGCCATAGGATTGGCAGAGGCCGGCTGCGATGTCGGCTTGATGTCCCGAACCCGAAGCGATTTGGAGGAGACCGCAAATCTGATTAAGAGCTTGAACCGGGGTCAGGCATTTGTGCTGCCGGGTGATCTGACCGTAAGAGAAGAGATGGAGGGAGCGATTCGAGAATTTGTCAATCAGGCAGGACGAATCGATATACTGGTGAATAATGCCGGCATGAACATTCGTACGCCTGCGCTGGAAGTGACGGATTCGGAATGGGACTTGATAGTGCAAACCAATCTAAAATCGGCTTTTGTAGCTTCGCAAGCGGCTGCCCGATTTATGAAAGATCAGGGCAATGGAAGAATCATCAACATCTCTTCCGTAGGCGGACACACGGCTCTTCGCACAGGCGTTGTTTATGGTTCAACGAAGGCGGCTCTCATCCATATGACCAAGGTGCTTGCGATGGAGTGGGCGCAGTATGGAATTCAGGTTAACTCGGTCGGACCTTGGTATTTCCGGACTCCGCTGACGGAGAAGCTGCTTAATGATGAAGCTTATATGCAGGCCATATTGGACCGGACACCGCTTAAGCGCGTGGGAAGTCTGGAAGAAGTGGTGGGACCTGTCGTTTTCCTGGCGTCGGAGGCTGCCAATTACATGACCGGGCAAACGCTGCTGGTGGATGGCGGTCTTAGCATTTATGGATTTTAGCAGGGGAGCATTCTTTCAAACAGAATAAATATAGTGAAATCGAAAATGTAACGAATATAGGCTTTCAGGTTTATTCGTATCGGGTAATGATGAATGGGATGAACAGGGAGGAGAGTGAAGGAAGATGGAACGAAGAGCATTTGGACGTACGGACATGCAGGTTAGTGTGTTGGGATTTGGAGGGGCCGAGATCGGCCAGTCGGATCAGAAGACGGTTGACCGGCTGCTGCACAGCGCCATTGATGCAGGCCTTAACATGATTGATACCGCGGAATGTTATGGCCACAGCGAGGAATTAATCGGCAAGGCTTTGTCAGGTCGAAGAGATGATTACTACCTGTTTACGAAATGCGGCCACGCTTCCGGTTTGGATTATCCGGATTGGGATCCCGTGATGCTTGCGCAGAGCATTGACCGCAGCTTGAAGCGACTGCAGGTGGACCACGTCGATGTCATCCATCTTCACAGCTGCTCGGAAGAGATTTTGCGCCGGGGCGAAGTGATTGAAGTGTTAAGAAGAGCTAAGGAGCAGGGGAAAACGCGGTACATCGGCTACAGCGGCGATTCGACCGATGCGCTCTATGCCCTTCAAACCGGCGTGTTCGACAGCTTTGAAACTTCGCTGAACATCGCCGACCAGGAGGCGATCGATCTCACGATTCCGCTGGCCATGAAGCAGGGCATAGGGATCATTGCCAAACGTCCGGTAGCCAATGTTGCCTGGAGGAACGAAACGCTAAGCGAGCAGGATTATGCTTATCCTTATTGGATCCGGCTAGGCGAGTTGAATTACGATTTTCTCGCCGATGTTCAGCAAGGCGTTGAAACAGCGTTGAGATTCACTTTAAACACGCCGGGCGTAGCCACCGCCATTGTCGGTACGGCAAATCCGGATCGGTGGGAGCAAAATGCTGCATTACTGGAAAAAGGGCAGCTGCCGGAGGATATTTACGAGTCGATCCGCAACCGCTGGCGAGAGGTTGCCGGTGCGGATTGGGTGGGTAAGGTGTAAGTGATCTAAAAAAGAGCCTGTCGAGTTCTCTCGACAGGCTCTTTTTTGCGGCTTAATAGTATACGAACGCTGGTAATAATGTTGATGATGTTATTTCAACATATGAAAAATTCACAATAAGGAAATACCTATCAATATCATCAGCGAGCAGCTACGTTATTTTACCTGGCCTCCTCGATACCTAGCACATTTTCTAGTCTGAAAAAGGAGACGTGAAGCGAATAAAAGATTGATATGGAAATATTTCCCCCTGCAGAAGATGAATGTCCCCCTTTGAAACCAGTAGGGCTTGGAATAAAATTCTGGTAGACAGCAAGTATTTACATAGGGTTCTGAAAAAATACTTAGGGGGATTCGAAATGAAAAGGACTTCCATGTTACTCATGAGTGTCATGTTGCTGCTCTCCATGTTCCTCGCAGCATGCGGTAACAACAGTGGCACCAACACTCCTGCTGCTGGAGGAGGAGAAACTCCGAAGACGGAAACAACTCCGCCGGCAGATGATAAGAAGGATGAAGCCGCTCCGGTTTCACTCCGCGTGTTCTCGACTTTCGGAGGAACTGACGCAGCTCGCGAAGCCTTCCAGGCAGCGTTGGATGAATTCACGAAGGAACATCCGAACGTGAAGATAGACAACGACACCATGTCAGCAAATGATGACGGTTTCAGAACGAAAGTGAACACCGACATGAACAGCGGCAACGAGCCTGACTTGTTGTTCTACTTCATCGGTGCTGACGCTGAAGGATTTGTCAATGCCGGTAAAGTTGTGCCGTTGAACGAAATTCTCGACGCGGACGCTGAGTGGAAGAACGGCTTCATTCCTGATGCGCTCGAGCTTGCCAAGCAAAAGGACGGTAACATTTACGCAGCGCCATTGACCGGTTTCTATGAAGGCTTGTTCGTTAACAAAAAAATCTTCGAAGAAAATGGTTTGGAGCTTCCAACAGACTGGGCGAAATTGACCACAGCTGTGGAAAAGTTATCTGCCAAAGGCATTATTCCTTTGTCCGTACCATTTGACCAATCGCACTACCTGATCGAGCATACCATTTTGTCTGCAGCAGGTCCTGAAGGACAAAACAAAGGTCTGCTTGACGGCATCGATCCAAATTGGGAAAAAGCGTATGCAGCTATGAAAGAATTGTATGACCTTGGCGCGTTCCCTAAAGATGCGGCAACAATCGACCTGAGCATGTCCGGCAACTATTACAGTGAAGGCCTTGCTGCCATGACCATTGAAGGATCTTGGGCCATTGGCGGTTGGAGCGATGAAACCCGTGACAACTCTACAGTACTGCCATTCCCGACAGTTCCTGACGGCGCTGGCAGCGGCAACGATATCGTTGGCGGCTTCGGTTCCGGTTTCTACCTCTCCAAAGCCACTTATGATGATGCAGCTAAAAAAGAAGCAGCAATCGCATTGCTGAAGCACCTGACTTCCCCGGCGTCCATTCAAAAAATCGCATCGGCTAACGGTGGTACACCTGCGGCTGACGTTGAGGTGACTGGATTGCCGCAAGTAGCTCTTGACGGTTTCGCTATGGCCGCGAAAGCAGCTTCCATCAGCGCGCCAGTTGACAGTAAAGTTTCGCAAGAAACGTTTGGTAACCTTCGCGCTAGCGTTCAGCCTGTAGTGGAAGGCAAGAAAACTCCTACTCAAGCGATCGAAGAAGCGAAGAAAACCGAGGATGCCAACAAAAAATAGTTTTCATCAGAAACGGTAGAAATAAAAGTGACGTACGCCGCCCCTCTGCTTTCATTTGGGCGGCGTAGTCATTTCGGCATGGACGTTGAAGAAAAATAAACATCAAGGGTGATTAATATGAAGGGTGATCGCAAGTATATTGTGATGTTTCTATTACCCGCAGCAGCCATCATGACAATCTTTCTATATTATCCGTTTTTCAAGAGTTTGTATCTCAGCTTTTATCGCACAAGCGGCTTTTTCGATAAAAAGTTTGTGGGAGGGGATAACTATGAGAGACTCATTACGGATAAACTGCTTGGCGCTGCAACATTGCACACGCTCGAAATCATGCTCTATGTTATCGTGTTTCAGGTGGGGATCGCGCTTGTGTTGGCTGTCCTGGTAGATAACATTTCCAAGCTCAAAGGTTTTTATCGAACGGTCTTTTTCTTCCCGGTTGTCATCTCCGGTACTGCCATTTCCTTATTATTTGTATTGTTCTACAATTACAACTTCGGTTTGCTGAACAACTTGCTGGCGAACTTTAATATTGAGAAGATTTTGTGGCTGGATGCGAAGAATGCGCTAAAGGCGGTATCGATTCCAACGGTATGGCATTATGTGGGCTTTTATTTTGTTCTGTTCTTGACCGCCATGTCCAAAATACCCGCGGATTATTATGAGGCTGCAAAACTGGAAGGAATCACGGGGCTCAAGAAAACAACGATGCTTACAATTCCGCTCATCATGAGTGACATCAAGGTTGTTATCACACTTGCCATTACAGGTACGTTGAAGGTGTTCGAATTCATCTGGGTCATTACAAGCGGCCAGAATGGAACGGAAGTCCTGGGAACGTATATGTACAAAAAGGCCATGGTGGATCAGAACTTTGGTTACGGATCAGCGGTTGCGATATACATGGTGGTCTTTGGCGTACTGCTTGCGTTAATTGCCAACCGTTTGTTGAAAAGAGACGAGATTACATACTAAGCATTATAGGGGTGTACTGTTATGGAGCCAACCATCGTCGTTGAACACAAAACTCAGCGCGTTAGGAAGAGTCGGTTTAATTTAGGCACCACGTTGATGTACGTTGTTTTGACAGCGTGGTCCCTAACAACCATTTATCCGTTATTCTGGATCGTGAACAACTCGTTCAAGGTTTCTCGCGATGTGATGAATAATTCCTTTGGTATCGCATGGGAACCGGTGTTTGTGAACTATCAGAACGCATTTGACCGCATTAATATCGGAAGAAGTTATATCAATAGTTTGGTGATGTCCTTCAGTACCGTATTCTTGGTATTACTGCTCGGGGGATTAGCCGCTTATGTATTGTCCAGATTCAACTTCAGGGGCAAGCGCACCATCTATTCCATTCTGTATGCGACTTTGTTGATTCCAGCGTTTGCAACCGTAGTCCCGGTATACGAGCTGCTGATCAAAACGAGCCTGGTCAATACATATTGGGGCCTGATCTTCCCGCAAACGGCAGGCAATCTGACGTTTGCCACCTTGGTGATTGCCGGTTATATGGCAACCATCCCGAAAGAGCTTGAAGAAGCGGCTTTCATGGATGGATGTAACCGATGGCAGATGTTTGTTAAGATCTTCGTGCCGATCTCGCAGCCGGTATTTGCATCGGCGAGTATATTTGTATTTATGTGGTCGTACAATGACTTGTTCTCAGCGTTGATCTTTGTAAACAAAGAGAATGTCCGTCCGATCGTTGCATTGCTGAATGAGATCAGCTCCCAATACGGAACAGACTTTGGTCTGATGGCTACGGCAGTATCGTTGACCGTTATTCCGGTGCTGATTGTATACCTGTTTATCTCGAAGTATATTCAGAAAGGTTTGACTGAAGGAGCTGTCAAGGGTTAAGAAGAGAGCGAACTCAACGAATAGGCAAGTCAAGAGGGGACCTTGTCGTCACCTGTTTGACTTGCCTATTCGTTGTTATATTCCATTTAGTCTTTTAATCTGAAGCAAGAGTTGAATCAGCAATTTAAGCAGTTGGACGATTAAATTCGACTAAGCGTGAGAAACCATCTTCTCCATGACCGGCATGGATTGCTCTTTGGGCAATGGCTTTTGCTGCGTTTAAAACGCTGCTATCGATGCCGTGATGTTCGGCCACGTGGATGATATGCTCCATACTTGTCATATTGGAGATGAGACTCGAGCCTTCACCAGGGTATACGCCTTGATCCACATCTTGCGCGATATAGGTCATGATATCCGGCATAATGTTGATGATATTTTGCGCATAGGGAGCGATGTCTTTCGCGGCAATGTTCTCAGCGCGTGCGATAGCCAGAGCGTGTACATAGCCGCTCATGGCTGTCCAGAACACATCCAGCAATGCAACATCATAGGCTGCGGCACGACCGGGATCCTCCCCAAGGAACGAAGCGGTCCCTCCCAGACTGGAAAGTGTTTTCAGGTGGCTGCGGTAAACTTTTTCTTGCCCGCTGTACAGAACAACGGCTGAAGGCTGCCCAATGGTCGTTATCGGCGTCATGATCGCACCATCAATATAGTTAATACCGTTCTCGGCTGCCCAAGCCGCCATTTCGCGTGCACGTTCAGGAGGGTCGGCTGTCAGGTTTATAAGGGTCTTCCCTTTCAATGCGCTAGTCGCATTAGAGAGAATGGAGCGGACTGCATCATAATTGAGTACACAGATGATAATAAGCTGGCTGGCAAGCACGGCATCCGGAACAGTCGGAGCAAGCACTGCACCTTGTGTAATAAGTGGGTCGGCCTTAGCAGCTGTCCGGTTCCACACCGTTGTAGCATGGCCATTCTTGATAAAAGCTCCGGCAAGCGCTTGGCCCATAGGGCCGAGCCCGAGCACGGTGACATGTTCCTTATTGGTGTTTTGCTGAGTTTCACGAACATTAGGTTCGATCCCATGACCTTGATTTTGATTCAATTGTTCCATCTTTTTTCCTCCTTGAGTGTTGGCTACGAATATAGTGTAGACCTTGACACTAATGTCAAGGTCAATCGTTATTTTTAATCTCAAAAAAGAAGTGAATATTTCAATATATGAAAAATTCATAAAAATGAAGAATAACGCTCTCTATCTCCCAATCAAGCTATATACGCTTTCGAAAGCACCCAATTACCACGATCATATAAAATCAATCATAAACTAACTAAAAGAAAGTTGTTGACAATATATTAGTGATATGTTAATTTGTATATACAAATGAGAGGTGTCTGGTTATGAACATAGATGATTCCATACTGAGCTCATGCTTGTTTTTTACTTCAAATCGGTTTGCTCGTTCGATGACTAAGATGGCGGAGGATGCTTTTGCGAAGGCCGGCTTATCGCCTACGTATTCCTATGTTTTGGTGGTGATCCATCAATATCCCGGCATTACGCAGAAAGAGCTAAGCGATAAGTTATCCATTGCTCCATCCACAAGCACACGGTTCATCGATAAGCTGGAGGAGAAGCAGTTAGTACAGCGCAAATCTGAATGGAAAGAAACGCATATTTTCTTAACGGATGAAGGGAAGTCGTTATATCAGGAGTTAAACCAATATTTTGAACAGCTGTATGGACAGTATGTTTCCCTCTTGGGGAAGGAACATAGCGAACAGTTAACTAAACTTCTTCATGAATCCAGTGAAATATTGAAAAAGGGAAAATAAAGACTCCTTTTTCGCTCCTCATTTGCATATACAATTGATAAAGGAGAGATTCACAATGCAGATTGGTATTATCGGTGCGACAGGGAAAGCGGGAAGTCTGATTCTCAAGGAAGCACAAGCACGCGGTCATGAGGTAACGGCAATTGTACGGAATGCATCCAAGATCTCCGATTCGAGCGTGAACATTTTGGAGAAGAACGTGCTGGATTTGACGAATGCCGATCTTCAGGGCTTCGATGTCGTCGTGAATGCCTTTGCGGCGGCGCCCGGGCAAGAAACGCAATATGTGGAGGTTGGCCGGGTATTGATAGAAGCTCTGAAAGGCACGAATACCAGACTGTTTGTGATGGGCGGGGCTGGTAGCTTGTTCGTTGATGAAGCCAAAACCTTGCGACTCTTGGAAACTCCAGATTTTCCTAAGGAATACTATCCGACGGCATTTCATGCCAGTGAGAACTTGAAAGACCTGGAACAATCTTCCGATGTGAAATGGACGTATCTAAGTCCGGCAGCGTTCTTTAATCCGCACGGTCAGCGCACGGGCAGCTATCAGGAAGGCAAGGACCATGTCATTGTCAATTCAAACGGTCAAAGCTATGTCAGCTACGCGGATTACGCGATTGCGGTATTGGATGAGCTTGAACAGCCGAAGCATATCAATGAGCGGTATACGGTAGTATCCGAGGCGGAATAAGCCCGGCAACAACCTTTATATAAATCTCGACAAGCTGATTTCATTAGAAATCAGCTTATTTTGATGCGAAATATCTATCTCAATAAGTGAGTAATTCAACATATGAAAAATTCACAATAATGGAATAACCTCTATTTATCTAGCCACTTCTATCTCTCTGCACCCCAACCACCCGTATAGATCCTGTCATTTAAGTATAAATGGAGGGGAAACCTGCATACAACCAATGTTGTACGCAGGTTTTTTCAGATTGTGACTAACGGGTAAGGTATCTTCGTTCATAAGAAACGAATATTGATATCGCGAAACCGGCCTGTAGACATTTTAGGCATCTTAATTTGTAAAGTGGGCTGTTTATAGGTCGCGATGCTTTGCGCAGGAAGAATGGGGACAGGCAAGACGATGGTCTGGCTTTGATCTTTTGGCAAACCGTGGATTTTGATCTGTGTTCGATTTAGTTTAATCCATAAATTTTCCGGATGGACACGTTTGGGTACATAGCATTTCACAACCAGAAAGTTATGAGTATCAAAAGTTTCGTATCGAAGCGTATAGGGGTTAGGCAGCATTTCATTTCCGGCAGTTGCTTGTCTTATCGTATCCTTCACATAATCTTCAATGACGGTTGGATCCAGCTGAAAATCCTCATTGAGGTCATTAAGATCCTTGAATGGAAAGGAACTGTTGTTGAAAAAAGAATCCTTCGATAACCATTCAGGGCGCTTGGATCTTGAGTTCACTAGATATCCCTCCTTCGTTCTGTAATTTCATTGTATGGGCGAAGGAAGGTTAGAGTGACATCTGGGCATCCAACCACATAGAATAAATCCAAGCGTATGATTTTGAATGAAGAGGTGGAATTGTGGTTTCGATTATCGGCAATATGAAGATTGTTAACGTGGGCCCCAGTTCTACGGTCTTGGTTGGAAATACAGGCGTCATTGATTTAAACAGCTCCACAAAAACGTATTCCGGCGCCAACTCGTTCAACACCGGTGACAATATTGGAACGAATATTGCAAACAACCAGGCCAACAGCTTGAACACCATTGATCCGGACCTGATTGATTCGGCTAATGCTTAATTAAGGTTGTGATCCACTGTGAATCTAACGGTACATCAATGTATTAACATACAGCAGCTTCGGGTTGAGGCGGTAACGAATTCTTCGGTGCTGCAGATTGGGACCGCTGGAGAGATCCGGGCATTGTCCAATATTTATAATACGGGTGGATTTACAGGCCCTGCCCCTGAATTTGAGCCTCAGCCTAATAACAATCCTCTGGTTCCTTTACCTGCGCCGACTGAAGGACTGTATAGACAAGAATGAGGTGAATGGCCTGCGCATAGATTGTATAGGAGCAGGGAGGCGGTTCCATGTACGATTATTATATACAGCAATTGTTCCATATTCTTCATACCCAGTCAGAGCAGCTGAGTAGAATGGAACAAATGCTGAAGGAAATGCGCAGTGAAATAGATCGATTAAGACAGGGAAGCGAGAAAACGATAGATCGGGTGGAATATAATTTTGATTTATTGAAAATTGAAAAATTGGAAGGCACCTTAAATATTGGACTGATGCCAAAGGATGGGCAGTCCCTGGACGATATTACCGTGAATGGTCAGCCGCCGTTAGAACTGTCCCAGTCGGGATATTCCGGCAGCGAACTGTACTCGAACATCTATCAGAATGTATCACGTTATCTAGAAGATACAGTACCCGAGCAGATCGAGCGCATGATTCCCGAAGCCCATCTTGTGCTTGGTGATGAATATGCTGCCGTTATTATTGAAGATGTACGCAAACAACTCGGTGACCGTATTACGGTGTATTTGAAGCAATATCAAACGAACAGGGAAACCATGAACCCGCAAGAGGTAGAGCAATCGATCATCAAACAAATGAAGAGTGAGATCGCTTCAGCAGTTGAGCAGCACCTTCTTAATTTGCAACGAGGGAAGTGGCATTCAAATGAAAATGACAGTCGTCAATAAAGAGCTCCAGGTTGGTTCGATCCGCATTACGGCGATCTCAAGCTCGTCCGTACTGTTGATTGGAGATACCCATGTGATTAATAGCTCCTCCATGTATGATACACCTTCCGAATCACTGCAGATCAGCCCGCTTGTTCCGTTATCCCCGGGTTCCGCACCATGAAACGTCATTCACATGTTGATCACATGTATATCATCAATATTTCAGATAGTTCAGCATGTATATGCGGTGAATCGGGACATATCGATGCCAGTACACGCGCATTGGCGGTTCAGCGGCAGGTGCCGGTGTTTTTTGAAGACGAGGGAGATTATGAGGATTACTCGATATTTTCCCGATCCATACCCACATGGCCGCCGCAATCAGACGTAGAACTAAACATTATACAAGACCATAAGAAGATTCATGTGGGATGTATCGATATTATAGCGACTGCATCTGCGTCGGTTGTACAGGTGGGTCCGAACGATACCATGGATTTGGAATCGAGGGTGAAGGCAATCAGACACTTTATTACGGGTGCGCCCGAGTATTTAAAGGATTATAAGGGAGTCATTGTCAAAAAGAATTTCGTGAAAAAGGAATAATCTCAGTCGGCTCGAATTGAGACAGCTGATTCAAAATAGGTGATGTCTCATGGCCAATACGATATGTACAAAACAGGAGGAGCATGATATGCGCCTCCTGTTTTTATGTTGATCTGCGGATTATTCTCCTTGCTGATGAGCAGCTTCGTCTTTGATCTCTTCCCGGAAGCCGGAAATACTCTTTTCACGACGAGCATTACGATCTTGAATCTGTTCTTTCTCGCTTGCCGGAATTTCATCCCCAAACTCCTCGAGATAATCTTCGGCTTCACGGTAGTTCTCAATCGTGTTCTGGACCGCCTGCTGCAGATGCTCTACATTGTCTTCGCGATTATCGGGTTTAGCCATGACATTTCACCTCCTTAAATTCAACTGCCTTGCTAAAATTACACACCTCAAATAGTTTTCCATCATAAAAACATCCTTATGCATATGAGACTGACACTATCAAAAAAGCTACAGTATTGTAAATTTTGCAAGTCAGTTCTTTACATTTCTGTTGGACGGAATATGTTATAATGTCGAAAAAGCAGACTTGCAGCATGACATCGAAATAAGAGGAGGAAGAATTCTTGAGATCAAGTCGTTTTATAGTCTGGCTCAGTATGCTAATAATGATGGCATTCATGTTAGCAGCCTGTACCTCAGAACCGATAAAACAACAGCAAACTTCTACAGTAGAAGGCCCTCCTGAATCGGTTGAAGATGAAGAAGAAGGTCAGACCATTACACTAGTAACGCCGGATACGGCGATGAAAGCACCCGAGGAAAAAAGCAAATATCAGATACATACACGGTTGACGGATTTCCAACTCTTGAATGAGTCAACGGGGATTGCTTGGGGGATAACGAACACGGAATTACGTCTGTATCAGACTCAGGATTATGGCGAAACGTGGGTTGATATCTCTCCATCCTCCAATGTACAGTTCGTTGATAAGCTGGAGTATGGGAAAGACATCGTGTTTACGGATAAGAAACATGGTTGGATTATACGCAACAAGCAGAGATCAGCCGAAACGATCCTGCTCAATACGACGGACGGGGGAGACACCTGGAAGCTTTCCTCGCTGCCGGAGACGGGTGTCGTCACGGCCATGTCCTTCGTTTCATCTCAGCAGGGATGGATTATGGCGAAAGGCGATCTATCCCGAGGCTCTGAGGAGAAGTCGCTATTTCGAACCAGCAATAATGGCGGGTTATGGGAAGAGGTCATGCAGAATACGGAGTATCCTACATCCCGTGTTCCCGGCAGCGTGATTCCACGAACAGGGTCCATCATCGGCTTAACCTTCACGGATTCGCTTGTCGGATTTGCGACCATCCGTGAAATGCAATCCTCTAAATTGTATATTACCCGTGATGGAGGTCAGAAGTGGAAGTCCTCCGGACAGATATTTAAGAGCAAGCTGCTGGATCGGTGCGGTTCGATCTTTGCCGGCGCCCCCAAGTTTCTGGGCAGAGGAAGTAACGGAAGCGAGGTTTATATACCGGTTACCTGCGTGAAGGATGATCAGGCAAGCTATTTGGGTTACTTTACGGCCGACACGGGGAAATCATGGAATTTGGTGTCATTCCCCATGACGGGTGATACCGGCAAGGGCTCCATTCAGCCTGTTTTCCGTCGGCTTCATGACGGGTGGAGAATGGTGAACGGTATTGTTTATCATACGAATGATATGGGCAAGACCTGGAAGCCATTTCCGAGGAGCAAGCTCCTGAACGATAATCTCGCCAAATATCCGAACGTGGTGAAACTGCAATTTACATCGTCTGATGTCGGTTGGATGCTGATTGAAACAACGGACAAGAATCGATCGCGTCTAATGAAAAGCAGTGACGGCGGGGGAACCTGGCAGGGTCTATAAATTACGGCGAGAATACGTGTTTGAATATGCCAATAAAAAGACCAGATTAAAAAAGCTTTATCAACTGCGACTTTATCAGTTTTGATAAAGCTTTTTTTCGGCTTATTTTGTGAAATTAATCACAAACATTAACCTCCATGTATGCTACTATAAAGATGTAATCAGATACTCCAAATTGTTTAGAAGGGGACGATCCTCATGCATACCGATCAAATGACGATGAACTTCCTCCGCCTTTGCTACCATTGTGATGATGCATGTTTATGCGACACCGAGGAGCAGTGTCTGGCTTGCTGGAATGAGCAGGAAATGACACCAGAGGAGCATGAAATGACAGGACAAGAAGAAACGATGAAATGGATGAGATTGGCTTACGATTGAATAATGAGGACAAAGATGACCATGAAGAGTATGAATGGAAGCGGACGTTCTAGTCCCGCGAAGGAGCTGATGACTGGTTAAGTGCAGACATCGGCTTTTTTGGTGCTCCCAGAAAAGGACAAGTTCTTTAAAATTTCAATCAAACTTTCCATGGGCTATGAGTTAAATTGTCCGAAATAAAGCATATACATATTTCAAGACAAGGTGGAGGGGGGAGCCGTATGGGATCGGGGTCAGTTTGGATGTTCGATTTTTTCGGCAGCGTTATGCCCGTGTTTTTCATCGTCGTCATCGGGATCATTCTGCTGTCGGCCGGTAAGGGAATCTTGCAATGGAGTCAGAATAACCGACAGCCTTTGCTATCGGTCGATTCCAAGATTGTAAGCAAACGAACGGAAGTGAAACATACCCAGCAGACGGATGATACGATGTCGAGCCGCACTCGTACCACCTATTATCTGACCTTCGAAGTGGAGAGCGGAGACCGCATGGAGTTTGTTGTAAATGGGGAGGAATTCGGCATGTGCGCGGAAGGAGACGAGGGACTGCTGCGTTTCCAGGGAACCCGGTACTACGGATTCGTTAGGCACCCTAGAGCGAATCTTAGCGTGGTCCGCGGTTATGACCATCCTAAATAAGAGACGGGCTTAATATTATATCCGCCTTCTCCTGTGGTATATAATGAAGGAGAAGGAGGGGCGGCAATATGAAATTTCAGGATAAAACGGTCGTAATAACGGGCTCTGCCCATGGGATTGGCCGCGGATTGGCTGAGGCTTATGCTCTAAGCGGAGCTCGAGTGATATTAAGCGATGTACATGAAGAACAGGGCAGCCTGGCGGCAAATGCCTTGAAGGAACAAGGATTGAACGCGGTCTTCATCCCTTGCGATGTAAGGAAGGAAGAAGATATTAAACGCCTGATGAACCAAGCCGTCCAATATGCCGGTACCATCGATATTTTGATTAATAATGCCGGGGTCTCCCGTTGGAAATCGCCATATGAGCTAACGGTTGAAGACTGGGACGATGTGATCAACTCGAATGCCCGAAGCTGTTTTTTGGCAACGCGCGAAGCGGCGGTACATATGAAAAAAGCTGGGAATGGCGGGGCTGTCGTCAATATGTCATCCACGCGTTCGATCATGTCCGAGCCGAATTCGGAGGCTTATGCAGCTTCCAAAGGAGCCATTGTCGCATTGAGCCATGCCATGGCCGTAAGCCTGGGGCCCGATGGAATTCGGGTGAATTGTATAAGTCCGGGGTGGATTGAAACGGGAAACTATGATGAGCTTCGTACAGCGGATCATAAGCAGCACCCAGCCGGACGGGTAGGGACCCCAGCTGATATCGCCAAAGCCTGCTTTTATTTTACCGATCCGGATAATGATTTTGTCACAGGGGCCCATCTGGTTGTGGATGGCGGCATGACCCGCAAAATGATATATGAGCCTTAGTTCACCAGAGTATCTAAGAGCGTCTTCCCATGGAAGGCGCTCTTCTTCTTCTTGATAGTCATGGGGCCGATACTCTCGTATATGATACAAATTCGTGATGCATTAACATTTTTGAAGAAAACCTGTTCATGATAAATAAAAACAGTATGATGTAATTAATGTAAGTATGAAGAAGGTCACATCTAAAGAATGGGAAGGAATGTGGGTATGGGGAAATTGACGACTACCAGTGCAAAAAATGAACGTTCCAATCGAGTGTCCGTGTTCGTTACACTGCTCATGTCCTATCTTGTGATACTGCTGATCCCGGTCATCGTGTTCTGGGGACTGTATACGCAAATCGAACGGATTATGATTGAAAATGCCAACAACTCTAACATGGCACTGATCGAGCAGGCGAAGCAGGTGGTGGACAGCCGATTGGATGAAATGCATCTGATTTCCCGGAACATCACTTCGCATCCGCGGCTGGATGCGCTGCTAAAGGCAAGCTCCCCTCAAAATGGTACCGAGAACTACAATTACTACACTTTCATGCAGGAAATGCAGCGATACCGTAACAGCAGCAGTTTTATCACCGATTTTTACGTATATTTACGGGAGAGCGATACGGTTCTTAGTCCCTCCTTAAAGACAACGTCTCGTGTCTTGTTTTCCGATATATACGGATATGAAAAATTAACCTATCAACAGTATCAAGCAGATATTCTGCACGGTATCCACTTTAACCGGTATTTGCCAGTGACCGAAGTCGGCAAAGGGTTAAATCAGAAACGCATGCTCACATATATGCAAACGCTTCCATTTGGCGAAAAGGCCAATCCCAAAGGCGCGCTTGTTATGCTGATTGAGGAGAGGCAGATCGCAGGATTGCTTGATGAGATTGTGAAAACAAACCACGGAACCATTTACATCAAGGATGCCAGCGGCCAAGTGATTCTTAGTGCCGGTGAATCCGAGGTTCACAGTACGGGTAAAACCGCGGATAATCCGCGAGTGATGACGGTATCGACAAGATCTGCCCGGAGCGGGTGGGAATATGTATCGGCCGTGCCGGAAAAAGCGTTTATGGAAAAGGTCTATATGGTCAAGCGAATGGCCGTCGGCGTTCTGGCTATCTGTCTTGTTGCCGGGATTGCGGCCTGTGCGTTCATGACCTACCGCGCGTACTTCCCTTTGCGTGACATTATCCGTTTCATCCGGCAATCTCATCCGGCTAAGGAGGGTAAGGTACGTAACGAATATGATTTTATCAAATCGACGATGGCGGATTCCTTCGGTAAGCAGACGGAGATGAAGGAGCAATTGTCCAGGCAAACACCGGTGATTCGGTCCAACTTTTTGCAGCGTTTATTGAAGGGAAACGTGGACACGGCGGATATGTCCGATCATGCTCTGGATTTCATGGGGATCTCGTTCCCGTATTCGAGTTTTGCGGTTGCCTTGATCGAGCTGAGGGATGCCAGCGGGTTCATACATAATGAGCGGGAAAGCGAATGGGCCCTGATCCGTTTTGTCACCGGGAAGGTGGCGGAAGAAATTCATCCCTTTACCGCATATTCCGTGGAGCTGGAGAAGAACCTGGTTGCCATTATTCTAAACATGCCGGAACCGCTGCATGATAAGGTCGACCAGCTGTATGATTGGGCAGAGCAAGTGAAGCTGGTGATTGAACAGCGCTTTAAATCCGATATCACGATCGGGATTAGCGAAATCCGTACAGGTCTTGGCTGTTTGGCGAGCGGTTACACCGAAAGCTTGAAGGCTTTGGAATATTCCATTTTTACTGCGTATAAACCGATTTTATTGTACGAGGAAATGAAACAGAAAACGGAGGTGTATTATGATTTTCCCATTGAGACGGAAATCCAGCTCATTAACGCCATGAAAAGCGGGGATACGGATAAGGCGCAAGATATCATCCAGTGTCTGTACCACAATAACTTCAACGGACAATCCATCTCACCTGAGCTCGGCAGACTCATGTTCGCTAACCTGCTCAGTACGATGTTCAAGCTGCTGAATGCTTTGAATTTGAAGTACGAGGATATATTCGGCGAGTCAGGCAAAACGCTTGAAGAAATTACGGAGGGGAGCACGGTTGAGGAGCTCTACCGGGAAGTGAAATGGATGTTCGGCAAGGTTTGTCTCTACGTAAAGGATCAAAGGGGCGATTCCTCTTCGCTGCTGCTTGAGAAAATCAAGAGTTACATTGCGGATCATCACGACGATGCCATGATCAGTCTGGCTTCCATTGCCGAGCAATTTGATATTACGCCGCCGTATCTGTCGGCTTTCTTCAAGAAAAACAGCGGCACCAATCTCACGGATTACCTGGCCAAGATTCGGATCGAACGCTCCAAGGAAATGATGCGGGATGCCAAAAACACGATTTCGCACATTGCCCGTTCCGTCGGTTATACCAGTGACGTCGGTTTTATCCGGGTGTTCAAGAAATACGAAGGGATCACTCCGGGAAAATACAAGGAAACCCTGCATTCCCTATCATCGACCTTAAGAAATGATCATCTCAATTCTTAATCCCTGTTTATGGATGTTGAAACTGTACGGTATACGATATAAGCGCTTCAGCGTTACGATTTGAACAGGGCGGGCTGGTTGGAACCACCTAAGCCTAATCTTATCGAATGATCATTCATTAGGGAAAAAAGGGAGGCGTCGTGATTTGAAGACAAACCGGAAACGTGTTGCGAGACTTGCGATCTTTATGCTGATTGTGGCTATGATTGCCGGATGCAGCGGAAAAAGCTCGGGGGCCGAGGAGCCTGCCGGGGAAAAAGGCAAGGAAGGAACAGGCGTGGCCACTGGTGGTGATCCGGAATATCCTGAACAGTTGACCTATTGGGTATCGCTGAATGCAAATGCCTCTGCAACGATGCAGGATATGAACGGAATTGCCGCATATCAGGAATTGGAAAAAACGACAGGCACCAAAGTGAAGTTCCAGCATCCGCCGGCGGGCCAGGAGGCAGACGCTTTTAACATTATGGTCTCTTCAGGCAATTTGCCGGATGTGGTGGAGCATGGATGGGCCAACGTATCAGGAGGTCCGGATAAAGCTATTTCGGACGGGTCCATCATCCGCCTGAATGAGTTAATTGAAGAGCATGCACCAAATCTGACGAAAGTGTTGAACGAGCACCCGGAATATAAAAAGCTGATTACGACAGACGGAGGAAACATTTACGTATTTCCATTTATCCGCGGGGACGAATATTTGCTGACCTTTAACGGCCTTATCATCCGCAAGGACTGGCTTGACCAGCTTCAGCTGCCCGTACCGGAAACGATGGATGAGTGGTATGAAGTATTGAAAGCGATCAAGACCAAGGATCCGAACGGAAACGGGCAAGCGGATGAAATCCCGCTGCTGCTGGATATGGATATGACGGCCATCAATCATGCATTTGTCGGCGCGTGGGGAGTTACAACCGGATTTTATCAGGTGGATGGAAAGGTCCAGTATGGACCCATCCAACCGGAATTCAAATCTTATTTGGAAACGATGAGCAAATGGTATGCGGAAGGCCTGATCGATCAGGATTACGCGGCAACGGACGGCACGCTTAAAGATGCCAAAGTGACCAACAATCAAGTGGGTGCCTTCTCCGGTTACATGGGCAGCAGCCTCGGCCGCTATTCCGAGCTCATGATAAAAAGCAATCCGGATGTAGAACTGGTGGGCGCTCCGAACGTTGTCCTGAATAAGGGGGATAAACCGATCCTTGGACAGAAGGATTCGCCGTTCAACGGATTTGGGGCAGCTGTGACCAAAGCGAACAAGTTCCCGGCGGAAACGGTGAAATGGCTCGATTACAAATATGGGGAAGAAGGACATATGCTGTTTAATTTCGGAGTTGAGGGAGTCAGCTACGAGATGAAGGACGGATACCCGACTTATACCGATGAAGTGATGAAAAATCCAGATGGGCTGTCGATCACCCAGGCGATGTCAAAATACAACCTGGCCAGCTATTCGGGACCTTTCGTCCAGGATCGCCGATACATCGAGCAGTATTCCGCGCTGCCTCAGCAGAAAGCGGCTATTGAGACATGGATGAATGCGGAGAATGACCGTTTGATGCCGATTATTTCCCCAACGGCAGAAGAAAGCACGCGTTATGCCTCGATCATGAACGATATTAATACGTACTACGAAGAAATGGTCAACAAATTCATTATGGGCGTGGAGCCGATCAGCGGTTTTGACCAATTTGTCCAAACGGTACAGGGTATGGGCATTGAGGAAGCGCTCCAGATTCAACAAGCCGCGCTGGACCGGTTCAACAGCCGTTAAGTTGTAGGCGCATGAAGAGGGAGAGACCTCGACGGGATTCTCCCTCTAACTGTGAATGATTTTTTTGTCAGAGGAGGGCATACGGTGCAGCTTAAGGAAGAGACAAACCGCGTTACGATACAGAGCAAGCCAGAGAGGTTCAGCGCAAGAGCTGCGAAGGACTTTCGCCGAAACTCCACGATTTACCTGATGCTGCTGCCGGTTGTGGCGTTTTATGCCGTGTTTCACTACGGACCGTTATATGGCCTGCAGATTGCGTTCAAGAACTTTTCGGCAGGGCTCGGCATATGGAATAGCCCGTGGGTCGGATTTCAACACTTCAGCGAATTCTTTAACGGATTTTTCTTTGAACGAGTGGTTACCAATACCATTATACTGGGCGCGTACGATCTCATATTTGTTTTTCCCGCATCCATCGTGCTGGCGTTAATGCTGAATGAGGTACGACATCGCATATTTAAGCGGACGGTACAATCCATTACGTATATTCCCCATTTCATATCTGTCGTTGTGGTTGTCGGGATGCTGGTGGATTTCTTGTCGGTAGACGGGCTGATCAATCATATCATCACCTACTTCGGCGGCAAACCGATATCATTCATGCGGCTGCCGGAATGGTTCCGCACCATATATACCTCATCTGCGATCTGGCAGGGGGTCGGTTGGGGCTCCATTATATATCTCGCAGCTATTTCCAATATCGATCCGTCCCTTTATGAAGCGGCTAAAGTGGATGGTGCCGGCCGCTGGAAGCAGATGCTTCAAATTACGTTGCCTGGCATCCTGCCAACGGTCATCATTCTGCTCATCCTGCGGATTGGTTCCTTTATGGCGCTGCAGGATGAGAAGATCCTGATTATGTACAATCCGGTTACCTATGAGACGGCCGACGTAATCGGTACCTATGTCTACCGTAAGGGGATTCTGGAAGCAAGCTACAGCTTTAGTGCCGCCGTCGGCATGTTTAATTCCATGATTAACTTTATGCTGCTCATTGGAGCCAATTATCTCAGCAAGCGGTTTACGGATACGAAGCTGTGGTAGAAAGGGGGGCATCTATGCGAACTTCAAAATCTGTCAGTGAAGTCCTGTTTGATTCTGCGAATGTCATTCTCTTGTGCTTGTTATCGATCGTCACGTTATACCCGTTTCTCTACGTATTGTTTGCTTCAATCAGCACGCCGGCTGATTTCGTTCAGCACCGGGGAATCCTGCTGTGGCCCAAGGGCTTCTCGCTGGATTCCTATCGTATGGTATTTGAGAACCCCAATATTATCCGAAGTTACCTGAACACGATATTTTATGTGGTGGTCGGCACGACGCTGAACATTCTGATGACGGCTCTCGGAGCCTATGGCTTATCCAGGAAAAATGTGATGTGGAAGGGCACCATCATGATGCTGATCGTAATGACGATGTTTTTTGACGGCGGGCTCATTCCGAAATACCTGCTCGTGAAAAATATGGGTCTGCTCGATACGTACTGGGCATTGATTATTCCAAGCGCCATGACGACATGGAACTTGATTATAATGCGAACGGCATTTCAAGGAGTACCCGATGCGCTCGAGGAATCCGCGCGGATCGACGGAGCCAGCGATTGGACCATTCTGTTCCGGATCATCATCCCGTTATCGCTGCCGGTCATTGCCGTCATGGTGCTCTTTTACGGGGTGTGGCATTGGAATAAATGGTTTGACGCCCTCATCTATTTAAGGGACCGGGACTTGTTTCCGCTTCAGCTCATCCTGCGCGAAATTCTGATCCAGAACGATACCAGCAGCATGATGACCTCGGTAGGAGGGGGAGATCGGATGCCGGTTGGCGAAACCATTAAGTATGCAACGATTATGGTGGCTACGCTGCCGATTTTGTTTCTATATCCATTCCTGCAGAAATATTTCGTGAAAGGCGTCATGATCGGAGCCATTAAAGAATAAGGAGGCAGTTGACTCATGTGGGAGCAAGCCATTATGGATGCGGTAGAAAAAACCAAGCGGAATATCGGTCAATTTCCGATGAAGTTTCCTCACATCACGGAAGAGAAGCGTTACGAGTGGGGAGAAAGCAATGACTGGATTGAAGGATTCTACACCGGGATGATCTGGCTGTGTTATGAATACACGAAAGACCCCCTGTTTAAGGAAACGGCAATAGCACACTTGGAGGATTATAAGCAACGCCTGCAGGAACAGCGGCATCTGGACCATCACGATATCGGATTTCTGTATCTTCCCTCTGCACTGGCCGCGTGGATTGTGGATGAGCATGAAGAAGGCAAACAGCTTGCTTTGAAAGCAGCGGACCATCTGATGCTGCGCTGGCGGGAAGAGGGACAGTATATTCAGGCCTGGGGCCGGAAAGGCGACGAGAAGAACGGCGGTCGCATTATTATCGATTGCATGATGAACATTCCGCTGCTGTATTGGGCATATGATCAGACGGGTGATGAGCGATACAAGCGCGTGGCCGTAGCGCACGCGGACAAGAGTCAACGCTACTTAATGCGGGGTGATGATTCGTCGTATCATACCTTTTACTTCAATCCGGAGGATGGAACCCCCATCCGAGGAGGAACGCATCAAGGATATCATGACGGATCAACATGGACGCGCGGCCAGGCATGGGCCATCTACGGATTTGCGCTCTCATACCGCTATACCCGTGATCCGAAATATTTGGATACGGCTTTACGCGCCGCTCGTTTCTTTATTGAATACTTGCCGGAGGATCATGTTGCGTATTGGGATTTTGACGTTCCGATTGAAGAGGGTACACCTCGCGACAGCTCCGCCTCCGCCATTGCGGCGTGCGGCATGCTGGAGATATTGGAGCATCTGGACGGAGAAGATGACAATAAAGGGCTATTGACAGAAACCGTTGAGAAGTCGATGATATCTCTCGTAAACCAATATTCTACCATCGGTGAAGCAGCAGAGGAAGGCTTAATCAAGCATGGTTCCTATTACGTCAGAGGCGGTGCGGGACCGGATGATTATATGATCTGGGGCGATTACTATTACCTCGAAGCCTTGCTGCGGCTGACCAAAGGGATACCCGGCTATTGGTACGAGAGAGGTTAGCATCATAGAATCTGTAAAACGAACTGGGGATGTCGCGTGATATGCGGCACTCCCTTTTTTGTGTGAAATAGCAGTGGGTCATTGTTCACAATATACTCATTAGCATTGTCAGAATGTCTTTGTTATGATGAGGAAGATTCAAATTTGAGATAAATGGTTTGGAGGAGATATGCGTGTTGAAACATGTGAAAACTTCAGTCTTGCTGACCCTGGGTCTGCTGCTAATACTGGTATTCCCGACTGCAACGTGGGCCCATTCCAAGCTGGAAACCAGTACGCCCGCGGCGGATGCCAAGCTGACGGAAAGCGTGCAGGAAGTAAGCCTGTCATTTAATGAAAATATCGATGAAAACTTGAGCACGCTCAAGATAAAGAATGCGCAAGGCGAATCGGTTGAAGTAGCAGAAGTCAAGATCAATCAGAATACCATGCTGGGGACGCTGGCTGCACCACTACCATCCGGCTCCTACACGGTTGAATGGAAAATTGTGGGCGGCGATGGACATCCCGTGGACGGGACGTACGCCTTCGAAGTAGATGCCCCGGAAGCGGAAGCCACTCCGGAGACACCGGCAGATACCGAAGAAACGCCTGAGGATACAGCAAATACACAGGATGAAGCAACACCTGCGGAGGATACCGCTGCGGACAACACGGATCAAACGGCTGGCCAGGATCAGCAGGCAGACAACACTTCGGCTCCCGAACAAACGGCAGGCAGCGGTTCAACCGTGTGGATCGTCGTCATCGTGATAGTAGCATTTGTCGCAGGATATTTTGGAATTCGAGCCTCACGGAAGAAAAAATAAATGTCTTACTATTGGTTAAGTGAGCCGTTTCTATATGTAGCCTACGCCATTCTGGCAGGCATCACGGTACTGTCCCTCGTACCGAAAGCATATAAGCCGGACATTTCGGTTCCGGCCTGGCTTGGCCCGGTGGCGGCAGGGGCTATCATCGTATTTGGATTTGTGCCGCTGTTGCAGATCATGATGTTCTTCAAGGATGATATCGGGTTCTGGAAGTCCTTTAACAGCATCATGTTCAAGTTCAGTGAGGGTGAGCGTTACGCCTGGATTCTGGTTCTCTCGATCCTGTTGGCGATTCTGACCATGCTTGTCCGCCGGAAGCCGGGTTCCGTATTACGCTGGCTTATGCCCGTTGCCTTGCTGGGCATTGCGGTGGCCATGTCCTCGTTTAATCACGCTGCATCCCTGTTCGAAAGCACAGGACAGCTTGCATTCTTCGGCCATTTTACAGCGATGGCGATATGGACGGGAACGTTGCTGATAACAGGATGGTTCAGTACGGATCAGAGCCGCTGGAGTGCGTTTCTTAGATGGTTCCATCCAACTGCGATCGTCTGTGTCATCATTGTTATCGGATCGGGATTATTCTTGATGACGGCCGTGACGCCGGAGCCGATAAACAGCTGGACGCTGTCTTATGGTCAGGCTCTGCTGGTTAAGCATATTCTCATTCTGCCGCTGTTGGTGTTCGCGTTTGTAAACGGTCATCTCGTCAAGCGCAAGCTGCGCCGGGATTCCGGTTATCATCCGATGGCATGGGCACGAAGTGAGGGTGTTCTGATCTGGTTGATTTATATCGTCACCGGATACATGAACCAGCAGCCTGCTCCGCATGAGGTCATTGATACATTGGCCTTGTATGGCCCTGCTGCAACTTTTGTTTGGTTCCATCCCGGGTTTACGATCGGTGAGCTGGCTTTCACGTGGAGTTGGATAGGAATTCTTAGCCTCTGTCTCGGACTAGCGCTTCTGTGGAACGTCGTGAACGTATTCCGCAGAAACCGGGCCGCGGCAGGCGCGTTGTTATGCGGGCTCGGCGCCGTTGTGCTCATTTATTGCGGCCTGATGTTCTCGGTTACTACAGTTTAATATCGTTTGAGTTGACAAGATCCTTGCTGTTTACGCGGCAGGATCTTTTTTTTATGATAGGATGAGGAAGCTCAGGCTGGATAAAGATGGTATACTGGCGAGTAAAAGGACCACCTGCACCTACTCTGCGAATGGAGGAAGTTTTATGAAAAAAGAGAGACATATCCGCTTGGCCTCTCATTCGGACGCATCCATCCTGGTCCGGTTAAACTGGGAGTTTAATGAAGTGTTAATGCCGCTGGAGGAAGCTGAACATCACTTAAAACAATCGGATGAAATTGTGGCCATAGCCTATTTAGGCGATGACCCTGTTGGATTTGCCTGTGCTCAGTCCTTCCAATCCTTCTGTTACCGTGAGCTTGTTGGCGAGATAACGGAAATGTACATTCAGGAGCGGGCAAGAAGGCAGGGGCTGGCAGGAATGCTGCTCGTTTTTCTGGAGGATCAATTGATTGCGCGTGGGGTGAAGGCCGTTAAGGTGCTTACGGGTCATGATAACCACCAAGCCATCGGAGTTTATGAGAAATCAGGTTATAAGCGGGAGGATGAAGTGCTTCTGGAGAAAGAGCTTGGGTAATATGTCGCTGTGTGTAACCTGCTAAGCAATGGGAATTTCTCTTATCGATAGGGGATGGAGTGAGCCTGATGTTATGTGATAAAGACCAATACGTTGAAGAATTGCTCATTCTGAAGACAATAGCGGAAAATTTGAACCAGAGCAACGATATGAAGCAAATGCTGCAAACGACACTTGAAAAATTGCTGGATTTAACCCAGCTTGAGACAGGATGGCTCTTTCTGATCGGAGATCAACCACATTATGATCAAATAGCCGATGTCAACCTTCCGCCTGCTTTATCACGGGATAACAAAAAACCGATGCGATGCGGAGACTGCCTATGCCTGCGCTTGTATTGGGCAGGAAATTTAAATGAACCGGTTACGATTATTGAATGTGAACGACTGCATAATGCCAAAAAGGAGTGCTGGGGAGAAACTCACAATCTGACCCATCATGCTACGATTCCCCTCACGGTTCAAGGTAAACGGCTGGGGCTGCTGAATGTGGGTTCGCCGGGCAAAAAGCATTTTAGCGAGGGAGAGCTTGCGTTGTTGCAATCCGTTGCCTATCAGATTGGAACGGCGGTCGAGCGAACAAAACTGTCGGAGCAAAGGGAGAAGCAGGCGGTGGACAGCATAGCCCGTTTCATCGTCGATTATTATGCCAAGGCAAGCAAAGTAACCAGATATCTATGGAAAATTAACGATATGAAGAGAATGCATGTGGCGATTGTGGAGGAGCTTGCTCATGCATTTGGCTGGCCGACTGTTGCCATGATTACGTCTGACGATGACAACTTGTATCTTCGTACGGTCCGTCAGAATGAAGTGACGCATAGCTGCAAGGAGCTGGTACGAAAGGCTGCCCATAAGACCGCACGAAAGTCAGGAATCGTACAACGGGCACATGAGGAACAAAACGTAGTGGTGCAAGAAGGCCTGGTCCGGGTGCTTCCCGGCGTTCAGCCCCATACGTATACGGCGGCGATACCATTAAAGCATCTTGAGCGTATTTTTCAGACCTATGAGACGATGGGGGTGCTCTTTATTGGCCGTGAGAGTGGGCCCTTCTCTGAGCTGGAGGTTGAAATCTTAGAGGTGCTGGCGGAGCATATATCATTGGCCATTGAAAAGATATGTTTATATTACGAGTGGCAGGATTTATTGTTGGTTGAAGAAAGGAACCGTTTGGCACGGGATCTACATGATTCCGTCAATCAAAAGCTGTTCTCTCTTTCACTGCTTGCCCAAGGCGTGCGTGAGACGACCTTACATGAGAATCCGCATACGGCGGAGGCAATACACGACATTGGACTGCTTGCCCAGGAAACGCTCACTGAAATGCGCATGTTAATATGGCAGCTGCGACCTTCCGGAGAGGCCAAAGGGATATTGGCTTCGCTGAAGGCCTATGCTGAGAAACTTGGCATACAGCTGACGTTTATCATGAAGGATATTCCTGTTTTGACGAACCGGGTGGAAGAGTCCTTGTATCGCATTGGGCAGGAGGCATTGAACAATATCAGCAAACACGCGGGTACGAACCGAGCCTGGATCCGAATGGAACAGGACGGCTCCAGTCTATATATGAAAATATCGGATCAAGGCCGAGGATTCAACCCGGGATCGCCCGAACTTTGTCCGCATTCGCTTGGGCTTACCAGCATGAGGGAGAGGGCTTCAGAAATACAAGGAACCCTAAGTATAAGCAGCGAGGAAGGCACAGGGACGATGGTGACCGTAATGGTTCCGTTTTTATCCAAGAAAGAGGTTTGAACTTATGAAGATTAAAGTGTTAATCGTTGATGATCATCTCGTTGTATTAAGGGGGTTGCGCTATTTTCTGCAGACACAGCCCATGATCGAAATCGTAGATCAAGCTCTTAACGGGCTAGAGGCTCTGGATAAGGTAGAGAAGCTGCAGCCTGATGTGGTCCTGATGGACTTGAAGATGCCGGAGATGGACGGAGTCGAAGCCACGAAGCGAATCACAAACAAGTTTCCACATACGAAAGTTATCATTCTTACCAGTTTTGCCGATCGGGATTCGGTTCTGCCGGCGATTAAAGCGGGAGCTATTGGATATCAACTGAAGGATATCGAGCCTAAAGTGCTGGTCGAAACCATCATCGCTGCCGTAAACGGCAATCGCATGCTTCATCCTCAGGTAACGAATCAATTAATTGCCCATGTGGCGACAGATACCGAGCCTGTTAAAGGAATCGACATTCTGACTATTCGTGAGCAGCATGTACTTGAACAGATTACGCTCGGCAGGAGTAACAAAGAAATCGCCGCAGAACTACATATTGCCGAGAAAACGGTAAAGACGCATATCACGCATATTCTGGGAAAAATGGAGGTGCAGGATCGCACCCAGGCGGCCTTGTACGCGATAAGGAACCATTGGTTCGACACATAACCATCAGACTATGGTCGTAGTGACAGGTCTTATCTTCGGGTAAGGCCTTTTTTGTATGGCTGATTTAGACCAGGGCTGGACGTAACCGGTCTGGAATTGCGTTTAAATGGAACTACAGGGAAACAAGAAGTACACCACTGTAGGCTTGAATGGCTAAAAAGGAGGAATTAACAATGACCATATTAGTTACAGGTGCGACAGGAAAAGTTGGTCGACAGGTGGTGAATGAGCTGCTTAAGACTGGACATCGCGTCAAAGCGCTCAGCCGCTATCCGGTATCAGCCACATTACCTGCTGGCGTGGAAGTGGTTGCCGGTGATCTGAGTAAGCCCGACACGCTGGTTCCAGCATTACGGGGTGTAACCGGCCTCCATTTAATCACGACAGGAGCAGGCTACGTCCCGCTTACGACAGGGGAGGAGATTATCCGAATCGCGGAGGCTGCCGGAGTAAAGCGCGTCAGCGTATTGTGGGACGGAAAGAAAGGAACGGTGGAGGAAGCACTAGAATCGAGTAATCTGGAATGGACACAACTGCAGCCGGTCGATTACATGTCCAATGTAATGAACTGGAGAGAATCGATACGAACAGAGGGTGTTGTACGCGATATGTTTGGCGATTCGTTAAATGCTTCGATCCATGAGCGGGATATCGGACGGGTGGCTGCAGCGGTCCTGTCGGAGGACGTTCATGTGGGCCAAATTTATCCCCTAACCGGTCCCGAGGCGCTAACGGTTCCTGACAAGGTGCAGATTCTTAGTCACTATATCGGTAAAGAAGTAAAGTTTATTCAGTTAACCGAAGAGCAGGAGCGTAAACGAATGGCCGGACTTGGGGTTGATGAGGGCGTCATCGATTACGTCATCAACTGGTACAAGAATCCACCGATCGAAGCATATACCGTCAATCAAACGGTTGAACAGATTACAGGACGTCCTGCAAGAACGTTTGCCGAGTGGGCGGAAGAGCACGCGAAATACTTCAAATAAGAAATGGAAATGCTGGAGTACATTCAAAAAGCATGATGATCGAGTATTCAGGATCATCATGCTTTCATTATTTGCCGGAGAGTCCCATCGTTTATGAATGCTGAATATCGCTCCGGTATTGACCAGGCGTGAGTCCTGTATTTCGTTTAAACACGGAGTGAAAAGAATGCATGTCCTTATAACCGACCTTCTCGGCAATCGTGCTGATTTTGTCCGAGGTGGTGCGCAGCAGCTCGCGGCTCATTCGAATCCGTACGGTTTGCAAATAATGATGCCAGCTCTGGCCTGTATATCGGCGGAACAGCCGCTGCAAATGGCGCTCGCTGAATCCGCTGATATGTGCAAGCTGCGTCAAAGTGAGCTCATGCATGTACTGCACTTCCACGTATTGAAGGACATCCTGAAAGGAATGGTGCTGCGGCACCGAAGGCATCGTATGCGGATGTTCAATGACACGGCTGAACTCAATGATCAGCTGCAGCAGCAGCGTGTGCAGATAAACGGCAGAACCGCTGCCGGGCATGGCATTTTGTTCATAGAGGGAGCTAAAGAGTCTCTCGAAGCGATCATGTCGGTCCATAATCGAATGGTACCCTAGGGAGCCATCTTCCATGCCTTTCAAAAAGGCAGCCGTATCCGAACCTGTTGTAAAAGCAATCAGTTTGGGCAGCAGCTGTACAGAGAAAATGCAATTATTCACGATGAGCGGCTTCCCGTTTGCAGAAGTGGGCCGGAATACATGAGATATTCCGAGTGGGATATAGAACATTTGACCTTTGCGTACGCGCTGTACCGAGTTCTCCAGGTGATGAAAACCTTCACCCTCCGCAATATAAGCAATCTCCAGAAAATCATGGTTATGGTATGAGCCTGTAAAATTCTCCGCGTTTCGATTCACATACATCAAGGTGTCATCCTGGAAAAAGGTATCTCCATAATAGGTTTCCATGGGTCGCTTCATCATCATTCTCCTTGTCGTTAATAGGGAAAGAATGTCCGTTATGCCTCATATTGTTGTCCGATATCCCCATAATTCCACGTTCAGGTTCACTTATAATAATAGTTGAAACAGGCACGGTTAGGGAAGCGCACATCCCGAGTTGCGGCCTATAAAACTTGATTGTGGCAATAACCTTTAATGAAGGTGAACGGAGGGATAGCCTATGTTCAGCGTTACGGATTTACGATGTGAGTATCAGCATAATCCGATTGGAATCGGCGAGAAGCATCCGCGTTTAAGTTGGAAGCTGGTCTCGGACGAAAGGGCATTCAGGCAAACGGCCTATGAGATTGAAGTTTCGAATGATGATCGTTTTGCTGTGCCCTTTTGGACTTCAGGGAAAGTAGCTTCTTCGCAATCGGTTCATGTGGAATTAAGCGAATGGAGCGTATCGTCTTGTAAGCGCTATATTTATCGAGTCCGCGTCTGGAATCAAGCCGGGGGGGTATCGGAATGGTCGGATGCAGCCTATTGGGAGACGGGTAAACTGCAGGGAGAGAAATGGATAGGGGAATGGATAACGGCACCTAGATCTTTGCTACCAGCCGACTCTGCTCATCTACCGCTCCTTCGCAAGAGCTTCAGCTTGAAGTCGCCCATTGCGAAGGCGAGAATATACGCCTCGGCCTTAGGCCTTTATGAACTGGAACTGAACGGGCAGCGGGTGGGAGATTGTTATTTCACACCCGGATGGACGAGTTATGAACATGCAATACAGACGCAAAGCTATGACGTGACGGATATGCTGAACGCTGGCCTAAACGGAATCGGCGCTTGGCTCGGAAATGGATGGTACAGGGGACAATTGGGATGGGAAGAACGGAGCGCAATCTATGGGGATCGATTAGCCCTTTTGCTGGAGCTGCATATTACGTATGCAGACGGGAGCGAAGAAGTCATTGCAACCGATTCAAGCTGGCGGTCGGCCAAAGGCCCGATCACGATGTCAGAACTCTATCATGGTGAAACCTACGATGCCCGGTTGGAGCTGGAAGGCTTCAGCTCAGGAGATTTTAACTCAAATGATTGGCATGGTGTCGAAACGATCGATCACGGGTTTGACATGCTGAAGCCTCAGATTAACGAGCCCGTAAGAGCCATCCAAAAGGTGCAGCCCGTTGAATGTCTGATTACACCCAAAGGTGAAACCGTCCTCGATTTCGGACAGAACCTGGTGGGCTGGGTCCGGTTTAGCGTGTCCGGCGCGAAGGGTGCTATCGTGACGCTGCAGCATGCGGAGATACTGGATGCCGAGGGGAACTTTTATACGGAGAACCTCCGGACCGCTAAACAAACCATTCAGTATACGTTAAAAGGTGGAGGACAAGAAACCTATGAGCCACGGTTTACGTTCCAAGGCTTCCGGTATGTCCGCTTAGACGGTTTCACGGAGGAGCAGCTGAACCGTGGGGTTTTCGAAGCAGTTGTGCTCCATTCGGACTTTGAAGAAACCGGAACTTTTCAATGCTCAGATCCCATGGTTAATCAATTGCAGAGCAATATTCGATGGGGGCTCAAGGGGAATTTCCTGGATGTGCCCACGGATTGTCCCCAGCGTGACGAGCGGCTTGGCTGGACGGGAGATGCACAGATGTTTATTGGAACGGCGGCCTATCTAGCGAACGTGGCTCCTTTCTTCACCAAGTGGTTATCCGATCTGGCTACAGAGCAGCGTGGCGACGGGGCAGTGCCTTTCGTTGTCCCTCATGTGCTTGGCGATGAAGCCTATGCTTCAGCAGCATGGGGAGATGCAGCGGTCATATGCCCGTGGACGGTATATGTCAGTTATGGCGACAAGCGGATATTGGAACGTCAATATAAGAGCATGAAGAGCTGGGTCTCCTATATTCAGGCACAGGGGGAGAATGAGTATTTGTGGAATACCGGCTTTCATTTTGGGGACTGGCTGGGACTTGATGCGAAATCCGGCGACTATGTGGGTGCTACAGAGCGGGATATCATAGCGTCGGCATTTTATTGTTATTCGGTAGATCTGCTTAGGAAAACGGCGATCGTATTGGGGCAGGAAAAAGATGCCGCCCTGTATACGGAGCTTAAAGAAAAGGTGGTCGCTGCATTTCGCAACGAATTCGTGACCCCGTCAGGAAGGCTAGCGGCTTCGACTCAGACCGCGCATGTGCTTGCGCTCATGTTTGGGCTGCTGGATGAAGAAGCGGAAAAACGAGCAGCGAAACGTCTCTATTCGCTGCTGGAGGAGAGTAGATTTCATCTAACGACAGGCTTTGTGGGAACACCCTATATTAACCATGTATTGAGTCAGCATGGCATGCATGACGCGGCCTATAAGCTGTTGCTGCAGCGGGATTATCCTTCTTGGCTGTACCCGGTTACGAAAGGCGCCACCACGATATGGGAGCATTGGGACGGTATTAAGGAAGATGGCAGCTTCTGGAGCCGGGATATGAATTCATTTAATCATTATGCTTACGGAGCCATTGGCGAGTGGCTGTATCGTACGGTTGCCGGCATACAAACCGTGGAGGAAGCGCCGGGTTATAAGCATATCGTGATTGCGCCCGTGCCGGGCGAAGGATTGACATGGGCTGAAGGCGTGATCGATACGCTGTACGGATCCGTCCGGTCAAGTTGGAGATTGGAAAGTCGTGGAGAGTTTCAATTAGAGGTAACCATCCCGCCTAATACAACAGCGGAGATCCGACTGCCAGGCGTTTTTAATGCTTCAAGCGTTACAGAAGGAGAGGCGATACCTCTAGACGAAGCGAGAGGGATTCAATCTGCACGTGATGGTGAAGCGGGTGTTGTGATTCAAGCGGGCTCAGGAGAGTATACGTTCAGATATGTTTATTCCGATCATGCTGTGCAGTCATGAATAGAAACAGGAAGCGTAAAGTTCCTTACCGCGCTGGACCGCGGTAAGGAACTTTTTTTCTCTTCACATAGTCACATTTATGGGCGAATGCACATACAAATACAAAGTGATCTTAAGGAAGCGAGGGGAACTCTGTGGCAGTCATCAAAGCGAATTCGAATGATGTGGATCTTCTGGCAAGATTGATCCGCGCAGAGGCAGAAGGCGAAGGCGAGCAGGGCATGCTCATGGTCGGGAATGTCGGAGTGAACCGGATATTGGGCAACTGCCTGGATTTTCGAAACATCCGCAGCATGAACGATATGGTTTTTCAGAGCCCGGGTGGTTTTGAAGCAACACAGAAAGGCTATTTTTATCAACGAGCCAGGGATCGGGATCGTCGGCTAGCCCAAAGGGTCATTAATGGGGAACGCATATGGCCGGCTAGCAACGCGCTGTGGTTTTTCCGGCCGGCAGGAGATTGCCCGGCAACCTGGTACAATCAGCAGAACACAGGCCGATTCAAAGCACACTGTTTCTTCACCCCGACATATGCCGATTGCCCGTCCGTTTTTTGATTCATGTTATACAACCGCTTAGGCGGGAGTTATAAATTAAAGGAGGAAATTACTTATGTACAATCAAGGTGTGCCACCTGTGAACTTCATGAATGGAGTCCGTTATCCGGGAGTGCCGAACCGCGGGACGGCTGGTTATACGGCGAACGTTCCACCGCAGGTGCCTAGCGGAAGCCCAATGACTCCAGGAGGCACCGTTGTTCCCGCCCCGCAATTCGAACAATCCTATGTAGAGAATATTCTACGACTGAATCTGGGCAAACAGGGAACCTTCTACATGACCTATGAAAACAATTCGCAATGGAATGCCAAGGTGTTCACAGGTGTGGTCGAAGCTGCTGGACGCGATCATATCATTATCAGCGAACGGTCGACAGGCCGCCGTATCATCCTGCTGATGGTAAACCTGGATTATGTCGTGTTCGACGAGCCGCTTCATTATCAATATCCAGGTGTTATCGGCAATCCGCCACCAACGGCTAGATAATCGATCCGATTGCATAAAAAACCCTCGTTTACTCAGGCGTAAACGAGGGTTATTTCTTTATGTTATACTTTGAAATATTCAATGTCATGCGATTTATTCCATCCAACGCGTGCGGATTCATCGTATTCTATTAACATTTTGAATGTTTATTCATAGAATATATCAATTCATTGAAAAACGAGTGCTAACGGCTGAGAATCAAATTAAAGCTTATAACAACGCTGATTAATGTCATAAGACAACGTTTGACTGTGTATCGTAGTACTATATAATTAATTATATAGCTTGATTAAGTCGGAATAAGACAAGGAGATGAGACCATTGGGAAGTTGATGCGTAGTCCGAACACGCTGTTATGCTTGATGGCACCACACATTTTTAATAACCGAAGGAGGTGTTCCTATTCGTCATAGCATGCTGTATGGCGGGTAGGAGATCGATTGAGTGACCCCTTACCGAGTTTGATAAGTTTAACCTTGGTATTGATTCTCGTCCTGTTAAATGGATTTTTTGTATCGGCTGAATTAGCTTTCGTTAAAGTGAAAAGCAGCCGTATTGACGCTCTGGTCGAAGAAGGACATAGACGTGCAAAATTTGCGCAGAACATACTGAAGAACCTGGACGGATATATATCCGCATGCCAGTTTGGTATTACCATCGTGTCCATTGGACTCGGATGGATTGGCGAAAGAACGATATCCGCCATGATTACGCCTTGGTTTCATGGCATAGGCTGGAGCAATACAGCCGTTCATGCCGTGTCCTTGGTAATTGCCTTCATCCTGATTGCACTTATGCACATTGTATTTGGTGCATTGGCGCCCAAGACGGTGGCTGTTCGTAAGGCGGAACAAATTGCGCTGCTATCAGCAGGCCCACTGCGGGTGTTTTACACGATGATGTTCCCGTTTATCTGGTTTGCCAATGGGCTCTCCAATAATGTTCTCCGTCTATTCCGGATGCAACCGGTGGTTGAACGGAATGTTCATACCGAGGAAGAACTGCGGGATATGATGAAAGAGAGCAGTGAGAGCGGCCTGATGGATAGTACGGATATGGTGTTGGTAGACAACATTTTTGAATTTGCTGATACGACAGCAAGGGAGATCATGATCCCAAGAACAGAAATGATCTGCTTATACAACAATCTTTCATTGGAAGAAAATCTAAAGATCGCAAGCGAGGGGATGCGAACCCGTTATCCGATTTGTGACGAAGACAAGGATCATATCATTGGCTTTATTCACATTAAAGATCTGATGCGCGGCTTCGTTCGCGACCAGCTTTCCTTGATTCGCCCGATCATTGCTGTTCCTGAGTCGATCAAGATCAGCGATCTGCTGCGAAGAATGCAGCGGAGCAAGACGCAAATTGCCATTCTAATTGATGAATACGGCGGGACTTCAGGACTCGTAACCCTGGAGGACATCATGGAAGAAATCGTCGGTGAAATTCAAGATGAGTTTGACGAAGAGCGTCCGGGCATTGAAAAGGTGGGGGAGGATGAATACTCCATTGATGGATTGATGCTGATCGATGAAATTAATGACCAATTTGGTCTGAACGTGGATACAGAAGACTATGATACGATCGGTGGATGGCTGTCCTCGCGTCTTGAGGTGCTGCTCCCACACAAAGGTCAATCCGTCATGTATGAGGATTATCGCTTTGTGATTGAGGAGACCGAGAATAAACGGATCTCGCGGATTCGTCTGATCAGGCAGCAGCAGCAGCTGATTCAGGAAGAAGCAGGTGCGTAAACTGGATATTAGAAGAAGCCTCGACATAATATGTCGAGGCTTCTTTTTATTTGCAGAAAAGTTTCAAAAAATATATCAATCCATGAAGAATTAGATACTTTTGTTCTGTCACTGCGTGTTAAAATATGGATGTTCCTATTACATTGAAAGAAAGGTGATATGATGTCAAAAGTACGCAGTCCTAAACGTATAGCTTCAGCGGTTGCAGTCAGTGTTCTATTAAGTTTATCTCTGGCAGGAGGGGCTTACGCGGATTCGGCTACAGACATTGCACCCGGTGCGTTAACGACTCCGCCTCCGGTGGAAATGAACCTGAATTCTTCTCTCAACACGTTAGCCAATAAATATTTGATGGATTATTTTTCTTCGATAGGGAAAGTAAGCAGTACTCAAGTAGGGATTAGCGCCACTACCAGTGCTTCTCAAGCTGTAGATTCTCTGGGAATCAATTATGTTCTTCAACGCTGGACGGGCTCCGCTTGGGTTGATTCGGGAGCTTCATACGATAACGGAACAAGTAGGGCCTCTCTGAGCGGAAGCAAAACTTTTAGTGTGCAGGCGGGTTATTATTATCGGGCCAAGACGATTCACTGGGTCAAAGAGAGCGGTACATATGAAGAAGGAACTTATCACACGAGCTCGATATTGGTGGCACAATAATACGAATTTGGATTTATGAAGGGAGTGCCTCGCAAGATCCTAGATCTTGCAGGGCACCCTCTTTTTTTGCGTAGAAAGACGCTTCGTACAGGAATCGTTTCACCCATCGCTGGCCCGTCATCTGCTGATCTGTGTGGCAGCCATGGAACAAAAAGGTCGAAGACCAGCCCTTAAGCCTGTCTTCAACCATTTTATTGGAAACAACCTGTTCTTTTTTAGATCATCTAAAAAATCATTGTATGCTGTTTGCAATTTTTATGAATTCTTCTTCTGTGAAGAAGCCGCTAATGGATACAATCACTTGATCATTATCGTATAAGAAGCGAAGGTTAGTCTCGGTTAAATAGGCTTTTGCTCCGGATTCAAGAATAATCGTCTTCTTAATATCCCCATTGAGATTGATCATTTTACCAAATGTCATCCCGATAAGATGTATATGGAAAAACTTTTCTTCCGAATTTTTATAATGAAGATGAAGCTCTTCAAAAGCTGGATTTTCATCCGTTATTAATGCTGTTGCCTCATAGAATTTGTAATCTTCCGGAAGATAATTGATTTTTGGTATTTTAAATGGTGCGCGTTTTTGCGATTCTGTCAGAGATTCATCCTTATCTGTGAAAGTAATATATTCGGTTTCCACTAATTGAGCTGGCGGTACATACCCTTCGGGCTCTATTCCCTGCTCCGGTGGGGGTGCCGTTAATGCCTTGCTCTTATCAACAGGCTCTCGCATACCGAAAATTTGGGTCACCACACCATTTCCCCAATCCTTGATCTCCTGATAAACCGGTGTTACCGCTTGAGTTACAGAGAAAGGAGAGAATATCAATGCACCAAAGGCCATCGATGCTGCGATGACTCCGGCTAACTGAAAATTGCGTCGACGCTGTTTCTTTTTGTGTACCTGTTTGATTTGCTGCTGAACCTGCTGCCAGGATTGTCGTTTGGATTCAATGTCAGTAGGGAGTGAGGAACGTGAAGCTGCACGATCAAAGGCTTCATCAAAGGCCTCATCAAACCAATCATCGTATTTTTCGTTGCTCATCCAATTCACCCCACTCTCTATACAGCATTTTCTTTACGGATTCTCTGGCTCGGAACAAGCGCTGCTTCACGATCTCTTCGCGAGTATTCAGCAGCTCCGCGATTTCCTTGTACGTCAGACTATGCTTCCAACGGTACTCAATCAATAGTTTGTATTCAGGCTTCAATTGGTCGAGATAATGCTCGATGGATTCCTCCAGCATATTTGACTCCACCTGATGTTCGACGTTCGTGGAAGAAACTACCACGTCGTCTTCATTAATAAAAACACTCTCGACATCCACTTGGTTACGGTATTTTTTATTTTTTCTTAAATAATTCATGGTTGAGTTTTTGGCGACGACACGGAGCCATCCCCGCATCTTGCTTTCGGTTTCAAAATTCGGCTTACTTGTAATCACTTTTATAAAGGACTCCTGAATGATATCCTCAACAGCAGCATGATCCCGTACGACATACAGTATCTGTCCATAAACGAGGTCATAAAATTCATAATAGACTTCTTCCTGAATAGGTTCGCTCAGATCAGCGAAATCTGCTGCAAGGAGGAGCTGTAATCGGTTGGACACGCGATAATCCCCTCTCTGGTGTAACCATCCTATTTCTCTCATCATTTTACAACATATCGGGTGAAAAAGCCCTATTAATTCTAATAACAGCCGACTCTAAAGACTGCTCCCGGGAACGGGTAGATTCTTATGAAGTCATGTGGTTGAAGCACATTAGCGTATGAGTTTACATGGCAATCTTAGATACGCGTCCATCTCTTCATCATATGCTCGGGATTCTATCGGTATTAATCGAAATAGGGTTGAAGTTGCATCGGGAAGGGAAGGGGCTAGAAGGTCCATTATGAAAAAAACAGAGCAGCCTCTGATTAAAAGACTGCTCTGTTGCATATTTCCGATCTTATTATCGGATGTGCTTATCCAGCAGATAACGAAATTGTAGCGGTTTAGGCCCAATTGCCGTCGATGAATACAGGCTCCTCTTTGCCATCATGAGTGATTCCGGTAATATGAAGCTCTTTGGAGCCCATCATGAAGTCAACGTGGGTAATGCTGGTGTTCAGACCGCTAGCTTGAAGCTGTTCGGACGTCATGGTCTTGCCGCCCTCAAGGTTAAAGGCATACGCGCTGCCGATGGCCAGGTGACAGGAGGCATTTTCGTCAAACAGTGTGTTGTAATACAAAATACCGCTTTCCGAGATCGGGGAGCGATAAGGAACAAGGGCAACCTCGCCAAGATAATGCGAGCCTTCATCCATGGAGATCAGGCGGGTTAAGGTATCTTCGCCTTGTTCCGCGGAGAAATCGACGATGCGGCCATTCTCGAACGTGATCGAGAAATTGTCGATGATGTTGCCGCCGTAGCTCAAAGGCTTCGTGCTGCGTACGGTGCCGTTCACACCGGTTTTGAGCGGAGCGGTGAACACTTCCTCCGTCGGAATGTTGGCAACGAAACGCTCGCCTTTCTCGTTGTGACTGCCCGCTTGGGCCCAGATATGTCCCTCCGGAAGCTCGATCGTAAGATCCGTCCCTGGTGAAGTGAAGCGGAGCTTATGATATTTCTTGGCATTGAGCTCATCCGATTTGTGCTGGAGGGTCGTGATATGCTCTTCCCATGCACCAATGGGATCATCGAGATCCGCGCGGACCGCGTGGAATATCGCATCCCACATTTTATCCACCTGCTGCTCGGCCGGAACGTCAGGGAACACCTTGGCAGCCCAATCAGGGGAAGCATAGGCAATTCCGGTCCAGCTCATTTTATCGGCTTGCTGATATTGCCGGTATTTCGCCATAGCGGCGCCATATGTACGCTGGTAATTGGAAATACGCTCCGGATCAACGCCTTTAAGCAGATCAGGGTTCGAGGAGAGAATGGTCAAGAAAGCAGCCCCTTGCTCGGCAAGCTCGGTTACTTCCTCCGCATAAAATGTCGGCGGCTCCAGAAAAGCTTCGTCTGGTGCCAGATCGTACCGTATCCGGTTCACAACTTCATCACTATAGTTCACCTTTACTTGCTTGGCACCCGTTTCATAAGCTTTCTTCACGATAAGACGTACCAACGGTGCAGCATCGATCATCGCGTTAACGACGAGCGTTTGTCCCGGCTGCACATTAGCACCCACCTTGACTGCAAGCTCCGCGTAGCGTTCCATTTTTTGTTCAAAGCTGGACATGAGAGCCCCTCCAATTCCTTTATGCTATCAATAAGTAATTTGATGCGCTTTCTTGATTATGACACAATTTTTCCGTTTGTAAATCAACCTCGGGTCAATTAAAGGCCGGAAAAGTTCAAGAAAGCAGCTACTTCATATGAAATAGCTGCTTTATGCTGTCCCGTTTCTTAAAATGCCCAGTTTCCTTTCAGGAATACCGGTTCTTCCTTGCCATCCGCCGTCACTCCGTAAATATCCATGTCGCCGGAGCCGATCATGAAATCAACATGGGTTACACTCGTATTGAGACCGCTTTGAATCAATTGCTCCTGATTCATATCTTTTCCGCCTTCCAAGCAGAAAGCATAAGCGCTGCCGAGTGCAAGGTGGTTGGAGGCATTCTCATCAAACAACGTATTGTAATACAGGATGTTGGACTCCGAGATCGGGGATTGATGCGGCACCAGCGCCACTTCTCCAAGATAACGGGCACCTTCATCCATGTTCAGGAGACGCTCAAGGGTTTCATAACCTTGCTCTGCCGTGAAGCTGACCACTTTACCTTCTTCAAAAGTAAGGGAGAAATTGTTCACGATGTTTCCGGCATAACTCAAAGGCTTCGTACTGTGTACGATTCCGTTGACGCCTGTTTTGAGCGGAGCGGTAAATACCTCTTCTGTTGGCATGTTAGCCACAAAGGAATGTCCGCGTTCGTTGATGCTGTCGCCTTGCGCCCAAATATGCCCTTCCGGCAGCTCGATGGTAAGATCGGTTCCCGGTGCGATATAGTGGAGTTTCTTGTATTTCTTAGCGTTCAATACGGTGGATTTCGCTTCAAGCACTTCGAGGTGCTTGTTCCAGGCTTCAACCGGGTTATCCTGATCCACACGCACGGTGTGGAAGATGGCATCCCACAATTTGCCGACTTGTTCGGATTCCGGCACATCCGGGAACACCTTGGCTGCCCAAGCTGCTGAAGGCACAGCGATCAGACACCAGCTAAACTTGTCGGACTGCTGATAAGCGCGATAGGTCTTCAATGCTTCACCGCGCGCTTTATAGAAGTTTCCGATACGCTCGGAATCAATGCCGCTGAGCAGGTCGGGATTTTCGGCAAGCACGTGCAGAATGGCTGCGCCGTTCTCCACCAATTCCGTCATTTCGCCGGCATACCATTTCGGCGCCTCGGTAAAGACGTCATCCGCAGCTTTTTCGAATTGAAGTCTTGTTATCGTTTCGTCGGTCCACAGGATCTTAACCAGGCGGGCACCCGCTTCGTATGCCTTTTTGGCAATCAAGCGAGTAAATTCGGCGGAATCCACAGGAGCATGAACCACTAAGGTTTGTCCTTCTTGTATGTTAACTCCAACCTTTACAGCCAACTCGGCATATTTGTCCAAGTATGTATTGAAATCGGACATTTGGTACCCTCCAATGCAATTTAATTTACCAACCCATATTATACTAGATCAAGGCGTATAAGAAAAACAATAATCAGCTGCCAGGAAAAGTGATATACTGAGTCTTGTGAGTGCTTTACAACGTAAAGAAGGAGCGTGAAAACGTGTCAGAAGTCCGAATCGAGCGTGCGGATATGAAGCGGGATGATAGCGATCAGTTCGTAGGATATACCGTATTTTCTATAGATGGACATGCATCAGCCTACGAGATCACTTTCCTGAGCAAGAATGGCCGGGACTGGGACTACAGCTTGAACTTCGCTGGCGAGCCTGGAATCGAGGAGCAGTTTCTTCAGATTGACGAGCGGATTGAAGCCGACAACGAATTGTTTGATGACTTGCTGGATGCTGCCATCGATGCCAGTGAGTTCGGCGAATAAGTCGATTTTGGATATGTATTCCAATGAAACAAACCGTACGCCTCCCATGGAAGGGGGAAGTGTACGGTTTGTTTAAGATTGTATAAGCTTTCAGGTAAGCTGACCACATTCGATAATCGCAAGAAATGTTCCGACAGGGGAGGAGTACAATTAACCAATCGTAATCCGGCCTTCCGGATGGCGGTACAGTTCTTTATTATTCTTGCGGCTAAGCGCATAAGCAAGGGTTAGCGGACCTAACCGGCCAAGGAACATGAGCAAGGCAATGGTCACCTTGCCAACCCCGGACAGCTCGGTTGTAAGTCCCATGGATAACCCGGCTGTACCGAACGCGGATACGGCTTCGAACAGAATTCTTAAGAATTCGCCAGATTCCGTAATGGACAGAAACATGGAAGCTCCCACCAATAGCAGCAACGATAGAATCGTTAGTGTAATGGAACGGTAAACCAGGGCTTGGGAGATTCGATTGCGATAGAGAACAACATCCCGTTTTCCCTGGATCATCGTAACGACGGCACCGATGAGTACGGCGAAAGTAGTCACCTTAATTCCGCCTCCCGTTGATCCGGGAGCTGCCCCGATGAACATCAGGAGAATCATGAAGAACTGGGAGGATTGCTCCAGACTCGCGATATCCAAGGTGCTGACGCCACCGGAACGGGGAGTGATCGATTGGAATAAGGAAGCCATGATTTTTACAGGGTATGAAAGCGGCCCTAATGTTTTGGGATTGCCATGCTCCAGAATAAAGATCATGACAGCCCCAATTACGATTAATAGTGACGTTACGGTTAATACAACCTTGGAGTGAAGAGACAGTTTCTTGCATTTCGGATATTCAATAAGATCAAAAATGACGATAAAGCCGACTCCTCCAAGGAAGATCAAAAGCATGAGAATAATATTGACAAAAGGATCCGCTACATAGGTTGCAAATCCTGAGAAGGGTCCGTGAATTTGGCCAAAGAGGTCAAAGCCTGCATTGTTGAAAATGGAAATACTCTGGAATATGCCGAAGTAAGCCGCATCGGAAAGCGGCATGATGGCAGAGAACCTGAGCGTCAGCAATAATGCGCCTGCCCCTTCTATGATCAGCGTATAGACGAGCACTCTTCGGATGAGGTCTACAATCCCTTGAATTTGGTATTGTCCCATTGCTTCCTGAAGGATCATGCGCTCCCGAAGCGAGATTCTGCGGTTGAACATCAATGCAATCCAGGTGGCTGAGGTCATAAAGCCCAATCCGCCAAGCTGAACGAGCATGAGCATGACAATTTGTCCAAATATGGACCAATGGGTACCTGTATCCACAACGGTTAAACCCGTTACACTGATGGCGGAAACCGCAGTGAAGAGAGCATCTACGATTGGGGTAGAAGTTCCGTCCGCCGTAGCGATGGGAAGTTTGAGCAGGAATGTCCCAATCAGTGTAATCGAAGCAAAGCCGATTGCCAGAAATTTGGGAGGGGTCATTTGGTTGCGAAGGTCTTTCTTTTTCATGCCAATTATCCTTTTCCGAAAGTTTAATTTTGAAATCATTCTCTAATATAACACGAAAGGTGAATCATTTAACCATCATGAATTCGAACCGAGCACCGATCCCTGTATTTATCCCTCTGTTTATCGGCATCATCGCTATTTCTTTTTCCTCCATATTCGTCAAATGGTCTACCAGTCCCGTATCCATTCAAGCGATGTACAGACTGGTGATTACGTTCCTGATCATGCTGCCCTTCGCGGGCAAATATGCGCCGGCTATCAAATCGTTGAAGCGTTCTGAACTGCTGCTTCTTCTTCTATCCGGTTCGATGCTGGCCCTGCACTTTTTGTTATGGATGGGCTCCTTGAAGTGGACGAGTGTAGCCAGCTCTACAATTATCCTTGCCCTTCAGCCGGTGTTTGTGATGATAGGCGCTTACTTCTGGTTTAAGGAGAAAACATCGCTGGCGGCAATCGGCGGCATGGCGATCGCTTTCCTCGGCGTATTCCTTCTCATTGGGAGCAGCGGACTCAGTGGGAGCAAGGGGCATTTGACTGGTGATATCATGTCTCTGCTGGGGACGGCTGCGGTCGCCGTGCATATGCTCCTGGGTCAATTGCTGCTGCGGCGTCTGCCTTCATTCTTATACAGCTGGCTTGTCTTTGCAGTAGCGGCCTCCGTACTGGCGGTGTATAACGTGGGAATGAACATTCCGATGACGGGGTATTCCGGACGAGAGTGGGGAATATTTGCTTTATTGGCTGTCGTGCCAACGGTATTCGGCCATCTATTATTCAATTGGCTGATGAAGTATGCCACAGCCTCCACCGTATCGATGAGCGTTCTTGGAGAGCCGGTTGGAGCGAGTTTACTGGCTTTTCTCCTGCTGAATGAGTCGATGAACTCCCTGCAGGCGGCAGGGGGGGCGCTCGTGCTGTTAGGGCTGGTATTATTCTTGAAAGTCGGGAAATCGAAAAAGCAGCCTGTAGACCTTCAACCCGAAGCGCTGGGGTGAACTTCGCTTTATTTTTGCTCTGCCGGAGTAGTTCTGGTTGAAATGGCGCACACTGAACCTAAAAAAGTCAAATCCTTACAAAAATGGATATCGACTCTAGAAGGGGTTTCGAGTGTGAAAGCAGTCACTTATCAAGGCAGACATCGGATCCAAGTAAAGGATATGAAGGACGCCGTTCTACAGCACAGCGACGATGTCCTGATTCGAGTTACCACCACGGCCATCTGCGGATCGGATTTGCATTTATACAACGGTGGATTAAAACAGCTGAACGATGATTACATTATCGGCCATGAGCCGATGGGCATCGTGGTGGACGCAGGTCCTGAAGTAAGCAGGGTCAAAGTGGGAGACCGTGTGATCATTCCTTTTATTGTATCTTGCGGAAAATGCCTGTTTTGTCAGAATCACATGGAGAGCCAATGCGATTATGCGAATGTGGGCAAGAATACCGGCGGTTTTTTTGGATATAGTGATGCGTACGGCGGTTTTCAAGGTGCGCAAGCAGAGCTTTTGCGGGTTCCTTACGGGAATTCCATGCCCTTTGTTATACCTGAGAGCGCCGAGATGGAAGATGAGAAGCTGCTCATGCTCTCCGATGCGCTGCCCACAGCCATCTGGAGCGTGGAGAACGGAGGGGTTAAACCAGGCGATGTCGTGGTCGTTCTGGGTTGCGGTCCCATTGGACTGCTAACGCAAAAGTTTGCCTGGCTAAAAGGCGCGAAGCGGGTGATTGCAATTGATCATGTGGATTACAGGCTCGCGCATGCGAAACGAACCAATCACGTGGAAACCTACAATTTTGAGAAGATCCCCGAAATGGAGAGTTATATCCGAGAGATCACCAAGGGCGGCGCAGATGTTGTCATTGATTGTGTTGGTCTGGATGCCAAACGGACCCCTGCTGAAATGCTGGGCAGCATGCTGAAGCTGCAGGGAGGCTCCTTGGGTGCTTTCCGCATGGCTGTGTCTATGGTTCGCAAATACGGGACCATCCAGCTAACTGGCGTATACGGGCTTGTTTATAATGCCTTTCCGCTTGGAGAACTGTTCGAACGGAACATAACGTTAAAAATGGGGCTGGCACCGGTCATTCATTACATGCCGCGCCTTTATCAAATGTTGAAAGAAGGAACTGTGGACCCTTCGGATATCATCACACACCGGCTTCCGATGGAGAAGGCTGCCCATGGCTACGATATCTTCAATGAGCGGAAGGATGGCTGTATCAAAGTCATCTTAAAGCCTTAAGCAGCTAATAAACCGAATGAAAAAGCGTTCCTGGCGAATGAGCAGCATTCCTGGGGCGCTTTTTTTGATGAGAAAATGGTGTAACAGCGTTGACAAGGCGGCGGGAAGAATTCATAGTAATTAAAAATAGAATTGTAGAGTGAGAGAGGAATCGAACACAGATGAGCATCAAGTCAGAACGGCTCTCCGCTAGTATGGAGGGGAGCCAGGGAAACACCTATCTTCAAGGCTTCAAAGATTGTATTCCAACCCTCCTGGGCTACTTAAGCATCGGTTTTGCGGCAGGTGTTGTCGAGCGCACCGCAGGTTTCACCCTGCTCGAAATCGCGCTCATTTCGCTGCTGCTCTATGCGGGCTCCGGGCAATTTATTGCGGCAGGGATGATAGCGGCTGCTAGCCCGATCCTATCGATCATAGTAACGATATTTTTCGTGAATGCCAGGCATCTGCTGTTAAGCGCAGCGCTTGCTCCTTACTTTAAAGGTCTTTCTTCGGGCAAAAGCTTCTTCATCGGTTCCCTGTTAACCGACGAGACATTTGGTGTAGCGGCAGCCAAGGCCACCGAGCAGAAAAAACTCGGCTATAAATGGATGGTCGGCCTGAATATTACGGCGTATCTGTTCTGGTGCGCAGCCAATGTAGCAGGCGGTTTAGTCGGGGAGTGGATCCCCGAGCCGGAGAAGTTTGGCCTTGATTTTGCATTGCCGGGGATGTTTATCGGATTGCTGGCTCTGCAATGGATCAGCCGGAAGAAGTATAAACTTGATTTCATGGTGGTTATGACTGCCGCCGTCTCAGTGGTAGCTGTCAGTACAGTTATGCCGGGAAGCGCGGCGGTCATAGTCGCGATTGTGGTTGCGGCTACTGCAGGGATGGTGATCGAACGATGGAAATAAGATGGCCTATCGCAATATTGATTATCGGTTGTGCTGTCGTAACCCTCATTCCAAGGGTTCTGCCGCTTATGATTCTGAGCAAGCTCCGCATTCCCGAGACGATGATCCGGTGGTTAGATCATGTCCCGATTGCCGTCATGGGAGCACTGCTAGCTCAGGAGCTGCTGTTATCGGATGGACGTGTAGATCCAGGGGGGCATTCACTAGAATTGATTGCAGCCGTGCCCGCTTTCCTAACCGCTTTTCTCACAAAAAGCCTGTTTGCCACCGTCATTGTCGGGATCCTGACTTTGGTGGGGCTCCGCTTGTTTTTCTAATTTAATATCGCATGGTTTCAGAAGCTGTTCTCCCAGCTGACAAGCGGGAGGACAGCTTGTTTTATGTGGTCGACAGCCCTCCCGGCATGCTGGACCATGTACTGTGTGTGCAGTGAGGGGGGGGGGGCGCACGATGTACAAGAAGCTGTTCCTATCGTTCATCCTATAAAAGCCGTCTGCCTGTTATTTGGTCAAATGTCAGGGGACAGGGGTCCCTTTCGGAATGCGAGTGCACTGCATATGGTGTACTAACCCATGATATGTATTGAGATCATATATCAAGTTAGGCAGAAGGAGGAGACAGGGGATGATGCCGACGGTTACGATAGTCATACCTTTCTATAACTGCCAGTATATACAGCAAGCATTGGAAAGTGCGGTACAACAAACGTACCCTGCCGTAGAAATCATTGTCGTAGATGATGGGTCAACTCAATATTCACATCTGATCGCACCCTACATGAACAGAGTCTACTATATGGGCAAGAGTAACGGCGGAACGGCCAGCGCCTTGAATCATGGCATTTTGCATGCTTCCGGTGATTATATTGCCTGGCTCAGTTCGGATGATCGTTATGTCCCCCAAAAGATTGAGCGGCAGATGTCGTATATGCTGAGCAGCGGACTCGATGTCACGTATACCGGTTTTTGCGTCATTGATGAGCACAACCGGGTGACAACGCCGTACGAAGGGATTCCCATGGCGTCTCATGCAGATTTGGCCCGTCAGCTCACGTATTCCAATCCGATTAACGGCTGCACGGTCATTATGAAGAAAGACTGGCTTCACCGGGTAGGTCTATTTAATCCACAGCTTCCCTACACTCATGATTTCGATCTTTGGATCCGTCTGTTAATGAGCGGAGCTTCTTTTGGATTCATACCGGATATGCTTACGATGTATCGGGTACATTCCCAGATGGGTACGGTCCGTCATCAAGCGAGAATTCTTCCAGAATATGAGATGGTGAAAAACAATTACCGCCATGTACTTGAGCATTTGGCTCAGCTTGGCCGATAATGGGGGATACCATGAAAATACTACTGGCAACCCATTGGCTACTCCCTCATGTTGGCGGAGTATATAACTTCATGCAGGAGCTCAAGAAACGTCTTGAACAGCTGGGTCATGAAGTTGATCTGCTCGGAAACAGTCCGGATTACAAGAAAATCCATATTGTCAACCAAAGGAAGGAACTAGCCAAAGAAGTTTTGCTGCCCATGCTGGAGGCAAAGCTTGATCCGCAGACGGCTCCTGGTTTGAATCAGCATAGTGCGATACGCTTTTATGAGCTAGAGCGTTACTGTATGGAGCTGGCGGCAGCCTATTTCGGGCTGGAGCAATACGATATCATTCATACACAGGATAGTTTTTCGACACGCTCTTTAAGTAGGGTAAAACCCAAGCGCACGCCACTTGTATCGCATATCCACGGCTCTGTCGCACGTGAGATGAAGGACATATTTCGAAATAATCCTGCACAAGGCGTTAATGAAGGAAGTCCCGCCTGGCGTTATTTTCCAGCCATTGAGTATCATGCGGCCTTGTCCTCTGATTTAACGATTACGGCTAATCAATGGTCCAAGAATGTTCTTATGAGCGATTGCGGGGTACCTGATTATCGGATAACGGTGTTTCAATATGGTCTGGACGCTGAAGCGTTTCAGGCAAAATATAGAGCGGGATCGTCACATCGGCGACCACCTGGGAAAAAGGTCATTATCTGTCCGGCCAGATTGGTGTTCGTGAAGGGGATTCATGTGCTGCTTGAATCCCTTGCTATTCTCAAGCGGATGCGAAACGACTGGGTGTGCTGGATTGTAGGGGATGGCGCCATGCGAGGGCAACTGGAAGAGCAGGCCATAAGGTCGGGTCTGCAGCATGAGGTGTTATTCCTTGGACAGCATGACAACGTTCCGGGGCTGCTCAGCCAATCGGATATCTTTGTCCATACTTGCATTCAAGATAACCAGCCGTACTCGGTTATGGAAGCCCAAATGGCAGGTCTCCCGAGCGTCGTATCGACCGCAGGGGGATTGCCCGAAATGGTAACTCACGGTTTCACGGGATTGTTAGCCCCTGTAGGAGATCCGGGAAGCACGGCCCAGCACCTCAATTTGCTGCTCCGAGATGAGGATTATCGAAAATTTCTGGGTGATAACGCCAAGACGTTCGCCTATAAGCATTGGTCCATGGATCTAATGATCGAACGTATGCTGAACATATACTACGGCGCCATCGCCCAGAAATCATCCCAGTAAAAAGGAGTGAGTAGCTTATGAATCAGCAAGCCTTTAACGTAATGAGTGATTTGTACAACAGGATTTTTGTCAATCAAAGATCCACTCCGGACGTATTGGTCGATTATGTTATTTGGAACCGAATATTTCAGTCGCTTCCGAAAGATTACAAGCTCCCGGATGAACCGGTAAACTATGTTTAAGAACCTATGTCAAATGGCAGACCAAGTTTTAATATTGGTCTGCCATTGTCGTATGGAGAAGGGAACATGTGATGATTCGATCCGAATCTCGTGTTATGAAGTTAGATCAAATACATGCCTTGGAACAGAAAACTCCAGCGAAAGCGGTTGCTGAACCAGATATCGACATTCGGCATTTTTACAGCGCAAACATGCTCTAAGTTCCAATCCAACATTTCTATTTCCTGGACAGGTTCATGATTGACGGCGAGCACATGGAAAGGTCCGTAGCATAGTTGTTTCAAAGAATCTACCAATTCCTTAATATCCTCGCGGCTGGAATCGGTTCGGATAAAGAGAATGCGGCCCCCGCTTCCCAACGTCTGCAGAAATCTGGCAATTCTACGATCATATTTAACCTTAACATCCGGATACCCCAGCAGATCGGGAGGGAAATTGTTATGCACATAAAAATCATGGTTAAGATAGAGGTCGTATTCTTGATCCCAGATATTATACAGCTCTTCACTAGCCTGATTAACCATGAGTAAGTTGGAATACACCAGCATGCCTTCAAACCGATTGCGAAGCATTCTTGATATTTGAGGCAGCACCGGAGTACCCATCCAATCGATAGGTCCGGCAAATCTGCGCAAACCGTGTTCTCTTAGCTCAATACCCGGCAAACAGTTGTTTCCCAAACTGAATATCGCATGGTAGGGGCCTTTGATATCTTGGAGGCTCAACATCCCTTGTCACCGATCCTTTCTTTAGATGTGCTTACATTATATTAAATGCGAATTTGAAAGATTTGGCTTGGACCAGGGATCAAGTAACTCACAATTGGATGATCGTCACTATGGATATGCCCTTACACGCGAAGAGGTAGTTACATAACCTGATATTAATGATGCTGCCATAGCCAGGAGGGAATGAAATGTCCATCTTTCGTTTAGATGCAGTGGAGTATGGTCAAATTGATGCGCGGTATATCCAGTCGGTGGATCTAACGATTACCAATGCAGGAACTGAAGATTTTGATGTCCTCATACATGGATACCACCCCCATGGAGTCTATTATGTCGGACTGACTCATGTCGCAGTTGGAAATACAGTGAATGTTCCCAATATCACGAACCATAATATGGCATTCAGCCTTCTGCTTGTGACCAATATTAACTACGCGTTCACTACGCTGGTTACCTTACATGCCAAGAATGAGGGACAGCTTGTGGCCGTCTACTCACATTCTGATTTTCAAGTGATTGAATAAGGGGAGGGGTGCGACATGAAGGTGCTGTTCGTCTACTATGTGCCGAGCGGGGGGGTCGAGACATTAAACAGACAGCGATGCCGTGCACTGCGACTAGCCGGAATCGAGGCGCATTGCCTGTATTATAACTGGGGGTCCGGCATGCAGAATGCTGCGGACTTCCCCATCTACGTCACCCGCAATGACATCGAGATCAAGCACATCTTGGATTCGAATAATTTTGACGTCATCGTCGTTACGACGGATCACGCCAGTTTCCCGCGCTTTCGAATGCTGGGGTTCAAAGGGAAATTCGTGCTGGAGATTCAAGGGTATGGACCCAAGAGCGTTGCCCATGCGCAGCTTGCACAGGCAGTTCCATATGTGAATGAATATGCTGACGCGCTGCTCAATCCCAATACCCCGCATATTGCCGCTCTGTTCCAGGAGCTGTATCCGCATAAGCCGCAGTTTCATTTCAACAATTGTTTTGATAGTCAACGGTTCACGTACCATTCTTATCCGAGACCCTCAAGCCCTGTAATGGCATGGCTTGGACGGATCGAGGATAACAAGAATTGGCGAGAGTTTCTTCATGTCGGGCATGCGCTTAAGGGGCATGTTCCTGATCTCCAAATGTGGATGTTCGAGGATAGTGAGCTCAGCCAGCCGGCAGAAAGGGAGCAATTCCTATTACTCATTGATGAATTAGGCCTGTCGGATCGTTTAACCCTTCGGTCCAACGTGCCTAATGCCGAGATGCCTTATTACTATTCAATTATTGGAGACTCAGGCGGATTTCTGTGCTGCACTTCCAAGGTAGAGGGAGCACCTTATGCGGTGCTTGAGGCGATGAGCTGCCGCTGCCCGGTGTTGACAACCGATTCGGATGGGGTATCCACCTCCGTTCATCATAACTACACAGGCAAGTTTTATGTGCTCGGAAACATTGACCATGCCGTTACCGAAGCGCTTGAACTCATGAAGGAACCTGTTCTTCGTGAACAGATTCGAGACCAGGCGAAGAGACATGTCGAGCAGCATTTCAATCCGCATATCTATGCGATGAATTTTGCCGGCCTGCTTCAATCGATAGGGTTGTAAACCCCTTGATGTTAAATGTACGCATAAAAGCAGCCTTATGCCTCCGCGGTTTAACGAGGAATAAGGCTGCTTTTATGTTTGGTCGCCTGCCGTTTATTGGCTAAACGAGGATGTGCGAAGCCAGTGGCGGTAGGTTTCTTCCATGCCTTCTTCCAGGCTAAATAACGGACTCCACTGCAGCAATGCCCGGGTCCTCTCATTATTCAGGCAGCTGTGCAGAATATCGCCGTTCTTCGCGGGCAAATAGTGAACATCAATGCGGTCAGAATGCAGTCTGCTGATGTGATCGACGAGTGAATTGACGGTATGGCCGGTTCCGGTGCTAACATGTAGAACACTCTCGTCCCCGTGTTGAATGGAGGCGAGGTTTGCTTCAACCACATCCTTGACATAAATGAAGTCCCGGGTTTGCTCGCCATCGCCGTATATATGAAACGGAGCACCTTGACGCAGGCGGTCACCAAATACCGCCACAACACCGCCTTCCCCCTTCGCAGTCTGACCCGGACCGTAGACATTCCCATAACGAAGAATGGTGTACTGCAGGCCGAAGAAGCGGTGGTATAAGCGGATATATTGCTCGCCTGCCACCTTGGATAGGGCATAGAAGGAGATTGGATTAACCGGATCAACCTCCGTCAGCTGAGATTTCTCCAGGTCTCCATATACGCCTGACGTCGAAGCAAACACAATCTTACGGACCCCAGCTTTGCGGCAAGCTTCAAGTACATTGATGGTGCCCATTACATTCGCATCCGCATCAAGCCGAGGCTCCTTGATCGACCGCTGCACATCGGCCTGTGCGGCCAAGTGGAACACAACGTCCGGCTTCAGCACGGAGATGTACGCCGTTGTCTGCTGGCTGTTTACATCGGCAACATGTAAAATCGCCTCGCTGTGAAGGCGACCTGGATCTCCGGTTGTGAGGTTATCAATCACATGGACTTCATAGCCTTGATTCACGAGTCCGTTCACCAGGTGGGAGCCGATAAAGCCTGCTCCGCCGGTTACAACCATCTTCATGTCTTATACCCTCCAGCCTTTTGTTTGGGATGCTTTATCCTACGTGATACGTAAGGATCATGCATTGGACAATTGACAGGGAGGGCGAAGGAATGGGCAGATTAGATTGACGTTTACATTCCTGTTATAATGGAAGCTGCAATTTAACATTATTTTTACACAAAAGAGGGAATGGAAAATGGAACGCTACCTTGAACAAAGGTTGAGATTATGCATACTCGTTTTTTTGACGCTCTTATTGAAGCTGATCCTTCTAAGAGTGTTTCTGTTTAATGGCGTCGCATGGGGTAAGGTGCTTACCGACGCGTTATCCCTGTTGGCGCTGATTAGCTTTCTGGAGCTGCTCCTGCCGGTAAGAGGCAAAAAGATGGTCTATGTGATCTTAAATGTCGGATTATCTTTCATCATGTTTGCGTCCGCTGTTTATAACGTTCATTTCGGGTCCATACCGACATATACCGCGCTTGCGGGGATCGGGCAAGTAAACCAGGTGAGAGCCAGCATTACGGCTTTGTTAGAGCCGGAGCACTTTCTCTTCTTCCTGGACCTGCTGGTCCTAGTGATCATATGGGCGGTTCGAAAAATTCGTTCCCGCACCCGAGGAGGATTGCATTTTGGCGGAGTCCGTTCCAGTTATTCCGTTTCCTATTCGCGCAGGCCTGGCATGAAGTGGCGCATATCCATGATGGTTGTGCTGGTCATTGCGGGTGTTCTGTCCGGACTTATCATCCGTAAAGAATGGGGAATCGAGAATGAAATCGTGCGAGCGGAGCAAATGGGATTCATGAATTACCAGGTTTCCTCCGTGATCCGGATATCGCAGGAGAACCGTGCGCTGGCCGAAGGGAGTCTGCAAGACACGATTCTGCGCTCCCAGCAGCTCCTGGCGACGTATCCTTACGTTAAGGAAGCAAAGGACAAGCCGGACTACTACGGCGCTGCCAAAGGCAAAAATCTGATCATCGTTCAGATGGAATCGCTGCAGAATTTTCCGGTTGGTCAGTCCCTGAATGGCCAGGAGCTGACACCGGTGATGAACCAGCTCGCAGATGGCGGCCTGTATTTCCCGCATGTCTTCCAACAGATCGGGCAAGGCAACACTTCGGATGCCGAATTTGCGGTCAATACATCGATTTATCCAACCGGAACGGTGGCGATGTCCACCGGATTCGGGAATAAAGAGCTGCCAGGTCTGCCGCGTCTCTTGAACAAGCACGGTTATGTTACGACGACATTCCACGTGAATGACGTGAAGTTCTGGGATCGAAGCAAAATGTACCCGGCGCTTGATTTTCAGCATTATTACGACAAGCCCTACTTCACGAATGATAACTTCAATGAGTTTGGACCTTCCGATGAAGAGCTGTTCCGTGTCGGCGTGGATAAGCTGCTGGAGAATCAACAGCAGAACAAGCCTACCTATGCCCATTACATCACGGTATCCAACCATTCGCCATATCATGTGAAGGATGAATTTGCGAAGATCACTCTGCCGGCTGAACTGGAAGGGACCCATCTGGGGAATTACCTGAAGTCGGTGAATTATTCGGATTATGCACTCGGTACTCTGGTTGACCGTCTGAAGCAGAACGGATTGTGGGACGATACCGTATTGGTGGTGTACGGGGATCACTTCGGCATCAATCCGGCAGAAGCCGACGCCGAGATGATCTCGTCAACGCTGGGCATTCCTTACCATGAGCGGGTCAGCCGATTTAATATCCCGCTTGTCATTCATGTACCCGGCATGAAGGAAGGAAAGGTCATCGAGCAGGTGGGGGGTCAGGTCGATATTCTGCCAACCGTCGCTAACCTTTTAGGCGTATCGCTTGACGATGAAGGCTTTAACGCATTTGGGCATGACCTGCTGAATGTGGACCGCAATGTAATCGGGATGAGATATTATTTGCCGACAGGCTCTTTCTTTAATAATGACATTCTGTTCGTTCCCGGTGACGGATTTGAGGATGGCACGGCGGTTTCACTGGAGACGCTCGAGCCCGTCACGGACATCACGCCGTATCGCGGCGATTATGACTATATTCTGCAGTTAATGAAGCTGTCCGATGAATATGTGAAAATGCTGCCCAAGCGAACGCCATAAAGCCCAATGAGTAATTAACGAGGAAGAGGATTGTTTCATCAAGCCGAGCTGGCATGGATGAAGCAATCCTTTTTTTTGTAAAAGCTGCCATGAAGGATTGTCACTGTTTTGTCATCTATGCTATTATTACCCTTATTGTTAACCTAATCATGATTTGAAATGGTTTACATTTAAACAGAGAGGGAGAATGAAGATATGACGACTCAAATTCATTATGATTGGGCGAAGCTGGCTGATCACGTTGTGCGAGGGCATGAAATAACGCCGATTGAGGCTTTGGCCATTCTGAACAGCGAGGATCAGGAACTGCTGACTGTTATGCAAGCTGCATATCGAATCCGCCGCGAGTATTATGGGAACAAGGTTAAGCTGAACATGATCGTTAACGCAAAATCCGGTCTGTGTCCTGAAGATTGCGGATACTGCTCCCAGTCCATCGTGTCGGAAGCGCCTATTGATAAATACGCATGGCTTACCAAAGACAAAATTCTCGAAGGCGCGCGTGAGTCGATTCGCCGGAAGGCGGGAACCTATTGCATCGTTGCTTCCGGTCGTCGTCCTTCCAATCGGGAGATAGATCATGTAGTCGCAGCAGTGAAGGAGATTACACAGACGACTCAGCTGAAGGTGTGCTGTTGTCTGGGCTTTTTGAATGAGGATCATGCGCGCAAGCTCGCTGATGCCGGCGTGCATCGATATAACCACAATCTGAATACTTCCAAAGATAACTATGAACAGATTACGACCACGCATACATACGATGACCGCTTAGAAACCGTGAGGCAGGCAAGCTCTTCAGGAATGTCCCCTTGTTCCGGAGCCATTTTCGGAATGGGCGAGAGCCTGGAAGAGCGGGTGGAGATTGCGTTTGCTCTGAAATCGCTTGGAGCCGATTCGATACCTTGCAATTTTCTGAATGCGATTGAAGGCACTCCTCTTGAAGGACGTAAAGAATTGACCCCGATGATGTGCTTGAAGATTCTTGCCATGATGCGGTTTGTTAACCCTGCGAAGGAGATTCGGATTGCAGGGGGCCGTGAAGTGAATCTGCGCTCCTTGCAGCCGCTGGGATTATATGCGGCCAATTCGATCTTCATCGGCGATTATTTAACAACAGAAGGCCAGGCCCATAATGCAGACTGGGAATTGATTGAAGACCTAGGGTTTGAAATTGAGGAATGCGCTCTGTCATGATGTATTGACATTTAGGCATGAAGCACATACTATATACCCGTAGGGGTAGGGGATGGGAGTTGAAAGTCCCATGCTCACCAAGCATCAAGTCGATGCACATGACAATGATGGGGGAATGCTTTGTGCTGATTGCATCTGCCGCTCTGATTATATTTATACTCAGTTTATATTACCGAAGGTATGTACCTATATCTGGCTTGCGGTTCATGAAGTGCAGTGATCTTCGACTGGCCCAGAAGGAATGTCCGAATCTGAAAGTGCTCGATGTACGTGATGTGTCCGATTATATGGCTTGTCCGCGGAAAGAGACGATTAACATCTCTCTCGGAAGGTTGCCTTATGTGTGGGAGCAGGAGCTGAAACCCGACGACTCCGTGGTCATTGTAACGCCCAAGCGTTCGGATGGAATCCTGGCTGCGCGCAAGCTGAAGAAGGCCGGCTTTACTTCGCTTTTTTATTTACAGGAGGATTGCACTGCTTGCAATTCCATGCAGCACATTTCACTGAATTAATGACGATCTGATCAGCAGACTTATGCTGGTCAGATTTTTTTTGTTTTTCGGGTAAGGGGGATCAAATTTGACAATGATAATCGTTATCATTTAGAATAAAAGAATATCGTTCATATTACGGTTATTTTCGCTAAGGGAGTGTTCGTTGAATATGTTGATCGAGACGAAAACGATTATTGTTAAGGCAGGCACATCCAATCTGGTTGTAGAGCGTTTCAGCAAGCCCGGACCCATAGAAGAAATTGAAGGTTTCATTGATCTGAATGTCCTTGTCAAAAATGCAAAGCGTACCGACGAAACGGAAGAGGTCATCGTCATGATTCGCTGGGAATCCAAAGAGGCGTGGAAACGCTGGGAGACCAGTCCCGCGCATATTCAAGGACATCGTGATAACCGAGGCAAGCCGCAGCCTGAGCATGTGATTAGCTCCAGTCACGGCATGTATGAGGTTATGGCAACCAAAGGACCGAGACCTGTTCAAGAGGCATAATAATTTAATTATCCAAAAAGAAGCGGCTGTTAAAGCTGCTTCTTTTTTTTGCTGCATTGTACCATCGGGTAGGGCTGACAGGGGGTTAAAACGGCAGATTTTAGGGAACTGTAAAGGGATGAAAGACTTGGATCAGCTATACATTCAACCTACTGTTTGGAGGAAGTCACCTATGTATCATCTGTACAGCCATAATGATCTGGATGGTGTCGGTTGCGGCATTATCGCCAAATGCGCTTTCGGCGAAGGAATTGATGTCCGTTACAACTCCATTCACGGATTGAATCAACAAGTCGCGAGGTATCTGAACCGGACTTCCTTGCAGGATAATCCGTATGATGTGTTGTTTATTACGGATTTGTCGGTCGCTCCGGATATGGAGAAGGAACTGAACGTGTTTGTTGAAGAGGGAGGGCAGGTGCAGCTTATCGATCACCATAAAACGGCTCTTCACTTGAATGAATATAGCTGGGGGCAAGTGGACGTCACGCATCGGGACGGCCGCTTGGCATCGGCAACCTCGTTATTCTATGAATATTTAATTGAGCATGGACATTTGGGCAGAAGTGAAGCGCTGGATGAATTTGTAGAGCTGGTTCGCCTCTATGATACGTGGGAATGGGAAGAGAACCAGAAGGTTGAGGCTAAACGCCTGAACGATTTGTTCTATATGTTGTCCCTTGACGAGTTTGAGAGCAAGATGACGCAGCGTCTGCGGGAGCAAGGGAGCTTCTTCTTTGATGAGTTTGAAGAAAAAATATTGGACATGGAAGAGAATAAAATCGATCGTTATATCCGCCGCAAGCAGCGAGAGCTCATTCAGACCTTCGTGGGGGAACATTGCGTAGGCATCGTATATGCCGAATCCTATCACTCTGAACTTGCCAGTGAGCTGGGAACGACGTATCCCCACCTGGATTACATTGCTATCTTGAACATGGGGGGAAGGAAAATGAGCCTTCGCACGATTCATGATCACGTGGACGTGTCCGATGTGGCGATGCGGTACGGGGGAGGCGGTCATCCCAAAGCAGCGGGGTGCACGATCACGGAGGAAGTGTATCAGTTATTTGCTGCTGAACCGTTCGAGCTGGAACCGATCCGGTTCGATGCTTCGCGGAATCAGTTCAATATTAAGGGCGCGGAGTCCGGCGTTCTATACGAAAGTTGGGGCGAGGATCTGCTGTTTGTTTATGCCAACGCCGGTGAATGGATTGTCGAGTGGAACGGGGAACCTCTCCCATTCCGGTTCAGATCGTTCGAGGAGGCGGAGCGGCACATGAAGCGGCAGTATGGCGTCTGGCTGTCCCGGGATGACGTGTTTGTGAAGATGCTGAAGGAGCAATGGGTGCGAAACCGAACCAATGATCGTCCAGGCCTGCCGCTGGATATGGACGAGGAGAAGTTAATGGAAGATCTGTAGATGTAACAGCATCAAGAGTGGAGTAGATCAATCCTAGAGACGCTTCATTGTTAGACAGGAGGAATATACGGTGAAAAAAATGATCGCTGGCTGGGCTCTTGCCCTGTTAACGGCAGGGATCCTCGCATGGAGTCAGACCCAAAGTCATTCCGAACCCTCCATCCCCTCGGCTGTTCACAGCAAAGAGCTGCTGAAGGATGTTCCTGTACCATGGTCCGCTACGAAGAACACCATTCGATTGAATACATCCGATCCTGTAAATGCGGCCGTACTGACCTCCAAGACGCTGTGGCAGTCCACGAATGAGCACAGTCGACCGCAGACGGTGATTCTGGTGGATGCGGCTCAATGGTCCATAGCGGCCGTGAGCGTCGATCTGACGCAGCTTAGCGAAGGGTCGCTGCTGTTTGTGGAAGAAGAGGGGATTCCCAAGGAAACGCTGGAAGAGCTGCGGCGGTTGAAGCCAAGGGGAGCGGAGCATAACAAGGGCATTGAGATTATCACCGTCGGACCAATCTCGGATCAGGTGATGAAGGAGTTGAACGGGCTTGAATACAAGCTTGATCACATTGCTGCCGGGGAACCTGAAGCAGCAGCAGCCGCGATTGATGAATATGCAGCTAAGGTATCCGGATCTGTACCTACCTCGGTTATTGTCGGATCGATGGACCGTCCGGATTATACGCTCCCCGCGGTGAGCTGGATTGCCCATATGCCGGAAACGATGCTGTATGTTGGCGAGAAGAATGTCCCTGATGAGACAGCACAGGCGCTTCATAAGCGGAAAGGGAAAGCGAATATCTATATCATCGGCCCGGAAAAGGTGGTATCCCGGGCAGTAGAGGACGAGCTGCGGCAATATGGTAAGGTGACGCGAATATCCGGAGATGACCCATTCGAGAATGCCGTTCATTTCGCGCAGTTCAATGATCCTGTAACAGGCTTTGGTTGGGGCGTTCAATCACCGGGGTACAGTCTCTCGTTCTCGACACCAGAGTCCCCCGTATTGTCCATTGCAGCCGCTCCATTGTCCCATATGGGCAAGCATGCCCCTTTATTGTTTACGGAGCGCGACGGGGTGCCACGCTCCATTACGAAATATGTTGAATCGATCCGCCGTCAAAGTGCTGCGTCCAGGGGGGATGCTCCGTACAATCACGCCTGGATCATTGGAGACGAACAGACTCTGACCATGAAGCTCCAGGGCGAGATTGATGAGATTTTGGATATGGAGTCTGGACATAACTAATGGATCCTCATATTGTCATCGGCAGATGAAGTTGGATATTGAATGTAGAAAGAAACCGTTTCTCGTAATTGGCAGCGGCACTGCCAGGTTACCGAGAATTGGTTTTCTTTTTGTGTGTCGGAAGAGTGGAAGGATCGATTCGTGCTCGTTGCGTCGCAAAACAGAAAAAGAGGGCATCCCGCCAGATCTAACATCTTTTGGGACACCCTCTTTGATATTGGATGATACATGTTCAGGATGCGAACATATATCGTTACATTGCAAATTCAGAGATATTCGCAGGATTAAGCATACCAGCCCCATACGAAGATGAACAGCGTTCCGAAAATCGTGACAAGGCCAACGAACAGAGCGAAGGCAATGTTGATGTAAACGGATTTTTTGTCATCACTTTCCCCGACGTGCATGAACAGCATGAGCTGAACGGCTGCCTGCAGGATCGCGGTGATCAGCAGAACGGCCAATTTCGAAGCTGCCGGCATATCAAGCAGAACGACAAGTGCAACTGCTGAAAGGACGAGAGACGATATATAACCCGCTACATGCTTAATTGGAAACAGCTGTTTTATCATGTCACATCAGTCCTTTCAAGTATACAAAGCTGAAAATGAAGATCCACACAACGTCCAGGAAGTGCCAGTAGAGCGAGAAGATGAAGGACTTGTTGGCTGTGGAATGATCCAGTCCATGCTTTTTAAGTTGAATCAGAATGGCAGTTCCCCACAGGAGACCGAAGGTAACGTGAGCTCCGTGCGTGCCAAGCAATGTGAACAGGCTGGAGGAGAAGGCGCTGGTTGAGAGCGTTACTCCTTCATGCACATAGGTGAAGAATTCGAAGATCTCGATCCCGAGGAATCCCGCACCCAGCAGCAGGGTGATGATCATAAAGATCATCATCTGCTTTTTCAGGCCCAGACGCATCGCATGAACAGCCAAACCGATGGTGAAGCTGCTCGTTAAGAGCAGGAACGTCTCAAGCAGGACCGGCGTAATTTCAAAGATTTCCGCTCCGCTCGGACCGCTGGCAAAGCGGTTCACGAGAACGAAGTAGACGGTAAACAAGGTGGCAAAGAGCGCAATTTCAGCTCCGAGGAACAGCCAGAAGCCAAATATTCGATTACGGTTTTCCTCTGTTCCATATTCCAGCGGCTGAGTGGCATCTATTTTCATACCGTATCACCCCGCAGTTTCTGTTCGGTTTGAACAATCTCTTCAACCGGAATGTAGTATCCGTGATCACGGTCGAAGGACATGGTTGCCATAATAATCAATACCGCGATACCGGCAACGATGGATGGAATCCACCAGCTGAATACCAGGAAGAAGCCAAGGAAGAAGAAGGCGATACCCAGTATAAACGGTTTTCCGGTGTTGCTTGGCATATGAATCTTCGTGATTTTCTCATCTGAAAGCGGCTCATTGTTTTTCTTCGAGAACCAGAAGGCGTCGCGGCCCTTGACTTTCGGCGTTACCGCAAAGTTGTACACAGGAACCGGACTTGGCGTTGACCATTCCAGTGCGCGTGCATCCCATGGATCTCCTGTTTTGTCGCGCGGCTCGTACCGTGTACTCCAGTAGATGTTGTATACCAGAAGGATGAATCCGATCGCCAGTCCAATTGCGCCGACCATCGACAGCATATTCAGCGGGCCAAAGCCGGTTTCGGCTGAATAGGTGTACGTACGGCGGGTCATCCCCATCAATCCCAGGAAGAACATCGGGAAGAACGTAACATTAAATGAGATGGCAATGAACCAGAATGCGATTTTGCCCAGCTTTTCATTCAGACGGAAGCCGAACACTTTAGGGAACCAGTAATGGAAACCGGCAATGACGGCGAATACGGCGCCTGGAATGAGCACATAGTGGAAGTGGGCAACCAGGAACATCGTATTATGATACTGATAGTCGGCACTGGCCATCGCCAGCATAACGCCGGTTACGCCGCCGATCGTGAAGATCGGAATAAAGGCAAGCGAGTAGAGCATCGGCGTCGTAAAGCTGATTCGACCCTTGCGAAGCGTAAAGAGCCAGTTGAATATTTTGATCCCGGTCGGTACGGCAATCGCCATCGTTGTGATGGAGAAGAAACCGTTGACCATGGCCCCTTGACCCATCGTGTAGAAATGGTGGGCCCATACCAGGAAGGACAATCCGGAAATAATCGCCATGCTTAATACCATGGAGCTATAACCGTACAAGTTCTTTTTGGAGAAGGTCGAGATAATCTCACTGAAAATACCGAATGCCGGCAGAATAACGATATACACCTCAGGGTGACCCCATACCCAGAACAGGTTGGCCCATAGCATATCCATACCGCCGTTCGCCATCGTGAAGAATTGGGAACCAAAGATGCGGTCGAACATCATAAGCAGGAGCGCAATCGTAAGTACAGGGAAAGCAAAGATAATGATGACACAAGTGATCAGTACAGACCACGTAAACATCGGCATGCGCATCAAGGTCATGCCCGGGGCACGCATCTTCAGTATCGTTACGATAAAGTTAAGACCTGTAAGCAACGTACCAATCCCTGAGATCTGAAGTGACAGAGAGTAGTAGTTATTGCCGACCGTCGGGCTGAATTCGATACTGGCCAGCGGGAAGTAAGCGGACCAGCCGGCATCCGGCGAACCTCCGATAACGAAGGAAATGTTGAACAGCATCGCGCCGGCAAAAAACAACCAGAAGCTGATTGCGTTCAGTTTAGGGAATGCTACGTCACGGGCGCCGATCTGGAGCGGAATGATGACGTTCATCAGACCGAAAATAAACGGCATGGCCATAAAGAGGATCATGATGACCCCGTGAGTCGTGAATACTTCATTGTAATGCTGCCCGGTCAGAAACTTCATCTCCGGTGCGGCGGTTTGCGCACGCATCATGATCGCGTCCACGCCTCCGCGGAACAGCATGATCAATGCACAGATGATGTACATGACACCAATTCTTTTGTGATCCACGGTCGTCAGCCATTCCCGCCACATGTAACCCCACTTCTTGTAATAGGTCAAACCGAAGAGGATTGCGAGCGAGACGAGCACGATACTCACCATGGCGCCGTAAATTAACGGATCACCGGTAACGAAAAATTCGTCCCATTTCATAAAGGCCTAGCTCCTTTCTGGATGTATGAAGTAGATCGGGTGAACAACGTTTCACGCACCGATTTAATGTCCTTCATGTTGATGATTTGGGCTTTCTTCAGCCGGGAAGTTCGGAAGCGGTTCGTTCGGATCCACGTTCGTTTCGCTGTCAAATTCCGTTTCTTCCGTTGTTGCAGGATCCGGGTGGACGTCTTTATGGTCCTGATGCTCCTCATTGCCGTTGACATCGCCGCCATGGTGATGATCTTCGGATGGCGGCGGACTGAATTCCAGATGCGTATTGGAGAAAGTCATTCGACCGACATGCGCGGTATCCAGCAGCTTCTTGAACTCATCTTCCTTCAGTTCAGGCGCGGTGTCCTTTACATCCTTAACCCACTCATCGTACTCGGCAGAGGTCATGGCAAGAGCTTCGAACTCCATATGGGCAAAGCCTTCGCCGTTGAAGTTCGCGTTACGGCCCATCATCGAACCCGGTACGTCGGCAACCATGTTCAGCTTGGTGATCATGTCGCTCATCGCGTACTTCTGTCCGTGAAGCTGAGGAATCCAGAAGCTTGTGATCGGACCGAATGAATACAGCCTGAACTCGATCGGACGATTGGTCGGAATGTTCACGTAATTGACAGTCTCGATTCCTTCTTCCGGATAACTGAAGTGCCATTTCCAGTTCGAGGAGGAAGCGTAAATAACCAGAGGCTCTTGGTTCTCGTAGCCTTCAGGCACATTCTCGACGGCCACCGTCGTTTTGACTGTTACGACCGAGAGCACGGCAACGATCAGAATCGGAATGGCAGTCCACAGAATTTCCAGCCATTTGTTGCCCTCTTCATGAGGCGGCTCGTAACCTTCGTTGGATTTCTTGGCTCGATATTTGGTAAGCATGTAGATATAGAGCGCGTAAACTACCGCTAGAATTCCGACCATCATGAGAATGGAGAATATGATTGTATCGGATAGGGTTCTGGCAGCCGGTCCTTTCGGATCTAATACCGTGAGCGAGCTGCATCCCGATAAGAGCAAGGTAAAGCATAATAACAATGCAAATAACGGCCCTCTTTTGTTCATGATGTACCCCTTTCCTTGAAACGTTCGTTCGATTCAATGTTACTGACACATCTATAGTAGAAAGTTCCGCTCGGCTTTGCAAAACACATAAACTTGTATAATTAACAAATTAATCCACATTCGTGTCAATGTATGTAATTTTATGTGTTCAATTTGTTACAAAAGGGTACGGTTGTGAGCGAAATCATTGTAGTGGCGCGGTTTTGAGGCAGTTCATACTTTGTTCAAACATTCACGAGAGTTACCAGTTTCGTCACAATTCCGGGCCTGTTTTTCGCCACAATCGACCCCTAAGCCTGCCGAATAAATCCCTGTATTAGTAAGGGTTTAAAGGTGTATGTTTATTTTTTCACAATAAACTCGAAGCGTTTTTTTATTTCCAGTTTACTTATTTCCCCAGTAGACGCGATGAGGCATGTGATATGATATAACTAAAAATTGGTACGGGATTTTTGTCTGGGAATTGTGAAACTCTTGATAGGAAAGAGAGGGGAGCAAGTGCGGTCGTTCTGGATATGGTTTTTATTTCTTGTTTTGAGCTGGCTGGGCGCCTTCGCTCCTGTGCTCCAGCATGTTAATCCGGATCAGTTGCCTTGGAGGCTGGGGAGCAGCGCCATTTTTTTCATGGCCTTTTTTTTGGCGCCATTATTCCGTGCCAGGCCTGCAATGCTATTTGTCACACTGCTCGTAGCGTCGGCATTTTCCGTTATTTCCTTATGGCCGACCAATACGACTGCAACGAACCCGTACATTTTGCTGGTTTATTCCATCCTGGCGGGAAAAGCCGTGTATCGGCTCCCATTCGTTCATGCTGCCTGCATTGGCCTTGTTCTGGCTGCAGGTGCCATGGTGCCGGGTTTGTTCGGATACCCCGAGTTTCCGTGGTTCTTCCTCGTTTTATACTCGGTTATGCTTGCGATGGGGCTGGCCTTATTTCGCACCGTCTTCTCCCGTAATGAAGAGTCAAGAGTGCGATATGAAACGCTGCTCAGTGAGTATCGTAATATGAAGCGTCGCCTGATTACGGATGAGCAGCATGCCAGGCAGGAGGAGCGGGCTCAGGTCGGCCGCGATATCCATGACTCCGTTGGGCATAAATTAACGGCACTGCTCATGCAGCTTGAGATGCACCGGATGCAGGCAGAGGGGGAAACTGCCGAGGTTCTGAAGGGGCTCAAAGCCCTTGCCAAGGAAAGTCTGGAGGAGACCAGGAACGCGGTGAAATCCATGAAGCAGCAGGAGACCAGCGGATTGCCCGCGATCATCGGACTTCTCCGGCGGTTGGAATCCGAGAGCTTTATGCGCGTAACGCTAACGGCGCGGCATGGAGCCTTAACCGTACCCTTAAACAATATCCAATCCATTGCGGTATACCGTGCGGTTCAGGAAGCCATGACCAATGCGATGAAGCATGGGAGCACGCGAGAAGTGCATATCATTTTTGAAGCGCCGGGAGGCGGCATATTCCGTTTTGAGGTAAGCAATCCGTATCACCGGAAACGCGATACATACCGGGAGGGCTATGGTTTAAAAGCGATGCAAGAGCGAATGGAAGAGGCTGGGGGCGAGCTTCAAATCTCCCAGTACGATAACCAATTTATCGTTCGCGGAACGTTGTTCATGTCCAAGTTAATAGAGGAGGGAGTCCGCTGATACGTATATTATTGGCAGAGGATCAGGCCATGGTTCGTCAAGGTCTGAAGATGATGATCGAAAGCGATTCGGATATGCTGGTTGCCGGTGAAGCTGGTAACGGCAAAGAGGCTGTGGCTTTATGCGAAAACCATATCTTTGATGTCGTCGTACTCGATATCCGAATGCCGGAGATGAACGGCTTGGAGGCTGCCCGCATCATACGTTCACGCTGGCCGAAGACAAAAGTGCTGATGCTGACGACGTTTAACGACGATCAGTATGCGGTCGAGGCGCTAAAGAGTGGGGCAAGCGGATACATGCTGAAGGAGGCGGAGCCGGAGGCTTTGATCCGCTCGATTCGAAGCTGCTTGAGCGGTGGATTGTCGCTCCAAGAGGATGTGGCGGCCAAGGTGATCCCCAAACTGCTGGGAGAGAAGAAAGCACCCGTCGTTGATGCTTCGATTACCCCGCGGGAGCTGTCCATCATGCGTCTGGTAGGGGAAGGGCGCAGCAACCGCGAAATCGCAGACGAGCTGGGTTTGTCAATCGGAACGATCAAGAATCACGTCAGCCAGATTATGGACAAACTTGATCTAAGAGACCGGACACAGCTGGCGATTTATGCTATACGGCACAATGTGGTTTGATTCGCGAGAGAGGACGATATCCCGTTAAATCCGATCCTGACATGACTGAAGTCATGGTTCGGAATCAAAGCAATGACCGAGGGCAGTGATGGCACTGCCTTTTTGCATATACACTTGTAGCAGTGGAGGACGATATGAACGAAGAGCAACAAGGCACGTTAGGGTTCATATCGAGAATGGGGGGACATGATGCTGGAAACCGTAGAACTTCGAAAAGTGTTTAAGGGCAAGACTGCTGTGGAGGAAGTCAGCCTGTATCTGGACCGGGGAGAATCCGTCGGATTGATCGGACCGAACGGCGCCGGGAAATCGACAACAATCTCCATGATATCATCCTTGCTGAAACCGACGGGCGGCGATGTGCGCCTGAACGGCAAAAGCGTGCTCAAGCATCCGCAGGACATTCGCACCGTATTAGGCGTGGTGCCTCAGGAAATTGCCTTGTATGAGGAACTAACCTCGTATGAAAACCTTAAATTCTTCGGGCGCGTATATGGATTGAACGGAAAGGAACTGGAGATCAAAATTCAGGAGCTGCTTGAGACGGTCGGTCTTCGGGATCGCCAGAAGGAGTTAATTCGAACTTATTCCGGAGGCATGAAGAGAAGGATCAATATCGCAGCTGCTCTGCTGCATGATCCGCAAATCGTCATCATGGATGAACCGACCGTGGGCATTGATCCGCAGTCCCGCAATCATATCCTTGAAACCGTGCGGCGCTTAAATCGGGACAAAGGGACAACGGTACTGTACACAAGCCATTACATGGAAGAGGTGGAGCAGCTGTGCAGCCGGATGTACATTATGGATCACGGGCGGATTATCGCATCGGGTACCAAGGAGGAGCTGCAGCACATCTTGTCCGGTGAGGATACGCTGGTCATCCAGCTGAATCGCCCGAATCCGGAGCTGGCCGAGGAGCTTCGCTCCTTAGAAAGCGTCAGGCAGGTTGAGGAGACGGATCATGGGCTGAAGCTCATTGTCATGAAGAACAGTTACATTCTATCCGGTATTGTGCAGGCTGCCGAACGCCATGAAGTGCAGATTCAGAATATCCATATCCAGTCGCCAAGTCTCGAGGATGTATTTCTTCATTTGACCGGCCGCAAACTTCGGGATTGAAGGGAGGGACAGCCGCTTGGGCGTATTTTTCAAAAAAGACTTTCTTGTCTATTGGAGAGACCGGAAAGAGATGCTGATTGCTTTGTTTATGCCATTAGTGCTAATCCTGATTCTTGGATTTGCCTTGCCGAATTGGGTAGAGAATTCGAATGAATCCCTTGAGATGAGAGTTGCATTGGTCGTGAAGGACCGGCATGAAGAGGGAGTCCATGCCTTTCAGGAAACCCTAAAGAGGATGTCGATCAGCCAGGAAGAGAAGAACGAACTGAGTAAAGCAGCCGCGAGTTTCCAACCGGAAGCCCTGTTAATGAATATGTTCGGCAACGATGAGGTTGAGGAATTTCTTCAAGTTGCTGCATTGGATGACAAGACCGCCCATGTGCAGTTGGAGGAAGAGAAAGTGGAGGCCGTCATCACAGTTCCTGAGGGGTACACACTGGCGGCGCTTAACAAGCTGCTCCTGCATGAGGGGGACGGTGCGGTGCTGACTTTGACGGCGCTAGAGAATTCAATGAAAGTGAATGTTCTGCAAAATATGCTGGATGGGTTTTTGGGTGCCGTTAATTATCAAGCTGCGCTGGACAGCGGAATGGAAGAACAGGAAAGCAAGGGTGAGGGCGAGCTTGCGCTGGCGAACAGCCCTGTCGGCGGATTGGAACAAATTGAGGGTGTGGACATGATCACCTCGTTTCAATATTACGCCCTGGCGGTCAGTATATTCTTTGCGCTGTCCGTTTCCACAACGACGGCGTCCAAATCGATCACGGAAAAGCGAGAGATGGTGTTCATGCGTCTCCTTCTCGCCGGAACCCATCCATATCGCTACTTGTCCGGTAAGGTTGGGTCGACCTTCTGCATGTCTCTGCTGCAATCTGCGGCCCTGCTGATCGTCTCGCATTTTCTGTTTCAGCTTTTTCCGGGGAAATCCCTGATCTTCTGGATCGGTTTGACCTTCATTGTCTTCATGATGTGTCTAACGGTTGCGGCGTTATCTGCGCTTTATACGGCCATGCTCTTCCGAATGAAGGACACGGATGTCGCAACCGGCATTTCATTCATACTGCTTCTTGTGCTTGGCGTCATCGGAGGGAATCTGGTGCCGATCTATATTTTGCCGGATTGGCTGATGAGCATCGGCAGCGTAACCCCCAACGGCTTGGCCTTAATGTCCATGATTCAGTGGATACAGGGCAGTCCGTTTCAAGAACTATGGCTGCCGATCCTGTACCAAGGGGTATTCTTCATCGTTATTCTAGCTGCGAGTTTATGGATCTTTCCAAGAAGGGGGCGGATCTGATGGCGCCCATCTTATTATCGCAATGGATGAAAGAAAAGCGAAATCCATGGATGATCATCATGTTCATCGGTCTGAGCATATTGGCCACGCTGATGTTCGGAGGGAAGGCTGACAGCAAGATCAAGATTGACATCTTCACCGCAGACGGGGCGGTTGATGAGTCCGAAGCCAAGTGGATCGAATGGCTGAATCAAAACGATACGTTCGAATTTCGAATGGAGGATGAACAGACGGCAAGAAAGAAAGTGCGCGAGGGACGCGCAGATCTCGCCGTGAAGCTGGTCTCGGATGATTATCGCATCATAGCCGCAATGGATAACCCATACGCCCAGTTAGCTGATCAGCATCTCCGTACGGTTTATGAACGAGAGCTGCAGCTTCGGGCCGCAGCGGCGAACCTGCAAGATGAAACGAAATTTCGCGAGCACGTCTATGCTTATATGGAGAAACCACCCTTGCGTCTCCAATCCGAGTCTCAGGGTGGGGGAGAACTCGTTTCTCATGATATGGGACTTCAGCTGATGTTCGGATTTTCGTTATTCCTCGTCATGTTTACCATTGGTTTCAAGGTAAATACGATTACGAAGGATAAAGCCTCCGGCGTATGGAATCGGCTGATACTGTCTCCTGTCCGAAAAACAGAGATGTATATGGGTCATCTGCTATACAGCTCTGTGATCGGCATCGTGCAGATCATCCTGGTGCTGCTCATCTTTCGGTATGGTTTCGGCTTCGACCTCGGCGACCAATACGGCTTGCTGCTGCTAGTCACTGTGATCTACACACTGACCATCGTCGCTTTATGTATGCTCTTTGTGGGCATATTGCAGTCGCCTGAGCAATTTGGAACGCTGTTTCCGTCCATCATTCCGATCCTGCCGCTCATTAGCGGGGTATATATGCCGCCGGGTACAATCACGAATCCGATTTTGCTTGGTATCGCTGAGGTCATTCCGCTGACCCATGCCATGAAAGCATTGACGGGAATAGCCGTGTACGGCTATGGCATCGCGGATCTCTGGATCCCGATTTCCAAAATGCTGCTCATCGGGGTGTTGTGCATGGGCATAGGCATTAATCTGATGGAACGGCGTCATGTGTAGGTGAAAGGTATAGATTTGCGATATGGAGCAGGCATACTGACATAAGGCAAGGGCCTTCCCTGTGGATCAAAGTCCTCGGGAATGCCCTTTTTTTCATGACAACGCATGGAGGCGGATAAGCTCCGCAAGCCGGATAAGTCCGCTCTCCAACTGATCGTACGAGGCGTAAGCATAGGATAGGCGCAGATGCTGGTGGTCGTTACGATCATACATATTTCCGGGATTAAGCAGAATGTTCTCCTTCAGCGCCTGCTCAAATAAAGGGCGAATGGAGAGGGGGTTCTTGAAACGAAGCCAAATATAGAATCCGCCTTGAGGGATATTCCAGTGTGCAATATCGTGGAAATGTTGCTCCAGTAACGATAGGGTAAAATCTCGGCGTTTCCTAAGCTCTGACCGGATATGGTTGAGATGATTCTCATATAACCCGCTGGAGAGCCATTCCGCGACGGCATGCTGGGATAGTGAGCTGGAGCCGTAATCGGTTTGCATTTTGATGTCGGACAGCCGGTCGATGACCGGCTCAGGCCCGACGATCCACCCGATGCGCAGCCCGGGACCCAGGGTCTTGGACATGCTGCCCATATAGAGCACCAGACCTTGTTTATCTGAAGCCTTCAGCGGAGGTCGCGAGGGGGTATCGAACCATAAATCCCCATACACGTCATCCTCGATTAAGGGCAGCCTTTCCTGAGCGCATATCCGAAGCAGCTCTGCCCGCCTGTCAGAAGACATCAGGGTGCCGGTAGGGTTATGGAAGGCAGGAATGGTATAAAGCAGGGAAGCCCTGTGTTGGCGTTTGAGTCTCCCGATGGCTTCCGTTCGGATCCCGTTCTCATCCATAGGGATGCCGTGCAAATGCATGCCGGCGGATTGAAACACATGGATCGAGTTCAGGTAAGAGGGATTCTCCACCAACATGGAGGAGCCGTGATGCAGCAGTCCCAGCGAGATCAGCTGTAAGCCTTGCAGCCCGCCGGAAACGATGAGTATGGAAGCAGGGGAGGCTATAATCCCTTTCTTTTTCAGATGCTCACTGATGATTTCTCTTAAATATAGGCTCCCTTTCGGTTCCGAGTAGCCCAAGGTGAAACGGCTGGACATCCTGCCGTTCAACGTCTCCCGCATTTGGTCGGTCGGGAGGAGATCGGGCGAGAGCTCGCCTGTTCCGAGGCGGATCATGTTCGAATCGGTTTCCGCACGATTGATTTGCTGGATCATCTGGATGTTGGGCTGATAGGAGCCGGATTTTACATATTGATTCCAATCAGGCGGAGGCGTGGCAGCGAGTAAACTCCAAGTATTGTTGATAATCACCGTGCCTTGTCCCACGCGGGATTCAATTAGTCCGTCTGCAGCGAGCTCCCCGAGCGCATACACAATGGTGCTGCGGTTAACTTGATATTTGGAAGCCAGCTCTCGCTGCGTGGGAATTCGGGTTCCGACCGGCCATTCCCCGTTCATGATTCTGCTCTTGATATCATCATAAATTTGCTGATGGAGCGGCACATCGGAGTACTTATTTAATTTCCATTCTTCAGCCATAAGTATAAGTAAACCCGCCTTCATGTAGGAATATGCCTCAGTATACCTCATTGGTTGGTTCAAGCGCCAACCAATTGGTTGGAGACGCAGCCGACATCCTCCTTTACAATGGTGAAAATATTCACTGGAGGTTTGGTTTTATATGATCAGTGTCTTACTTCATGGCTTCATCCTGGCTTTAGGCCTTATTCTTCCTTTGGGCGTCCAGAACGTGTTTGTATTTAATCAGGGAGCGGTACAATCCCGCTTCGTCAAGGCACTGCCCGCCATAATTACGGCATCGCTCTGTGATACGCTGCTGATTTCACTAGCGGTTCTGGGGGTATCCGTTGTTGTACTAGAATATGAGTGGATCCGAACGGTGCTGTTTTCACTGGGGATCTGTTTCCTGGTCTATATGGGAATGGTGACCTGGAAGAGCAAACCTTCGGGTCAAGCGTTGGAAGAGGCTCGTTCGTTTACACCGAAGAGGCAAATTGTTTTTGCCATGTCCGTATCTTTGTTAAATCCGCATGCCGTCCTGGACACGATGGGGGTCATTGGCACAAGCTCTCTTCAATATACAGGGATGGACAAAGTGACCTTTGCCGTCGTATGCATCGCAGTTTCATGCCTGTGGTTCTTGGGCCTTGGAATAGCGGGCAGGGCAGCGGGAAGGATGGATCCATCTGGGAAATGGTTGTCCACGTTGAACCGAATATCAGCGTTGATTATGTGGGGAACAGCGGGGTATCTGGGGGTTAGCCTGATATAATGAGCCTAATTCAAAAAGGGATAAGGAGGGGGAGTCATGGAATACAGATTAGTAAAGGCGGATCGCAAAATGTTCTCGAAATATTTCGCTACCTATTATAAGAATATTGGTTTAGACCGAGCTGGGGTGATTTAACCAAGGTTCTATCGGCTTCGGACGACGGTTACTGGGTTGTCGCAGGCGAAGATAAAGCGGCTGGGGTTTATTTGTCTGACCATTCCATCGGACTTGTATTTGGCATCCCCCCATATTCCATTACCACCAAGATGATTGATGACGTAACAAGCTATGCCTTAAAATCTTGGAATTTGACAGAGGATCTGCATGCATATAACGTTCTAGCTGAGCAGGAGATCGCTTTTCGTGAAACTGGTTTCGTTCGGGTTGAATCCAGGCAATGCATGATGCGGCCTACCGAGCAGCTGGAAACATCGATGGATCTCAATTATATGCATAGAATACCGACAATAGATGATATGTCTAAGATTGTAGAGGTGTTTAAGGAAGCCTATGCTAATGGACCGGATGAGCGGGAAGCCCATGTTTATGCTGAGGATGCGGAACGATATTTTGACGTCGTGGACCCCAAGTTGTTGGCTGCATCTTCCGTTGTACATGACCGAATAACGGGAGAAATCGTCGGTGTATGTATGATCTCTTTATGGGAGGGCTTGCCACTCGTCTATAGTATCGCCGTATTACCCCAACATCGAGGAATGGGGTTGGCAACCGCGATGTTGGATAGGGCGTTAACAGTTCTGGAGCCTATTTATCCTGTGCTGCGTCTCTTTGTAACGAAGGGAAATCAGGCGGAGCAGCTGTATAGGAAGAGAGGCTTTCCTCCGGCGGGGAATATCATCATCTTAGATACACCATCGAGTAAGATGTGATGCGTAGGTCTTTTGGAAGTGCGATAAATGGAAGCAAGTTCCTTCATCCATTCTCTGAGGAGGTATTCAGTTGAACATTTCGATTGGCGGTTATTCATTTTATAATACGTTTCTGGAAGGGAAAATGGATGTGTTCGGGTATTTGGAGACGGTGAAGTACCGGTACCGAATGGATGCGGTTGATTTGTGGAACGGTTTTTTCATCGATCGGAGCGACAGCGTATATAAGCTTGCTGATAAGAGCTACATCCGGAAAATCAGAGAGGCACTGGATGAGAAAGAGATGAGGGTGGTCAACTTTGCTGTGGACGGAGCGCATCTATGGGATCCTGACCCGGATCTTCGGCAGAGGCTGTATGAGAATGCGCTGGTTCATCTGGATGCCGCTGAAATTCTGGGCGCAGAAACCGTGCGGATCGACACAGGCGGCAGTTATAAGCGATCGGAGCCGATGACTGATGAACAGTTCGAGTATACCGTTAAACGTTATCGGGAATATGCGGATCGCGCAGCGGATGGCGGTTATACCATTGGTCCGGAAAATCATATGGGCGCGTCGCTGCTTCCGCGTGAAATGAAACGGCTTGCAGAGGAAGTCCATCATCCGGCTTTTGGTTTTCTGCTTCATCTTGGCAGATGGAAGGCCGATGAGGCTGAAGGGGATGCGATGGTTGCCCCGTGGACGGTACATACTCATTTTGACGCGAAAACAGCGGTCCATCCCGGTGCGGAGGAGAAGGTACGAAGCCTGCTCGCAGGCGGTTACCAGGGCTACTGGGGCGTCGAATACAATGCGCCGAACAATCAATATGTGGAGATGGAATGGATGATCGGGGCTGTAAAACGGATCGTGAGTAATGCCAGTCAAGTTGAGTTGGAATGATGGGATCGTACGAGTTGGTGGCCTTGTAGTGCCTTTGCGTGGCATTGGAAGTGCGTTTGATGGGGATTTGTGTTGCATCGGAAGTAAGTTTGAATGGCATTTGCATGGCATCGCAAGTACGATTGAATGACATTTGTAATGCATCGAAAGTACATCTGAATGGCATTTGTATTGCATCGCAAGTGCGTTTGAATGGCATTTGTATGGCATCGCAAGTACGATTGAATGGCATTTGTATTGCTTCGCATTGTATTTGTTTTGTTAACGGACTGAGCATCCGTTATTTAGTTAAAAAAGACGAAATTATTAGTTTAGCGGACATGAGGTACGTTATTCCCCGTAAAAGTGTGATTTTCGCCCTATGCTAATAAAATAACGGATCTGGTGTCCGTTCGATTCGCGAATTGAGCTGTTTTGATGGAAATAACGGATCTGGTGTCCGCTCGATTTGTAGATTGAACTGGTTCGATGGAAATGAAGGCCCGGGTGCCCCGTTCGATTCGCGAATTGAGCTGTTTTGATGGAAATAACGGATCTGGTGCCCGCTCGATTTGTAGATTGAGTTGGTGTTTGATGGAAATGAAGGCCCTAGTCTCCGCTCGATTTGCGAATCGAGCTGGTTTGATCGAATTAAAGGCGCTCAGGTCCGGTTGTGTCATTCCCGATAGTCTTAAGCAGATACAGATTCTGCTCTGCAGTAATAAGGAGAAGGTAGTGGATACGCAACACCCAACACGCAACACCCATTACTAAAGACACTTATCCTTATAGCAGACAAACAAGAGAGCCGTTCCATGGAACCGGCTCTCTTAATTGTTGTCAGCGGCTTGTAAGAAAATTACCTAACCCATCTTCAACCGCTTAACATAAACTGGCTGTTATATAACTCGTAATAAAAGCCGCGTTTGGACAGCAGCTTTTCGTGTGTGCCGCGCTCCGCGATACCCCCTTGATTCATGACGAGAATCTGGTCAGCCTCCCGGATTGTGCTTAGACGATGAGCGATGACGAAGCTGGTTCTGCCCTTCATCAGGGTGCGCATGGCGGTCTGAATATGCATCTCTGTCCGCGTATCAATGCTGCTGGTAGCTTCGTCCAGAATCAAAATGACCGGATCGGCAAGCACCGCGCGAGCGATCGTCAAGAGCTGCCGCTGGCCTTGGCTCAGGTTGCCTCCACCCGAGAGAAGCAGCGTATCATAGCCTTCGGGCAGCTTCATGATAAAGTCATGTGCATTGGCAAGCTTGGCGGCAGTTTCGATCTCTTCGTCCGAGGCATCAAGCCGGCCGTAGCGGATGTTCTCCCGAATCGATGCTGAGAATACATAGGCATCCTGCAGCACGATTCCCAGCTTGCTCCGCAGGTGATCCTTATCAAGCTGTCGGATGTCGACTCCATCAATGGTGATCTTGCCAGAATCGATCTCATAGAAACGGGTCAGCAGATTGATGATGGTGGTTTTGCCGGCACCTGTCGGGCCGACGAGCGCAATCGTCTCGCCCGGCCGGGCGGTAAGGGAAACATCCTTCAGAATCGGGACGCCCTCCTTATAACTGAAGGAGACCCGGTCAAATTGCACCTCGCCATACATGTCATCTGTTGTATTCTCGTCTGGATTGTCCTGGTACTCGGACTCGGTATCAATCACCTCAAAGACCCGTTCAGCACCCGCCACAGCAGATTGCACGAGATTAAATTGATTCGCCAGGTCGTTCAGCGGCCGTTGAAACTGCTTCGAGTAGTTCAGAAATGCAACGACAACCCCCACGGTAGTAAAATCCTTGAATGCCATATACCCGCCGACCGCCGCAATTAAAGCAAAGCTGACGTTATTCAGCACGTTCATAACCGGACCGACGGTCCCCGAATAAATCTGAGCTTGAATGCTGGCATCGGTCAGCTTCTTGTTCATGACATCGAACTGCGCAGCGGCATGACGCTCCCGGCGATATACCTGAACGACCTTCTGACCCGAGACGGTTTCCTCGATAAAGCCATTAAGCTCACCCAGCGTGCTCTGCTGCTTGGAGAAATGCTTCCTTGTCCGGCTTGCTACGATCTTCGTGAACAGCATGACAAGCGGAATGGTCACCATGCTGAGCAGCGTCAGCCATACGTTCAGGTACAGCATGATGGCAAGCGATCCAACCAGGGACAGTACGCTTGAAATGAGCTGGGTTACGCTCTGATTCAACGTCCCGGAGACGTTCTCGATATCGTTGGTCGTGCGGCTCATTAATTCGCCGTGCGTCTGTCTGTCGAAGAACCGCAGCGGAAGGACTTGAAGTCTTGCAAAAATATCACTCCGCATGGCCTGGATAGACAGCTGCGAGACCTTAACCATGACATGCTGCTGCAGCCACGCTGTGAGTGCGGTACCCGCGTAAACCGCTAGAAGCACCACGCACAGCCCCATGAGTCCCTTAAAATCTCCCGGAATGATATAATGATCCACCGCATTTCCCAGCAGGTAAGGAGCAATCAGGGACAGAATCGTCGTGATGAGCGTGAATGAGAAAACAGCGATCATGCCGCCCTTAAATGGTCGAATGTAACCCCAGATCCGGCGTATCGTTCCCATCGTATTTTTGGGCTTCGCCTTGGCCATCGTCATTCCGCGCATGGGGCTGCCGCCGCGCAAACTCAGATCCGGAGCTTCTGTATTACCTTGCTTGGTTCCCTGATCGGGTTTAGCCATGGGAAGACACCTCCTTGCCGAATTGCGATTGATAAATATCCTGGTACAGCTCACAGGAAGCAAGCAGCTCGCTATGCGTACCTTCCGCTACTAATTTTCCATCGTCCAGCACCAGAATGCGATCGGCATCGATTACGGAAGAGATCCGCTGGGCAATCATGAGGCAGGTACGACCGTTCATCAGCCGGGCCAGCTCTTTCTGAAGCCTGGACTCCGTTCCCATATCGATGGCACTGGTGCTGTCATCTAGAATCAGAATGGCGGGGCGAAGCAGTAATGCCCGTGCAATGGATATCCGCTGCTTCTGACCGCCGGAGAGGTTTACGCCTCTTTGTCCAAGCATCGTATCGTATCCTTCCGGCATGGACGAAATGAATTCATGCGCCTGCGCAGCCTTGGCCGCTGCAATCACTTCTTCATCGGAAGCATCCGCTTTCCCGTAGCGGATATTGTCCCGAATGGTGCCTGTGAAGAGGATGGATTCCTGCAGGACGATGCCGATGCGTTCGCGTAACGCCGATAAGTCGAATTGTCGCACATCGCTTCCATCGATGAAGATCCGTCCGGAAGTTACATCATACAGGCGGGGGAGCAGGGATACTAGAGAGGTTTTTCCCGAACCGGTTGCTCCCATAATCGCGACGGTCTGCCCCGGTCGAACCTTGAAACTGACATGATGTAAAACAGGCTTCTGAATCCCCGGTTTATAGGAAAAAGTCACCTGGTCAAATTCGATTTCTCCCTGCTTGTATGCATTTATCGCCGGATGAGCAGCGTTTGCAATCTCGGATTCCGTATGCATGACTTCCTGGATACGATCAGCGGAAACCTTGGCCGTAGAGATTCGAACCAGCATCATCGCAACGGAGGAAACGGAGAACAGCACCTGTGTTACATAGTTGATGAAGGCAACCAGGCTTCCCACCTCGAACGAGCCATCAATCGCGTTCTTCCCGCCGAGCCAGAGGACAACGACGATGCTGACGTTCAGTATCATGGTCAAGATGGGCATATTGAGCGCAACAATCCGTTGTGTTTTAACCGAAACTTGCGTGAAGTCGGTATTCGCTTGATGGAATCGATCCTTCTCATATCCGGCTCGCACGAATGCTTTGGATACCCGGATGCCGGCAAAATTCTCCTTCAGGACCGTATTCACTTTATCGAGTTTCTTCTGAGCGGTGGCGAATAAGGGTAGGGTGGCCCGGATCAGAAAGAACATCACAACGAACAACAACGGAACGGCAATGGCCAGAATGATGGCGAGCTTCGGGCTAATGATCACTGCCATGATCATGCTTCCAATCGCGAGCAACGGAGAGCGTACGAAGATGCGCAGCAGCATCTGGACCATGGTCTGAATCTGTACGATGTCGCTCGTAAGCCGTGTGATCAGCGAACCCGTTGAGATATCGTCCAGATTACGGAAGGAGAGGGTTTGAACCTTAAGGAACAAATCCCGGCGCAGGTCGGCACCGAAACGCTGCGAGGCAATGGAAGAATAGATCGTACAACCGAGACCTCCAAGCAGCCCGACGGCAGCCGCACCCAGCATGATGAGACCTGTATGGAGAATGTGCGCAGTATCGTTCTGCATGACGCCTTGATCAATAATGCTGGCCATGAGAATGGGCTGGAGCAAATCCATGGCGACCTCCAGCAGCATAAGCAGCGGCGCAAGCAGGGCCGCAGCCCAGTGGGGACGTAAATAACGAAATAATTTGAGCAAGAATAATGGCACCTTCTTTATTCTTTTTAGTCTAAATACCAAGTTAAGCCATTGGCTTCAATCTTGTCAAAGGGAAAAGGAATAGGCGAGAATCATCTCTCTTAAGAAAAACTTTAACTTTTTCCTACTTTTCCTTAAACTCTATTCATTAATCTGGATAGACCAAGCTAGAGGGAGTTGTTGAAGTTGAAAAAGGGTTTGATCATGCTCGTTATATTTCTGTTGGTCGGATGCGAGTCCATTCTGACGGAGACGCCTAACGTGAAGGATAGGGTGGACAGTAGAGATGGACAGGAAGTGAAGACGGATTCCGGCACGCAATCGAATCAGACATCCGCTACGCAGACGATCCGTGTAACGGATGAACAAGTGACACGTGGAAATTTGGTTCTGGTTAATAAGGAGCAACCGCTTGATCCGGAAGCGGTGCCGAAGGATATCGTAACATTGTTTGAAAACCAAGACTTAATGCATGGTTATGTGGTTCTGGATAACACGATCCGGTTATCGCGCAGTGTGGCGGAGAATTTCCGTAATATGATTGAAGCCGCCGGAGAAGATGGAGTCAATCGCTTCATGATCAGCAGCGGGTATCGGGATGAAGACGAGCAAGAACAACTTTATCGTGAAAAAGGTTCCGATTACGCCTTGCCTCCAGGCTACAGCGAGCATAATCTCGGGCTCTCGATGGATATCGGATCGACTCAGCAGTCGATTGATCGATCGCCCGAAGGGAAATGGCTGAAGGAGCATGCATGGGCGCACGGATTCATTTTGCGCTATCCTCAGGACAAGACAGAGATTACAGGTATTCAGTATGAACCGTGGCATTTTCGTTATGTCGGGCAGCCGCACAGCATGATCATGAAGGAACTGAATCTTACCTTGGAGGAATATCTGGATTACCTAAAGGATCAATCCAGCTACAGAACAACCGTAGAGGGGAAGGAATACGAAATTAAGTATGTACCCGTGACATCCAAAGACATGGAGATTGAGATACCGGCAGGAAGCGAGTATGAGATATCTGGAAACAATATCGACGGAATCATAGTGACGGTACTGCTAAGCAAGGATGATGCGGAATGAAAATATCGAATAAATGGTTACTATTATTGCCGTATTCATTGTATCTCTACGTCTTACTCAAGGTGATTCTATTCAAGTTCGGTTCCGTAGATATATCGGTTCTGTGGCAGCAGCTGCATCGAGCCACCGAGATCCCTGAATATGCACAGAATCGATTGCAATTTGCCAATTTCACGCCTTTTGAATCCATTCGAATGAATATGAGGCATCTTTCGAGTCCACATGACGTGATCAATCTCTTCGGGAATATCGCCATATTCATGCCTAACGGCATATTCGTCGGTCTTATGCTTAGGAGCAAGTTCCTCGGATTCATTGGCTCTTTTACGACATCCCTGGGGTTGAGTCTCGCGCTGGAATGCTCCCAGCTCGTTTTTTCAATGGGAAGTTTTGATGTGGATGATTTAATTCTGAATACAGCCGGCGGTGTGCTTGGATACGGCGTGTTTCTCATGTTGAAGCTAATCTTTTCAGGAACAACGCTGCCTATTGACGAGAGACGAGAAAGAACGGGTAAGCCTTTAACTGGGAACGAACGAGTAAGGAACTGAAGTGGATTGGATAGAAGGGGATTGAAAAAACACAGGTACAAAGCATAACCAATACCCGGTTTAATACCGGGTATTGGTCTCTTCATCAACATGTTCTTAACATTTGTATTCGTTTGACGAGGTTATAACCTGAGCGACTTTCATTTATAGCTTGGCCGAACCCGCCTGCGGACCTGATGACACACTGCGAAGCCAGCTTCTCCGCCATTTCAGCTGCATCACGACTGTAAGGGTCAGCGAAGCGGCAGCTATGAAACTTAAAATAATGAAGCCCGCTGTGTATGAGCCTGTCGCCTGGTATAATCGGCCGAGAATAAGCGGCAGAGCATAGCCTCCAAGCCCTCCGGCAGCTCCGACAATACCGGTAACCAGGCCGATCTCGCCGCCAAACCGCTGAGGGACGAGCTGAAATACCGAACCGTTTCCCGCACCCAGGCACATCATGCCAATAAACAGCAGCGTGACAACAAGCCAAAGGGGAGGCAAGAAGGAGACGCCGATGAGCATGACGGACGCACCGGTATAGAGAAACATGAGCATCCGCGAGCCTCCGATTCGATCGGCTAGAAACCCGCCTACAGGGCGGAAGAAGCTCCCTGCTATGACACAGATCGTGGTAATGTCCGCGGCCTGGACCGCGGAGAGACCATACTGGGTGTTGAAGAAGATCGTCAAATAGTTAGCGAGTCCCACAAAGCCGCCGAACGTCACGCAGTACAGGGCACAGAATACCCAGGCATCACGCTGCTTAAGGACATTTCCATATTCGGACCATCTTTTGGGAGCGGGACGATTCGGACTGTTGCGTGCAAACAGCGAGAAGTAAATGAAGACCAGCACGATGGGGATTATGGCGAGTCCGAATACAATTTCCCAGCTTCCGAAATGTTGGGCAAGCCGATTGGCGAAGAGGGTTGCGAGGACCGTGCCGCTGTTACCGGCACCGGCAATTCCCATCGCCAAACCTTGATGTTCCTTGGGATACCACTGTCCCGCCAGTGGCAGAGCTGCAGCGAACGAAGCTCCAGCCACCCCTAGCAGAATAGCGACGACATACAATTGATCCAGGGAATCTACCCACAACCATCCTAATAATAAAGGGATCAGCGTAACGATCATTCCAATCTGAGCTGTTAGTTTGGGACCCAAGCGATCCGCCAGGAATCCTAATACGAGTCGGAGGATGGAGCCGCCCAGAACGGGAAGCGCCACCAGATTTGCCTTCTGTACCGGGTCCATCGGATAATCCGCGGCAATGACCACCGCAAGGGGGCCAAGCATGCCCCATATCATAAAGCTGATGTCAAAATACAGAAAAGCACCGAACAGCGAGGGCTTATGCCCGCTTTGCCAAAATCCTTTCCTCTCCATAGTTATCGCTCCTTATCCAAAATGTGTACTTTCTCTATTCGTGTCGACTCCCAGCTGCAGGCATAAAAAGGCCGCAATCGTCCTTTACCAAGACGATTTGCGGCCTCATTGCCCAAAGACTAAAGACACATCATTGTGTCCCCGTCCGTAAAATAACATTTGATTATGATGATTCACATTATAGAGAAGCGGTCAAATGAATGTCAATATACTTTACATAATTTTGCTGAATATTTATTTATTCAGCAGTGAAATGAATTTGGTGTTATGTATATTGACATTTTTTTGTGCATCAACTAATCTGAATGTATGATTTTTATTGAAAATCGGCACAATGGTGTGCCGAATTCGAGGCAATGACGCCCTTTCCCTCATTATGGGAAAGGGCGTTTTCTATTTTCTTACATGAAGATGACATGGCGGGAGTGGAGGTGTTTCATGAGGAGAAAGAAGCTACTTGTCGTTGGCAATGGGATGGCGGGAATACGATGTGTTGAGGAAATCCTCAAGCTGGACCCAGAGCTCTTCGATATTACGATATTCGGTGCCGAACCTCGCCCCAACTACAATCGGATCCTCCTATCCAAAGTGCTTCAAGGTGAACATTCTCTCCAGGATATCATTCTGAACGATTGGTCCTGGTATGAGCTGCATGGCATTCGGCTGTTGGCAGGGGAGACCGTTTGTCATATCGATATCAAATCCCGCGCTGTCGAGACAGTCTCCGGTATACGGGAAACGTATGATGCGTTAATTCTGGCAACAGGCTCATCTCCCTACATTCCTCCTATAACCGGAGCGGATAAGGAAGGAGTCATTTCGTTTCGGACCGTGGATGACTGTACGAAAATGACCGAAATGTCCAAGATGTACACGAAGGCGGCAGTCATTGGCGGAGGCTTACTGGGATTGGAGGCTGCCCGCGGGCTTCTCCATCTCGGGATGGATACCCAAGTGGTTCATAATGCTCCTTATATCATGAACCGGCAGCTGGATCGAACGGCTTCGATGATGCTGCAGCGGGAACTTGAAGCTCAAGGGATGCAATTTAACTTGGCGAAGGACACCACGCGAATTGTTGGCCGCACGAGGGCGCAAGGTCTTCGGTTTATGGACGGGACGCGTCTAGATGCGGATGTAGTCGTTCTCGCTGTTGGGATCAAGCCTAATGTGCAGCTTGCCCAAAGAAGCGGCATTCGAACGCAGCGGGCAATTCTGGTGGATGACTTCATGAGAACGAGCGAGCCGAACATTTATGCCGTGGGAGAGTGCGCGGAACACCGAGGCGTTAGTTATGGTCTGGTCGCTCCTCTGTATGAGCAGGGGAAGGTGCTGGCCCGTGTCATCTGCGGCCGGGAGGCGGAGCCTTATGGCGGGTCGATTCCCTACTCCAAGCTAAAAGTATCGGGCGTGGATGTATTCTCCGCCGGTGTGATATCAGGGGAAGGTGCTGAAACGGCCATTCAGCATTACGATGCCGTATGCGGCACATACAAAAAAGTGACCATGCGCAAAGGCAGGGTTACGGGTGCGGTTCTGTTCGGAAATACGAATGAGGGGTCCTCGCTCCTGGCATTGGTGCAGCAGGGTGCGGCTGTGTCAGAGCTTATACCTTCTGAAAGCAGCGGCCTCAGCGCAGCTGAATCCGCTGCAGAGGCGCTCCCGGAACATGAAACGGTTTGCGCTTGCAACGGCGTCAGCAAAGTGGCGATCATGGCGGCCATTACCGAACATCATCTGGAAAGCTCGGATGAAGTGAAGGAGCATACTAGGGCATCCGGTTCCTGCGGCGGCTGCCGGCCTATGGTGGACGCTCTTGTCAAATATATGCGAAGCGGCAAGAGGAAAGAGGGTTTGCTTACGGAAGCCAGAACGCCAATCGAGGTTCCTGTATGTGAATGCACGGTGCTTGGTCCATCTTCATTGAAGCAAGCGGTGGTTCATGCCGTGGATCAAGGCTGTCATTCCGTTCAGGATTTCATGTTACGACAAGGTTGGAAGAAACTGGACGGTTGTGAGGTGTGCCGTCCAGCCTTACGATTTTATTTTCACATTGAAATGACGGGTGCAGTTCACCTTGATGAGCGGAGGCAGTCCATTAAAGCAAGTGACGACGACGTTTTTTATAAGGGATCAGCGTCCTTTCAGGGGGTCAAGGTATGGGTGGGAGACACGGAAGGATCTAAGCCAGAGGCGGCAAGCATTCGTAGAATTGGAGAATGGCTTCGCACCGGCTGGCGAGAGGTGTCCCTTCCTTCCCCGGTTAGTGCAGGGGTGTCTGATTGCACAGCGTCATCCGTCAGCATCCTGGTTCAGGGGATCGGAATTTCCGCTTCTCCTGCGGGCTGGGAGGTTTATCTCGGCGGACATGCGGCGCATCCTGTCCGTGAAGGGCAGTTGATCGGTGTTGCGGAGAGTGAAGAAGATGTCGTTCAGCTCGCAGCTGCTTGCTTGCAGTGGTACCGTCAGAACAGTATGTATGAGGAACCGCTGTGGAGGTGGGTGGAACGTACAGGCGTGACGGCGATCCGGGAGAATGTTCTTGACGATGATCTGCAAAGAGAACTTGCAGAAAAGCTGACTCGCTATGCATGGGAGGCGCAGGTCCGTTAAAGCAGAAGAATAATAGAAAGAGGTGGTCTCGTTATGCTTCAATCGGATCGTGCTGAATCGACAGTAGCTGCTGCCGTGATCGAGACGCAATGTCCGTTCTGCAGTGTGCAGTGCAAGATGACGGTAACCGAGGGTGGGAACGGCATTCCGGGTCAGCGCAGGGCCGAATATAGGGTGGAAGGGGTTCCGAACTCCGCATCGGAGGGCAGGGTATGCGTCAAAGGCATGCATGCGCATCAGCATGCAGTCCATTCGCAGCGTCTCACACATCCATTAATCCGCTCAAATGGTGAACTTGTCCCATGTTCGTGGGATGAAGCATTTGCTGTGGCCAGTCAACATATGCAGGGGATATCAGAGCAGTATGGCGCTGATGCCAATGCCGTTTACGGCGGTGGATCTTTGACCAATGAAACGGCATATTTGCTCGGGAAATTTGCCCGGGTGGCACTGGGAACCCGATATATCGATTATAACGGCCGCTTCTGTATGTCTGCCGCAGCTTCTGCAGGGAGCAAAACCTTCGGGATTGACCGGGGGTTGACCTTCAGATTGGCTGATATTCCTCTGGCCCGCTGCATCGTGTTGGCCGGCACCAATATAGCGGAATGTCAGCCTACGCTGCTGACTTACTTCAACCGGGCTAAGGAGAATGGGGCCAGGATCATTGTCATCGACCCGCGAAAAACAGCCACCGCCGCCATGGCCGATATGCATTTGCCGATCAGACCGGGAACGGATACCATACTGGCGGATGCGATGCTTAAGATCATCATGGATGAAGGCTTGATCGATGAGACCTTTATTCAAGCAAGGACGAACGGTTACGACGAGCTGAGCGTTTATTTGAACAGCCTCGATCTCTCGCAGGCTGCGGGTATATGCGGATTGGCGCTGGGGCAAATCCGGGAGGCCGCTTTAGCCTATGGCGAGGCGGATACTGGCATGGTGCTGACTGCGCGAGGGGTGGAGCAGCAGACGGATGGCCATCTTGCGGTTCGCCATTTTCTAAACCTGGTCTTGGCTACAGGTAAAATCGGGAGAGAGGGCTGCGGATATGGAGCCATCACCGGTCAGGGGAATGGACAAGGGGGGAGGGAGCATGGGCAGAAGGCCGATCAGCTGCCGGGTTACAGGTCGATCGAGAGTGAAAAGGATCGGGCTTATGTTGCCTCCGTGTGGGGTGTGGATGCTGCAAGCCTTCCCGGGAAAGGCGTCTCTGCCTATGAGATGATGGAGCTGATTCATCAGGGAGTGATTAAATCGCTCTTCGTGATGGGCTCCAATCCCATCGTATCGAATCCGAACGCCGGGCTTGTGGAGGAAGGTTTGAACAAACTTGATTTTCTGATGGTTGCCGACATGTTTATGTCCGAAACGGCCCAATTGGCCGATCTTGTTCTGCCGGTAACCTCCTACATGGAAAATGAAGGGACACTGACGAACCTGGAGGGACGCGTGCTCCTGCGAGAGGCAGGGCGTCAGGCGCCTGGCGAGGCGCGTCATGACTGGATGATTCTGTGCTCCATGGCCGACATGCTGGGGAAGGGGCATTATTTTCGCTTCAACGAGCCTGAAGAGATTTTTAATGAGCTGAGGCTCGCGAGCAAGGGTGGAATTGCAGACTACTACGGTATAACCTATGACCGACTGCGCCGGGAGAAGGGAGTATATTGGCCGTGCCCCTCCCCTGAAGAGGCTGGGGTTGGTCTTCTGTTTCAACAATCGTTTGCCCATCCGGACGGAAGGGCCGTGTTCTCTGTAATGGAAGGGGATCCTTGGAAAGGCGTGTCAGAGGCGTATCCACTTATTCTGACCAATGGTCGTGTTCTGTCCCACTATCTGACCGGCGTACAGACCCGGAGAAGTCCTTCTTTGCTTGCACGCGAGCTGGAAAATTTCGTGGAGATCCACCCGATGACCGCACAGCGTTACCGAATCCAGGACGGCGAGTGGGTAGAGATCCAGTCGGAGCATGGATCTTTTTCCGTACGCGCCAGAATCAAAGACCAGATTCGAGAAGACACCCTGTTCGTGCCTATGCATTGGGGCGGCGTGCAGAATGTCAATCACGCGACCCGGCCGGATCTGGACCCGTTCTGTAAAATGCCCGGGTTTAAGACATCCGCTGTTCGGATTCGGCCCCTGTATCAGAAAGTTTATAGGGAGAACGATTCGTACACGGGGCGTTAATAACGGTTCCGGTCAAGGAATCGACGACAGAAAAAGGAGCATCCCCCCAGATCCAAGGATCTTTTTGGACACTCCTTTCTTCTAATTTATACAAGCTGATCTTGGAGGGCTTTCGACCACTGCTCATGAAGCTCTTCTTCGGAAAGATGGAAAATGTCATGATAACCATCCGGGTTGCGGATGAGTTGATTCAATGGACCTAACCCATATCTTTTAATGATGAACTCAACGATCAGATAGGAGAACTGAAATCCCGTTTTGCCAAAATCCCAGGAATCATCATTGAGATCCTCGAAACTTGGAATCGCCCGATTGCTGATGGCTTCCGAAGTCGTGCTTCGAATGAAATCTTCGGACATTTGCTGCGCTTCGTACCCACCGATGCCCTGACGGATCCATTTGGGGGCGAGGGGGTTGATGTCGCTGATCAACCACATGGTGTACAAGTGCAGGGTGGACCGGAGGATCGATTGATACGTATGCTCGGGACCCGGGTTCAAGGGTGAGACGATTTTTAACGTGTTGTTATCGAACGTGCCCATGAACCAATCAGGTGCATCCGATTCACCAACGGCTTGATGGAATGTTGGCAGATCGGGATAGATTTCAATTACGATTTTGTGTGACGGCTGATGACTATATTTTGCTGCAATCTGTTCTACATTGTTCTTAAGTTCTTGAAACAGGTCCTGATGCACTTTGCTCTGAAGATGACTAACTTCACTTTTGCTTTCAAAGGATATCAAATCCAGAATTGACATAATGGTGATGTCACCCCATTCTTTTAATTCTTTCTTTAGCTTCTCCAAGGACCGGTACAATCGATTTTTCACCGCACTCTCGCGCATGCCCACGATCCTGGATATTTCCGACAGCGTACAATCCACGAAAAATCGCAACGATATAATCTGCTGATCAAGCTCACTCAGCCGCTTAAGTGCCGCGCTAATATCAATTCGAATATCAACATATCTGGAAAAATCAAGGGAGATGGACTGAGATTCATAACTTGTAAAGTCATAAGGCATCTCATGTTTACGTGATATACTTCGATATTCATTTTTAATCGTGTTCTGGGCGATCTTGAAAATCCAGGTGAACAGACTGGAATTCCCGTTAAACTTATCGAGGTTCTCCATGGCCCTTAAGAACACTTGTTGTGTTAAGTCATCTGCAGCCATCGGATTCACTTTCAGTGCGAGATATTGGCGAATCCTCAGGCGGTATTCATCATACACCTCTTCAAATGTGCGTTTGGTTCCCTGGTTATCCGGATAAACAGGGAGATTGTCATGAGCTCTTGACATGGATAAGAACCTCCTCTTGACCTTACAATTCATTAGACACCGAAGAGAGGCAAAAAGCCACATTCGACGGAAATAAATTAAATTTCTGCTCATTTTTATATAGTGATGGAGCCTTGTAAATCTAGGTTATTGACGCATTTATATCAATCCTCCTATAAAGGCACAAGAATGAAAGACGGCTCTGCATATGATGTCTACATGATGAATAGGGAAGCGAGGTGATCCTAGTATGTCATCGAAACGCGTCAGGAAGTCCAGAGCCGCTTCGAAGTCGAGACCTCCCCAGCATTGGGTAGGTCAACCAGTCGTGGTTGTTCTAAAGGATGGCAGCTACTATATCGGAGAACTGAATCAGATTCAAGGCCGGGAAGTGACGCTATCCGGACTTCGTGCTAACCAAAAAATGCCGGCTTCGATTGCACGGAGCGGGGACAAAGCGCAGATTTCCGGATTTTTAAGCGACTTGTTTGGAGGTCCTCCAAGCGCTCCGGCAGCCGAAGGGGCTGAGGAAGGAGAAGGAGTTGCGGCTGTAGGCGGTTTGGGCTTTTTGGGACAAATCGTGCCGCATATTAAACTGGGCATGAATGTAATAAAAACCATTATGCCGTTAATGGGAATGTTAAAAATATAACGTTGCTGCAACGTATGGCAAATCACGAAACAAAGAAAAAAGAAGCTTGAAGGTTTTTTTCAAGCTTCTTTTTTGTATGAGATATGATTCCGCCATAACCATCGAACCATTATATGGCCATGGCACGCTGAATAATTGATTTGGCTTCCAATGCAATGGCTTCATCTTTTTCGTCAATGGCCTGCATGAATATTAACATAGGGATATAGACGGCGATCATTCGTGCCAGAATCTTCGTTTCTTCATCCACTTCGCCATAGATATCATAGAAATCCGCTCTGGAGGCCGGCGGCAGGTAGCTATAAGCGATACTCAGGTCACAGGCAGGATGGCCAATGTTGACGTCGCCCCAATCAATAATCCCCGAAAGATTGCCATTATCATCGACCAGCATGTTTTTAAAATGGAGATCCCCGTGGATTAGAACATGTCGATGCCTCGCCTGAACCAAATGGATGCCCCGCAAATAGTCCTCGATCTCATGTAACTCCTCTTGCGTTATATATTGGGTAAGATTGGAGAGGAAATTCAGCATTTTGTTTTTGCGGCCGGCGATATCGGCCAGATTACGCTGGTCAGACAATACACCTGCTTGCTGCGCTATTTCTACGGGAAAAGCATGCAGGCGCTTCAGGAAGCGGGCGAGCGTTTCCGCTGATTGCATCCGCGCTTCATCCGAAATTCCAATCGGAAATTTACCGGGAAGATAAGTATATCCTAGAAAAGGTGCAGGATAATCTTCACTTTCTTTTCCGAAGAAGAGGGGTTTCGCATAAGGTACCGTTATGTAGTGTTCAAGCTTGGGCAGGATTTTTGCTTCGGTATTTAGTAAAGATATGGCTATCTTTCTACGAGGAAAGCGAAACACATACTCATCGCCAACGCGATAAACGGTGTTGTCCCATCCGTTGCCAATCTCCTGGACCTTGAGGGTAGACAATTGGGGGAATTGGCGAGTAAGCAATAACCGGACTAACGGCTCGGTCACTTCCCATTCGGCATCCCATAGATTTTGTCCCATGAGGACCTTCACCTCCATAATAAATTTCTCGTATGATGAATCGGATGTTATCAAGTTTAACGGAAGCGGTCGTACAGGGCAATTGAAAGGATAGCTATAGTTGAAATCCACCTGCGAATGTGTGCATCGAATCATAGTGATTCCTTTCACAATAACAATATTGTATAGTAGTAGAGAGATAAAAGTCACTTGAGGACATCTATAACACAATAATTCGACGAAATGAAGGGATAAGAGTGCCATATTTACGCTTTAAAGGATTCTCCGAAGTCTTTCTTGAAGAAATAACGCCACAGGTCGTTGATGAATTCGCGGGGATTGTACAAATTCCACAGGAAATTGTGAAGATCGAACTGCTTCCTTATCAGATCATTACGAATACGCCGCTATCCGTTGAAATCCTTATGTTCCAGAGATCTCAGGAGATTCATGATGCTGTTGCAGCCCGCATTCACGACATCTTGTCAGAACATGGGTACCGGAACGTACATATTTTCTTCGTGATTCTGAAGCGGAATCTTTATTATAAAGAAGGCAGGCCGTTAGAATAAAATAAGATCTGGTTAACGGCAAACAAGGATGCAGAAGATGCATCCTTGTTTTTTTATACGAGATGCACCAAGGCCAGCTCTTACAGAAAGAAGAGGGTGATCGAAAAAACAAATAAGCACAGGTGATATGAATGGTGGTCTTTAAATCATATCATGGCACCGCTATGATATGTTAGAGGGGAGCCCCCCCGAAAGATATGAGGCATAGATAGGAGGTACTATGGAACAATTACAAGGCATTTTGAAGGAATATTACGGATTGGATCGTACCCATGTTGTACCCCAAAAGGGTGGTTGGGCAGCGCTGGCTTATAAAGTGCAGAGTGAGAGACATGCCTATTTCCTGAAGGTATATGAGAAAAGCCGTGCATCTACCCCCAAGTGGACTGCGCTGATTGATGATTACGTGCCTGTACTGTTGTGGCTTGAGGAGCATAGTCGTTTAAAGGGGAAGATTCCAGTTCCGATTCTCACAAAAGACGGCTGCTATCAATGCGAGGATGACGAAGGAATTTATCTGTTGTATGAATATATCGTTGGGGATACAATCGCCGATACCAAGCTGACGAAGGATCAAGTGAGACAATTGGCAGAGATGATCGCAGAGCTCCATCGTTATGGGGAAGAGGTTCCGCTGGTGACAAGTGCGATGAAAGAAAGCTTTACGGTGCCGTTTCTTGAGCAGCTAAGGAGCACGCTGGACGGGGAGTTGCCGTATGACCTCGGGAAAGTGCTGCTTCATCATATCGATAGCATGAAGAAATTAATGCTTAAAATTGAAGAGCTGTCCGAAGCGCTGAAGAATCGTGATCTGCGAATGGCATTATGCCATACCGACGTACATGGATGGAACCTGATGTCTACGGGACAGCTGAAGCTGATTGATTGGGAGGGACTGAAGCTGGCACCGGTCGAAGCCGATATGATGTCGTTTGTGGATGAGCCCTATTTTTCAGAATTCATGAGAATTTATGCGAATACCCACAGTCATTATGAGGTGAACATCGAGGCGCTGACATTTTATCAAGGGAGACGCAAGCTGGAGGATGTCTGGGAATTCATGGAGCAACTGCTCTACGACGAACAGAATGACGAAGAACGAACATCAACGCTCAACAGTCTGAGAAAAGAGCTGGAGGGAATTATGCCGTAAGTCCAAAGCCAGGGTCTCAACATGTAAAAAAGCCAACCAGTAGTGTTCCGGACATCTACCAGGAGGCTTTTCCTTGATTATTTTATTCCAATGTTTCACATTACGTATTTGGCAAGCAACCAACAGAGCAAAGCCATAAACCAGGAGACAAAACCGAAAATCATCACGATTTTGTTCTCGCTCCAGCCGTACTTGAGACTGAAGTGGAAATGGATCGGTGCCATTCGGAACAGACGCAGCTTGGTGCGTTTGTAGTACCATACCTGCAGGATAACCGAGAGCTGCTCAGCCAAATAGATGATGAACAGAAGCGGAATCAAAATTTCGACCTTCTCGATCACCGCTAAGAATGAAAGGGAGCCGCCAATGGCGAGAGATCCCGTATCGCCCATGAAAGCCCGTGCTGGATGAATATTGTAGAGCAGCAAGCCGAGCAGGCAGCCGACCATGACTAACGAGAACATCTGCACTTCCGGTTTGTCGGAGATTAAAAAGAAGAAAAAATAAGTAGGTATAGCTACATTGATTAACAGTCCGTCCAATCCGTCGGTAAAGTTGATGGCATTCGCCGAACCCACAATGAATAACAGCATGATAATGACGTACACGCTTACCGGCAATTGGAGCTGGAACCCGTTGAAGAGTCGGATATCACTTGTCAGTGAAAAGGAATGGAACAGTACATACAATAACGCGCCGGTAAACAGGAACTGAAATACTAGCTTCATGCGACCGGAGATTCCGGACGGGTCCTGCCACGCAGCTTTCTTGAAGTCATCCATAAACCCGATCGAGCTGAACAAGAGGAAGGTCGAGCATAAAAAAACGGTTAGCGGCGTAGGTTGAAATTGCAGTGAAATGGCAACGCCAATCAGCAATATAAGACCTGCCATTAACGGCGTCCCGCGTTTGGCCTGATGATCGGGAGGCAGCTCACTCCGGATTGGCTGCGTAAGCTTTAACGTACGTAATCCCCAGATAAGCAGAGGGGTGAACAGTGTCACCAACAAGAACGATAGTCCGGATACGCCCAGAATTCCATTCATCTTATACACATCTCTTTCTATCGATTTCGTGTTAGTACATTGTATTTCGATGAAATGGACAAATATTCCTTCTAGGTAGAAGTTGACAAAAGTGTGACGTATCCTATTCACGACGGAGAGGCGCTACTCTTTTTTAATATTCTAGAATTGATAGGGGCCGTTAATGGATAATCGTAATACCATAGCCGTCATTTCCTGTGGAGTGTAGGGATATCCCTTCAACATCCACCACAAGATGGTCTCGTGAAATGCACCTGTCATAAAGTTGATGACCACGTCGGACGGCACACTGATCTCAGCGCCTGTTTCAATGGAAGCTTCAAGCCCAACCTTTACAAAATGGTATAGCGTAGCTTTGAAATAACGCGTAAACGGCGTGTCCGGATGGATTAAAATGAAGGATTCGTAAAACTGCCGATTCTCCAGCACATGGTTGAATAAAGCGACCATATTGGAAGCCAGTTCATCATAATCAATCTCTTGAAGGGATGTTTTTTTCTCGATCACGATGCGGCGTTCCAAATCTTCCATCGTCTCCTTGGACATAACCTCCATTAACTCGGCTACGCTGCTAAAATGCTTGTAAAAGGTAGGCCGTGTCACTTGTGCCTCGGCACATAGATCCGTAATGGATATGGGATCGATTCGGGAAGCCATCATGTGAAGGAGAGCGTTTTTTATTTTTTGCAGGGGTTTGATTTCTCTCGGATCTAACTCCGGTTTCATGACGATAGGTCCACCCCTTCGCAGTACCACAATATGTATCTCTCTATTATACAAAATACTATTATGTATTGAATCTGGGCAGGAGCTGCGCAACATCCACGTGTACTCTATTCTTGATGAAGAATCGCCATTAAACGCAGTGATATATCTTAAGATGTAAGTTATTCGAAGACGGCGTGAAACATCAAGACCGATTCGCTACGCTACTCGTTATCATGTTCCACGCGAAGTGTAGTACTAAGATTTCGCTTGTACTGCATTTTCGTGCTTGAAGTAAGGTGAGATATGAGGTAGCTATTGCTACCTTTATTATGGTTTAATCTATTTAATGGCTATAAGAATTTTAAACCCCTAAGCGTAATATTACTTGAATTGAATGCTGTTAGATTATAAAGGGTGGACAGCACCGAAAGTATTGGGAGCTTACAACGTCGATGACGGCGATTGTGAGCTCTTTTTGCTTTCCAATAATTAGGTTGCTGCTATAATGAGAGGGTGGGAACGTGAGTATATGGGTGTCTCGGAATGATGAAGGTTCCTTATATGTTCGTTTTAAGTATGATGAACAAATGGTGATGAAGATTCGAGAAATTCCAGGAAGGAAATGGGTCCGTGATAAAAAGGTCTGGCTGATTCCATTTACAATCGAATCGATTCAACAGTTGCTTACACTTTTTGAAGGAACGAAGATTCATGTTGATAGCATGTTGATGAAAGAGTGCAACTTGTATAACAATGAAGTTAACATGCAGGATCACATTCCAATCTATTCATGGAATGAGTCGTTAAAAAGCTCTTTCGTTCATGCACTGCAGCTTCGAGGTTATAGTAAAAAAACGATAAAAGCTTATTGTAGTCAAGTCCATCGATTTCATGCTTGTGTACAGCAGCAAAATAATGGGATGGGTCACGAGAAAATGATTCAGAGTTATTCCTTACACTTACTTCATAGGAAATGTTCCCATTCCTATGTTAATCAAGCGCTCAGCGCGATCAAATTTTTTGCTCAGAAAGTACTATTGCATGAGGAAACAGTCTCTTATGTTCGCCCTAAGAAAGAAAAGAAGTTGCCGAATGTTCTATCGATGAATGAAGTGATGTTGATCTTAAAAGCACTCCATAATTTAAAACATCGTGCGATCCTATACCTTACCTATTCCTCAGGATTACGGGTAGGGGAAGTGGTCCGGTTGAAAACTCAAGACATTGATTTCGAGCGAAAAACACTACGAGTTTCTCAAGGCAAAGGTCGAAAGGATCGTCTTACCCTATTATCCGATACAGCCATGGATATTGTTCAACCGTATTTACAACAAGAAAAGCCCGAGAAATGGCTGTTCCCAGGTCAACACCCAGAGCGCCATATAAATGAACGAACGGTTCAAAAAGTGTTCGAACAAGCACGTATTGCTTCTGGAATTCAGAAAAAGGTTAGTATTCACGCCTTACGCCATTCATTCGCTACACATCTATTGGAAGGTGGAATTGACATTCGCTTCATTCAAGAGTTGCTCGGTCATCAGAGTGTACGCACCACCGAAAGGTACACACATGTGAGTGTGAAGGACATAAGAAGGATTAAAAGTCCGTTAGATCAATTGGAAGAGGAGTCGTAAACTTTGGTTTTGAAGGTGGGTTCACGAAGTTCGTAAATACCTAATAAATGATATTTTTGCGAAGTTCGTGAAAAAGACGTTATCTGAAATTCGGGTAAAAATGCAAATAAGGAGAACAAAGATAAATAACATTAAAGAGACCTTACAACAAATAAGAAATAATAATTACATAATCCCAAATGGAATTAGTATTGAGGAATTAATCATAGAAATGATGAACAATATTGGAGCAACACATAGCGAACTAAGGGATAGCCTCATTTATAATACATTCAATCAGTTGATCGTTAATAAGAAACTGAGTACTGAGTTAGTCAAACGAATACTTTATACCGCTCTAGACGATGAACATTTGTTTTATGGTTTGGACGAAAGTAATAACGATAAAGTCTTTACACGAACGTTTTCCATTCTACTTGTGCCCTTAGCATTAGAATATAATGAGTCAATTCTTTTTTTATCAAATCAAGATTTTGAGTACATATACTCTAGGGTTTCTGGTTATTTTGCCCTCGAACAGGATTTAAGAGGATATATAAAAGGAAAGGGATGGGCGCATTCAGTTGCACATACGGCCGATGCATTAGAATCTCTAATTGCCTCTTCTTATTGTTCCGTGGATCATTGTGTTGAGGTTTTAGACTTGATTAGGAAGAAGTTTTGTAATTGTTTATATGCATTTATTAACAGTGAAGATGACAGAATTGCAGAAGTGATAGTTCGGATATTAAGACGCGATATTTTAAGGAAGGGATTTATATCCGACTGGATTGAACAGTTCAGTGTTCTTGAATATATCGGTAACTATCCAGAAGATGATATATTACGTACTAACACAAAGAATTTATTAAGAAGTATTTATTTTAAACTAATAATCCATGATGCAAATTTACATAAGGATGTTACAACTACAATTATCAGGGTGATGAAACACTTGTAGGTTAATCAAAGAAGCACCGAACATCCGATAACAAAACATTCACGCTGCAGGGCTAACGCCTTGGGTCTGCGGATGAGGTTTCGAGGAAGCGATTTGCAGGCAGATAACCCTGCGAGGCTAAGTCTTCGACCCAGTCGCTACGCTCCTTTAAGCCTCTCGGGTTCGTGAATGCGAAAACGTTATCGGAAATCGGGAAGTATAAAATAATGAGGGGTACGAAGAATGTCTAATGAAAGAGACCATTTGAAAGATTTGGTTGTTAGTACATATGAAGATGTAAAAATATCACACGAAATTCTTCAAAATAACGATAGTCAATATAATCGACGGACTTATATCAGAACAGCATTTGCTGCTGTTGAGGCTTCTTCATACTTGTTAAAGCAACATTGTATAAATGAAAATAATGGTGAAATTTATTCAGAAGCAGAGATAGCTTTGTTAAATGATGAGACCTATTTTTTAAACAATAAAGCGGAAGGTTCTGTGAGACAAAATTTCTTACCAGTTGCCGATAATTTTAAATTTGCAATTAAGATGTATCTGAAACTAATTCCCAATAAAGAATTGGAGTTAGATACTGTTGGATGGGATTATTTTAAAAAAGCAATAGCAATAAGAAATAAAATTGTTCATCCAAAATTACTAGATGATTTTGTGATAAGCGATAGTGAATTAAAGATCGTTGAAAAAGCATATGAATGGGTTGTTTCTAAGGTAATGTATGTGCTAATTTATAAAATCGAATATCAGGATGCATTAATAAAAGAAATAAAACAAAAACACAAAAGAATCGTTGAGAGTAACTCAGTAGATGCTCCCGACATCCGATAACATTATATTCACGCTGCGGGGCTTACGCCCTTGATCGTCCGATGTATAATCATAGGAGATAACTCAGACGACACACGAGCCGACCTAAGATAAGAGCTATCTAAGGCCGGCTCGCGTCGTGAATACGTGAACGTTATGCGAAACCCCTGGATAGAAAAATGAAAACAAAAGGTGTAGAGACAATGAACAATAAAGAGTTTGAATCGCTCATTAAGCAACCAGCCAATATCCGATATGAGTATTTCATTAAGCAAGTCGTAGACCGAGAAGAGATTTGGGGATTATATGATGATGGCTGGGCAGCAAGCGCTGACGATGAGGGGAATTACTTATTTCCTTTTTGGCCTCGGAAAGAGTTTGCCGAATACTGTGCAATTGGTGATTGGAGTAATTATAAGGCAGAAGCCATCGATCTTCAGGAATTCATTGAGTTGTTTTTGTTGAGAATGGTAGAAGATGGAGTTAAACCCTCTATATTTTTTAATAATGATGATTCGGCAGTATTAGAAGTGGAAGTGCTAAAATGCGATTTGGAAAGAGAATTAGAGAACAGTAATGATGTAGTATTTCGAGGAAGTCAGGGGCATCGCATAACATAGCATTCACGCATCGGGGCTGACGCCCCTCGTTCCGCAAGAAGTATTTTCGGAGAAGTTGGTTCAGCGGACAACCCTGCACCGGCTAAGTCTGACGACCCGCGCTACGCGCATAAGCCGGTGAGGGTTCGTGAATGCCTGAACGTTAGCAGAAATCCCCGAGAGGAAAAGAACATATGAAAAGCAGTGCTTACATTAATTGAATTATCTGGGATTATGAGTAATAATATCCTATAATTTTGGAGGGAATTAAATGATCTTTGAAATGACTATTCAAGTTCGGGTATCTAATATCGTACAAGGACAAAAGTGGTATGAAACACTCTTAAATAGAAAACCTGACTTTATACCACATGAGGGATTTGCAGAGTGGGAACTAATTCCTGGGTGCTGGTTACAGGTAGCTGAAGGAACACCTACTGAAGGTAATGGACCATTACGTTTGGGAACAACAAATATTGAGGTTCAAAGAGATATACTCGTTAAATTATTAAAAATAGATGATTTTGAAATATACTCAAGACCAGAAGTTCCAGTCAAATGGGGAACCTTTTCAGATCCTTGGGGAAATCGTCTTGGATTTTTTGAGTACTTGAATAAGAGTGAAGAACAAGAACGTATAAAGACGATCATTGGATCTAAAGAAATAGAATGAAAGAATGGGTCAAACCAGAATTTTAATAGAAGAGCTGATTCGTGAGCATACCGAGGAAGTCGGGGACATCTGCTAACATAATATTCACGCTGTGGCATACGCCCTTGGTCCGGCATTCGCCGGACACCCAGCATACGCTGGGTCGTGAACACAAGAACGTTAAGTGAAATTACTGCGATAAAAAAATCACAGACCAAATATAAATAAATTTAACAAGAAAATCTATAAAACCGTTATAAAATCAGTTATACTGAGGTAAGAATAAGTAAGGAGCCGTGCGCGAACACGACTCCTAAGCACAATAACTGCATAAAGAGCAGTCGGCCGCTAAGTGGTGGTCGAAATAGACCGTTACCTTAGGGAGGGCGGTCTATTTCTTTTTCATGTAGGTAAGAAGCGCCAAAATGAACATGCCAAACATGAGCATTAAGGTGAGAGCATCTTTAACCTCCACGGGCATCACCTCCCTTCCGGGAGACTAGCCGACCGTCCTTCAAGCCGCATATTGCACCAGAAAATTATAACATATAAGACATGATGAAATACCATAAAAATACTATAAATAACTAGAATACATAGGAAACAATATAAATCTGTAAAACTTATATGAGAATGTAAATACAAAGAAGGCAGTAACATCACTTAACAATGCATCTATGCTGCGGGTCATTTGCCCCTTGGTTGTCAGAAGCAAGCTCATAGACGTTAACTCAGACAGCACACGACCCGACCTAAGATAAGAGTTATCTAAGGCCGGGTCACTTCATAGATGCGGGAACGTTATGTGAAATACCTGAGAAAGGAAATAACTATGGGATACCCGAGTAATATTTTACTATTCATTTTTTTATTTGTATTACTCTCAGGCATTATACTAGCTGTCATGCTTAGGAAGAAGAAGAGAATAGTAGTTGGAATAATAGTAATAACTATGCTTATCTGCATTCCGATTATTTTTGTCATATCTAATTTACATGAGGATAATTTAAAGAAGGAAATACACAAAATAATTGAATCTCGCGGCGGTCATGTATTAACTATAGAAAAATTAAAAGAACAGGACTTTACAACACCATTTAACTATGAAGTTAGCAATCACAACATTTTATTTAAGATAACATATACTAAAGACAGTAATGAGCATGTGGCATGGTACAGAGCTGTTAAGACAATTAATAATATCCATGATCAAACCCCTGGCAGATATAATGATGGTTATGGAGAAAAATGGATTTTTGAATGAGAATTCATGAAGTCACGTACTTCACATAACATTGTATTTACGCTGCGGGGATTACGCCCCTTGGTTGTCAGATGAATAATCATGGAAGTAGCTCAGACAACACACGATCCAGCCTAAGATAAGAGCTATCTAAGGCTGGGTCGCGTCGTGAATGCAAAGAACGTTATGTGTAATTGACTAAAACCTATTAAATAATAATTCTGAAGTCGGTGATGTGATGGAGTATAATATCAAACCCTGTTTATTTCCTGCATTCCTTTCAGAAGATATATCAAGTATTAATACCAAATTGAAACTTAAAACTAATTTAAGTGACTCGTATAATTTCGAAATGCAATTTGAAGAACGTGATTAAAAGCAGTGAAGCATGGATTATACCATATATTAGCCAACTAGTTGGAGAATATGTAATTGAGATACTTTTTGAAATCAATAGTAATCTTGATAAGATCGAACGAGTGAAGTATATAGAATTCTTTAAAGACAACCCCGTATTTTATAATAGAATGAAACAAAGAGTAATTAGTTATTAGGATTGTTACTATAAGAATGAGTTCAAGGACTTTAACAACTACATAGGAAACAAGATAATTGCTTATTTTGAAAGTGGATTCTAGGTTTGTCAACTACACATAACATCATATCCACGCTTCGGGCCTCTCGGCCCTCGGTCCGCGAGAAGCGACTGGCAGGGAAGTAGAATCAGCGGACACATCCGCACCGACTAACCGCATTGCGGCCGCTCCCATTGGTCGCTTAAGTCGGTGGGACGTCGTGGATACGGGAACGTTATGTGAAATACCTGTAGAGCAATACAACCCAAACCAAATAAACATTCTATGTTTGGAGATGTCAATATGATCGATTTGAAAGAATATCATGAAACTGAAGTAAGCTACTTATTGGCCGAGTGTATGTGGCCAGATAATGAAAGAATACTTCAAGAACTCAATAAGTACAAAGCGGATGACTCAAGGAAACTTTATGGGAGATTCATGAATAATGAGCTTATAGGGCTAATAGGACTAATACATCTTTCGACAAAGGAAGTTGAGCTGAAACATATAGCGATTCGAACTGATTATAGGAGGCAAGGAATAGGAAGAGACATGATTAATGAATATATAATGAAGAATAAAATAAACAAGATGATAGCAGAAACACATAAAGATGCAGTCAATTTTTATAGAAATATTGGATTTGAAATCATGAGTTTAGGGGAGAAATACCCTGGTGTTGAAAGATTTCAATGCATTCTACATGGAGAATAATCATGTGAAAGAAGATTCAGGAAGACAGTTATTTCACATAACAAAATTCATGTGAAATACCGGGAACTTATTTAAAGAGGAAGTGAATTCATGAAGCATGCGGATATAACTAAAACCCTCGAAAGAAAGAAACCTTTAAATGAGTTCAATTTTGAAGATCCAAGACTATTAACAATACAACAAAATAGTTTTAGATTTTTTATTGCCTTTAGCACTGGAGCGATTAGTAGAGAATCCTTCACGATCAGGGGACATGGGAAAGCAACATAGAAGTAAGGATCGAATAGGATAAAGTAATAAGAATTTACGAAATGTCAGAGACACAATAGATAATTATTTTAACGAATACAGAAGTGATAGATTGTAAGTATACTCAGGAAGCCGGTACATCCCATAACATAATATTCACGCTGCGGGGGCTTACACCCCTTGGTCGTCCGATGTATAATCATGGAAGATGACTCAGACGACACACGAGCCGGCCTAAGATAAGAGCTATCTAAGGCTGGCTCGCGTCGTGAATACAGGAACGTTAGCCGAAAGAAGTTCTTAGTTTGGGAGGAGTCTATATGATATTAAAAAAAGTTATAAGTAGAATTGTAATACAAAGTGAATATAAGGATTTTGTTGATAAGTATTTAGATAATATACTTACCGAATTTAAAGCTAAGATTCATAGCATTTATATGTGTGGCTCGATTCCAAAGGGAACTGCTAAACCTTTTAAGTCAGATGCAGACTTTACTATTGTATGTGTAAATCCCAAAGATATTGATTACGAAAGATTGTCAAATATTAAAGACAGGCTTTTGGAAGAATATCCAGTAGTAACTAAGATTGATACGATAATTTGCTCGATTGACGATGTATTAAGTAAACCAAATGAGTGGGGTTTTTGGGTTAAGATAGTTTGTGTTTGCATATATGGTGATGACGTTGGTGAAAAAGTACCACCCATAATTATTTCTCCAGAGTTCATTTTAGACTTAAATACAGAGACCAAGGAGGAAGTAGATCGTATACATAGTTTACTTTCTAATGTTAGTGATAACACAATGAAAACTAGATATATTAAAGGTTATTCTAAGAGATTAATTCGTGCATTATACTCTTTGGTTTTAGTAGATACAGGTGTATGGCAAGATGACATTATTAAGATGAAGAATGCCATATTAAACTATTGTGAGATTGACTCCGCTTTAGTTGATTATCTGTATGCTTGTTACGTTGATAGTAATGTACTTGTTGAAGAGTTTCTGGGAATTGCAGATGAAGTATATAGCTATTTTGAGAACGCCTTAAATACAATGGCTGCTTCCAGAACTTCCTTCGGCTAACACCATATTGACGCTCCGGGTCACTCTGAGAAGCGAGTGACCACATCCAACCCCCTAAGCCCGTCGGGATGTCACTGCATTAGGTGTTCGGCAAGCCTCACAACTATAAGCAGCAACTCTAAGGGGCCAGGACGTCGTCAATACAAAACGTTAGACGAAATTCTCTGTTAGTGCATCTATAAGTTCTAAAGGTAAAGATATTAAACAGAAACTAGTATCTTTGAACTGTGAAATAAAGAAGGAGGATTTTCATGGGGAATAATCTAAATCAATCGTTTGAAATTACGCGTGTATTCAATGCCCCTCGCGAACTCGTATTTAAAGCATGGACAGAGCTTGAGCATTTCGCGAAATGGTGGGGACCAAAGGGGTCCACCCTCGAAGTCGTTAAAATGGACGCTCAATCAGGTGGTGCATTGTTAAGTTTTCAGACGTCTCCTGACGGAAATCTAGTTATGTGGAGAAAATTTGAGTACCAAGAGGTTGTCGACCCTGAGAAAGTTACTTATATCCAATCCTTTTCCGATGAGCAAGGCAACACGATCCGAGCGCCATTTAGCACGAGTTGGCCTCTTGAAATTTTGAATATCATAACGTTTAAAGATAGCAAAGGTAAAACTGTCTTACAACTGAAAGGTTACCCTATGAACGCTTCTGCTGAGGAACAAGAATCATACAACGGCATGGCTCCAAAGCTCCAACAAGATCTTGAGGGGACTTTCGATAAACTTGCCGACTATCTTGTCTTCCTGAGATAGAATATGTAAAATTCTCATTCCGTAAAAAATTGATCCAATAGATTAATTCCAAATGACTAAGGTCATTGAGCTAACGTGAAAAGATAGCATAAGGATGCCGACTTTAGAAGAGGCGACTTTCTATTGATAGTAATCAAGATCCTAATTTAATAAAGCATAAACACAGTAGTCGCGAGTTAGTCGGAGGTATGAATTCACTTCGGGATCGCGACTTTTTCTTTGCGAATATTTAAAGTGCGGGGACAGATCGCTTTGGATTATAATTCTAATATAAGGAGAGGGAACAAATAAACTTTCTTTGGAAAAACTATTATTGTGGGATTAGAAGAATAAAACAAGAATATGACGAGGTTCAAGATCAGAGATTTGGAAGTAGATCAAGGAGAGATAAATTTGTCTAACACAGTGTTCGCGCATCAGTGGACAAGCCCCTCGGTCCGGCATAGGGGTTTCAGGGAAGCATTGGCCGGACACATCTGCACCGACTAAGCGCATCGCGCCCGGCACCTTCGGTGCCTTAAGTCGGTGGGACGTCGTGAACACAACAACGTTATACGTAATTACTCAAAGCGAAAATCAGCACTTTTACTTTATCAGGTAAACTTAAAGAACATGAAATCATAACTTAAGAGAAAAGGAGCGTTTAATATGATTAGTATCTATGATTGGTTCGGATATGAACTGCCTATTGAAGAACGATATCGCTTGATCAAGAAAGCAGGTTTTGATGGTGTGATGCTGTGGTGGAGTGAAGGATTTGGTCGTGGAGAATATCGAAGCGGAGCACGACTTGCACGAGAAGCGGGGCTAACGATTGAAAACATTCATGCCCCTATCGAATATCAAAATGATCTTTGGTTAGCTAATTTGGCGGGTGAAGCTTTGGTCAATTGCTACTTGGAATGTATTGAAGACTGTTCGAATCTAGAAATACCAACAATAGTCATACATCTTCCGGATGAAAAACATATACATAACCCTTTTGCTATGGATAGATTTAAATACATTGTGGACAGAGCGGAACAGCGAGGAGTTAGCCTTGCTTTAGAGAACTTATGGAATTTAACAAACTTGACACACGTATTGAACGAAGTGGATTCGCCGCAAGTCGGTTTTTGTTACGATGTAAGTCACCACTATCGATATTATCCAGAATATGATTTTTTGTCCGTATACGGTGAACGATTAAAAGCTACGCACCTGCATGATAATAACGGAAGCTACGCTCAACATGGATTGCCTTTTGATGGCACGCTTGACTGGGCTGTAATTATGCGAAAAATAGTAGAGGCTGATTATTCAGGACCCACCTCTATTGAAGCGATGAACTGGGATTATCTTAACCTGTCTTTTGAAGAATTTTTAGTAAGAGCATTTAAACAAGCAAAAAAGTTAGAACTAATAAAGTTGGAATTCAGCAGCCTTTCAAAGCAGAGCAGTAACTACGTATAACATAGTATCTACGCCGCGTCGAATTCGCTCCTTGGTCTGCCGCGGAATTTTCGAAGATGCGCGATCTCCGCAGACAACCCTGCGAGGCTAAGTCCGTGGGACTCGGTCGCTGGCGCTCCCTTAAGCCTCTCGGGTTCGCAGATACAAGAACGTTATGTGAAGCCTGTGCAAAACTTGAAAGAAGGAGAATAAATCATTGAATCGACTCTCAAAATTTACAAGACCAATTAAAAGAATGTACAAGTTTTTATTCTCATTCACAAAAAACAAATGGGATTTACAAGACTACCCAATTGAATTTAGGCAACAACAGATACTGGATCTTTCAGACTCCAACCTCACCATGTATCCTTGGGAAGCAAGAATAATTAATTGGTACTGGATGAATGGAGATGGGCAAGGCATTCAAAAGGAGAAGCATATCTAAAGCTAAAAGAAAAATTTGATAAGCATAAATCAGAGGGTCAGATTCTGCCTAGACCTGGTCAGAAGGTTCAACTAACTTTTGTAAGCACAGAACGGATGGATCGTTATGAGAACGAAGCAGTTCATTTTTTTAAAGAATTATTGAAATGGATTACTATGAAATGTTTGTAAGTGATAAAACCTTAATGCATGATTTTTGTTGGACGAACGAGATGTTAGATGAAAAGTTTAGAAAAATATATGAGATCTATGGGGTTCAAATAAAGGATATGGAAGGCTTGAAAATTGTAGATATTTTGAAGCGTATTCGAGAAGGCACAGGCATCACATAACATAATATTCATGCATTGGGCTTACGCCCTCGGTCCGGCTGAGGGGGGCGGAGAGGTAGAAATCGGCCAGACACACCGACTCCGTCGGACGTCGTGAATACGTTAACGTTATCAGAAATCGATGAAGGATGGATGAGGTGATACCCATTGAAGTTAATCTCACAGAGAGTTTCTTTAGAGATAACAAATTCGAAATCCATAATTACCTTTGAGACTACTGGCGGGTGTCAATGGAAAGTGTGGGATAGATATTTATGTATAGACGGAAAACAGGCCTATCATATAGGAAACATATGTGGTACATGCAGTTTCTTCTTTGAAAGACTTGGTGGTGCCAATCAAAAAGTCTCAGCGGCAAAATTGAATGCTGAACTAAAATTAGGTATTTCCTCGATTGAGAAGAAATTGTTAAATGATTTGGCTCAAATTATTCCTAACGATGAATATATCGTTTCGCTATTTGAGGTGAAGCCCGCTCTTGTAAAACTTGGTTCAGAAAATGATTATTTTGCCAGTGAGCAAGTTGATTTGTGGGGGATTGATGGTTTTTGGGGATTACCACACAACCCCATGATCCAATATTACCGTGGGACAAGCAAAACAGTCAGGAGTAATGGTATTTATGAGTTTATTGTTCCTATGTTTCCGCAAGGATGGTTAGATTATGACACTGTAGAAGAATATATGTCTAGCATTTCTTTGGGCAATAAACCTACTGCAATTGCTCTTTCAATACTTGATGTTAAAGAACCTGCAGATGGATATGAAAACAAAGAGATTACAAAACATTGGTGTCTTACACATTATCTTATTGATGGTCATCATAAAATTTTTGCCGCCAATGAATCTAACGAATCAATTTCATTATTATCGTTCTTAGCCGTTAAACAAGGCATTTCAGATAGTAAAGAGATTGATATCTTGTTTCGGCATTTCGAAGAAGGCATTGACTTCTGATAACACGACATTCACGCATCAGGCCATTCGGCTCTCGGTCGCCCGATAGATTAGCAGGGGGGCTGGATCAGGCGGACACACCTGCACCACCTAACCGCGTCGCGGCCGGCACCACCGGTGCCTTAAGGTGGTGAGGCGTCGTGAATGTAAGAACGTTATCAGAAATCAGTGCTAAGTGTTAGCCAAGCAGATATTCAATGAGAGTGAAATAGGAGGATCTACAATGAAGATTGATTTTGCGATTGAATCAGATTATGAGTATATCTCGTTAAGAGACAAGCACATACATAAGACTCTTATAAGAGCAAAAATAAAAGAAAATGAAATTCTAATAATCAGAGAATTCGATCAAGAAATAGGTTGGATGAGATATGGATTTTTTTGGGACAACACACCATTTATGAATATGATATGGATAGATGAGGAGTATAGAGGAACAGGTATTGGTAAAAAAGTTGTCCACTATTGGGAAGAATTGATGAAACAAAAAGGATTTGAAATGGTTATGACCTCAACACTTTCAAATGAAGAAGCTCAACATTTTTATAGAAAGCTTGGATATAGAGATGCTGGATGTCTAATGCTTGAGAATGAACCTCTGGAAATAATACTGACAAAGGAGTTAAACAAAAATTGACGTTGAGTAAATCAAGGAAGGCACTGACATCTGATAACATTATATTCAAGCTGCGCTCCTAACGGAGCTTGGTCTGCTGGAATGGACTTCGAGGAGGCATTTCAGCAGACAACCCCTTTGGGGTTCATGAATACAGGAACGTTTATCTGAAAGGGCCACCAATTGTATTAAAACCATATTTAGAATCAAAAATCCAAAGTTATAATAAGAACGCTTGTACGCAGATGTATATAAAGGTAAAATATAACTACAATTGAATCTTGAGTGGTCATGGTTTCCCTTCGAAAGGAGGTGAAGCCATGATAGTGAAAGATGCACTAACGATTATGTTCCTATTTGGATCATTCATTCTTGCACTTTTAACTTACATTAATAATAACAACAAGAGAAAGTAAAAACCCACCCTAAGGTTGACCGCCGAAGGTGGGTTTCCGATCGTAAATGACTAAGAAGGGATTACCCATCCAAGCCAATTGTATGGACCAAGTGTTAGCGCACTTGGTCTTTATTAAATATAATATACCATACTTGAAAAGATGTATCAAAGAACAAATTGAGTTAGAAAACATTGTTGAACAGGCATATAGACTGATACTGAAATTAATTCGAAGATGGCATCTCCATCAGATAACATCGTATCTACGCTTCGGACCGTTCGGCCCTTATTCGCGAGAAGTGGTAGGCAGAGAAGCTGAATCAGCTCATAACCCTGCGAGGCTAAGTCCGTTGGACCCGGTCGCGTTGCTCCCTTAAGCCTCTCGGGTTCGTAGATAAACAAACGTTACCAGAAATTGTTGTTGCATTTTAATACAAAGGAGTCTCATAGATGATAAATATTCAAGATACTCTACCTCACAGGTATCCGTTTTTGTTACTTGACAAAGTACTGGAAATCGAAAAAAACAAATGGGCTAAGGGATATAAGAATGTTTCAAGTAATGAGTGGTATATTAATGAAAGGAATGCTGAAATGCCAAGTACATTGGTAATAGAGGCATTGGCTCAGCTTGGTGCTTTTGCAGTTATTTCAGAAGAGAGTAGTTTAGGATTTCTTTCCTCACTTAAAGGAGTCGAAGTGATTGGTCAAGCTACTCCAGGTGACAGGATAGACCTATACTATGAGATCATTAAAAACAAGCGTGGATTTGTAGTAGGTAGAGGAGTAGCCTCAGTAGGAGATCTGGTAATAATTAATGTAGAAGAAATCATGATATACCTGCAACCCGCAATTAAGTAACTCGAAGAATGCAACAACTTCTGATAACAAAATATTCACGCAGCGGTCCGGCTGAAGCCGTTCCTTGGTCCGCCCGAGGCATTTCGAGGATGCCGATGCAGGCGGACAACCCTGCGAGGCTAAGAGGCGGAGCCACTTGGCGACTTTGTCGTCTTAAGCCTCTCGGGTTCGTGAATGCGGGAACGTTATATGAAATCCTAAAGAATGAGAGGAACAGAAATGACAACACAATTTAATTTTAACAAGTTGAATAATCTTTATGCAGAAGCAATCGCATCGGATGATAAAACATTGATCTTTGAAACTGAAATTGGAAAAGGAAGATTTTTGTTTATGATGTTTTTATCAGACGAAGATAAAGATTCAAAAGACAAATTATTTATATACATGAGAAATATTAACCTTATAAAACCTGTAAAGGTATATGGTAACCACAGTAAAGGTCAGTTTGAAGTCTACATAAAAGATGACTTGAAAGAAGCTATGATAAAGGAGTTACAGCTAAATTCGAGTTCAGGTTCTTTTAATTTTATGGAATTTCTTGAACAGCTTAATAGTAGAATTCCTCAAATCATAAATCGTGACAACAAAATTACTGAATTAAGAAAAAATAGAGACTTGATAAGCGAGTTAAAAGTAGTAGATGAAGCCGATAAAACAGTGTTAAAGCATGAAGTAAAACTCTCTAAAAACAGAAAACCTCAAGATAAAACTCTAAGAAAATTATATGTTTATACTGATGGAACAGTTGAAGATATAACCGAATTAATTCAATTGCTCAAGAAATTTAATATGACTGTGGCATGGACAACAAAGGACAAAAAAAATAATACTTCTAGTGTAGAAGAATTGTTGGGTAAGCTAAATAACTAAACGGACTTCATATAACATAATATTCACACTGCGGACATTCGTCCTTGATCCGGCATTTGCCGGATACTCAGCATATGCTGAGTCGTGAATACAAGAACGTTAGATGTAATTGGCGTAAGAGCGGATAAATGAAGGTTAATACATCGATGTAGTGAAAAAGCTATGTCTGGAGCATCCTTATATATTGGGGTATAATAAGAATGATTAAATAAAAGGGGGTACAGTTGATGAGTGTCCCGAATGATGAATTGGAAAACATATTAGGCAATTTAAATGAGAAAAATAAGGTTGTCGCAAAGAGCTTTTTATCATGGTTACTTGAAAAACAGCTTGATGAAGACGATGATAGTCTGACACCTGAAGATATTCAAGCGATAGAACAGGGGCGTATTGAATATCAAAATGGTCAGACTAAATCCTTGGAGGATTTAAAACGTGAACTTGAAATATAAAGTCACATTTTCAAGTGAAGCTGAAAAGAACCTTAGGAAAATAGACCGAGTTACCGCAGGAAGAATCTTTATATCCCTTGAAGAATTATCTAATGACCCATTTATCAATCCGAATACAAAGAAAATGAAGGGTAAAGAAGGGATAGTCTATAGATTACGTGTGGGAAATTATCGAATAATCTATGAGGTTCTTAATAATGAATTAATCATCTTTGTAGTTCGTAAAGGACCTAGAGGAGACATATATAAATGACACCAAAGCCCTAGCAATAAAGTTAGGGCTCTTTTTATTTTAAGAAGATTATGTTAGATGTTCAAGAAGCCGCCAACATCTTATAACATAACATTTCTGCTTCGTCGCTGACGCTCTTTGGTCGCCAAGAAGTATGTCAGAGAAGTAGAATCTGGCGCCACATCCAATCGGCTAAGTCTGACGACCCGGCACTTTGTGCCTTAAGCCGCTTGGACGTCAGAAATACGGGAACGTTATGAGAAATCATCGTGATATAATCAAAGCAAAACCGATTAGAGCAGGAGAGACAGAATTATGGATGATTTTACGAAGAAGCGGATTATGAAAATCATGGACAAATACACCCAAAATGCAGTACCAGAACATGTGAAAAGCCAGATTAGAATCTGTTACAAGATCAGAGGAAATCACGTGACATTAATTGAAGAAAGACAAGGATACAAAAGCGATCAATGGGTTCAGATGTCAGTAGCTCAGTTCAGATTAGATGAGAATGAATGGAAAATATATTGGCAAGACAGTAAAGGGAAATGGCATTTCATAGATGATATAGATCCGAATGAAGATTTTGAAACACAGTTAAAGATTGTGGACGAGGGGCATAACGGAATGTTTTGGGGTTAACTCGAAGTGGCCAATGACATCGCATAACATAATATTATACGAACCTTTTTTTGCCCCTTCAGAAATGCCCGAATCCCTTTCCCCGCAAGGCGTTCTCCACTTTTCCCACTTCGCTTTTGTCGCTTTGACTTCGCATAACTTGAATTTTCTCAGCTAAGATATACGAACCAGGCGCTGAAAAGATAAGCGAAAAACGAGATATACGCATCTGTTTTTTTCGAGATATACGAAGCTGATAATTACAATATATCTTGTATCAATGAGTCTTTCAAAGGTGTGGAATTGAAGCGGTATATTAATGTCATATGAAAATAAAGCTATAAACTGAGGGTGATGAGATTGAAAATCGTTAGTCTTCAAATTGTAAGTTTGAGACTGGAAAAATCAAACAGCGGTAGACCAAGACTTGAAAAATAAAATCTTAGACTGCCGCTGTTGTTATTGAACTAACGTTACTCGTTAGCGGAACGTTAGTTCAATAAATTTCAAATTCAAAGTATTTTTGTGCCCGCGAGTATACCTGATAACGTTGTATCTTCACGAATCCGAAAGACTGAGACAATTTAATTGCCTGATGGCTTCGCCATCTTGCCCTGCAAGATTTTCTGCCCGACTCTACTACTTCGAAAAACTTAGTTTAGTTCTTTCAAAGCAATTTTTGAAATGTATATAACATAAGATAAAATCCTATCAATAAAGTACCTTGATTCATCCAGTGTAATAGAACTTATATCGAAATCACCATGTCTAATATCTGTGTAGTCTTCATGAAATAACTTCCATAGCTTATGACCTTCTGTCACTATCACTTTGGGTCCCCATACTTCACGGTTGTTTACCATATGATTATTGGCTCCACTTACATCTTTTGTATCTGTTATCCGCTTCATAAGTGCTTCCATTGCTGATAAACAGTCTCTAATAGCATCTTTTCTTGCCCTTGGATTTTCAGATCTTTTTAATTGTTCTTTTGCTTGTTCTATATGATCAGCTGTTTGCTTACACAGCTTTCTTGTTAATTCTGCTACACTTTCAATTTCAATAGTTTTTGTAGTATTGTGATTGATACATATCCAAGGTTCTTCCAAATTGTCACTTAATCTATATCCGAAATTAACAAATTCGAATATCTCGTTAAGATCATCAACTATAAAGGCTTCAAGAAAATTAAACGTGATATCACTAACTGCATCCATAAATCTTGCAAATGGTACTTCTCCGAGCGAATCAATATTTCTCTCAAGATCGCGTATTAGATAATCCCAGCCCCAGTTTTTTGTTCTTTCAACGTAAGAATATTCTGCAATTTTATTCACTATTACTTCCATTACTGAATCATTAACAAGTCTTCCCGGTCCTGAGTAAGAGTCAATTTTCAAACGAGCTCCCTTTATCAAGATACTGGGCATGCTTGTTAACAGCTTATTAGGTACTTCATTCATTATGTATGTCTCGTTATCATACGACATATGGTCTGGGTAAGATTCTTTGAATTTTTTCATATTTACCTCGCTATCTTCATATTTCAAATACGCTTTAGTTAAGTACTTCACAAAATTCCATATCCGAAGTATTCGCGAAATCATAGTAAGACACCTGCCGCAGGTAGGAGAAATGGTATAAATTGAGCATAAGGAGGTAGCAGATCAGGTTTGGTTCTGCGCCTCCTTTTTGTTTGATATTTCCAATTGTGATTCGCCGTGTTAAAATTTATGGAATGGTGTATTTAGGTTACTTCTCTACTGAAATAAAAAAGTTATTAAAGCAAGAGCAGATGAAGTTTTTGATCCCGACTTCCCTTATGATGAAAAGTTTCCAGAGATTAAATTTCAATGAAGTCCAAAATAAAGAAATAATGTGCAAGAGAAAAGAAAATGTTTGGAGGTGAGCGATGTAATGAAAAAATCCATATCCCCATATGAGCTTTTAAAAGCTAAAAGACCTGAAAAATACTCCGACTCTACAATTATCCGTAAAGCAAATTTAAATAGAGAAATATTTGACTTTTATCTTGATAGCTTAACAAGCAGAGGACAAGAAAAGAATTTTGAGGTATTCTGCAGACGCATGGCAGAACATGAAATATGTCCAAACCTTCTACCTCAGACTGGACCAACCGGAGGAGGAGATAGTAAGGTGGATTCGGAAACATATCCGGTATCCGATGATTTATCTTTATCATGGTTTAGTGGTATAGGAAGAGAAGCATCTTCCGAAAGATGGGCTTTTGCGATAAGTGCAAAAAGGGACTGGAGATCCAAAATCAAATCAGATGTTAAGAATATCGTTTCCACATCCAGAGAATACAAAAAAATCTTTTTTATAAGCAATCAATATATTCCTGATAAGAAACGAGCAGCTATAGAAGACGAATTATCCAATCAATATAATATTGAAACTAGAGTGCTTGATAGATCATGGATATTGGATAAACTGTTTTCAAACCATCGTGAACAAATAGCGGTTGAGTCTTTTGGGCTTTCAGATTCATTTGCTGATGAACGGAAAGTAGGCCCATTAGATTATAAACGTCAGTCAGAGTTGGAGAAAATAGAAAAAGAGATAAGTCAATACATCGTTGAAGGAATAAACAGTATTGCTCTTGTAGAGAATGCAACACAAGCAGCAATATTAAGTAGGGAACTAGAACTGTCGTTTGATATTACAAAGGGACGTTTTGAGAGAGCTATTGCGCTTTCAGATAAATACGGAACGATCATTCAGCAAAAAGAATGTGCTTATCAATGGGCATGGACTTTGTATTGGTGGTATGAAAAGTTCGATCTGTTCTATGAAAAGTATTGTATATATGAAACTATTATTCTTGATGGTAATAATTTCTTTGACCTTGAACGATTAACAAATCTATGGATGAATCTATATACTATAACTGGAGGCAAGTTTGAAGTAAGCAAGTTTGAAGTACACACTAAAACGTTGATAGAAGAATACAGAAGATTTATTGACAATAAGACACGCCCTAATGCTGCTTTGGAAGCTAGGGCTAACTTTGTCTTTGTAAAATTAATGCTTGGGGATAATGTCGATGAGTTAGTTGATGAACTAACGCAGATCATTAATGATTGTGATGGGGTTCTTGATTTTAGCCTTGATACACTTTCTGAATTGATTATGAATGTTAGCCCAAATTTAAAGGATAGTCCCCAATATGATTCCTTATTTGATACAATAATTTCAGCTTCAAGCAGCAGAAAACAAGAATTAGTTTCTGCAAAATTACTCTTAAAACGAGGAGAGCAACTAATTGAATCAAAACCATATAGCGCTATACGTTATATTGGTCGTGCCCTCCAAAAATTATATAAAGATGAGAGTAAAAATGAGTACTTGTTGGCAATGACTTTAATGGCTCACGCTTGTGAAAAAGCTGGCTTATTGTGGGCGGGACGTGGTTATTACCTTAATGCTTTCTTTATCGCCTTTATTGATTACATGAAGTTTGGAAATGTCAGTCCCTTATTAGTTGGTTGTTCTACCGAACTAAAGATGATTGAACTTCGGCATGGGAGAATTCCTCATTCGCTAGAATGGTATAAGTTAGATCGACTGGTAAAAGGTCTCCTAATATCAAGTGGTTACGATGCAACGAGACTAAACGAAATCGATGATATCAACTTATACGATGCAATATTGGGAATGCTTCTTTTAAGAACATCTTTTGAGGATCTCCACTCACTTGCATCATTACCAGATGTATTAGATCATGAAGGTCTTCATATGGCTGCCATTGGATTGAAATATGCACTAGGCTATATAGATGAAGAGATTCAGAAATCTTACAACGATGATAAAAAGTCTATAGAAGAATTTATGCAGCAATGGTATAACCAACCAGCAAAAGAGCAAATACCGGATATACCGATATTTGTTATCGATGGCACCCAGTATTTTTCTTCAAAAATAATGGGATGTCTGATTAATATTGAATCAGATGCCAAATTTCCATGCATCGAATTAGCCGAAAGTATATTAGCTGCAATCGAAAGCTTCCTTGCAACGGCTATTTTAGATGGATTGGTAGGGATGATTCCCCGAGCAACGATTAAAGTTAAATATGTTGAGTCGGTAAAATACCATCTTGACTTCAAAAATGAACCCAGTGATATTGAACCTATATTCACTATTACTTGCTCTGATTTTGGTGAGGAAGAATTTTTTGAAGCGCAGCAACAAACTAAACAGTTTATTCTTAATTTCTTTGCGGCATTTATTGCTCAAATAATAATGTTTAGAAATACAGAGCAGCTTGAAAAACTGATAATTGAGGATCAAGCTTTCGAAAGATCATTGAATTTTACAAGCAGTATTTTTATCATTGCTGATTTATTCGGTAAGAATATGCTCTCTTTAATAAATGGCTAAATCCTGAGGGGAATAATTATCCGTTAATACGAGATAGCACAATTAGATTTCAGTTAGATAAGTTGGATGTAGGCCAGACAGATAAGAAAAAAATAAACCGTGGAAAGTCGGATAATAAGGAGAAGTTTGATACTGAATCAGTAAGTCAAAAAGACATTGAAATTACAAAAATAATAAATATACCATTATGGAACAGGGCACAGTGGAAAGGAATTTTCTTTGGTTGGACTAATGATAATGGGCCTCCTTTATTAGCTTTAGCATTTAATAATAAAGAAGCAGCTATTTCGATTTTCAAACAATGGCATACCTTAGTGGGTAAGGCTGATGAAAATGATAAAATACGAGTTGGAATAATAAAAGGAATTGATAATAAAAATCCCTTCTTTTATAAGGCGATATTAACCGCAAATCTTGAGAACTCATTAGATTCGCAAAAAGCTGGATTGATTACTGTTCTTTCAAGGTTTCATACAATGGATGTTGACAATGATTTTAATCTTAGAAATTTCGAAAGTGCCCTAAAAAAGGTAGAGTCAACATGGAAATACATTATACTTCCTGCTTATATAAATCCCAAGAACCAGAGGCCAGAATTGTTATTTGACTATCATATCCTGAAAAAACATATTAAAATAAAAAATGCATGGGAATTAGAAGAAGATGACTGGCTTACTTACGCTATTACTCCTGATGATAAGCCGATTATTCCGCCATTCGTTAAACATGCTCGGATTATGGATTATATTGAAAATTTAAAGCGAACCCATTAAGTCATATGAGTTGTTATATGAAAGGCCACCTTTGATAGGTGGTCTTTCACTTTCTTGGCTATGATCATCAATCACTTGCAATGGCAAGTGAACCCTCATTAACCCTTAGCTAAAGCTGCTGAAAATGTAGACTTAACCTAAATTTAGTTCTAACCTCAATTCAATTAAATTGCCCATTAATAAATTGTCGCAGCACCAAGCTCTATTTCGAGTTTGGTGCTGTTTTTTTTTATTTTCGATTTTTTTTTGAAAGAAGGGTCCGGTTTGACCTCAAAAATGAAAAGGATGGTAGAGGGACACGTCCTCGACCGTTCTTTGACAATAACATAACTTCTCATCCGGTACGTTCCCCGCATGCCTGAAAGGGAAAGCCATTTTGCAGGTACGCCACGACCATCCTTATTTATAGGGTGCTAGCGATCATTACCTAAGCAAAAATAAATGGTGGTATCATTTAGGCGATAATCCGTGCGGAGGGGATAATGATACATCCGTCTAGCCACAGTTATCGCAATGGGGGCGGCTTGCAGTGATCCTGGGAGAGGCGACAGCCTATGAGGACGGCTAACCACTGTCCGCCGGACGAGATTATTTTTGTTATGCAAACCCCTGTTTAAAAACATTGGCATTGTGACCATTGAAAAGTGATGAGAAGCAGATTTGGATTTCAACACTTTACGACGGTTTAAGACCTCCGCGAAACGACGACAAATTAAAATAGGAATATCCAAGAGAACGATTTTTTTGGCGTTCTCTTTTTACATAGATATTCTTTATAAGCCGGTTGCCCTGAATGCCAGAGCAACCGGCTTTATGCGTGAAAGGAGATTCTAACATGTCCAAAGTAATCGCCCTCGCCAATCAGAAGGGCGGCGTGGGCAAGACGACAACTGCAGTTAATTTGGGAATCGGGCTGGCTGCCGAGGGCAACAAGGTTCTGCTGTTGGATGCGGATGCGCAGGGCAACCTGACGGATTCGTTAGGCTTCCATGAACCGGATAGTCTGTCCATTTCACTCGCCACAATGCTAGTGAAAAGCATGACGGAGGAGCCGTATGAACCGAAGGAAGGCATTCTGCATCATCATGAAGGTATTGACCTGATGCCGGGAAACATCGAATTATCGGCAGTCGAAGTGGCACTCGTCAATACGATGAGCAGGGAAACGATTATGCGTTCGTACATTGATTCCGTAAAAGCAGATTACGATTTTATCCTGATCGACTGTATGCCGAGCTTGGGCATGATGACGATCAACGCATTGGCAGCGGCGGATAGCGTCATCATCCCGGTACAGGCACACTATCTGCCCGCCAAAGGCATGACGCAGCTTTTGCAGACGGTTGCCCGCGTTCGGCGTCAAATTAATCCGAAGCTGGCTGTGGACGGTGTGCTGCTCACGATGGTAGACAGCCGAACCAATTTCGCCAAAGACATTTCTTTAGTTTTGCGCCGAGATTATGGGGATAAGCTGCGTGTATTCAATACAGAAATCCCCCTGTCCATCAGAGCGGCGGAAACAAGTGCCAAAGGCAAAAGCATTTATGCCCACGATCCGAACGGACAGGTTGCTAAAGCCTACGCTGCACTTACGAAGGAGGTGCAGGATATTGGCAGCGAAAGAAGATCGGCTCGCCAGCATAAAACTGACCAAAGTCGATGATTTATTCTCGACAGAGGAAAGCCGCAACGATTCGCAACGGGAAAAGGTGATGGATATTCCATTGGCTGAAATTAGTGAATTTCCCGGTCATCCCTTTAAGGTAAGGGCGGATGAAGCGATGTTAGAAATGGCGGATAGTGTCAAGCAGTATGGTGTCCTTGTTCCCGGCTTAGTTCGGCCAAAGGTAGGCGGTGGATACGAGATGGTATCCGGACATCGTCGAAAGAAGGCAAGTGAATTGGCTGGTATGGAGACAATTCCATGTCTCGTTCGCGAGTTGGATGACGATCAGGCGACTATCATCATGGTGGATAGCAACCTGCAACGGGAGTATATTTCTCCGAGTGAAAAAGCTTTTGCCTACAAAATGAAATTGGAAGCTATGAACAGACAAGGACAACGAACAGATTTAACTCGTTCCCAAGTTGGGAACAAGTCTGCTGCAAAGAAATCAAGCGAGATATTAGCAGAACAGATGGGTGAAAGCAAAAACCAAATATTTAGATACGTTCGCCTAACCGAACTCACTCCTCACATTCTCGAAATGGTAGACGACAAACGGATTGCCTTTAATCCTGCCGTTGAGTTATCTTACTTGGCCGAGAAAGAACAGCAAGCCCTATTCGAGACCATGCAGGCCGAGGACTGCACGCCTTCACTTGCTCAGGCTCAGCGTATGAAAAAGATGAGTCAAGAAGGGAGGCTGAATACAGATGTCATTTACACCATACTGACGGAGGAAAAGCCGAATCAGAAAGAAAAAATGAGTATTCAGCGAGAACGAATCGACCGCTTTTTCCCACGAGATTTCTCGGAAAAACAAAAGGAAGACCTAATCGTGCAACTGCTGGAAAGCTGGTACAAAAGGCGGCAGAGGGAGCACGAACGGTAATTCCCCCGTTGCCGTCCTGTTCATGCGCCCTCTCCCCTGACGGAGAGCTTTTTTTATGCCCATTTTCGGGGAGGAGATCATCAATGGACTTTACGAAAGGAAAACGGCGTCAGTATGAACGTCTGATGAAAGAAAAGCCGGGTTTTGCGCGTAGTAGGCCATCCGAGGAGGAAGAAGCACAACTGCGCAAGCAGGCTCAGGAAGCCGAAGGCTGGCACAAGAAACGTGACCACAAAAAGAACCGGGAGGGCTGACGATGGAGCAAGAGAAACGAATGGCCGGTGACTACGAAGTCTATCAAGCGCTACCCATTGGCAGGGTGGAGGTTGTTTTAGGCATCGACATCACGAATACCGAAAAGCCCTATTTGGTTTGCTACTGCTCGCAGAATAATTTGTTTGGCATCGATCAGTATTACGGTGCAGAAGGATATGCGGATTACCTGGTCGCAATGCAGGAATTTACTAAGCTATTGCAATGGGAAATCGAGAAACTCCAGACCGAGCGCGCTACGATCACGGAGCCGATGCCTCCCATTCAACCCGACCAATGCCTGCCCATCAAAAGTGACGATGATCTCGGCGGCAGAATTGTTGTGACCCGTTTGGATTGGTTGCGACCGGAATTTCGCACGGCAGACCATCAGTTGATTTGGGTAACGGGAGGCTTCGGTGCCTCCGGGAACTCACGTGGGCGGGCGGTCTATGCGGAAACCCTCTATTCCGGCGATGAATACCGCTATAACCGGGAAGACCTGATGGGGTTCCTGAAGCCGGAGCATACGCCCACATGGGCGGCCGAGAAGCTGGCACAACGACAAGCGGATCAAGTCCCATCAAAGCCGCGTCCGCGAGGCGAAGCGCGTTAAGAGAAGCGCTAGGTATCTTCTATATAAATGAAAGGAGATCGTGAACGATGTCATGGACGTATCGACACCGCAAGACGCTCATCATGGGAGCCATCGCGATCAGCGTGGCGCTTCTGGTAGCAGCGGCCTTGTATATGCTGATGCAGCACACCGATCAGCAGCAAAAGCAGCAACAGATGAAAGAGGAGTATGAGCGGCAGATTCAGCAATTGAAAAAGGAGGAGCAGCAAAACAGCCGAAATGTCTGGACGACTGCAAAAACAATACCGGCAGGCGTCTCGCTCAAAGCGGATGACCTCAAGGCTGTTCCGATGCCCGTCAGTTTGGTTCCGCCGGGCGTCATCACCGACCGGGAAAGCATCATCGGCAAAAACGCCAAGATCGAGCTTGCATCAGGAACGCCGCTACTTTCCTCTTTATTGTACGAAGGGCAGCCCATTCCGAAGGATTTGCGCATACAGGAGTTTCAGGTCATTCAGCTTCCCTCTAATCTCAAACCTAACCAATATATAGACGTTCGAATCGGCTTTCCAACCGGCGAGGACTTTGTTCTCTTATCTAAAAAGAAGGTACAGGAGCTGTCCGGTACGGTTGTGTGGCTGGAACTGAATGAGATGGACATCCTCCAAACGTCCAGCGCAATTATTGATGCGTACTTGCAGGGAGCGCGGTTGTATGCCCTCCCGTACATCGAGCCGGGCTTACAGGAAGCGGCTGTGGTCAACTATCCGGCCAATCAGAAGGTATTGAACCTGATGGCGTTCGATCCCAATCTGCTCGAAACTGCAAAAATCGAACTTGCCCGCGCGCTGCGTCAAACGCTGGATGGCAATTTGAAGGCGGTCAGCGACTCGGACAAACTTCGCGTCACCAGCGGTAGTGTAACCGTGCAGCAGCAGTTGCAAAACGAACGGATGACGACGCGGCAGGGCAATGCCATGAGCGGAACACAGCCAGTAGGCACACCGCAGTCTGGAGAATCAGCAGTTTCGACGAATGGTCCCCAGCCTAGCGTGAGTGATGCTGCTGGTGCAGCAGCTACGCAATCTCCGAAAAATCAACAGACGCCCCCTCCTGCCGTTTCGCCGTCGCTGCCATCGAGTATGCCTCCTGCAACCGAAGCGCCTCCGGCAAGCGAAGATAAGTGGGAAAACATCTTCAATCAATGAGGAGTGCGGATATGAAAAAAATTGTTTTTATCGGCGTAGCGGACAAGACGCATGCTTTGTTGGTGCTTGGTCGCTTGTTTGTGGCATTGGGGAATAAAGTGCTGTTGGTGGATTCCACCGTCACGCAGTCGATTCGGGGTTATCTGCCGCACGCCTATGCCAATAGCGCCGTTCAGGATTATGAAGGTATGGATGTGGCCTACGGCTATCTCACTCCCGAACAGCTTGAACGAGGCTTGGCACAGGCAGGGACGACACCGGCATACGACATCATGCTGGTGGACACTGACCATACGGAATTTGTTTTCCACCACAACCTGTCCCAGTTTGATAAGCGGGTGTGGTGCTGGGATGGAAGGCGGTTATCGCTGGAGAAAAACGAGGAACTGATGCTTCGTCTCGGCTTACAGAACACGGAAGAGCCTATCTCTTTTTTCGAGTTGCTCTCCCCTGACATACCGGGAAAGTTGGCAGCGTGGCGAGCCGAAAAGCGGTTGCGGCATATCCAGTTGGAGGATACGGTGTTTCGCTTCCCTTTGGACGAACGCGATGCAGCCGTCGATTTGAACAATCAACACCACGGCCGCATCGACCTTCGCGGGCTGACCGGGGCGTTTCGCGAGATGCTGCTGACGATGCTGGAGCAGCTTGGCGATTGCGACCGCAAGACAGCGCGACGAGCCTGGGCAACCGCCCGTAAACGGGTGCGGGTGTGGTAGAAAGGAGAACGTTTATGGGAGCTACCGTTGTATTTTGGAGTCCTGTATCCGGTCAGGCCGGGACAACGACTAATCTGCTCGCCGCGGCGACGTGCATGGGTTTGGAATATTCGGCGCGATTGCTGTTGCTTGGGCATTTGCTAAGCAGCTACGCCGCTGTCGAACGAGCCTATTTTCGACCTGCCGGAAGAGAGGACATGCAAAACCCGGACACGGGAATTGATGCGCTCTTGCGTCTGCTGAAAAACCGCAAGCTGGAGCCTGTCATGCTGCGTGACTATGCCCATCCGTTACTGCGGGATCGCCTGGATATTTTGCCCGGCTCCATCAAGCAAGAGGATATTTTTATTGAAACGGCAAAGGAATGGCTCACACCGCTGCTTGCGGTTGCCCGCCGCGCTTACGATGTAGTGCTGTTGGATGGGGGGAGCGGCAGCGGGTCGGCTTGGGACGAAATGCTGCGGCAGCAGGCCGACGTATGGGTCGTCTGCCTGCCGCAAAACCGTCTCCTTCTAGAGCGATTTTTTCAATCGGCAGAAGCAGCGATGCTGCAAGGCCGAAGAACGCTGCTCGTGTTCGGACAGTACGACCCTTATTCGACGCTTACTTCTAAAAATCTCATGCGTCAATTCCGTATAGGACCGACCGTGTACCCTGTTGCACATAATACAGGCTGGATGGATGCGGCACAGCATGGCGAAGCGAATCCTTTCTGGTTTCGCAACAGGAAGATAGCAAGCGGTCATGAGAACCACCTGTTCGTGCAGCAGGTGCGACGATTGGCGCAGGCTGTGATCGAAAGCGCAGGCGCAAGGCAGCATCTTTTCGGAGGGAAGGAGGGCGACACGCCATGACGGCTATGCTCAATGCCTTCATCCTGATCGCGCTCTTGTTGCTTTCAATCTTCTTTCTTTATTTGCGCCTGAGCCGACGATTGCCGGAACGGACGGACGACACATCGGTATATACGCTGGAAGCGATGACCACTTTCGTAAAAGCAACGCTACACGAGTTAACCAGCAGCAACCTGGCCGACTTCGGTTTGTCGGAGGAAGAATACCGCCGCCGAAAAAGCAAACGGGCGGAGCTGAAAAAGGCGCTGCGGGGCTGCACCTCCGGTGATCTGCGGGACAAGGAATACGTCAAGGAGATCATTGCCGACCTGCTCGCGCAGCGCTATGAGTTGGACGATGCGCATTTGAACCTCCTGCTGCCTTTTCATCAGCCGGAGTCCCTCTCCGCGCAAGACCAGTTTGATATTCTGCTTTACACATATAAAAAGGAAGCCGGGCTTCATGCGCTCGACCGGCTCGTTCAAACCTATGAATGGGATCGGCAAAGACGAAACGAGGAAGGCCAGCTTGAAACGTACCGGATTACGGCGGAGGATATTCGTAGCGTCTTCGCCCGTGAAGCGCCGTGTTTGACGACGGACGATAAGCTCCAACTTGTCGTCCAGCGGATTTATCAGCATTACAAAGGATTCAGCGTCGTGGACGAGCTGCGCGACATGCGTGTGGACGGCGTATCCGGGGGTGTATCTGGTCTGCCGCCGCTCATGTGGGAGGGCGAATGGTCGCTGGAGGAGGACGCACAACTTCAGTCGCTGCCCCGTTCGCATGATAGCGTATGGCTGTTTTACAAAGGGAAGTCCATCCACCTGAGCTTCTTGTCCTTCGGCTCCGAGCAGGAACTGCGACGCGTTTGCCAGATCATCTATAAGCACAATTTTCCCGGCCAGTTGTCCGAGGCGAACGGATTTAAGGTCAATGAAATGGCAGACGGCTCCCGCGTCGTCGTGCTGCGCCCCCGATTCAGTGAATCGTGGGCTTTTTTTGTGCGCAAATTCGACGTGCAAAGCGCGACGCTAGAGCAGTTGATTCAGGACGAAGGCGCGGAATTGCCGATTGGCCTCATTCGTTACTTGGTATCGGGTGCGCGGATCACCGCGATTACCGGCGCTCAGGGCAGCGGCAAAACAACGTTGCTCATGGCGATGGTGCGTCATATTCCAGAAGTGCTGCCCATCCGGGTACAGGAAATGAGCTTCGAGCTTCAGTTGCGCAAAATTTACCCGGAACGCAACATCGTCAGCCTGCGCGAAACCGAGACGATTTCCGGTCAACAGGGGCTGGACATCCAGAAGAAGACGGACGGCTCCGTCAATATTTTGGGAGAGGTAGCGACCGATCCGGTCGCCGCTTGGATGGTTCAGATGGCACAGGTGGCATCATTATTCACCTTGTTCACGCATCACGCCAAAACCTTCCGTGACCTTGTGCTATCTCTCCGCAATTCCTTGTTGAAAACAAAGGTGTTTACGAACGAGCGTGTGGCAGAGCAGCAGGTCGTCAGCGTCGTCAACTTCGATATTCACCTTCGCCGCGACCTGGACGGACGACGGTATATCGAGCGCATTACGGAATGCGTCCCAGTGCCGCAGGAGACGGCGTACCCGGAAGCCTTTCGCGGGAAAATGACAAAGGACGAACGGATGGCAGCCTTTATGGAAACGACGCTCGAATACTTCCGCCGCTCGACGGATCGCCCGCTGTACACCGCCCAAAATCTCGTCGAATACCGCGACGGTCGTTACGTTGCCGTTCATCCCCTGTCCAAGCAAAGTCGCTGCGAGATTGCGGAATACCTGAGCGGCCCCGATCAGGCCGTCTTTGATGCGTTTCTAGCATCCCATTGGGGGGATGAGACATGATTCGGGAATGGCTCTCCCCTCTGCTTGGCATCGCAACCGTGCTCTTTTTTGCCGCTGTCGCGGCCTTCCTGTGGCTGTCCCGGCGTGATTCGGAGGTGGCGGCAGTCCGGCGCTACGAAGCGCTGCGTAAGCCGGGGCAAGCGCCTCGCAAGCAGGCGGTTTACAGTTTCATGCAGCGGCTATACAGCGTTTGCGAGCAGATGCCGGTTCTAAGGATGTACTTGCAGCACCTTCGCAGGCGATTGGTCATCCTGCGGCTCGGGGACGAATGGAAGCTGCGGCTTGAGGTGATGAAATCGGCGCTCTTGATGTGGCTTGTCCTGCTTTTGGCCGCGATTCCGCTTGTTTTGGCGGTGCGCGACCCTTACACGCTGGCGATGCTCGGCATTGGTCTTTGGGTCGGCCACGGCATCCTCTCGGATATGGGTGTTTATCGGCTCGAAATGAGGCTGCTGCGACAACTTCGTCTGTTTCTTGGGGATGTGAGACATCATTACCATCGTCACGGGATGGTGGATGAAGCCGTCTATGAATCGGCGGACAGCGCGCCGTATGAAATGGCACTGCACGGGCAAGAGCTGTACGACATGCTGACGGACAGCGACGCCGAAGATAAACTAGCGCAATATGTGGAGCATGCCCCAAATCGCTATTTGCAGGGCTTTGCGGGATTGTCGTATCTCATCAAGGAGCATGGCGATCAGCAAACGGAAAGCGGTTCGGTCTACCTCAAGGGACTGGAAAAGCTGTCCATCGAACTGAATCTGGAATTGCTGCGTCGCGAGCGTCTCAGCTTCTTATTACAGGGGCTGACCGTTATCGCGCTGCTGCCGCTGCTATTTACCCGTCCGATTGAAGCCTGGGCCAGCCACTTTTTTCCGGCAATGGACACGTTCTACGCCAGCGCTTTCGGTTGGGCCGTCAAACTCTGTCTGCTTGTCGTCGTGTGGCTATGCTACGTGCTGCTGCGCAACCTGTCGGAGCTGGGTGCGACCGCAAGGCCCACCAGCCGAAAAAGATGGGAGCAACGGGTCTATGGCTGGCCGTGGATGCGCTGGCTAGCCCACAGGCTGGGGCCGGTTCCCGGCTCGCGAGAAGCGGAACGGATAACCCAGCTGCTCAAGGATACAGCCTCTCCCTTACGTCTCGAATGGTTTTACGTGCAGCGGATCGTGGCCGGGTTCGCAGCCTTTTTGACGGTGCTGGGCTTGTTCGTGTCCTTGCATGCAGCGGAGCGGCATCAGGTGCTGTATGCACCAGTGAAGCCGGGAACACTTTTCGGGCAGTTGTCTCCGGAGGAGGAAACGAAGGCGCGGGAAGCCGCCGCTCTGGATCGCAGGATGCTCGATCAATTAAAGGAGGTGAGGCCGCGAAGCGAAAATAGCGTCATCAGTCTGCTGCGCAAGGACCCGGCTGCACAGATCAAGGAGGATCAGCTTCGAGAGGCGGCGCGGCGCATCCTGGGCAAGCTGGAGAAGCTGAATCAGCCTTTTCTGGCGTGGTGGGAAGCGTTTTTGGCGTTCGCCGCAGGATGGGGCGGGTACACGCTGCCAGTTGGTATTCGACTGTTCCAGCGGCGTATGCGGCAGATGGAGATGAAACACGAGGTGGATCAGTTGCAGGCCGTGATTGCCATGCTGGCCGGGATGGAACGGATGTCGGTTGAACAGCTTCTGCTATGGATGGAGCAGTTCGCGCAGGTCTTCAAGGAGCCACTGCAATCCTGCCTTCTTCATTTTGAACAGGGTGAGGAGCAGGCGCTTGCGCAGCTCAAAGAAGATGCACCGTTTCTGCCTTTTGTTCGGATCGTGGAAAAGCTGGAAATGGCTTCGCAGCATTTGACGATCCGGCAGGCATTCGACGATCTCGAAGCAGAGCAGGGGTTTGCGCGAGAGCAGCGCAAGCAGGAGTATGAACAGTTAATTGAACAAAAGGCAGGCTGGGGCCGCTGGATCGGGTTTGCCCCCTTGATGACGCTGATATTCGGGTATTTGGTCATTCCGCTTGTCGTCGTCAGCCTGCATCAGATGACCGTGTACTACGATCAGCTTCAACGCATCCAGTAACCCATACAGACGCTTTCCTTCATCAGCGGGAAGGCGTTTTTTTTATCCCCCCAATCAAAGGAGAGAATTGTACATGTCCAATGCGCAGAAGGCACTTGTCATGGCAGCAGGAATTTTCCTTGCCATCGCACTCATTACACTGGCTGTCGTGCTGTTTATTTCCGCCCAGGATTCGACCAAGGCGGCTCAAAGCAATTTCAGCAATATCCAGACGGAGCTTTCACAAACGGCGTTTACGGTGTATGACAATACGACGCTTTCGGGCAGTCAGGTTGTCAACGCGCTTCGCAAGTTCCGCGATCAGGACCAATTTGGCATCCAGATCGTTACCGGCAAAAACCCGACCGGTCAGTGGTACGGCAAGGTTGTCAATACCGGTGTGCCTCTGGATAGCGTCACCTACGGCGCAATCGTCGGAGCCGCACCCGGCCAGATTAGCCAGACCGTAGACGAAGCGGACATCAACTACGTTAATCCAAGCGGCAAGTTCCGCAGCACGCTGGTGCTGGACAGCAGCAATGTCATTCGCGGCATCATCTTCCGGCAGCAATAAGGTCGGATGAAGTTACGAAAGCGTCCGGCCCAGGTTGGACGCTTTCGTCATGAAGGAGGTGTAACGCATGAACTATGTGCCTAGAACGATGCTGGAGATGAGCGCAGCATTGCTCGTTTTCCTCATGGCCGCAGGAAGCGGTCTGATTTTGTTTCAGACCGGTGCCTCACTCAATTCGCTCGCCTATGTAACCGGCCAATCGCAGGATCGCAACTTGCAGCAAATCGCTGTACCGCTCTCGGGCGACGGTTCGGTATCCGGTGCGGAAGTGCTGCAAGCTATCGCTCGCCTAGATGAAGGAGATGCGGAAATGGTGGTAGACGGCATTCGATTCGCGCCGCCGCTGGAACGGGAGCAGCTTTCGTCCGCAGGCATACGTCTGAAGGGGCGATATCAGCCCGCCTATGAGCGGGACGCTTCCGGTCACTTGCAGCGCCTGACACTAAGGAGCCTGCCATGAACAGTTTGATCAAAATTTTCGCCGTATTGATCGCTATTCTGCTGCTCTACCTCTACCCGCTCTCTGCCGCCTTTGATCAGCAGGACGATATTTCGGAACTGGTTGCCTTGCGCGCGACGACAGCCTTCGTTGATGCGGTTCGGGACAAAGGCGGCATCACGCCAACGATGTATAACGAATTCATGACCGCACTTGCGGCGACCGGCAATAGCTTTGACGTTCAGATGGAGCATGACAGCAAGAAGTATGTACCGGTTTACGACGATCCGACACGGCCCGAAACCTTTAAGGGCAACTACGAGGTACAGTACGATGCGTTTTTCAATTCGCAGATCCTGCCGGTGCTGTTCCCTGACAATCGGGCAGCAAAGGATGACCCAAGCCGACGTTATCGGATGCGCGCGGGTGACAGCTTCACGGTGATTGTGCGCAATACGAACCGAACGGCAGGCACGCTGCTCTTCGATTTTCTGAATAATACCATCAGCCCAAATGAAAAAATCGTGATTCCGTATGGCGGGGTGGTGCGCAATGAAATGGATTGAATGGGCAATCGTCGGTGCGCTGTTGTTTCTCCCCCTCGCGATAGTCAACCGGAATGAGACAGATACCCTGCGACGGACGGTGCTGACAGAGATGAGATACGACGCTGCGCTGGATGCCGCGGTGGACGACGCCGCGAGGTTGCTCGTCGTTAACGCAAGCCAGCAGCAGGAAGCGCAATATGCCTCGGCCAAACATGTCGCGCTGAACAAGGAAGAAGCACTAGCGGCGTTCTACCGGACGCTGGACGCAGGCTTCGGCGCTGGGGATGATCCGGTGTCGCAAGGTGTCCTGCATCGCTACATTCCGGCTATCGTGATCATCGGGTACGACGGCTTTTACGTCTATTCCGAGCAAGAATGGACGGGGACTGACGGAAAAACCGTCATGAAACCGGCTTGGGGAACGAAGAAGCCTTATGCGTATTCCGATTCGGCGGGTAACAGCCTTTCCTTTACGCTCGACCAGCAGGTACTCGCTTACGATGCGGTCAGCCGAAGCTGGCATGAGGGCTTGCGTCAGGACATTCGGCAGCAAGCGACGATTCCGCTTTTGCAGGATGCTGCGCTCTTCGAGCAGGTACGACGAAGCACGATTGTCCGGGCGATCCAGGACGAGTTGGCCTACCGGATCAATCGATATAACGAAACGGTCTCTCGAAATGGCCTGTCCTACACGTTCACCCTGCCTCTGATCTCTGATGAGGACTGGCACAATACGGTGGATGATGTGGGCGTTTTGGCTTTTGTACAAGGTATCCCGATGGGAGCAAAGGTGTACAACAACTATGCGCTTGGCGGGAGCCGCATCGTGAAACGTCCAACGATCATCGGGGCCAGAAAAGGCAGTATGAAGGTGTACTACCGCAGTTCCTGCGGTTACACCTATCCGGCCGAAGAAACGTTTGCCAGCGGGCAAGCAGCCGCGCGCAAGGGATATATGCCCCTGCCTTGCCTCGGCTCGGCCTTCTAGCAGGAACGTAGCCTATTCGCTCATGTGAGCGATGGCAAGCGGAATAGAAGTAAAGGAGTTCATCAATCATGTGGATTCGACTGTTGCTGGCGGCAATCGTTTTTTGTATAGCCGCCGGATTTACAAACCCTATGGATGGGCAGCAACTGGTCATCAGCGGGGATTCCGACCGGATCAATCCGGAGTTGGGCGCATATGTCGAGGATATAGTACCCGGCGATAAGCGCGAGTACACGGTTCACGTCACGAATCCCACAGATGAGGAAATAACAGCGCTGCTCTATGCGGCCGATGCCATGCCCGCATTGGGCGGCGGTAAGGATTTTACTTTACCGAGCGATCCCGATACCGGTTCGGCTGCATGGTACAGGGCGCCGGATCGCAGTATAACCCTCAAGGCTGGCGAGACGCAAAGCTTTACAATGGAAATGCAGATACCTGATAGTGTGGAGCCGGGCCAGTACGTGTCCGTCATCGGCGTCTACGATCAAAGTATGAGGGAATCGGCGGCACGTAAAATCGGGTTGCGGGTCGTCCTCAACTACAAGTTGGACGAAGCGAAGCCTCCTGAGGCTGTCCCGCACGCAGCCGTATACACGCTGGAGAACGGAAAAGCGAGCTTGACGATTTTGCTGGTCAATGAAGGCGAAAGCTTGTCCGAACCGGAGATCGAGGTGCAGCTCAAACAGCAGGACGATGTCAGCGAGCTTTTGATTGAAAGGAAATCAACGGTTGATTCCATTTATGCAGGCACGGTCGCACAGTACATGGCGGAGCTAAACAGGCCGCTTTCTCCCGGTTCTTACACGGTGGAAGTGAAGACTACGCTGGGTAACCGTATAGAACAGAAGGAATTCCCTTTTGAAGTAACGGACGGTCGGACTATGCCATCAGGAACCGTGATTCAGGCTACTGGGGACGGTTCTCCGCTTCATGAAGGTTCATTTGGACTGCGCCCATCCTGCGTCTACGGGAGCTCGCTGCTGATTCTTGTCATCGTCGTTGTTGTTATAAGAAGAAGAGCTTCACGCACGGAATAACGAGCGGCTCCTGGTTCCTGCTGAGGAGAGGCTACCGGACAGTGGACAGGCAACAGAATCGGCACTATGATGTAGGCAACAGAAAGTTTTTCCAGTTTCGCACATTTTCTTTAGGGAGTGAGGCATTTGAAAAGAAGGTTAGTATCCCTCCTCATTGTGACACTTTTCGGAAGTATATTCAGTTTGACGGCAAGCGCAGCCAGTAAACCGCCAACCTTTGTCAGCGTCGTCATGGACGGCCAAAAAATCTGGTTTCCAGACGCGCAGGCGTTTATTGATGAGAACGGGCGAACGCTCGTCCCGGTACGCTTTGTCGCCGAATCGCTCGGAGCGAAAGTCGGCTGGGAATCGAAAACACAAACGGTTCCGATTACGAGTGACGATCAATCTATCGTTCTGACGATTGACCAAAATGTTGTGCAGGTAGATGGCAAAGCGGTCACTTTGGATACGAAAGCCATCCTGAGCGGCGGTCGAACGTTTGTGCCGCTCCGTTTCGTCAGCGAGGTATTGGGTGCGAAGGTGGATTGGGACAATCCGACAGACACCGTGTTTATCAAGGCCAGCGAAGATAGCACGGCGCAGACCGACCAATGGGGGCGCTTGATACGCACGACCGACTTACCGAAGAATGCGAGCGATTATCCATACATTCTTGCGGACGTTCCGAACGAAATGTACGAGATGGGCTATCCATTTTCGCATCCAACAGACAGCAAAGTTTCATCCGTCCTTTATTCGACGAAGCCGGAATTCAACAAGAAGAACGTGGATATTTGGATGGGAAGACTGAAAGCATTCGGTGTGCTTTGGCTGAATGTAAATTACAACACGATTGATGACGCGTGGGCGCAGGCGGTTTTTGCTACCAAAATGCAAAACTCTGATGCCGAACTGAAGCATATTCGCCGCTACGCAGAATGGGTCAAAGAGAACCAAATCCAGATGGAAGGCTATCTTGATCCCGAGCCATCCATGATTTATAAAGATGGGTTTGGCAACAACTTTGTGCGATCCAAGTTCAGGATTAAATTCGTCTCGTACAAGGCAAGCAATGACTTGCTTTACGATGAGTGGTTCCCGAAAAAACAAACGTTTGAGAAAGGTGTTTGGTACGAAGGCTACGCCGATATTTCTCTATCCACTAATGTAGGCGGCGATTGGGGAAATACGTTGAAGGTCGATCCGAATGCAAGTTTGTTCCGCAATCATATCATTAGAAAGGCGGACTCGAACTAGATGCGCAAACCTAAATTCATACGAATCACGTTGAGCATGCTGCTGGCATGCTCTTTTTTATTGTCGTGCTTTCCGTTTCTTACGAATGCCGCGACACCGGCTGTCCGGGTAGATGAGGGTAAGATCAAATTTGAAATCACTAGCACAGCAGCAACCTCGTCCATCCGCTACAGAACGGTAGGTTGGACGGTGCGTCGTGACCAACTCTGCACGAATACATCATCCAAACAGTGCAGTGATCCGCGTAACGGCAGTCACGCATCATTTGTCAATCAACAGGTGCGTCAAGTCGCGCAAAATCCGAACCCCCCAATTCCCGGAGAGCCGGTCACGACCTACTACGAAGTCAGTGAAGATTTAGTAACGGACGGCATGTGGCAAGCAGGCATGGGAGACATCAAGGACAACGACGACCTGTACTTGTACGCAATCATGGTTTCCGTCGATGGCAATGGAAACGTGCGCAAAGGCCCATTTTACACGTTAGAAGGAATCAAGAACGCTGAACCTTGGGCGCACCCGGATGATCTCGATGATTACTTTGGGATTCACGTCCCCTATCGCAGCGCGAATTTTCCTGTCGATGTCGTTGCGAAAACCGTGGGAGGAACGATCCTCAAGCAGCCTGAGGTCACGTTCCATAAGGGTGACTACAAAGTCGGCGAGACGATCAACCACGAGTTTCCTGCGACGATTGAGGATAACGGGAAAACGTACAGTATTGTCCGCTCCTACCTATCGCCGAAGAAGGACCTAACGCAGAAAAGCTGGTTACAGGAAAATCCGGATACAAATCCGAAGGTGCGAACGCGAAGCTTCACGGCGGCGCTTGGCGGAACGGACGCGATTGCCGAATACGCTGAAAATAACCCGGTAAAGGCGATCTATCAAAAGGAAGATGGTACGAAGCTCAAGGAAGTCGACAAAGGCGTCTACGAGACTGGAGAGGAAGTGAACTATACGTTTGATCCGCAGCTCACATCTGGCGGCCAGACCTATGAAATTGTTCGCACATATATCACAAACAACAAGAAGCCGGATGAGAAGCTATTCATACAAGAAAAAGGCGACGCGAAGCTGCTCGAACGCTCCATCTTGGTTGGCTCTGGCGGCTCCAATTTCGTCGGCATCTATAAAATTCCTTCCCCGATTACCGTGACCTCCCGTATCGACGCACCAGATAACGTCGAGGCTTCAGTTACCACGGTTGATGGGAATTTTGTATTTGAAGCGAAGTCACCCGTGCCGCTCAAAACGTATGAGATCACAAAAATAGAGAACGCAACATTCGTTACGCCTAACGATAAGTCCGGCTCACTCAGCGGGCTGACGGCAAGTAAATCGCTGCCGATCAAAATTCCATTCACATCCGGCTCCAGCATTACCGTCAAAATCACGGTCGTCGTGAAAGATGCTAATGGTAACAGCGGAGATTCCACCTCGGATCACACCGTACGCAAAGGCGACAGTGACGGCGGCGATACCTCGTTACCTGGCACGAGCCAGCAAGTCGAGGCGATGGATGCCACGGCATCGGCGATCATAAAGGCGGATTCTCGCGGCGCTGAACGATTTGACGTTTTAAAGGGAATACCGACCTCTGAAAGCCTTTATGTTAACGCGAGCGCCAAAGCGTATTTGTATCGCAACACGTTCACAGAAGTGAAAGGCTCGAAATCGTATCCGATTACAGTCAGTCGCACCTATACGCTGAGATGGACGGAATATGTTCCCGGCCCGCCGGATAGCGAAGGTCATTCGACCACGATTCCGGTATCCCGATCCGACACGCAAACGGTCACCCAAAGCTACAGTGTGGAACGAAAGTACAGCTATTGGCTGGTAGACCGTTTGGAAGTGTACGGCTTACAGAAGGCGACAGTCGCCAACTATGCCCTGCCCTCCGGTTCGGTAACGCTGCAAGCAAACGGGTATACCGCACCGTCTGTTTCCGCCACCCATGATGCAGCGGTCTCGTCCCATATTACGGACCCGGTGTATCGCAACGTTGTGCTTTCCGGTCAAACGGTTTACGGCGGCTCCAGTAGACCTTCGGTTCCAAGCGAGAACTGGAAGTCAGAGGCTGAAAATGCGGTCGGGAAAATCAAGGTCAAGAACGACACGGTCGTCTTTAATGGACAAACGATCATGGACAATCGGACGGTGGAGGAAACGGCTCCTGCTCCGGGGGCGATTCCCGCATCTCCCATGATCGGTCAGGATGTTTTATATGGTTCGGGATTTGTCATCGATGCGACTAAAACGAACAAGGGGAGCCAGCCAAGCACGGGGACGATTTATTATACGCTGGTCAAGGGCATCGGAGGCGGGTCGAACCAAAGCTTCCCGATCAACGGCATCAATCCGGTGACGGTGCATACCCCCGTCGTCAATCTGGCATCTGTAGCCGACGATCAGGCGCACAATCAGAAAACGGTGCCGACAGCCGATCGTTCGGCGCTTATTCTGGATCGCTCCTTTACCGTGACGATTCCTACCAGCGGGCCGCACCGAGACATTATCGGCTACGGCAATCGGGACTATGCCAAATATGTGCGAGACAAGCAGGTAAGGTTCCCATTCGATGTATACAAGGCTGACCACGCAACGTTGATTCCGAAGGACACCTGGACTTCGATTCCTGTCGGCCAGCTTACAACCACTTTTTACATGCCCGTTTGGGTAGATGAGGGAAATTATGATGTACTATTCCGAACGTTTGCCGAAAACAGTCCGGCTTCATTCACATCACAAAGTAATGCCAATTTGGACTTAACTAATCATGTGGCGACGCAAGTTGTGGCGGTTGAGGTTATTGGCCGTCTGTTCGACTTCCGAATTACCGATGTTGCCGACTACCAGTGGGAAAAGGTGTTCAGAACGGCGGCAGGCAGTGCGACGCCGACCGGAAATAGCTATTGGGTTGGTACAAAAGGTATCGACGGCGCGACGCGCGGCAATACGGCCCCTTACGTGCTGCCGATTCGGCCCGGCAGTCACCCGGAGAGCGGAAAGAAAAATGTTGTTGTAAAAACAGGCTATCACTTCAAATTTGAGGTCAAAACGCTCGGCAACATGTTCAGCGCGGGCGACGGGATTAAAATCACGCCTACCTTTTATTTCGTTGACAAGCAGGGCAAAAACCGACAACAGGTGGACTTGTACTATCATTCGGGAACCAAGCGGTTTATTCGGATCGGCTCCACGGAAGACACCGAGCAGCGGCTGGTGACGCTTGATACCCGTATGCGCAATGTGTCGCAGCAGGAGTTATCCAATACTGCCAGTTCACTTTGGAGGGTGAATGGTTCTTCTGGCAGTCAGACATCGTATGTACAGCAGTATTTGAAGGAAGCGGCGCAAAAGCGGATTTACGTCGGCGGCTACGACGGAATGTTACTTCCTTCGCAGCTTCGGATGTTTATCGGCAGTATGCAGGTGCCGTCCGGCATTGATACTGCACGAGCTAATGCCTCGGTGCAGCGCTGGTTTGGCGAGTATAGCCTTCCCGCTGCTCCCTATGCAGTGCCAGCAGGCATGAATCTGGCCGAGTACGGACGTACCCACCGGTTGGACGACAATGCGCCGATCTTCCTGCGTGACGGCTATTTTGTAGTCAATTTTGACATCGAAACCATTCGCAATAAGGACATTGCTCACCCGCATTTGCAGTATAAAAATGCGCCGCTGGACAACCAGTGGCAGATGGAAGGTTTTCAGCGCAGTTTTGTCGATCCTTACGGGGGGATGTTCTCTTTGCTAGACGGGGACGTTGTGTTTTATCACGCCGACTTGTCTAGCTACGACGATTTTGGTACGGGCGGCACCCATTAAAGACAGCATATCGTTTGGGAGGAAAAGAGCATGATTGAGAAGTTGAAGATTGCCACATCTGAGGATGAGGCTTATTTTTATTCCGCCTCCATCGAGAAGGATACAGAACGCGGTTGTATTGGGCATGTGCGCGGTGATTTCGGCAAAGATGGGGAGGCATTCTGGGCGACTTGGTTCGAACATATCTCTTCGTTGAAAACTCCTGATTTTCGGGAGGAGCTTGGAGCGGTCATTCAAGCGTTGACGGAACAGGGGCTGCTTCAAAACCGCAGTGGCATGCACGATTTTTGTATAAAACATCCAGAGGCCCGTCTACCAAGCGCACGGCACAGCGATGTCTATGGCTTTTGTTTACAGACGGCAAAGCATCGTTACTATCTGCGATGCTTTCCGCGTGCCGGCGACTATAACTTCTATTTATATTGCTTTGCCCGGCCGGAGCGAATGAATGAATTTTCGTCGCCCCTCCATTCCCCTTCATCGGCACCACTAAAGCAGAAGTCTGAACTGGAACGATAGGAGGATGCACTTCTATGAATGATCTTGCCCGTTACCGGTTGCTGACCGGAGCATCTATTCCCCCTGCAGCGAAGCTGCTGTACAGCTATTTGTTGGATCGTGCAGGCGGGCGAAACGGCGCGGTACTGCTTTCGTCCAGGCGACTTGCGTCAGAGGTGGGTCTTTCCACTTCTGCTGTGCGTCGCAACCTACATCGGCTTCAGCAAAATGGACTTATTCGGCTCACGCCAAGATATTCCGAGGAAGGCATTCGTCTGACGAACCAAATTACCTTCGTATAAGGAGGTGCGACCGGTGACAGCAAAGTTACAGCGAATCGCCGAGCTTGCCGCGAGTACGGCCCACGCGGTTTCAGATCATCCCGAGCGCTGGGCCGATTTTTTACGGACGGCAGCCTGGAACTACAAGTATCCGTTTCAGGATCAACTGTTGATCTACGCGCAGCGTCCAGATGCTACAGCCTGCGCGGCGATTGAAATCTGGAACAATCGGTTGAACCGGTGGGTAAAGCGCGGCGCAAAAGGCATCGCGTTGATCGAGGATCGGGGCAGTCATTTGGGGTTGCGTCATGTCTTCGATGTGTCAGATACGCAGAGCCGAAGCCGACAAACCGTCCCCCTGTGGCGCATGGAGGTGCCGGACACGGAGGCTGTCATTGAAACGCTGGAAAATGCGTTTGGCAGTGAATCGGGATCGGGGATGGAACTGGTTGACGCGCTGTTGTCCGCTGCCCGAAACGCGGTGGAGGATCATAGCGCCGATTACGTGCGGATGCTGCTCACCGAACGCGACAGCAGCCTGCTGGAAGAACTGGATGAGCCGCATGTAGAACTGCTGTTCAGGGAAGCCGCACAATACGCGGTCGCCTTTATGGCGCTGACACGCTGCGGTTTGGAACCCTCCCATTACATCAGCGTTGACGATCTGTCCGGCGTCGGCTATTTCAATACGCTCCCTGCGCTCTCTCATTTGGGCGCGGCGATCAGCGACGTAGCTGAAACCATGCTGCGTGAGATTGAATCCACCGTCCGGGCGATGCGCCGCGATGAGCAGCGAAAAAAAGAGCGTCAGGCCAGCCGTACCGTTGCAAGGCCAGAATCCTTGCCGCAAAATGAAGCTAAAGCACGCGAAAGGATGATGAAACATGGAACTGACCTACACGCCGAACGGGGATTACCTCCTGCCCGACCTGACGATGGCCGATCCGATGAGGTTCGGGAAATATGGGATGTTGCGCAAGACGTTTCTCAAGGACCAACGGAGGGGAACCTACGCCCATCTGATGCTGTCGGAGCAGTTGAATCAGCATCTGGCGGACATCGACCGGACAGCGCGGGAGCAGATCGACCTGACGATGCAGGAACTGATCCGGCAGTATCCAGCACCGGAGAAGGCGACCGACCCGATGGGCTGGATGGGTCACATGAACAGCCTGAAGCAACAGGCCGAGGAACTGATTCTCGCAGAGTTGATTTATCACTAAAATGGTACGACCGGGAAACGGAGGACAGAAGTCTTCCGTTTTTTCATGACCAGACGGTCATCAACGACATGCTCCGCGCTGCACCGCTTTCAGAGAGCAAGGCAGCTATAGAAGCATTTTACGGCATACATGAGGACAATCGGGAACGAACGCTGTATATACGCAACTTGTTCCCAGCAGGAATCACCGAGTTGACACTAGCCGACGGCACGCAAGCCGGATTTGAGCCGTACCTCAACGTGTTGCGTCTTTGGACAGGCACGGCAGAACGCAAGACGGCGCAGAGCTTTTACGATTGGTCGGTTATTGCCGGGCATATCGACAGCATGATCATCCTTAACGAGTTTGATCCTGCTCGAAAGTCGATGCCTTCTATTCAGCAACAGACCTTATGGGTGGAACAAGCGGAGAGCGATAAAGCCTCCGCTTTTTCACTTCCACAAGCTGCAATCGACACCGTTCTGCAAAACGGCAGCGGCATTGAGAACGGGAAACTTCGCGTTGCGCTCTTTTTCCAACAGTCGTTATCCGCGCAAGAAAACGCGGATTTTCTGAAACGGGAATATGGCACTGGCGGACGCCTTTCTGCCTTGATCGGCACGGATATTCATGAAAATCACGATAGTAAGGGGATTACGCTGACACGCGGTTCCATTATGAACCCGAATGTACGGGTTGTGTTGCCGTGGATCAAGGTACAGAAGCGTATCGGTGAGTTGCTGGCAGCAGGTCGCTACCTGAACCGTCAGGAAGAAGAGCGATTGCCTGCTTATGCCGAGCAACAGGAGGAGCAGCGCAGGCAACGAATATCGGAAACAACGGAACACATCCAACCGCTATCCGAATGGCAATCGAATGAATCACAGCAAATACAAACACCCAATCGGGTTCATGCGCATTATGCCTATGCCGAGGGCAGCAAAGTCTTTATCGGTGCGGATGAATTCGAAATTGCGCAACTGGAGCCGCGAAAGGTTGTGCTGCAGAACGTTCAATTTCCGTTATTCATGCAGGAAATGAACCGCCGGGATTTCGAACGCATGCTGCGCGAGAATCCACTGAACGATCATCTAATTTCCGGCCAGCAGGAATTGGATTCGGAACATGCGGAATGGGATATGGAACCGGTGGACGAACCGGAGCAAGCGACACAAGCAGACGAGGACAGGATATCTCTCGGCACTTCTTCTCCTGCCACGCCCGAGAACCAACTTGAATCGACTACAGCCAGCAACTACCGGATTACGAATAACGATTTGGGACACGGCGGAGCGAAAACCAAGTACAAATGGAACGTGGAAGCCATTCGGCTGCTCGGGCAACTGGAGAAGGATAACCGTCAGGCGACAGTGGATGAACAAACCGTGCTTGCCCGCTATGTTGGTTGGGGCGGGATTCCACAGGCATTCGATGAAGGAAATCCACAATGGGGAACGGAGTATGCGGAACTGCGAGATTTACTGGACCCGGAGGAATATGAGTCTGCCCGTGCCTCCACGTTGAATGCGCATTACACCTCTCCAATCGTCATCAAGGCGATGTACGAATGCCTGGAGAGGATGGGCTTCCGTAGCGGTAATATTTTGGAGCCGTCTTGCGGCATCGGCAATTTTTTCGGTCTATTGCCGGAGTCATTTCAGGACGCTCGGCTGTTTGGCGTGGAGTTGGACAGCATCACCGGGCGCATCGCGCGGCAGCTTTACCCACAAGTATCGATTGCTGTCAGCGGCTACGAGCAGACCAGCTTGCCGGACAGTTTTTTTGACCTCGCGGTTGGCAACGTGCCGTTCGGCAGCTACGGCGTGGCCGACAAAAAATACGATAAGCACAAGTTTCTGATTCACGACTACTTTTTTGCGAAGACGCTGGATAAGGTTCGTCCAGGCGGGATTGTCGCCTTCATTACGTCGAAAGGGACGATGGACAAACAAAACCCAACCGTCCGAAAATACATCGCGGAACGGGCCGCGCTGCTCGGCGCGGTGCGTCTGCCTAGCAATGCGTTCCTGGCGAATGCCGGAACCGAAGTGACCGCCGACATTTTGTTTTTGCAAAAACGGGACCGGATGGTGGCTGTCAGCGAGCAAACCGAGGAATGGCTTTCGCTCGGCGTTACGGCAGAGGATGTGCCGGTGAATAGCTACTTTGCAGCCCGCCCCGAAATGGTGCTTGGTACGATGGCCTACGATGACCGGATGTACGGCAATCAACAGGAAACGACCTGCCGGCCCTACCCGGACGCTCCTTTGGACGAGCTTTTGCGTGAGGCACTGACGAACATCCATGCGGAGTGGGTCGAGTTGGAACGGGAGGAACAGCCGGAGGAGGAAGAGGTCTCCCTGCTTGCCGACCCGTCCGTTCGTAATTTCAGCTTTGCGCTGGTCGAGGGACGAATCTATTTTCGGGAAAACAGCCGGATGCGGCCGGTTGAAACATCAGCAACTGCGGCGGGTCGTATCAAGGGCATGATTCAGCTTCGGGACACGGTGCGCGAACTGATCGAATACCAGACCGAGGATTACAGCGACGAAGCGATAAGGGAGCAGCAGCGCAAGCTGGATACGCAATATGAACGGTTCACAGCGCAATACGGCCTGATTAACAGTCGCGCCAATAGCCTTGCCTTTTCGGATGACAGCTCGTACTTCCTTCTCTGTTCGTTGGAAGTCATAGATGAGGAAGGACGGTTGCTACGTAAGGCGGATATGTTCACGAAGCGTACCATTCGGCAACGAGCCAACATCAAACAGGTGGATACGGCCTCGGAGGCGCTGGCGGTTTCCATCGGTACGAAAGCTCGCGTCGATCTGCCGTATATGGCAGAGTTGACCGGACTCGCGCAGGAACAGCTTGTGCAGGAGCTTCGCGGCGTGATCTTCCCGAATCCTGAGAATCTGGACGAAGAAGGACAACCGACCTACGAAACAGCGGATGCGTATTTATCGGGCAATGTGCGTGAAAAGCTGCGCGCTGCCAAACAGTTTGCGGCCTATGACACCGAGCGGTACGCTGAAAATGTTAGAGCGCTGGAAGCCGTGCAGCCGAAGGACTTGGACGCTTCCGAGATTGATGTGCGACTGGGCGCAACCTGGCTGCCGCCGGAAGTCATTCGGGCATTCATTTTCGAACTGGTGGATACGCCGTATATGTACCAAACCTCCATCAATGTGATGTATTCTGGCTACACAGCAGCCTGGAACGTCAAAGGCAAAAGCGATGATCGCAGTAACAATATTAAGGCTAATGTCACCTATGGTACGAATCGCATCAATGCGTACAAAATTCTCGAAGACACGCTGAATCTGCGGGATGTAAGAATTTTCGATACGGCCGTTGAGAACGGTGTGGAAAAGCGGGTGCTGAACAAGCAGGAAACGGCTATCGCACAGCAAAAGCAGGAAGCCATGAAGGAAGCGTTTCGAGACTGGATATGGCAAGATCCGCAGCGCCGGGAGCAGCTCACGCGACTGTACAATGATCGGTTCAATTCCATCCGTCCGCGCGAATATGATGGAAGTCATATCCGCTTCACCGGGATGAATCCGGAAATCCGGTTGCGGCAGCATCAGGTCAATGCGGTTGCCCGCACGCTCTACGGCGGCAATTCCCTGTTCGCCCATTGCGTCGGCGCGGGCAAAACCTTTGCAATGACCGCCGCGGCTATGGAAAGCAAGCATTTGGGCCTGTGCAACAAAAGCATGCTGGTTGTTCCTAATCATCTGACCGAGCAATGGGCAGCGGAATTTTTGATGCTCTATCCGTCCGCGAACGTGCTGGTCGCCACCAAGAAGGATTTTGAAACGAAGAACCGGAAGACGTTCTGCGCACGGATTGCCACCGGCGATTACGACGCGATTATTATCGGCCACTCGCAATTTGAAAAAATTCCGATCTCGGCGGAGCGCCAGCGGCAGCAGCTTTACGAGCAAATATCCGAAATCACAAGCGGCATCCGCGAGCTAAAGGAAGCCAAGGGCGAGCGGTACGCCATCAAGCAGCTTGAGCGGACAAAGAAGACGCTGCAGGTCAAGCTGGAGAAGCTGAGCGACGCGAGCCGTAAGGATGATGTGGTCACCTTCGAGGAACTCGGCATAGATCGATTGTTCGTCGACGAAGCAGACTCGTATAAAAATCTGTTCCTTTATACGAAAATGCGCAACGTCGCCGGGCTGTCGCAAACCGAAGCGCAGAAGTCGTCGGACATGTTTGCCAAGTGCCGCTATTTGGATGAATTGACCGAAGGACGGGGCATTATTTTTGCCACGGGTACGCCGATCTCCAACTCCATCACCGAGATGTACACGATGCAGCGCTACTTGCAATACGAGCGGCTACGCGGGCAAGGCTTGCAGCACTTTGATTCGTGGGCTTCGACATTTGGCGAAACAGTTACCGCCATCGAATTGGCACCAGAAGGAACGGGCTATCGCGCGAAAACGCGGTTTGCCCGTTTTTATAATTTGCCGGAGCTGATGAACGTTTTTAAGGAAGTGGCGGACATTCAGACGGCGGATATGCTCCAGCTTCCGGTTCCCAAAGCCTACTTCCACAACGTCGCTGTGCCGCCGAGCGATTTTCAGCGTGAGATGGTCGCGGATCTCGCCAGCCGCGCCGAACAGGTGAGAGCGAAGCGAGTAGAGCCGCATGAAGACAACATGCTCAAGATCACCAACGACGGACGCAAGCTGGCCCTCGATCAACGGCTGGCAAACGCCATGCTACCCGATGACGAAGGCAGTAAGGTAAGCGCTTGCGCGGATAACGTCTATCAGAAATGGGCCGATAGTCGTGAGCAGCGGCTCGCGCAACTGGTCTTTTGCGACCTTTCTATCCCTAAGCAAGACGGAACCTTTAATGTGTACGACGAGCTGCGGCGAAAACTGACGGAGAAAGGCGTTCCGGCAGAGGAGATCGCCTTTATTCACGACGCCAACACAGAAGTGAAGAAGAAAGAATTGTTTGCGAAAGTACGAACGGGGCAGGTTCGGGTGCTGCTTGGATCGACGTTTAAGATGGGCGTGCGTCCGTAAAGGTCAGCCAGAATCCTGGTCGATCTGCGGACGATTGAAAATTCTACCTTTGGCAAGGTAGTAGAGAAAGGTATGCACGGTGTGACCACACCACTCTATCATCAGCCTGCTTACTCGAAAGGGAAACCAGACGGGGACAATAGCACGCAGGAAAAGCCACAAGTCGGTAAACTATCGCTACCGCGACTGAATGGCGAGATGAAAAGCTGTGAACGAGGATAAAAGCTAAACTGCTTGAATGACAGTCCGATGGGCCCCATTGTGCAGCTACGGCGAAAGATAGTTGATACGCCGTATAACATGCGTAAATGTACGGTGTCCCATGTGCATTTACATGATACCGCATGTTTCCAAGCCGTAATTTACGGAAAAGGACGAACCGTCATATCCGACATCACAGCGAGCCATTTTCAATCGTCTAAACGGAGATTGCCTAAGTCGGAACGCTTGCAACAAGCTATGAGCGCAAGGCTCTGAAAATCCGATAAGGCAACGGAGTTTCCATAGTAGTCCGAGGACGGGAAAGCCGTCTACATGGCGAAGGGAAACAGGTATTCGTTTAATACTGAAAAAGGAAGGATGTGCGAGACATTGAGAAATCCTTTAGAGGTATTAAAAAGTCTAAGCACTAAGGCGTGTAACACCAAATATCGATTTCAACGGCTATATCGGAATTTGTATAACCCTGAATTTTATCTGATGGCCTACCAAAACATCTACGCAAAACCTGGCAACATGACCAAAGGCGCGGATGGAAAAACCATTGACGGCATGGGAATGGAACGTATCTCCAAGATTATCGACAGCATGAGAAATCATTCTTACCAGCCGAATCCCGCAAGACGGGTGTACATCGAGAAAGCAAACGGTAAAAAGCGGCCTCTCGGTATCCCGTCTTTCGATGACAAACTGGTGCAAGAAGTGGTTCGTCTGATGCTGGAAAGCATTTTTGAAAGTGCGTTCTCCCGCCTGTCTCATGGCTTCCGTCCGAACAAAAGCTGCCACACCGCGCTGGCGCAAATTAAAAAGGAATTCACAGGAGCGAAATGGTTCGTTGAAGGCGACATTCGCGGTTTCTTCGACAACATCGACCATCATATTATGGTGGATACGCTGCGGCGACGAATCGACGACGAATATTTTATCGCCTTGATATGGAAGTTTCTTAAAGCCGGATATTTGGAAGATTGGAAATTCCATAATACCTACTCGGGCACGGCGCAAGGCTCTATCATAAGCCCGATTCTTTCAAATATCTATCTCGACCGGTTTGATAAGCATATGGAAAAGTATATCAAATCGTTCGATAGAGGAACTGTTCATCAACGAACAAAAGAATATCGCTTCTGGGAATACAGACTCTCGGTCAAGCGCAAAGAAACCAAGGCGAGATGGAATGGTGTGTCGGACGAGGAAAAACAACTGGCTTTGCAGGAGATCAAGGCACTGAAAGCCAGCATACAGAGCGTGCATTGTCGTGATCCCTTCGATCCCACATTCCGCAGGCTCAAATATGTCAGGTATGCAGACGACTTCTTGGTCGGAATTATTGGTTCAAAGGAAGATGCCTTACAGGTTAAGCGTGATATTGGCAACTATCTTCGGGAAACATTAAAGCTCGAAATGTCCGAGGAAAAAACGCTGATTACGCACACAGCAACCAAAGCACGGTTCTTAGGCTACGATATCTGCGTCTGCCGCGATCAACAGACACACAACGGCAGGCGCAGCATGAGCAATCGAGTCTTGCTGTATATGCCGCAAGATAAGTGGCTGAAGAAACTGCTGGCCTATAAGGCTCTTCACATCAAAACGGATATAGACCATAAAGAAATCTGGAGACCTACGCATAGACGGTATCTGGTAGACAATGACGACCTTGAAATTCTGAAAAAGTACAATAGCGAAATTCTGGGGACATACAACTATTATCGATTAGCTCACAACGTCAGCAACCTCCAAAGTTTCAAATATGTGATGGAGTACAGCATGTACAGAACCTTTTGTCTGAAATATCAATGCAGTATCGGGAAACTCAAAAGAAAATACTGCATTGACGGGAAGTTCGCGGTCAAATACCAAACAACTGCGGGCGAAAAGACGCTGTTTCTGTACAATGGAGGATTCAGACGCCAAGAAATGCCGGATACGAGCCCATCCATAGACAACAATCCCGACAATATCTCGGTCACTATGGCTAGAACAAGCATGATGGACCGGATAAAAGCCCGCAAATGTGAATGGTGCGGTGGAGAGGGTGTTTCCATCCACATGCATCATGTCAGGAAACTAAAAGACCTGAAAGGCAAACGGGCTTGGGAAAAAGTGATGGTCGCTCGAAAGCGGAAAACGATGGCGCTCTGCGTTAGCTGTCATAAGAAATTACACGCCGGATTGTTAGACTAAGAATACTGGAGAGCCGTATACAGCGAGAGTTGTATGTACGGTTCGGAGGGGAGCGTTTGGAAACCTACCGCAGTAATGCGGCAAGGCGCTGGGCGCTTACCCTACGCGGGAACGAACGTTCAAACCAAGTTGATCGCGCTTCATGACCTCGATTGTCCGTGGCGACCACGCGACCTGGAGCAGCGCAGCGGGCGGATTATTCGGCAAGGCAACCAGAACCGCGAGGTTCACATCTTCCGTTATGTTACAGAGAACACGTTCGACGCTTATCTTTATCAAACGCTGGAGAACAAGCAGCGGTTTATCTCGCAGATTATGACCAGCAAATCGCCGGTACGGTCTGCCGAGGATATTGATGAGACGGCGTTGTCCTATGCCGAGGTTAAAGCGCTGGCGACCGGTAATCCGTACATCAAGGAGAAGATGGACCTCGACATTCAAGTGTCGAAGCTCAAGCTGCTCAAGGCCAATCATTTAAGCCAGCGATATGCGCTGGAGGATCGGCTGCTCAAAATGCTGCCGCAACAAATTAAGTCAACGGAGGAACGTATTGCCGGGTATGAGCAGGACGTGGCCTTGTTCATGCGCACCCAAGTGTCGGATAAGGCTAGCAGCGACGATTCCCGTTTTCCCGGTATGACCATCAAAGATTTTACGTATACGGAACGCGCTTCGGCGGGCGCAGCGCTATTAGAAGCCTGCAAGGGCATGACCTCTCCCGATCCGCAGGAAGCAGGCAGTTACATGGGCTTTTCTTTATGGCTATCGTTTGATAGCTTTGCAAAGGAATACAAAGTGACACTGCGCGGCGCTTTGGGCCATACGATTACGTTAGGACCGGATGCAGGTGGCAATATGAGTCGAATAAACAATACCTTGTCGGATTTGCCGAATAAGCTCGCTTATTGCCGTGAGCAGCTCGCAACACTCAAGCAACAGATGGTAACGGCGAAGGAGCAGATCGAGGCACCGTTCAAGCAAGAGCAGGAACTGCAAACCAAGTCCGCGCGGCTCGCGGAGTTAAATGTGCTGCTGAACATGGACAAACGGGAAAACGAAGCCGTGGACAGCGTGTCGGATGAAGAACCGGAAGCACCCGAACGGCGGGTTGCGGATCGAGAGCGATAGCAGCAATGGAAAGGTAAAATCACATGACGAAATGGACTCCGGCTTTGGGGTCCTTTTCGCATTTCTGGAGGAACGCACATGTTGTATGCCATCCCAAGCGGCGGCGGATGCTTTTGCCCAATTCTACCGCCTATTTGTTACGGAACCGATCCGACCGAGGAGGGAGAAACCGTGCCAGCATTAGAATTGATATCCAAAGGGAAGAACGGATTTGGCGACACGTATTATTACATCCGTGATTCGAACGGGGTGACCAGTCAAGTCTATGAAAGCGAGTTAGACGCATTCATGAAACAGAAAGGCGCTACAGAGTTGAGGGAAAGAAGTGCTTATCTGTATCCCAAAAAGAAGGGTAAGGCACGATGACCAAGTGCGGCAGGATGAAAGAAAATCAGCCTTACGATTAAGAGACACGAGTAATAAAGCCGTCGTCTCTTACTTACTTTTTTAGAGAGGAACTACGGTAATGAGCTATGTAAACAAGGAACAAATCGAACGTGCCAAGCAATGGGATCTGCTCACCTATCTACAATGTTTCGAACCATACGAACTGGTTCGTTGCTCACGCAACGCCTATTCGACCCGAACCCATGACAGCCTTAAAATCTCCAACGATAAATGGTTCTGGTGGTCTAGGGGGATCGGAGGTCGTTCTGCGCTGGACTACCTCATTAAAGTAAGAGGCATGTCGTTTCCCGATGCGGTGCTGCAAATTGACGGTAATCCGCCAGTTCACATGGCTCCGGCTACTTCTGCCATCCAGCAAGATGGTTCAAATGCGCGGCTGGAGCTTCCCGAACCGTATGAGACTTCGAATCGCGTCGTCGCTTATCTCTCCAAACGTGGCATTTCTCGCGATGTAATCGATTTTTGTCTCAAAACGGGACGACTGTACGAAAGCCGAATGTACCACAATGCGATTTTTGTTGGGTTTGATTTGCAAGGCACTCCGCGCTATGCGGCAATTCGCGGGACAACCAACACTCGATATCTGGGCGAAGCGCCAGGCAGCGATAAACGGTATTCGTTCGCTATACCGGCCGATGACAACGGCACCGAGCTGCATTTGTTTGAAAGTGCAATTGATCTCTTATCCTACTGCACCCTTGAGACAATTGCAGGGAAAGACTGGCGACAATCGCATCAACTGTCGCTGGCCGGGATATACAGCGCTAAGGAAAGCATCGCACCGGCTGCACTCACTAACTATTTGCAAAGCTACCCGGAAGTGAAGCGTCTGGTGTTTCATTTGGACAACGACGAACCGGGCCGTTCTGCGGCAGCGATGATTCGGCAATTATTCAGTCAAACTTATGAGATTTCTGACGAGCCGCCCTTCGTGAAAGATGTAAACGACGACCTGATGGTCTATCGTAAACAGCGCGAAGAGCCAACTCGATAAGGTATTCTGTATTTTGCTCGGCGTCGGGTGAAATCGCTGGGAACACAAGCGGTTCTGTGTTCTATTAATCTATTTCTTTGTTTGTTATAATACGGATGTACAACTGACTTGGGTGGGAAAGTATCGCCTCCAGAGCGGAGGTGATGCTTATGCAATTTTCGCTTACAGAAGTGATTATGCTCGGCATGTTCTTGCTGGCATTGCTCACATACCTGAAAAAGCGAAAATAACCCGCCCAGGTTAGCGCCGAGGGTACGGGTTATTTTCGAATAAGTCTTCTCTGGGAGGCTTCCCACCCAAATGTTGTACAGGGGAGTCGGATGGCGTCCGACTCCTTGTTTCTATTCTTATGATAGCACGGGACAATTATACGTGCAACTGATGCAAAGCATTGCGCCAATCAGACGCCTCTTTCCACCGTCAGATTATGGAATATTGCGCCATGCAGCAAAGGATGTGTGAACAACTTTAAGTGACAGACGCTGAGCGATCAGCGTCTTTTTGTCGTTTCGATGCCCCTCCCTTTTTCCCGGCAGGTGCCTTGAAGGGCAACGCGAGACGAATGTCTCGTGTTGTAGCAAGCACTGAATTTGGTCTCCCAAATTCGCTTGTTAGGGGCAAACCCCTAATACCCCTACCTCAACAGCACGCTGTTTTGTCAAGAATATAGGTTCAACAATGATCGGTATTTTTCAGAAACAGCAGAAACCATTCAGCTATTTCATGCGGGCCATTTCCTTTGAAGAAAGAAGTGAACATGATGAGAAGACGAGCGATTCGCATTCAGGTATGGGTGAACTATGATGAAAACACTAGACTCCAAGCGAGCGCGAAAAAATCGGGACTTTCACAGGAGGGTTATATTCGATCTCTCATTAATGGCTATGTTCCGAAGGCGATGCCGCCAAAAGACTATTTCGCGATGATGCGCGAGCTCCATGCCGTCGGCAATAACCTAAATCAACTCGCAGCGAAGGCCCATGCGACAGGTCATTTGGATCGGGCAGTTTTTCAGCAGGAAGCAGATCACTTGCGCCGCGCCGTCCAGCAGATTCAACAGGCCGTGACCGCACCGGAACCGAGAATCGAGCTACAAGGAAATTCTAACGTACATCCACCGTAAAGGGGACAGCGTACATGGCAACAACCGCAATATGGGATATTACCGACCGCCTCAAGCGTGTGCTGGATTATGCCACCAATCCTGATAAAACCGATCAAGCGCGTGCAGCGCATGATGATTTACATCAGGTGCTCGCTTATACCAGCGCGGATGCGAAAACTGAAAAACAGCTTTACGTGAGCGGGATCAATTGCGATCCGCTCACCGCTTACGAGCAAATGCTGCGAACCAAACGACAATTTCAAAAGACCGATGGCATTGTAGCTTTTCATGGGTATCAGGCGTTTGCTCCGGGCGAAACGACGCCGGAGGTGGCACATGCCATTGGCGTCAAACTGGCACAGGAATTATGGGGGGAGCGCTTTGAAGTCGTGGTATCGACCCATTTGGACAAGGAGCATCTGCACAATCACTTCGTCTTAAACTCGGTGTCGTTTCTGGATGGTAAACGCTATTACGATAACAAAGCCTCTTACGCGCTGATGCGGCAAACATCCGATCGACTTTGCCGGGAGCATACCTTATCGGTCATCGAGCAGCCGGAACCGGGTAAGACCAAGCATTACGGCGAGTGGCGAGCGGAACAGGAGAGCAAGCCGACTTGGCGCGGGTTGATTCGCGAGGACATCGACGCCGCTATCGCCGCTGCCATGACGGTGACGCAATTCTTCGCGATCCTTAGAAAGCAGGGTTATGAAATGAAGTCGAACGTCAAGCATTTGGCGGTACGTCCGCCGGGCAAAGAGCGGTTTGTTCGATTGCGTAGTCTTGGCGATGAATATACGGAGCATGCGATAAAAGAGCGTATTCTGCAAAACCAGTTACCGCAGCGTCAGCCACCCATGCCGTTGCCGCGGCGCAGGCGAGCCGTCATCGTTCGCAGCACCCTGCACATCAGACGTAGATTTAGCGGTCTGCAAGCCTTGTATCTGCGGTACTTATTCAAGATGGGGATTCTGCCCCATTCCCGCGCGTCCCTCAAACGGACGTCTTTTTTATTGCGCGAAGACTTGCGGCATCTGACGGCCATTACGGAGCAGACCAGGCTGCTGTGTCGTCACGGCATTTCCAGCAAAGCACAATTGTTGGCTTACCACGCTGAGCTGCAAACAGAATTGCGGCAAGGATACGGCTCCCGCAAAATGCTGTACAACCGGCTTCGCCGCTGCCAGCATCCTGAGCAAATCGAATCGTACAAGTCGCAAATTGCCGAACTTTCCCGTCAGCTTGCGAAGCTCCGAAAGGAGGTGAGGCTTTGTACGGGCATTCTTGCCCGATCCAACGAACTGGCAAACAAGCTGCAACGTAACGAGGAAGACCAATCGACACGAAGGGAGGCCAATGTCCATGAGCAGCGGAACCGAAGCGGCCGATCAGGTCGTCAGCATGAGTCTTCGTGGCATTGAGGTCATGGCGAAAATCTCCGGCGAAGGCGCGAAGCATCTGGCCGTTTATTTGTTCGCCGCCCTGCAAGGGCAAAAACGAACAAGAGGCCGCATTCGCCTGGAAAGCTTGCTGCGCAGCGGCAAGGAGCTGAAGGTGTTTGCAGTACGAAATGAAGACTTGCCGACTTTTTGCAAAGAAGCGAAGCGGTACGGTGTCCTCTATTGCGCGCTGCGTGACAAGAAAAATGTGGACGGGCTTTGCGATGTCATGGTGCGGGCCGAGGATGCGTCCAAGATCAACCGAATCGTTGAACGCTTCAAGCTGGCGACCGTAGATACGGCCAGCATCAAGCAGGAGATTGTGAAGTCCCGCAGCGAGAAGCAGTCGGACGAGCGTAAAGGAGCGGCGCAACCACCAGAGCAACATGCCGTAACACCCGAAGAAGGAACCAGCGAGCCTCCAGCTTCAAACGAGGGCGCGGCAGTCAGTGAGGATTTTTTGGACGATCTGTTGGGAAAGCCCGAGCCGGCGGCGGAGGTTCAGCCGGTAAACGCGCAGCAGGGAGCCAATCAACCGGCGGCCGAGGCGTGGGAGGTCGAGCGAACGGAACCGGAGCGTCCGCTTCCCCTCCCGCCGACACAGGAGGAGAGGACAACGGAACCATCCTCTCCGTCCGCGCCTACCTCCGAGCGCAGCGCGGCATACGAAAGGGTTACGATTGACCCTGAAAAGCCGAAGGAAAAAGTGTCCGTCCGCCAATTGCTGCGTGAAATTCGGGAGGAAAACCGGGCGGCAGAGAGCAGACGGCGGAAGCAGGTGCAGGAACCGTCGTTGCCTAAGCGCAGAGATCGCGGGAAGTCGGCGTCCGGCAGTAAAGCATCCGTTCCGATGGCCGGGAGTCGAAAGCGAGGGAAATCGAAATGAGCGAACTGGACGAGTTATTCCAGCCCCAAGTCACGACGGCCTCCGGTCAGCGTGAGCAGCCGTTCGACAAAGAAGCATGGGCGCAAAAAAAGCAAGAACTGCGGCAGTGGACGTATGAGACGATTGATACTGCCACAGCCGACATTGCGCAAAACGGCGAACAATTTCAGCATTATCTGGACGTACAAAGCCGTTTTGATCTCTACAGCGTCGCGAATGCGCTGCTTATTCTCGCGCAGCGCCCGGATGCCACTCGCATTGCTGATTTTGATAGCTGGAAAGAACAAGGCGTCTATATCCGTCGCAAGGAAACCGGCCTCTACATCTTGGAGCCAGGCGAGGAATACAAGCGGGAAGATGGGAGTACCGCAATCAGCTACAACCCCAAGAAGATGTTCGATGTTGCGCAAACAACCGCACCGAAAAAGGAATCGCCGATCTACCCGGATGACCGCACGCGCATCAAGGCATTGATGGACCGGTCACCTATTCCGATTACGATTGGAGATAGCTTGCCTGCGGAGGTTCATGCGCTTTATCAGCCGGATACGCGAAGCATCGTGATACGTCGCGGACTTGGGGCTGGTGACATTTTTCGGGCGCTCGCACAGGAGCTGGCGCATGCGGAGATTGATCGCGGCCATAACGACTACAGCCGTTCACATTACAATTTTCAAGCTTACTGTGCTGCGTATATGCTTTGCAAAAAGTTCGGCGTCGAGACGGCTACTTTCCGCTTCGGCCGGGTTCACGAACGGCTCAAGGAGTTGGAGCCGCAGCATATTCGCGCCGAGCTGACGGTGATGAAGGATGCGGCACACGACATATCCCGTCGAATGCACCGTATGCTGGCCCAGCAGCGACAGCAGCAACAGCAGCAACAGAATCGCAGCGATTCCACCACCCGCTAGTCGTGGCATGAATCTGCTTTTCATTTTTCCGTTGGGAGGAGTGGCGATGAAAGAGGAAGAACGCATCCTGAGAATGGATCATTACGAGCATGGCATTGTCATCAACGCCTTAAATGCGCTCCGCAACGACTTGATCGGCCAGCAGCGGCCGACCGATCCTGTTGACGATTTACTGCTCAAAGCGATTGACGCTCCCTATCAAAAAATAAAGCGCCGGAGTCATCATGCGGCGCGCTGAAACCGCAAGGAGTAATCTTTTACTCTTTGCGGTTTTTTTTATTCCGGTCGTGTGGGCGGCGCTGCTTGCCGCCCCTGCTTTGTCAAAGGGATTACCTGCACTTCTGCTGCATCTCAGCGAAGCGATTAACCATCCCTTCCAGATTCAATGGGTCGAGGATACGCCGCGAAGCTTGTTGCTGTTCACGCTGACTTATGGGATTTCGGTCGGCATCTACTTGGCGTCCCCGCGCAACTATCGGCGGCGCGAAGAGCATGGCAGCGCACGATGGGGCAAGGCCGGACGGATAAATGCCAAGTATCGCGACAAGCAACCGGAACAAAACAAGATTCTGACGCAGCAGGTACGCATCGGCTTGGATGGCCGCAAGCATCTCCGGAACCTGAATGTTCTTGTCGTCGGCGGTTCCGGGTCCGGCAAAACAAGGTTTTACGCCAAGCCGAATGTTATGCAGGCGCATACGTCCTTTGTCGTGCTTGATCCAAAGGGCGAGATTCTTCGCGATACCGGCCATTTGCTCAAGTCCAAAGACTACGACATCAAGGTGCTGGACCTCATCAATCCGCACCGTTCGCATGGCTACAATCCATTCGCCTATTTGCAAGACGACAAGGATGTTCTCAAGCTGGTTACCAATCTGATTCGCAATACGACTCCTAAGGGCAGCAATACAAACGATCCCTTTTGGGAGCGTTCCGAGACCGCTTTGCTGGAAGCGCTCGTGCTGTACCTCCTGTATGAAGCGCCGCCGGAAGAGCAGAACTTTCCGATGGTGATGGATATGATCGCTGCTGCTGAGGTGCGGGAAGAGGACGAAACGTACCAAAGTCCACTTGATGAGCTGTTCGAGCGGCTGGCCATGCGCGATCCGGAACACCTTGCCGTCAAGCAGTACAACATTTTCAAGCTGGCGGCGGGCAAGACGGCCAAGTCCATTTTGATTGGCCTCGGCGTTCGGTTGGAGAAGTTCAACTTGCATACGATTGCGGGGATGAGCATAGTCGACGAAATGGAATTGCCCGTTATGGGGGAGAAGAAGACGGCGATGTTTGCCGTCATTCCCGATAACGACAGCAGCTTCAACTTCATTGTCGGCATGCTCTACACACAGCTTTTTCAATGCTTGATGTACGAAGCGGACTATCGGCACGGCGGACGTCTCCCGGTTCATGTTCACTTTGTGATGGACGAGTTCGCCAATGTAGCGCTTCCCGACGAATTTGACAAGCTGCTCTCCACGATGCGCAGCCGGGAAATTTCCGTTTCTATCATTTTGCAAAATTTAGCGCAGCTCAAGGCGCTGTACAAGGACGCATGGGAATCGATTGTGGGCAACTGCGACGAATTTTTGTACTTGGGCGGCAACGAACAGTCTACCCACAAATACGTCTCGGAGCTGCTTGGTAAGGAAACGATTGACACCAATACCTACGGCCAGAGCAAGGGGAGAAACGGCAGCTACTCGATCAATTACCAGCAATCAGGCCGCGAATTGCTCACACCCGACGAGGTGAGGCTGCTGGATAACCGCTTTTGCCTGCTCTTTATTCGTGGCGAACATCCAGTCCAGGACGACAAATATGATTTGCTCAAGCATCCTCATGTCTCGCTAACGACGGATGGTAACGGTCTTCCCTTTCAGCATGGCGGCGCGGAACACGCTTTGGACTGGCAATCCGTGTTCCTTCATGAAGACGGGGATTATGAACTTCTTTCGGAAGAAGAAGTAGAGTCGCTATTTATACGAAGGGAATGATGAACTTGAAAATGAAAACGAAACGGCTGCTGGCCCTGTACATCGTGCTGATCTTAGCGGGAACCGTATTCACCTCTACCGCTTATGCAGAAGGCGATCCAATGACGACAATCAACAACCTATCTACTTTTATATTCGGTTTAATCCGTGCGATCGGCATGATTATTCTCGGTTTTGGCATTGTTCAAATTGGGTTGTCGCTAAAGTCCCATGACCCTTCTCAGCGCGCAAACGGATTTTTGACACTCGCCGGCGGAGTCATTATTACGTTTACGAAGGAAATCCTTGCCCTGATTGCCGGATGAGCTTGAAGCTTTAGCATAAGGGGGGGCGGACGATTCGTCTGTCCCCTGTTTACGGAAGGGGTGAGAATATGGCAAAAAACAGTTGGGTCATCGACAATCTCGAAAATGCCTTGGATACCTGGAACGATAAGATGAATGAAATCTGGAGCCTCGTTACGCAATCGCCAGCGGATTTTAAGGGTGGCGGCGTATGGCGTGTGATTATTGATATTCATGGTGCGTTGCAAGCTACGGGATTGGCACTCCTGGTCTTATTTTTTGTGATTGGCGTTGTGAAGACTACCGGCAGCTTTGCGGAAGTGAAAAGGCCGGAGATGGCCGTCAAGCTGTTTATCCGCTTTGTGCTCGCCAAGGCGGTCGTAACCTATGGGCTGGAGTTGATGATGGCTCTCTTTACTATTGTACAGGGGATCATCTCAACGATGATGGGACGCTCCGGGTTCGGAACGTCAGAGGCTATGGCCTTGCCGGATACGGTAGCGCAAGCGATTGAAGACGTTGGCTTCTGGCAAAGCATTCCACTGTGGATCGTCACCATTCTCGGCAGTTTGTTCATTACGGTACTATCCTTTGTGATGATCCTTTCGGTGTACGGGCGCTTTTTCCGTATCTATTTGTATACGGCAATAGCCCCCGTTCCGCTGTCCGCATTTGCGGGGGAGCCAAGCCAAAATATCGGCAAGTCGTTCCTGAAAGGGTACGCGGCAGCGTGTCTGGAAGGCGCGATTATTGTACTGGCTTGTATCATCTATTCCGCTTTTGCCACCGCTCCCCCAGCCGTCGATGCTAGTGCGGGCGCGGTTACGATGGTGTGGACGTATATTGGGGAACTCAGTGCGTCCGTAAGCATGGGCAAAAAAGCCCGTGCGCGGGTTTATGTGAATCCTGCCTTTGGCAAGGCAGCAGCGTAAAGATATAACGGGCGCGGTACGCGCCGCGCTGTCATCGACCAGTTTATCCGAAGGGGAAACCTGACGGGGAGTGCAGCATACTGGTAAAGTCGCAAGTTGGAGAAATCATCTATCCACGACTGAGCGGCGAGATGAAATGTTGTGAACGAGGATGAAAGCTACACTGCTTTAAGGATAGCCCAAGGGGGCATAGCCAAGCCAACGGCGTTAGGATGATTGAGAAGCCGTGCGTCACGGCGGAAGGAACAATTAGTTTTCCAACCGCGGTATATCCGTGACGACCAATCGCAATAAGCGAGTAACGGGCGAAAATCCCATCCGACATCACAACAAGCTATGTTCAGTAAACCTAAACGGAGATTGCCTAAACCGGAACGCTGTTTTACAGCTATGTGTAATGCCACAAGGTGATAAATCTCAAGGCGGGAGCCAAGAGAGATGACGCTGAAAATCCGGCATGGCAACGGAGCCGCCGTAGTAGTCCGAGGGCGTTAATGGCGTCCACATGGCGAAGGGCGGCAGGAAATCATCCCATACAAGATAAGGAAAGGTGCGTGAGGCACAATGAGGAGTCCTAATCGAGTATTGGAAAGTCTACGGTCAAAAGCGTGTATCAGCGATTACAGCTATGAAAGGCTGTATCGCAACCTGTACAACCCGGAGTTCTATTTGCAAGCCTATCAGAACATCTATGCCACGGCGGGCAACATGACAAAGGGAACGGATGGGTCGACAATCGATGGAATGAGTATCAAACGGATCGACAAGCTGATTGCGTCACTCAAAAATTACAGTTACCAGCCGAACCCTGCAAGAAGAACCTATATCCCAAAAAACAGCGACTCGACAAAGAAGCGCCCGCTGGGTATTCCCTCTTTCGACGATAAATTGTTGCAAGAGGTTATCCGCATGATACTGGAAAGTATCTATGAGGGTACTTTTTCGCCACGCTCTCACGGATTCAGACCGAAAAGAAGCTGTCACACAGCGTTATTGGAGGTCAAAACCCGTTTTACGGGCGTGAAATGGTTTGTTGAGGGAGATATACGTGGCTGTTTCGACAACGTAGACCACCATGTTTTGGTCAGTCTGCTTCGCCGCAGAATCAAAGACGAGCATTTTCTGGGATTGATTTGGAAGTTCCTGAAAGCCGGATATATGGAAAATTGGGTTTATCACAATACCTTATCCGGCACAGCGCAAGGCTCCGGAGCAAGTCCGATTCTTGCGAACATCTACTTGAATGAACTGGACAAATTTATGGAGCAATACGCAGGGCAATTCAATTCCGGAAAGAAACGTTTGAGAAGCTGCGAATACAACCGTTATCGGGGACACCTTGACTATCTGCGCGGCAGGAAATACAGCAAAGAGAAATGGGAATCCCTGTCGGATGAGCAAAAGAAGCAGGCACAAAGGGAAATCCGCGAAACACGAGCCAAGATGATGAGCATAGACAGCACAGACCAAATGGATGAATCTTATCGCAGAGTGGTATATATCCGCTACGCGGACGATTTTCTGATTGGCGTCATCGGAAGTAAGCGGGATGCAGAAACCCTCAAGACCGAAGTGGGGTCATTCCTCAAGGACAGCCTGAAATTGGATCTATCTGCAGACAAGACATTGGTAACAAATGCAAAAGATACAGCGCGCTTTCTTAGCTTTGACATCTATTCCAACCGTTCCAGGGACATCAAGAAGGACAAAAACGGTATGACCCGCCGCGTGTACAACGAGCGGATTAAGCTGTATGTCCCCAAGGGAAAATGGATGAACAAGCTGATCTATTACGGCGCGATGAAAATCCATTATGACGCGAGAAACGGCAATCGTGAGGTTTGGAAACCGTTCCATCGGACGCACCTATTCCACAATGACGACCTTGAAATCTTGCAACAGTATAACGCCGAAATACGGGGATTGTATAACTATTACAAAATTGCCGACAATGTTTCCGTGCTGAGCGGCTTTGGCTACATCATGAAATACAGCATGTTCAAAACATTTGCCGCGAAATACAAGACCCGTATTGGCGCAATCAAGGACAAATACAGAATGGGCAAAGACTTTGGCGTGAAATACGAAACAAAATCCGGCTCAAAAGTGATGTTGCTATACAACGAGGGCTTCCGTCACAGTGACGAAGCCGCTGCCGAAAATGTTGACGCTGAACCAAAAGTCTACGCCAACAGCAGTCCGAACAGCCTGATTGCAAGATTAAAGGCGAAAAAGTGCGAATGGTGCGGAGCGGAAAATGTGGACATGGATATTCACCATGTCCGCAAGCTGAAAGACCTGAAGGGCAGGAAAAAATGGGAAAAAGCCATGATTGCGCGAAGGCGTAAAACGATGGCTCTCTGCGAACACTGCCACGTACAGTTACACGCTGGAAACTTAGACTGATTTCTGGAGAGCCGGATACATTGAGAGGTGTATGTCCGGTTCGGAGGGGAGTGCTTGGAAACCTGCCGCCGCAATGCGGTAAGGCGCCGGGCGCTTACCCTACTTTTCAACATGCTCGTTCTTGTCGGTACGGTAAAAATGGCAGATCGCATCGTGCGCGAAATGATGGGACTGTAACCACCTTGTGAATGATGGGAGTTATCGGATTGCTGTCAGAAAAAGCTTCAATAGCGCCAAAGCATCCTTACGCTGCTTTTCTGTGCATTGATTGAGCGCAGCCATAATCAATGCTGTTTCATCGTAAGGTGTGGAGCTCTCCTCTTGACCCAGAAGCAATTCATTAGGAGAAAGCTTGAGCAAATTGCAAATGCTGAACATCGTTTCAATGGACATCCCGGCTTTACCTCGTTCAATATCGGCGCAAAATCTTGGGACCCGTCCAATTCGTTCAGCCAGCTGTTCACGAGAAATTTCCAAAGCCTCTCGTTGCTTCCGAATGCGTTGCCCCACCTTCTTTTTATCGTAACCAATCATCAAGCGTCACCTCTTTAAAGGGGATGAGTTTATAACTCCCATTATGGAGAAGCACACAATTGACATAAATGAGATTAAAACTTACCATCGAAGTAGTCTTCTAACATACACCGTATTTCATTCAAAAATGTCGGCTCTCACAATAAAAACGGGAGGATGGATAAATGAACGAATTGTTAAGAAAGCTGGAAGAGGAGCGGCGAAAGCTGAATACGCTTGGTGAACAGTTAATAAAGCAATCCATTTCTTTATCCGGCCATCAAGCATTTCAAGAGCAAAGTCAGAAGGTCGATCAGCTAGTAGCCTGCTATCATCACATGAAAGCCAAGCAGAAGCAGCAGGTAAGGTAAAAGAGTTGTGGGGGGGAAGCAGGTAATGGAAATTCCACCGTGGTTTCGAACAGCTATTCAAGGTCGATTGGACTACGTTTCTGCACGATTCGAGCATCATCCTGATCTCAAGCGTGTTCGTGCTGAAGAAAAGAAGGCTTTTCAAGTCTTGTTTGTTGGTATGGATATTGGTCGTATGCCTGAATTTGAAGCTTGGGAGGACAGACATCATTTTAAACAATCGATTATCAATGAGTGGTTATATTTGCAAGGGATGAAGGATGGCTTTCAGCTTGCTGTGGAACTATTGAGCAATCCTGTGCCATTTGATGACGACACACTGTTCAAACCTGAATGCAACGAGCCTGAGGCGTAGACTGCTCATCCGGGAGGGATAAAAGTGGAAGTGAAAATCAACCGGGAAATCCGGGATTATACGGAAAGCTTGTTCTTCGGACTGTCCTTGCGGCAGTTCTTTTTTTCTGTTCTGGCGGTCGCTGCGGCGATTGGACTGTATTTCGGGCTGCGCAGTCATTTTGGACTGGAAACGCTCAGTTGGATGTGCATATTGGGGGCAGCTCCCTGCGCCGCGCTCGGGTTTATCCGCTATCACGGTATGACGGCGGAGCAACTATTGTGGGCGTATGTGAAGTCGGAGTTTCTGATGCCAAGACGGCTTGTCTTCCGCTCGACCAACATATACTACGAAGCGCTGAAAGGAAGCCTGCACAAGCGTGAGCAAGAAAGGATGAAGCGCAATGATTAAGACGCTCAGGCGGACCATGAAGCAGGACAAGGAGCGGTCTGTCATTCCCAAAAGCGTACAACAAGCGATCCCGATCCGCGCCATCTGGCCGGACGGGATTTTTGCTGTCGGCAACAAGTTCTCGAAGTCGTTCCGTTTCGCGGACATAAATTACGCTGTCGCATCGAGAGAGGACAAGGAGACGATGTTCCTTTCCTACTCCGAATTGCTTAATTCGTTTGACAGCGGCGCAACGACGAAGATTACGATTCACAATCGGCGGCTGAATCAGGCAGATGTAGAACGTTCCATTCTTATTCCGCTCCAGCACGACGGGCTGGATGTGTATCGGCAGGAGTACAACGACATGTTGCTTGGTAAAGCGACTGATGGCAACACAAATGGGACGATTCAAGAGAAATACATCACCATCTCCGTGGTTAAAAAGAATGTGGATGAAGCTCGCCATTACTTCGCGCGGGTCGGCACGGAGTTGACGGCGCATTTCTCTCGTCTCGGCTCGAAATGTACCGAGCTTGATGCGACTGACCGCCTGCGCATTCTGCATGACTTCTTCCGGATTGGCGAGGAAGCCGATTTTCGCTTCGACATGCAGGAGATGATGCGCAAGGGTCACGATTTCAAGGATTACATTTGCCCGGACACCTTCGAGTTTGCCAAAGATCATTTTCGGATGGGCGAATACTACGGTCGGGTCATCTTTCTGCGTGATTACGCCAGCTACATCAAGGACAGCATGGTAGCTGAACTGTGCGACTTGAACCGCAACTTGCTTCTATCGCTCGATGTGATCCCGATTCCGACCGACGAAGCTGTCCGCGAAGTGGAGAATCGACTGCTCGGTGTGGAAACGAACATTACGAATTGGCAACGGCGGCAAAATCGCAACAACAACTTTTCTGCTGTCATCCCTTACGACATGGAGCAGCAGCGCAAAGAAAGCAAGGAATTTCTTAGCGACCTGACCACACGCGACCAGCGGATGATGTTCGGACTACTTACGATGGTGCATGTCGCGGACAGCAAAGAACAACTCGATAGCGATACGGAGACATTGCTCACTACGGCCCGCAAGCATTTGTGCCAGTTTTCTACGCTCTCCTATCAGCAAATGGACGGTTTGAATACGGTGCTACCGTATGGGCTGCGAAAGGTTCATGCTTTGCGGACGCTCACGACTGAAAGTACGGCTGTCTTTATCCCGTTTCGAGCGCAGGAGATCGTGCATCCGGACGGCATTTATTACGGGCAAAACATCATCAGCAAAAATATGGTCGTCGCCAATCGAAAGCAACTGCTGAATGGAAACAGCTTTATCCTTGGCGTATCCGGTTCCGGTAAAAGCTTTGCCGCAAAACGGGAAATCGTCAACCAGATATTGGCGAGCGATGACGACATTATCCTGATTGACCCGGAGCGGGAGTATTCCGCTCTGGTAAATGCGCTGGGTGGCGAGACGATTCACATTTCTGCTACTTCGTCGAACCATATCAATGCGATGGATATGAACCGGGATTATGGCGACGGAGCCAATCCGATCATTCTTAAATCGGAATTCGTCCTGTCGTTGTGCGAGCAGTTGATCGGAGGACATCAGCTTGGAGCCAAGGAGAAGTCGCTCATCGATCGCTGTACCGCCGCTGTGTACCGCAAGTATTTGCGGAGCAACTATAAGGGACAGCCGCCGACATTGCAGGATTTTCGCGCGGAGCTGCTCAAGCAAGCAGAACCGGAGGCTCAGGACATCGCGCTGGCTATTGAATTATTTACTTCCGGCAGTCTGAATACGTTCGCCCAATCGACCAACGTCAACGTCCACAATCGGCTGATTTGCTACGATATTCTCGACTTGGGCAAGCAGCTTCTTCCCATCGGCATGCTGGTCGTACTCGACAACATCTTGAATCGGATTACGCAAAATCGCGCCAGAGGCAAGAATACGTTTATCTTTATTGATGAAATCTACCTTTTGTTTCAGCACGAATACAGCGCCAACTTCCTGTTCACGCTCTGGAAGCGTGTCCGAAAGTATGGCGCTTTTTGCACAGGGATTACGCAAAATGTGGACGATCTACTGCAAAGCCATACAGCCCGCACCATGCTCGCAAACAGTGAATTCATCGTCATGCTGAATCAGGCCAGCACCGACCGGATGGAGCTTGCCGAGTTGCTCAACATTTCGGATCTGCAACTGTCTTACATTACGAATGTTGACGCCGGGAATGGACTGATGAAGGTCGGCAGTTCCCTTGTACCGTTTAACGATAAGTTCCCGCGGCACACGAAACTGTATAACTTGATGACGACGAAGCCCGGCGAGCGGTAATAATCATTATGATCGTCGCGGCGCTGCTTTCCTCACCGTTCGGCATTTTTGTGGCTGACGAAAATACAGGACCCGACACAAAAAAATGATTCAAATCTTAGAGGAAATGGACGCCCAGTTTGCCGCTCGCATAGAGTGTTTACAATGGATCAACAGAGAGAGGAGTTGCTGCAGGCTGTTTTTTGGGATATGAATCAGATCGACTCGCAGCTCGAAACACTAGAGCATACAAGAACCGTTGCCGTTGAACAGAGTGATGGAAGTGTGGAGGAACAGTCGGTAACAGAATACGAGCACGTCCTGCAACTGTCGATTTCTACCCGAACAGCAGAGCAGCAAGCGACGCTCTATGGTTTTTCCACGGAACAGGTCGATTTGACGAATGAACTTCTATCGGTTGAATTTCGTCCCATGATGATGGCCATTCTTGGGAAGAACGGTGATACCGGATTAACGTCCGAACAGTCTGCGGCGGTTATATCCGATTTGCCCGCTGGTGTGCTTGGAAGCCAGGCTGTCGAACTGGCATTGACTCGGTTGGGCGATCCATACAGCCAGCTAAAAGCAGGAAAAGATAACTATACCGATTGTAGTTATCTAGTACAGTGGGTATATCGGCAATTAGGCGTTGAGGTGCCCCGAACGGCGGCAGAACAGGCGCGCTTTATCGCGGAAAACGAACTTTCCCTTACCTCCAATGAGCTAATAGCGGGTGATTTGATTTTCTGGAGCTATGAGGCGAACGGGAGATTTATGAATATTACACATGTTGGCATTTATGCCGGCGAAGGCAAGGTTATCGATGCCTCCTCCAGCCGGTTACAAGTTGTTTATCGCAATGTATTTGACGCCGAATTTCAAGTGATGTATGGGAGACCATATTATCAATCCTAATACGGGGATCGATACAAGAAAGCCGCTGTGCGTGCTGCAAAGATGCACACGGCTTTTTTATGTACAGTAAGAGACTTCCTTGTCACAGATTCGGCAAGTGTCTATATCATGTGTTATAATTCTTAAGAGGTAAGGCTTAAAAAACTTCCTTCCACTGTAAAATATTCACGAAAGAAATTAGGCTTGAGCCAAGAAGAACAAAATCCTATAAAGAAGCACGAGACTCGCACAACACATTTCAGTATAGGAGAAATAAAGATAGGAGAATGATCTCTCATGTTAGACCCGATAGCATTTTCGATAGGCCAGTTTTCTGTTCACTGGTATGGAATCATTATTGGATTGGGTGCTTTACTTGGTTTGATACTGATTTCTCATGAGGGAAAGCGATTTGGCATAAAGTCCGACTTTTTTATGGATCTGGTCTTGTATGGTCTTCCCTCTGCATTAATCGGAGCACGAATCTACTATGTAGCCTTTGAATGGGAAAATTATAAGAACAATCCCTTGGAAATGATTAACATATGGCATGGGGGTATTGCCATATATGGAGCTTTGATCGCTGCCATTGCGGCTGCTGTCATTTACACACGTAAAAAAGGCTATAATTTCTGGCGTATCGCAGATATATGCGCCCCAGGTTTAATCGTCGGTCAAATGATTGGACGTTGGGGAAACTTCATGAATCAAGAGGCTCACGGCGGTTCAGTATCAGAAAGTTTTCTGAGAAACACACTTCATCTTCCGAACTTTATAGTCAACCAGATGTATATCAACGGTCAATATTACCATCCGACATTTTTGTATGAGTCTGTCTGGAGCTTTGCAGGGCTCTTATTCCTTCTTTGGCTGCGCAGACGGCCGTTTTTGCGAGCTGGCGAGTTGTTTATGAGTTACTTCATTTGGTATTCGCTTGGACGTTTTTACATTGAAGGGGTTCGCACGGATAGCTTGGTTTTTGCCGGACCGGAATGGCTTGCCTCATTCCTTAAGACGACTTGGTCGCCAATGAGCTCGTTTGGTTGGGGGATGATGGAAGCAGGAAAGAACATTCGCATATCTCAGCTAATAGCAGTGCTGATAATTATAGCAGCAGTTGTATTCATCATAATTCGTCGAAATTGGTTCAAAGATAAGGTTAGATATTCCGATCCCATTGTTCCACAAAAGTCCATGAAGCATGCACCATTGACGATTGAAGGGAAACCAACGCCAGAAGGTTGACGTCAAGCATATAAACAAACCGGAACCATGGCAACTTTAGTTGCAAGGTTCCGGTTTGTTTTCTTTTAATTTCCGTGAACAAGGATCTATAGACTCACCGTAGAGCTATGATTACGACCCTGTCAGAAACCGATATCCAAATTGTAGTTCTGGAATGAACTTTAACGTTTCTTTAAACTATCCTTATAAAATGAAAACCTACTCTAGGGAGGGGAACGCATGCTGGGAAAAAACATATTGATCATCGAAGATGATCCGAAAATAAGAAAGCTGCTTAAACTATATCTGGAAAGAGAAGGGTACGAAGTATTAGAGGCTGAAAATGGAGAAGAAGGAAAGGAGGCTTTTCAAAAGCATGATCCTTGTTTCGTCATTACAGACCTGATGATGCCGAAGCTAAGCGGTGAAGAATTATGCACGTGGATTCGCTGCGAACTCAAAAGTGATATTCCCATTATTATGTTGACGGCCAAAATTACGGAATCAGAGCGGATTGAAGGACTTCAAATGGGTGCTGATGATTATGTAACAAAGCCTTTCAGCCCTCAAGAAGTGGTCACACGGGTGAATACTGTACTTCGACGAACATCAAATCGATGCAGCAAAATTAGTTTTAAAGGATTGACAATAAAACCTTTGCGTGGAGAAGTCAAATATAACGGGAACATTGTCCCTCTTACTCAGCATGAGTTTAAACTGTTGTACTTTTTTATGAGACATCCCAATCAAATCTTATCGCGTGAGCAAATTTTATGCGAGCTTTATCCGAACGAAGAGAAAAATGTGATCGACCGCACGGTAGATGTTCATGTGGGAAAGCTAAGGGAAAAGATCGAGACATCGAGCGATGTCCCGTGTTTTTTTGAAACGATCCGTGGAATGGGGTATCGCTTTGTCGCAAATTAAGCAGTTTAGTACATGGAAGCAGCATATAACTTGGAAATTAATTGCGGTTAACGTTCTGGTCATGCTCATTGTCATCTGGCTAGTAGGTGTTTCAGTCAAGGATTTTGCTTGTGTTCTTGTAGAAAAGTATCGACTTGTCGGTGAAGATAAGAACATTTTCTTTAACAGAACCATGCATTTTTATCTGATTCGGGCAAGTTTGCTAGCAATCGTTGTTGCCGCGCTCATCCATTTTGTGTTTATCAAGAAAATACTTTCTCCTTTAAAACGTTTGACCCAATTGACACGGCAGCTAATGGACGGATCATACCCAGAGCCCATTAAAGTATCGTCAGTGGATGAAATTGGCCAATTGACTCAGTATTTTAACGATTTGACTCAGACTTTAAAGCAGACTGAAGAAAATCGCAAAAGGATGCTAAGCAACATATCTCACGATTTACGAACACCTCTTAGCAATCTAAACGGCTACCTGGAGGCATTAAGCAGCGGTGTGATTGTCGGGGATAAAGACTTGTATCTGTCACTGCTGGAAGAGTCTCAGCATATTACCCGGCTTGTGGAGCAGTTGCATCAGCTTTCTGTATGGGAGGATCGACAAGCTGCAAGCATGACTTACAGCAATATACAAATCGATGACCTGATTACTCGGTGCACGCAGTCTTTTCAATGGGAACTTCAAAGCAACAATATGGAGTTGGAAGTATCTGTTTCACAAGACGTTGTCATCGGTGACGAAGGCGGATTAAGACAGGTGTTAAACAATCTGATACAGAATGCGATAAGCTATAATACGGGACGGATGATTTGGGTGATCGGGGTTATCGAACCTCTTCAGTATCGAATCACCGTCAGTAATGTTGGCGAGCCAATACCTGAAGAGGTGCGCGGATTTGTATTTGAACGTTTTTTTCAAGCGGATCCATCGAGACATCGCGGAGAGAAAGCAAAAGGAAGCGGGCTTGGTTTGGCTATTGTAAAAGAAATTGTGAAGAAGCATGGAGGCAGAGTGGGACTGGAGTCGGAGAATAATAAACATTCGTTTTGGGTAACACTGCCTCGCAACTCGAAAAAAAATTTGAAATAACAAAACAGACCGGCATGGATTGCACCGGTTTGTTTTGCTATATGCAAAAAATTTTGGGTGTATCACTGATTTCAATTTTCTTGTAAGACTTAAAATACTGTGTAATCACATCGTGAGCATGGATCCCTAGCTTCTTCTTAAGTGGATCATAGTGGTATAGAATTTGTTCACCTGCGCTCACAATTCGATAGGTGGTTCCTAGCTTCAATGGTTTTCCTTGGATAAGAAAATGTTCAATTCGATGGCCAGGCGGATTATAAGGTTTGTAAGCCATTGTGATGCCGCTTGCCCGCATGACATATCCCCCTTTTTGGTGGAAAGGATCAGGGGAGAAGACCTGTTCCAGATTAGATTCAAAAGCCTCCAGAATCTGTTTGCCATCCAGTTCTACGGTGAAAAGCTCTGGATTTGTCGGAATGATTTGATATAAGTCCCGCAAGGTTACGAGACCTGGCAGAATAGGGGCTCCGTATCTCCAACCATGTGATAAAGCAATATCGGCTTCGACAGAATGGAGATAAGCATCGGTAATTAGTCGATCCATTGGCGTTTCATTGAGGAACATGCGATGCAGCGGTGTCTGTAGTTCCCCAATGATCTCACTTAAATGCGTTTCATGCCTTTCGTTAATTTCAACAATTAATTTGGAGATTTCCGGATCTTCTTCGAATTCATGTGCAAATAGCGGAATAAGACGATGTTGAACCTTCGTTATCATGCCGGATTCAAAATTCAGTTCAAACTGCCCAAGAAACGAAGAACTGGCTCCGGATTGAATAATCCATGTTCCATTTTGTCTAATGGGATGGGTAAGTCGATCATGACTGTGACCGCTTAAAATAATATCGATTCCTTCGATATTGGAAGCGGCTTTCACGTCCAGGGGCAGTCCCATATGGCTCAATACGATTACGAGATCACACTTATCTTCCACCCGTAATTTTCGTATGTTCCGGCTCATCTCAGCTAGATCAAGTGAGAAAGACAATCCCTCGGAAAAAGCAGGTGGCATCGTTTGATCTACAAATGAGTAGGTCCATCCCGTCATACCTATACGAATTCCGCCCATTTCTTTAATCCACTGCGTCTTAAGCGGGGCGGCAGCGGATGAAGATTTCATATTCATTGCCAGGGCCGGAAAAGAAACCTGATCCAAGAGAGCAAACAACTGTGATGGGCCATACGCATAATCCCAATTTCCTGGAACGAATGCGTCAAGCGGCATCATTTTCAATAATGGGATAATGGCTTCTCCTTTGGACAATACAAGAGGAGCTGTGCCATGAAACAAATCGCCTCCGTCGACAAAAAGGACATGGGGACGTCTTTTTTTTAGTTCTGTTACATATCGATGTATGCGCGAAAACCCTCCACATGTCATATACGAAGGTTGTGTATCATGCCAAAAAAATTCAGGATGGGCATCCAAACAACCATGCGTATCGTTTTGCTGAATTATGGTAAGTTCCATCTTCTCTCCTCTTCTCTGCAAGTGATTCATACCTACATAGTAGTATAGGCAAACCAATCATTGCCAAACCTAGCTTTATTAAAACTTAACACCCCTCCGATAGTATTGAAGCACGGTGCTTAGGAGGTCGTTTAAGATGAATGAAGGATATCGGACTTTGATCTGTGAAATATTGATATTGACCTATTTGGATATATCCCCCAGACCAAAGAAAGGAGGGAAGAATTTTCAAAACCGACAAGAAGCGCTTGCTTTTTTGAATACGGCTTGGTTTGAAGTGCTATGTGCAGGTATAGAACTGGAACCTGAAATCGTGAGAAGGAAGATGCTTCAAATTTCCAATTCTGATAGTTTGAAAAGGAAGGGACAATAGCATCCCTTCCTTACACATCTATTTTATAGCGCTTCCGCCAAATACAAATCGGTACTCCCAATGCTTCCCTTCAATTTGATCGATTCGAACCCCGCCCGATTTCTCGGAATACGTATGCAGAATTTTCCCATTTCCTAGATAGATTCCATTATGGGTAATTCGCTGCGAGGATTTATTGATTCCGGAGTAGTCACTACTTTTACTCCCCTCGTAGGACATAAAGAACATAATATCTCCAGGATGCAGCTCCCTCCAGTTTGTCGTAGTAGCTCCAATTTTCTTTACATAAGCAGCCTGGGTTCTTGAATTCCCTGGAAGAATAACTCCGGCTCCATCTTTAAAGGCTTGTCTGACGAAATCAGAACAATCGAACGTTTGGGTATTGGAACGGCTTGAACCGAATACATAAGGCGTTCCCAAGTACTTCATACCCGCGTCAATAATGCTCTTGGGCGTCCCAGATACCGGTTCAGCAGGCTTGTCCGTAACGGAACCATTCGTTTTTATGAACTGACTTTGAGTGGTTACGTACCCAGTTTGACCACGCAGGTCCTTGATTTTAAACCAATACTGATTTACTTGTTCCAATATATCGACATGTTCACCGGCTTTTAGATAACGAATGCGGTCACCGCTTAGGGAAGGCTTCTCACGAAAGTTAACACTTTTTTCGATGATTCCTTCTTGACCCGCGGCCGAAACCGTAGGTTGTCCCGCTATAATTGAGCCACAAATTAGAGCAGAAGCGAGTAAAGACAAGGTCATTTTTTTCTTCAGCATTGTAATACCTCCTGTAGTTTTGTAATTTACCGTAGCGAAAAGGATGCGCTAACGGTTTAAGCAAAGCCTATCACAGGAGGTTAGTTGGACTTGGAGGTAATTTCCCCCAATGGAGAGCTTTATCATTTCTTTAAAGAAGAAGATTAGGCTTTACGTGAGAAGGAGGTGAAGAGAATTGCAAAATATACAGATCGGATCTTTCGTTCTAAATGGGCAACTGATTCTTTATCTGAGTTATGGAGCGGGAGGCTGGTTGATGCTGCAGTATCGGCTTAGAGGCAGCTTGGAGCGTCGGATATACTTGTCCGATGCAGCGAATGCATTCTGGCTGTGGTTGCTCGTTTGGAAAGGAAGCTTTCTGATCTTTTATCCCATAGATGTGATCACACAACCCATGTCTTTACTTTATTTTGATGGTGGGGAACGCGGAAGATGGATAGCAAGTCTGGTTACGGCTTCCTATATCTGGTACAGAAATTCGAAACAAAATTTAAGCGTCAAAATGTGGATCGATATGGGGATTTGGTTTACTTTATCGGGCTGGTTGGTCTATCACTTGTTGTTGCTTATTACAGGCGAGGAGTCTTCCTTGTATCATACAGCAAACGCTGGAATGACTGTTCTTCTCCTGATCTCATTATTGGTTTCTCAAAAAGGATCCGATTCGGGAAGTGGATTAAACCATGCCGTTTGGTTTTCGATCGGAAATGTGTTGCTTTCGTTTCTGGTTGCCGATCGTCCGGTATGGTTGTTGTCCTTCAGTAAACAGCAGATCATTTTTCTATTGGCTGCCGCGTGTTTAACAGGATGGTCCTGGTTGGATGAAAAGCAACAGAAAGGAGGTCCTCATGGATAATCTTACAATCCTGGTAGCCTTTGCAGCGGGGATGCTTTCTTTTTTATCCCCTTGCGTATTTCCGCTTATCCCCGCTTATATTTCCCATTTAACAGGCTCTACCTTTCAAGATGGCAAACTTGTCGTGAATCGGTGGAATCTGAGCCTTCAGGCGTTTAGTTTTATCGTGGGGTTTAGTCTGATTTTTATTACGATGGGTGCGTCTGCAAGCTTCATTGGACGCTTCTTCGCGCAAGAACGCGAGCTGGTACAAAGAATAAGCGGTCTGTTGATTGTTGTGTTTGGTCTGCAAATGGCCGGATTTCTAAATTTTCGTCTGCTGATGTCCGGTAGAACGTGGCAAACCAAACCAACTGCGAGCCGCGGCATAATCCGTTCGCTTCTTACTGGTGTGGCGTTTGGAGCAGGTTGGAGTCCATGCGTTGGGTTGGCGTTATCGTCTATTTTGCTTCTGGCCGGATCTACGGAGACACTGTGGAACGGAATAGGGATGCTGGCCGTGTATTCGTTTGGGTTGGGAGTTCCTTTTCTATTGATTTCGTGGTTGTTGACGTATTCGATGAGCATGATGAAAAAAATGAATCGATGGATGCCTCTTCTGTCGAAAATTAACGGTTGGCTTCTTATTGGAATGGGACTGCTGCTATTTACCGGCCAATTGCAAAAGATCAGTGCTTGGCTTTCTCAATATACATTTTGGGACATTACATTCTAACAAGGGGGATCAATAGAGATGAAGAAAAGTGTGATTGCCATCATTGCCCTCGTTATGCTTGTTGCTTATGGGGCTTATGATTATTATGAAAAAAAATCGTCTGAAGGGACTTCTGTCAGGGAATCCGCAGGCCAGAATATTAAAGTGGGCATTCAAAAGGGACAACAGGCGCCGGATTTTACCTTGAATGATTTGCAAGGCAATCCTGTCAAGCTATCCGATTATAAAGGAAAAACAGTACTTATTAATTTCTGGGCAACCTGGTGTCCGCCTTGCAGAGTAGAGATGCCCCATATGCAGCGGTTTTATGAAGACTATAACCAACAAGACGTCGTCATTTTAGGGGCTAATTTAACACCGACGGAGGAGAAAACGGACAAAGTTATGTCATTTGTTAAAGACTATGGCTTGACATTTCCTATCTTATTAGATTCGGAAGGAACGATCATGCAGACGTATCAGGTCGTCGCGTATCCAACTACGTATCTGTTAGACTCCAGCGGAGTTATTCGCGAGAAATATCAAGGAGCTATCAATTATGACACCATGAAAGAAGCTGTTTCCAAAATCAAATAATGGAAAAGAGGTGTTCAACATGAATTTGCCCGTTAAAAAAATGATGTTGTTTACGTTGTCGGCGTGCCCATTAGGCAGATCTATGAACAATGTGCTTCGCGAAGTTCAAATATGTCAGGATGAACTTTCTTATGAAGTCGTACATGTGGATGTTCATCCCGACCTCGCGAACCATTACCGGATCAAGACAAATCCGACTACGCTTCTTGTAGACGCAAGCAACCAAGAGTTATATCGGTTCGAGGGCTTCAAAGAGACAGAGGAAACGCTCCGAATCATCGGACAAGTCAATAACAAATCGTTGCGGTCATCAGACGATCTTCCTGAGAACCAGGAAATTACAGAAACCTATGTTATTTATTTATATCAGAACGGTATGGCAGTGCCAGTCGAGACTTTCTATGTGAATAAAACGTCCATTAAGGCACCTCGAATTACAGCTATTGGGCAACTGTTAAATACTCGTATTGATAAATATGATAACCCGTTTCCGCCGTCTTCTGCTCTGGAAGGGGTGCATTTTGAACAAGGGATTGGCGAGGTGACGATTCTAGTTCATCCTTCGGAAGCAGAATTGGATCAGGAAAAGATGAAGATTGTATTGGAACATACCTTAGCGCCATATGGGATCAAGAGTGTAAATATAAAGTGGATAGTCAGCGGGGACTCACAGTCATAACCCTGAAGTTAACTATTCTCCCCTGTTGACAATGCCTTTCTTTAGGATGTAATATACCTATAGGGGTATGAGTAATTATATTATGTGAATCCGTAGGGTAAACTCGTACAGGATATGTAAGCCCCGGCAAAACACCAATATAGGAGGGTTACGATTTGACTGCACATTCAGAAATCAAAGCAGATCAGACGCTCGATTGCAAAGGTTTGGCCTGTCCCATGCCTATCGTCAAAACCAAGAAAGCGATGGATCAGTTGCATTCCGGGCAGGTCATCGAGGTTCAGGCAACCGATAAAGGTTCACTGGCGGACATTCAGGGCTGGGCCAAGAATACCGGCCATCACTATTTGGGCACGATTCAGAATGGCGATGTGCTTAAGCACTTTATCCGTAAATCGAGCGCGGATGAGATCAAGGAAGAGAAAAAATATCCTCACACCGTGACCAATGATGAGCTGGAGAAAAAGCTGGGCAGCGTAACCGTTCTCGATGTTCGCGAGCCTGCCGAATATGCGTTTAACCGGATTCCTGGCGCCGTCTCCATTCCGCTTGGGGAACTGGAAGAGCGCCTAGGCGAGCTGAATACCGAAGATGATATTCATGTTGTATGCCGTACCGGCACGCGCAGTGATCTGGCTTGCCAGTTGCTGTCCGAGAAGGGTTTCAAGAACGTAAAAAACGTGGAGCCCGGCATGTCTGGGTGGTCCGGACCGATAGAAAAGAACTTTCAAATCTAATCATGGACCAAGGAGGTCGTTTAAAATGAGCACGAAAGTAGCGATTATCGCAAGCAATGGTGGAATGTTCGATGCCTATAAGGTTTTCAACATCGCGACGGCATCTGCAGCAACCGACGCGGAGGTAGCCATCTTTTTCACCTTCGAAGGACTGAACCTGATTCACAAGCAGGTCCATCACCAGCTTCCGCTGCCGGCAGGCAAAGAATATTTTGCGGAAGGCTTCAAGAACGCCAACATTCCTTCCATCCCGGAACTGGTGAATATGGCGCAGGAAATGGGCGTGAAAATCATCGCCTGCCAAATGACGATGGACGTCATGAACTTAAAGAAAGAGGATTTCATTGAAGGAATCGAAGTCGGCGGCGCCGTCACATTCCTGGATTTCGCGAAGGACGCAAACGTGTCCTTGACGTTCTAATTCATCAAAGGGGGAATCAACATTGACTACTGCAACCGGACTCCGCCCGATGACAGCGGGAGAACTGACGAAAATCGTTCTGAACAAAAAAGAACTCTTCATTCTCGACGTGCGCAATCAAAGTGACTTCGACGATTGGAAAGTGGAAGGAGAGAGCGTCGAGATAATCAACATTCCGTATTTTGATTTGCTTGACGGCGTGGATCCAGTGCTAGACCAAATTCCAAGCGACAAACCTTTGCTTGTGGTATGCGCCAAGGAAGGTTCGTCCAAATTCGTGGCAGAACAATTGGTTGGAGCAGGAAGAACTAACGTCTCTTATCTGGAAGGCGGCATGAAATCTTGGAGCGAGCATTTGGAGCCGGTGAAAATCGGAGATTTGAAAGACGGGGGCTCCCTGTACCAGTTCGTGCGGATCGGAAAAGGCTGTCTTTCCTACATGGTCATTTCCAGCGGTGAAGCAGCTGTAATCGATACGCTCCGAATGACGGATGTATTCGAACGCTTCGCTGAGGAACAGGGAGCGGCCATTAAACATACGCTGGACACGCACTTGCACGCGGACCACATTTCCGGCGGGCGCAAATTGGCGGAGCAAACAGGTGCAACGTACTGGCTGCCGCCCAAGGACGCGACAGAAGTAACGTTCCAATATGAGAAACTGGAAGAAGGTCGTGAGATCTCGGTAGGGAATATCAAGATCAAAATTCAACCTATATACTCGCCGGGTCACACCATCGGAAGCACGTCGTTTATCGTGGATGATCAATATCTGCTTACGGGCGACATCCTGTTCATCGAATCGATCGGCCGCCCGGACTTGGCCGGCAAAGCAGAGGACTGGGTCGGCGATCTTCGCAACACCTTGTACAACCGTTACAAAGGCTTGGCTCAGGATTTGATCGTACTGCCTGCCCACTTCGGCAAAGTGACGGAGCTTGGAGATGGCGGCCGCGTCATGGCCCGATTGTCAGATCTCTACCGCGACAATCCGGGCTTGAACATTAAAGACGAGGAGACGTTCCGGCGGACGGTAACCGTGAATTTGCCGCCTCAACCGAACGCCTATCAGGAGATTCGACAAACGAATATGGGTAAGATTACACCGAACGAAGACGAGCAACGCGAGATGGAAATTGGTCCGAACCGCTGTGCGGTTCATGATAAATAAAGGAGGACATCAAAGTGAATACAGATATCACGGTAGATACGAAAGGTATGGCCTGCCCGATGCCGATCGTTAAGGCGAAGAAAGCCTTGGATAGTCTGCAACAAGGTCAAGTTATGGAGGTCCTGTCTACAGACAAAGGCTCCGTCAATGATTTTCAAGCCTGGGTTAAACAGACGAAACACGAACTCATTCAGCACGTCGAAGAAGACGGCGTTTATAAATTTTACGTTCGCAAAGTATAAAAAAAGCGGGACCCGGAAGGGCCCGGAAGGGCCCGCTTATTTCGCCTCGTCATATACGATAGTGATGCCAAGGGAACAGTAACTTTCTTCGGTATAATGGCCATGGGGGCAAGTTTTCGTGCTGCAAGCCATATCGATTTTCGCTTGCAGTCTTTGATTGCACACCGGGCATTTATCTTCGAAAAAGCTTTTTAAATGTTGAAGCAATCGGATCACCTTATTTCTGATAAGTTTACTTGGTTTTAATTATAACCTGTATTCAACTTGATGTCACGCATTAGAGAAAACTTTACGACAGGAGGGTGTCATGGATTTCTTACTGCTCATTGTCATGGTGCTCATCGGTCTGGTCGGCTCTTTCTTTTCAGGGTTGCTTGGTATTGGTGGCGCAATTATTAATTATCCCCTCCTACTGTATATTCCATCCCTTTTCGGTGCGGCACACTTTACAGCCCACGAAGTTTCCTCCATCAGCATGTTTCAGGTCTTTTTCGCTTCACTTGCTGGTGTTATCGCGTTCCGGAAAAAAAGCAAAAAGGGCGGAACGGGCGTCGTCAATAAACAGTTGGTCCTTTATATGGGGTGCAGCATCCTCGTCGGCAGCCTGGTCGGCGGCTTTGTTTCGGGTATGTTGAACGGAGATGTCATCAACCTGATTTACGGCATCCTTGCGGTACTGGCGGTCGTGCTAATGCTAATACCCAACAGGGGGACACAACAAGATACGGATGACCTCCGTTTCAACAAAATCATCGCCATTACTGCGGCATTTGTAGTAGGTATCGTTTCTGGAATCGTAGGGGCCGGCGGAGCGTTTATCTTAATTCCCATTATGCTCACCGTGCTCAAAATTCCCACGCGCACAACGATTGCATCCTCGCTCGCGATCGTTTTTATTTCGGCCGTTGGAGGCGTCATCGGAAAAATCACGGGCGGGGATATCCCTCTGTGGGCGACGGTATATACCGTCATCGGCAGTTTGATCGGAGCACCGATCGGCACGATGATCAGTTCGAAAATCAATGTAAAGGTACTTCGATATGGTTTGGTCGTCCTGATCGCACTTACGGCCATTAAAGTGTGGTCGTCCATTTTGTGAATGCATTAATCGTATCTGCAAACATTTGCCGCGGCAGAAGGGTTGCATTCTTTATTATTGTCCGTTAATATACCTATAGGGGTATGAGTAAATATTATGAGAGAGAAGGTATGTGACGTTGGAATTGGAAAAAGATAAAACGACAATCGTGCTCTTCAGCGGCGATTTGGATAAAGCAATCGCGGCGTTTATTATTGCGAATGGAGCGGCGGCTTATGATCACGAGGTGACAATCTTCTTCACGTTCTGGGGATTAAACGCGCTTCGCCGGGACGAACCGATAAAGACAAACAAAGGCCTTCTTGAAAAAGCTTTCGGATGGATGATGCCGCGCGGCGCGAAGAAGCTGGGTTTGTCAAAAATGAACTTCGGCGGCCTCGGGCCCCAGATGATCAAGCATGTGATGAAAAAGCACAAAGCATTGTCGTTGCCCGAGCTGGTTGAACTGGCTCAAGAACAAGGCGTTAAGTTAGTCGCTTGTACGATGACGATGGACTTGCTCGGTCTGAAACAGGAAGAATTGATCGATGGTCTGGAGTATGCAGGAGTAGCCGCATATCTGGGTGACGCCGCGAACGGAAAGGTAAACTTATTCATTTGAACAAGCGTATATGAACTTATAATTTTTTCCTTTATACTATACCCATACTCGTATAAGGAGTTGTTGGACATGAACTACGAATACACGGACGAAATCAAAACCCGGCTGCGCAGAATCGAAGGACAAGTCCGCGGGGTGCTGCGTTTGATGGAGGAAGGAAAGAGCTGCAAAGAAGTTGTGGCACAGTTGTCCGCCGTTCGCAACGCATCGGACAAGGCTATCGCGCAGATCGTTGCAGAAAATTTGCAGCAATGCATCATGGCGGAACATGCTGCCGGTAACGATACAGGAAAGATGGTCAAAGAAGCTGTGGAGCTTCTGGTTAAGAGCCGCTAATACAACAACTAACAATCTGAGGGAGTGAAAAACATGGCATTCAAAATTCCGAAAGCAACAACGCCGCAAGAAGTGGCCGCAAGGTTAAAGAATGGCGAGAAGCTGAACCTGCTTGATGTCCGGGAGCCCGACGAATGGGCATCCGGCCATGTCGCAGGCGCCAAGCACATTCCACTTGGACAGCTCACCGAGCGGCTAAAAGAACTTGATCCGTCGAAAGAGACGATCGTCATCTGCCGTAGCGGCAATCGCAGCGGTCTTGCGTGTGAATTGCTAAGCGAGAAGGGCTTCGACGTCGTAAATATGACCGGCGGATTGAACGCCTGGACAGAAAAGCTTGTATGAGGTTTTGCCTCTCTAATAACCATGGTCTGCGGCAGCTGTGTCATTATTCAGCTGTCGCAGTACTGTAGAAAGGACTTCATATGATAACACTCTTGTATATTCTTGCCGGAGCCGTGATCCTGTGGGTCCTGCGCGGCTTTTGGCCCGTTCCTTCTTTCCAATATGTGCCCTGTCATGAATTGGAGAAAGCACGAAATCAGTCAAGTGTGAAAATACTCGATGTCAGGGATGCATCGGACTATCTGCATGGGCATGTTCCCGGCTCGATCAATATATCGCTCGGACGTCTGCCTTATGTGTGGCATAAAGAGCTCTCTAACGACGACTCCGTCATTATTTTGTCCTCAAGTTGCTATCAGAGTAATAAAGCAGCCCGCATCCTGCATAAGCGCGGCTTCCGGCAGCTGTGTGCCGCGCAGGGGGATTTTTTTCAGCCGACAGGCAAACAAGTGAATACGAAAGGATGTGGAATCTTTGGACACAGGTACAATCATTAATATCGGAATCCTTGTGCTAGTCGTGTGGTTTGCATATTCGCGCTTTAAACCGGCCAAAGGACTCCGAAACCTTAACGCAGAGGAATTTAAGAGCCATATGGGCAAACCCGGCAAACCGCTGGTGATCGATGTCCGAGAACCGAATGAATATAAAGGCGGATATATTGCCGATGCGAAGAATATTCCTCTTTCGCAATTGTCCCGAAGGCTTTCCGAGATTCCCCAGGATCGTGACGTGCTGCTCTATTGCCGCAGCGGTATGCGTAGTAAAAGTGCGGCAAAAATATTGTTGAAGAACGGCCATAAGGAGATCGCCCATCTGCAAGGTGGCATCGGGGCTTGGAAAGGTAAACTGGCAAGCAAGTAAACGAGTGGTGAGCGTGGTTTAGGGCAAGGATAAAAACGGTTAAAGTATTTTAGTGAATGAATGGAGGACAATCCCATGCACGAGCGTCGCTTTAATCCTGAAAATATGGCTAAACTCGACAGTCCCGAACGTAAGGCTGTTCTTCCCCCGGAATCTTTGCTAGAGAAGCTGGCCCTGAATGAGAACGAGTCAGCAACTATTCTGGATCTTGGAGCTGGCACGGGGTATTTTTCCATCCCTGTTTCAGAGCGAACAAGTGGGACCATACTTGCCTTGGATATCGAGCCCATGATGCTGGAGGTTATTCGCAGCAAGACGAAACAGAAGCAGATAAAAAATATTCAGACCATCGAAGGCCGGCTTGAGCAGATTCCTCTGGAGGAAGAGTCGGTGGATCGTGTCATCGCGTCCCTGGTCCTGCATGAAGCGGAGCCGCTTCAACAGGCTTTGTCTGAGATTCACCGGGTCCTTCGCAGAGGCGGCCGGTGTGCATGCCTAGAGTGGGAAAAGCAGGAGACGGATCAAGGGCCGCCGCTGCACCATCGAATAGGCTCCGAGGAGTTGACACACTCGTTTGAGCAAGCCGGTTTTACCATACTGGAAACGGATCACCCCACCGGCGCACATTACGTTCTGGTCGTACAGAAATGATGTAAAGGGAGTTGTAAACGATGTTCCATTATACAGTTGAAACTACCAAAACACCTGAGCAGGCGGTTGAAGCACTGACGGAAAATTTGAAGGCGGAGAAGTTCGGCGTCCTATGGCAACTGGATATGAAGGCGAAGCTGAACGAGAAAGGCGTCGAATTCGACATGCCGTATCAGATTCTCGAGGTCTGCAACCCAGTGGAGGCCAGGCGGGTTTTGTCCGAAAATGCGTTGGTCGGATACTTCCTTCCCTGCAAACTGGCTGTGTATGTGGAGAATGAAAGGACCAAGATCGGCATGCCGAAGCCAACGGCTCTCATTGGACTTGTGGAGAATGAGGCCTTGATGAACATTGCTTCCGACATCGAGAAGCGTTTGACTGCTTGTGTTGATAAGAGCATCTGAGCCACATCCATACAACTGCTACTGAACGCTTGAGTTAGATGAACAGAAAAGGCTGGGACGGCGGGCCTTCGCCTTGTTGGATCGGTATACGTCTTCGAAGTGAAAGCTGCCGTTAGCCAATTACAAAGCGCTAAACGGGGTAAAGTAAGTATGAATGAACTTCAAAGCAGGAAGGCTAGTCTGGTCAATTGATTGAAAAATGAGCTTCCCCGATCGACGGAGGAAGCTCATTTTTCTCTACACACAATGGATACGGGCAGGGGGGCAGCAAGTCACTGCCTTCGAGCTCCATTGTAAACAGCTCAGGGTTGGTGGGAATGATGCAATACAAATCCTTAATTGTCAGCTTCCATGGCAGCATAGGAGTGCTGTATCCAGTACGGGCACCAGCCGATGCTCGAAGGTGATGAGTCGACCCGATTCGATCGATTCGGCCGACGAATGAAACGCTGGCCCTGATTGAATAATGAAGGCCTGTTCTTGCGAATTGGCCGCTTGATTCAGTCATGGCTGTGCGCACTGAGCAAAATATAGATGCTTGAAACCAGGGAAGCCAGCTTGATGTCTAGCGGCAGTCCCATATGACTATGGATGACAATCAAAGCGAAATTTCTTGCTTATAAAGGAGTATTTCGATGGTTACAGGGAAAACCCGGTGCTCTTGTCTTTAAGATGAGAGTGGCATCGCTGAGCGGACGTATCGCCCCATGACGTGCAGGGAACTGAGCTCTATGCACAATGCACAAAAAAAGTGCCAAACCTATATATTTGCCGGTTAAAATAAATATCGAACCGACGATAAGAAAAGCAAAAAGGCAATTCCAAAACATAACCACATGAGCCATTTGTCTTGTCGATCAAAAAGATTCATCTTATTTTCCCCTTTACATAGTCTGCATTGAATAAAAACAAGCGTAACAGCAATATCAATGCCGGTATCAACAACAGCAGCCCCGCCGTGAATGCTGCAACCAGTGCACGCCCCATCACTGGATTGGTCACGCCGCCGGTTAATGTCAAGATGGGATAGAGAAGATACGGGAGATGTGACTGTCCGTAACCGAAAAAGGCAAAGGCGAACTGGGCCATAACCAAGATAAACGCCCATCCATATCGATGCCTGCGCCAGATGAACCACACCGCAATCGCAAAACAAATAAAAGACAAGCCAAACATCCACCACACATCCAATGTGTTTAGGAAATGGTCTCGGTTATGATTTCGCAACGCCATAAACGTAAATAAGCTGGAGATGATGGTCGGAATGCCTCCCCAGAGTGCAAACCGGCGAAGCCATTCCAGCGCCTTTCGATCTTCAGCACGCGCCGCGTAATAAGTAAGGAAAGAAGAACTTATAAATAGAACGCTTGAAATGGCTAGCAGAACCACCGCCCAGGAATAGGTACTAAAAAACAACTCCTCCATCAACAAGTGGACGGAGTGGCCTTCAAAAGACAAAAAACCTCCTTCCGATATGGTGAAAACTGTTGACAGCGCAGCCGGAATCAGTAATCCCGTGGATCCGTAAGCAAGTAAGTAAAGATTGTTTTTTCTTGCCCCGTAATTCGTAAATGCGTAGAAGGATCCTCGGACCGCAAGCAAGATTAGCGCAATACTTCCGGGGATTAACAAAGCGGTACCATAGTAGTAAGCAGTGTCCGGAAAAAAACCGACAATACCTACGAAGAAAAAGACCAGAAACACATTCGTTACTTCCCAGACGGGAGACAAATATCGGGAAATCAGCGGCCCAATAACGGACTCGATTCCGATGACTCTGCCGTAATAAGCATAAAAACCAGCGCCGAAATCAATCGAAGCAACGATCAAATACCCGTACAAAAACACCCAAAGCACCGTAATTCCAAGCTGCTCCAACGACATCTCCATGCTCCTCTACAAAATAATACGCCTTTCCTCTAGTTCCATTTCCGCAGGCTTGTTTCGGAACAATCGACCAAGGACGAATAAGCAAATGACGCCGAGAAGCGCATACAGTGCGGCAAAAAGCCAAAACGTAACACCAACGTTGGGATTTGTTGTGACCGCATCTGAAACTTTCATATATCCTCTGATAATCCAGGGTTGTCTTCCCACCTCGGCATAAAACCATCCCAGTTCAATGGCAAGAAGGGATAATGGCCCTCCTGCAACAATCCCGGTCAGGAGCCATCGATTATAGGCATTCCAGCGCTTTATTTTGTTGATAGTCAGGAACAGAACAGGAATAGCAAGTAAATAAAAGCCGATGCCGACCATCGAATCGAACAAATAATGGACATATAGCGGCGGCCATTCCGATCTTGGAAAATCGTTCAACCCCACTACGGTTCCATTCGGATCGCCTGTGGCGAGAAAGCTGAGCCCCCATGGGATTTCAATTGCACCGGTTACTTCCAACGTGTCCGGGTTCAAATGACCTCCTACAATCAAAGAAACCCGATTTCCGGTTTCGAAATGCCATTCAGCGGCAGCCAACTTTTCGGGCTGTACCTTAGCCAGAAATTTGGCGGACCCATCTCCGATCCAAATGGTCGCGACAGCCAGAATGAGACCTGAATGCCGGGTATTCAAGTAGTTCATCCTCAACCATTTTGACATTTTCAATTACAGCCCGGTCAATTATGTCTTTTTCGGATATGCCAGCGGATATCGCCTTTTCAGCAGCCGGTTCAATCTTATTAACAATGGATTGTAAATAAGCTGGATGCCTCCTTCTTTGTAATGCCTCAATAACCGCGCCGCAGTTCTCATGCCCTAAAACTAACACAATCGGAACGTGTAAATGATCCACTGCATATTGGACACTTCCTATGACATCATCATTCACGATATTTCCAGCAACGCGAATCACAAAGAGATCCCCCAGTGATTGATCGAACACAATTTCCGGTGCTACTCGTGAATCGGAGCAGCTTATGATGACAGCGACCGGTTTTTGTTCGGAGATAAGCTGCCTCCGATTTCGAATGACATGTTTTTCTGCTAAATGCCCCGTAACAAATCGTTGATTTCCTTCTTCCAACAGACGAATCGCTTGCACAGGATTCATTTCCTGCTTTATCTTTTCGCTGAAAGCAGGCTGGTTCAATGAACGACATCCTGTGCTGGACAGCAAACACATCCATACAACCAAACAGAGCAGGCTGCGGGACTTCTTTAATGACACAACAAGGGCCTCCAATAAATATTTGAATTTTTGAATATTTAACTTATCTGTTCCCTCCCTTCGCAAGATTTATTCCCACTAAAACAAAGAGGCACCTTCATAAGGTGCCACCGCTACATATAATCGTTATTTATAATGGAAGAGGTTCGTTAACGACAGGATCAAGCTGTAACCTTACGAGGACGCCCGCATGCACGAGCCCAGCCCCAAACCCATACAGTAAGGCTTTATCTCCCGCACGGATTTTCCCACTCCGAATCCCTAAATCGAGTGAAAGGGGGATCGTTGAAGACGATGTATTACCGAAGTGAGTTAGACTATGCAACGTACGTTCTATAGGGAACTCCAGTTTCTCACAAAGCGGCTCAATCAGTCGCAAATTCGCGCTATGGGGAATAAACCAGTCCACATCGTTTATTGTCTGACTGCTTTTGTTCATCAATTGATGAATCGAATTGGGTATTGTTCGCATCACCCAACGGAATACTTCCCTTCCGTTTTGGACAATGCAATTGTTGTCGCACAACTTTTGCTCGCCGAGTCTATTGGCAAGCCCTGTCCGATAAATATGGACCCCACCTGTGCCATCGGAGCCAACATGATGACTGACGAATCCCTCAAACTGGTCATCTCTTTCCACGAGAACGGCACCGGCGGCATCGCCAAACAAGACGCAGGTTGTACGATCCGAATAATCTGTAATTTTGGACAGCGTTTCACCGGCAATGACCAGAACCTTCCTATGCAATCCAGAAGCAATCAAGCCATGAGCCATGATAAGTCCATAAGTAAATCCAGCACAAGCGGCACTAATATCAATCGCACCAGCGTTTTGAATTTGAAAATGGGCTTCAATTAAGCAGGATACTGTAGGAAAAGGAAAATCTGGTGTAGTGGTGCAAACAATAATAAAATCCACATCCTCGATTGTCTTGTTATACCGAGAGACGAGATTCCTGACTGCACTTATACAGAGATCGCTGGTAAATTCGTCTCGCTCAGCAATACGTCGTTCATGAATGCCTGTCCGCTGTACGATCCATTCATGACTGGTATCCACCATCTTTTCCAAATCATCATTTGTCAGTTTTCGTTGGGGTACATACGTTCCAATGGCTGTAATACGCGAATGAAACACCAATATTCCCACCCTTCATCCTTATTGAAATTGCTACGAAATCGGAAATTTTTGTCGATATTCATGAAGTTCTTTTTGAAAACGGTGGAAAGAACTGGATAACATTTTTATATTCCGTTTTATTTTGGTTTTCCTTTTCCGATTATGCTGACACTCGTGGAGTTGATCAATCTGTTTATCGATTTTTTCCCGTAGGGTTAGGATAAACCCGATCGCAATGTGAGATTTAGCCAGTTCATGAAGATCAGTAGCAAGAGCCTCACTCAAATTGCGAAGATCCGGAAGGTATAACGACTTTGTCACATAAAAGACCTCTGGCGTAAAGTCCTCACGGTAATCTTGTCCCGGGACTTGCTCCCAAAAGTCATTCCATTCTCGTAGTAGACCAGTTTCATACAAAAAGAACTTTAAAAACCCGCATAACCATGCCGTACAACTTGCATTTCGTTTTTGGCATCCAATACCTTTGACAAGATGTCGACACCCTTGACAACAGGAACCTCCATTGGCGATACAAACGTTACAAATGGAATTGGACCCAATCTCATGTAACGCATGAATCCCCATTGTTATGACGGTTTGTCTGCTTACCTGCATGAAAGGTGTAGTCAATTCGTGAGAGGATGACGAATCTTGATGTGATGAGTTATTACTCGTAGAGTCCGGCATTCGTACCCACTCCTTATGTTCTTTTAATCAAATAATCAGATATTTGAATATAATGTGTATTATATAGGAGTTGCAACCAAATCACAATCCATGCTCCGGTATGCCCTTCTTTCCAGAATGTTTTTGGGTGAAGTTGTGTTATGATATTCATATATTCAAAAGTATAGTGATTAAGGAGGCGTTAGCCATGAATCAAAATATCCAACAGTTTAAAGCCGATTTTTTTAAGGCGCTGGCGCATCCCATGCGGATTCGTATCCTGGAGGTTCTGAGTGAAGGAGATAAAAACGTAAATGAGATACAGAGTATTTTAGGATCAGAAGGTTCAGCCGTTTCTCAGCAGTTGGCAGTATTGCGAAATAAAAATGTGGTGACGGGCTTAAAAGATGGTACTTCTGTCATTTATTCGTTACGTGACCCGTTGATTAAAGACCTGCTCGCAGTCACAAAGCAGATCTTCGATAATCATCTCGTTGATGCCATTTCATTACTTGAGGTCATTCGAAATGAATCTTAAACTGAAAAACAAGGGTATCCATGAGCAACATCAAGGATCACCTTGTTTTTTCGTTTTGCAGCCGGAAACATGCGAAGCGACACGAGATTATTACGATTGACATTATTCGATGACAGGAGTAACATTTCATATATATTCAAATAATCAAATATATGAAGAATAGAAGGTAGTTCAGATGAAATGGATGGGAAGATTTGAAGGATACCATGCAGCCGCATTCCGCAAGGATCTCATTTCAGGCCTCATTGTTGGCATTATCGCCATTCCATTAGGGATGGCGTTTGCTATTGCGGCTGGTGTAAAACCGGAATATGGCATTTATACCACCATCGTTGCCGGTATCTGTATTTCCTTGTTCGGAGGTTCTAAATTTCAAATTGGCGGACCGACCGGTGCATTTATTCCGATCCTTTTCGCAATTGTCATGGAATATGGATACGAAAATTTATTGCTTGCGGGATTTTTGGCGGGAATTATTCTCGTTCTCATGGGGCTATTTAAACTCGGTGCATTGATAAAATTTATTCCTCGCCCTGTAACCATCGGATTTACCGCTGGAATTGCCGTCATAATCTTCAGCGGACAAATTGCCAACTTTTTAGGTTTGAGCGGTATCGAGAAGCATGAGAATTTTCTACCAAATATGAAGGAAATTGTAATGCATCTCACAACTACAAATCTCTACAGTGTTATCACAGCGGTGGTTTGCTTGGCTGTCATCCTCCTAACGCCGAAGTTTCTACCGAAGGTCCCTGGTTCCTTGGTAGGGCTCGTCGTATCCACTATAGTGGCGACCGTATTCTTTAAAGGGGAAGTTGCAACGATTGGATCGTCATTTGGAGCTATTCCAAGCACCCTACCCCATTTTCATTTCCCTGATCTAACCTGGGATCGCATTGAAAACTTGATTCGCCCCGCCTTTATTATTGCCATGTTGGGCGGCATCGAATCTTTATTATCGGCGGTTGTTGCCGACGGCATGACCGGCAGTCGTCATAACAGCAATCGTGAGCTGATTGGGCAAGGTGTCGCCAATATGGTAACCCCTCTCTTTGGAGGCATTCCAGCGACAGGAGCCATTGCACGAACAGCAACCAATATCAAAAACGGTGCGGTCTCACCTCTGTCGGGTATTATACATGGCATTGTTGTATTGCTGGTGCTCATTTTGTTTGCACCTTATGCATCGGAGATCCCACTTGCTAGTATGGCACCGATTCTGATGCTGGTTGCTTGGAACATGAGCGAACGAAAAGAATTCGCTCACGTCTTAAAAACCAAAACGAGCGATTCCGTTGTCCTTCTCATTACCTTTTTGCTTACGGTCTTTACAAATTTAACGACTGCCGTTGAAGTCGGATTAATCTTGGCCGTAATTCTGTTTGTGAAACGAATGAGTGATGGCTTACTGGTTTCCAAGGTATTGCCTGACCCAACAGCTAAACATGAAAAAGTGAAAGCCCACATGGTAACCGAAGGCCACGATTGTCCACAAATCGGGATCTATACCATCGAAGGCCCTCTCTTTTTCGGCGCCGCGAACATGTTTGAAAAGTCCATTATGGATACGATTCATCTTAGGCCGAAAGTATTGCTGCTGCGCATGGGAAAAGTACCTTTTATGGATACGACAGGTGAATCGAATCTGTCCAGTTTGGTGAAACATTTCGAGAAGTTTGGCGGGATTATTCTTGTATCCGGAATTCAAGCTCAGCCTTTGGATGTATTGAAGAGAACAGGGTTGTATACGCTGATTGGGGCTGAACATTTTTTTGGACATACCGGTGAGGCACTTAACTTCGCGCTATTGCAACTGGATTTGAATAAATGTCTAGGTTGTAAACATTTCGCTTTCCGTGAATGCGCGGCGTTATCAAACAAGGAGTCTCAAAAAGAAGTAATCACCAGCTTGAAGCCAGATCCATCAAGGACCTAACCTATTCTCACTCGGAGTCGCCCCAAAGACGAAATGAGGTGAATGGGAATGCAACTTGCACTTCAGCAGTACAGAGTAGATGTTTTTAAGGTCATGGCTCATCCGCTGCGATTGCAGATTTTGGAGTTATTATGTGAAGGACCGAAAGGTGTCAATGAGCTTCAAACGCGTTTACAAAGTCAAGGTTCTGCGGTTTCCCAACATTTAGGTATTTTAAAAGCGAAGCATCTCGTAATAGGAATGAAGGTTGGAACTCGCGTCGTCTATTCGGTGCAAGATCCTCTTATATGTGATCTGCTCTTCATGACCAAAAACATGTTTAACAACCAATTAATGAGCGTGATTGACATACTTGATATCAGGACTCATTGAACAGCAAGGGTCAGATCGGAAGTGTATGAAATGAGTCAAATTCATATTCAGCAAAAGGGAGAGGGGTTCTCGATCATTCTTTTGAAGCAAACGACCGGCATTCGTCAAGAATTTGGATACTGTACGGGTTATTGCGAGAGCGTCGTATTTGCTTTGGAAAAGGCGAAACAACTACACATTCCAGAACAAAACATTTTATATCAGGGGAGAAAAATTGGTTTTTTTGCTTATAGAGATCCTCTTTAAGATGAAACAAGGAGCTGCTTGATATGGTTACCCGTTCGTTTCGACTACAGGAGTATATGGAAGTTTCGACCTTGCTTGAAACAACCTTTCGGCTATCTTCTTGGAAAAAACGATAACGGTTTTCGCTAAACAACTTAAGCGAGAGGAGAAGATTATGAACGATTTAAAAAATAAAGTTTTTTGTTTGACTTGTCAGAAGGTCACGTGTATCTCAAAGGCTATTCATGTTCTTTCGACAACAACGGTTTCTGGACAATATCGGAAATCAAAAGGTTGCCATGATTGTCGGGCGGATAATAGAAAAGTGTTCCAACAATCGTATCTTCTATTTAAGCAAACAAGCTTGTGATGTCTTTTTGATCTTCAACTTTATTATTACCTTTATTGCACTGGGAATTATAGTGTATTTATTTATCAAGTCGTAGTCAAACCGATGGTATTAATCTGGAGGTGTCAGTATGTTGCTTGTTTATATCGCGGTTATTGGAGTAGCCGCCTTTATTATATGGAATACCATATGGGCAACTAGTAAAGCGTATTCTAAAAAATGGGATCGACCAGATGAATAGTTAGCTATTCATGTGAAGGATGTAATGTAAGCGGTTGGGTGTGATTGCCTTGTCCAGTAGCATAAGGAGTTCGAATGACTACCCTGAGAAAAGTGGTGGGACGCTGACCTTCGAATCATTTATTCAATATAGAAAGGAGGTCGATTTTGAGCTCCAATGGATTTGGAATTTTGATGGTTAGTGTTGTTTATTTTGGTTTAATCATCTGTTCTTTTGTTATCTTGAAGACAAACAAGACTCATTCTAAGAAGCGAAAAGAAGAGGAACATTCTGATAAATGAAAGTTTTGTATCTATATTAATTATGAACTCCGATCGCGCGATTTACGAATTATGCGTATTGCGTTCACTTAAACAACAGGTAGTTGAGTTTGGTCCGGGTTCCACCGTCCGGGCAACTTTATCTCACGTAAGGAAAGCGCCGATACAATGTTGACACTTGCCCCAGTATGGCACTTATAGGCATAACCCCGTGAATATTTTCTTTAAGTTTCCGAATCTGTTTTTTGGTATTAGAACTTAGAGTTCTATTTTAATTTTACCGGTAAATAATAAGGGGAATAAGCATTAATTGAACACCATTGTTCCGGTTCTGACCATTTTAGGAACCAACGATTACGTTTTACATTAAATACATGTAAACAAAGTGGAAGCCCTTATTTAACAAGGGATTCCACTTTTGGAGTTTGGATAACTGACACTTCGCTGGTACTACCCCTAGAAATAAGAAGGGCTTATATCTTTCCTTCGGGTACAGTGTCCGCGGTACGATCTTTGATAAAAAATGTAGTAAGTAGGGCAATCATACTTCCGATCAATCCGTACAAAAATATGTGATGGATTCCGCTCATAAAATCTTCTGATCTCGTCAGAATTGCCCCCATGATCGTTACGCCTATTGCTGTTCCTATGTTACGAGCAAACATCATAAATGAAGTTGAAATTCCTTTTTCATGCGGTTCAACAAGCTGCTGGGCGCCGATAACGCCTGTTGTCGATAATAAACCGAAAGCGAAACCTTGAATCATCAAAACAAAAAATACATACCAAAATCCATTTCCATCGTGCAAAAAAGCGAGGAAGACTCCGGAAGTAGCGAGCAGAATACTTCCAATAATAAACAGACGGCGATAGCCAAATTTCAAAATCCACTTTCCCGCCGGAACAGATGCAGAAAGCCAACCAAGGGCAGTTCCTAGTAATGCGATGCCACTTTGGAAAACGGAGAGTTTGGTTATGTCCTGTAGAAACAACGGGATATAGCTTGCGGTTCCAAATAAGGCCGCCCAACCAAGGAAACCGTTAATGTTCATCCAGCGAATCGTTTTATCTTTAACAATGGAAAGGGGAACGAGTGGTGATGCTTGCTTTTTTTCAAAGAAGTAAAAGGCGATAATGAATATTGCGCCAACACTGACATAGAGGATTTGATTGCTATCTACGACAGTTGCCAGAAGCAACACACTGACTCCAATCGTAAACAAAAGTGCGCCGATATAATCGATACGTGCTTTTTTGGGAGTATACTCCTCTTTATATGGTAATAAAGTGAGCAACGCTAGAATGCAAATCGGGATATTTATAAAGAAAATCCATCTCCATGTCATATACTCCACGAAAAATGCGCCTAATAGCGGTGCGATGACTGCAGACAGTCCCCACATTGACGTCCCCAAGGCTTGAATTTTTCCGCGCTGTTGAATGGAAAATAGATCGCCTGCAATAATAGCTGGAAAAGGCATCATGAAGCCAGCACCGATACCTTGAATTCCACGGAAAATAACAAGCTGTACCATCGTTTGCGACACACCGCACAGTATAGAACCGATTAAAAATAAAATAATTCCAAAAGCAAAGACTCGTTTCCGGCCGAACAAGTCTGATAATCGGCCTGCAACTGGAGCGAGCACGGTGCTTGCGATCATATAAGAGGCAAACGGCCAAGCAAAAAATTCAAACCCGCCAAGACTCTTTGCTATGATTGGCATTGTTGTATTCATAATCGTGGTATCCATTGATGCTACGAATAGGGCGAGTACAATACTTATCAATATTGTTGTTCTGCTTTTCAATCAAACTCCCTCCCAACATCTTGGGATCAATTATTTTACAACAATAACTGGACACAGTACTCTCTTAACCACTTTATGACTTACGCTGCCCAAGACAAATTCCTGTAAGGCATTTAGCCCGCGGCTTCCAATAATGACCAAGTCCACTTTCTCATTGTTTGCATATTCCACAATAGCTGGACCAGGATCGCCAGTAATAATCTTTGTTTCATGATTGACATTTTTAGCAGAAAGTTGTTCTGCAATAGGAAGCAACTTTTGATGTCGTTTCAACTCTATTTCCTCATGATTTTGAGAATGCAAGACTTCACTTTTAATTTTGGATAAGTCCGCCACAAATAGGATTTCAACGGTGGAATCTGGAATCAAGGATGCAATTTTCGCAGCCTCCTGGGCTGCCCGAATCGAGTTTTTTGACCCATCAGCAGCGAGTAAAATACGTTGATACATATTCATCTCTCCCCTTCATTAGTGTGCTTTTAATTGAGCATTTGCATCTTGGTATACGGCTAACTTATCTATAATTTTTTTGCTAGATGCATTTAGTCCTTTAATTGTGACATGATTATTGTTTTCACGATATTTGATGACTACTTTATCTACTGCGCCTACGCCAGAGTCGTCCCAAATGTGTGCATGAGAGAAATCAATCACAATATTTATATCATCAGCGATATTAAAGTCAAAGGCTTTTATGAAGCCTTCCACAGAGGCAAAGAACAATTGACCCGTTACATCAAATATGATTTCTTTGCTGGTCTGCCGTCTTCTAACCTCTAGTTTTGAAATTTTGGCCACAAAGAAGATAGCGCTAAGAATAACACCGGCTATAACGCCTTTGGAGAGGTCATGAGTCGCCACAACGATAATGACCGTAGTCAACATTACAAGAGCATCCGTCTTTGGAGCTTTACGCAGATACGAAAATGATGTCCAATCAAATGTGCCAATCGATACCATAATCATAATCCCAACCAAAACAGGCATCGGTATTTGTACAACCAATCCGCCTAATACAAGAATCAGAAATATTAAGAACAGACCTGCAACTAACGTGGACAACCTGCCGCGGCCCCCTGATTTGACGTTGATTACAGATTGACCGATCATGGCACATCCAGCCATACCGCCAAAGAAACCTGTAATAATATTTGCGATACCCTGTCCTCTGGATTCTCTGTTCTTGTTGCTTTCTGTTCCTGTCATATCATCAACGATAGAGGATGTAAGCAACGATTCCAGTAATCCGACAATGGCTAAAGCGACAGAGTAAGGAAAGATGATTTGAAGTGTTTCAAAATTAAATGGAATGTCCGGGATAAAGAAAGAAGGCAGGGTTTGAGTGATTCTTCCTAAATCCCCAACCGTTCCTAAATCTAAATGTCCCCAGATGGCAACCGATGTAAGGATGATAATAGCGATTAATGGGGCTGGTATGGCTTTGAAAAAACGAGGCAATACATATACAATAATCAAAGTAATAGCAACAAACACATAAGTCAGAGTTGATATGCCAACAAAATGAGGGACCTGCGCCATAAATATCAGGATTGCGAGTGCGTTAACAAAACCGATCATGACGGCTCTAGGAATAAATTTCATTAGCTTTGCAATCTTGAATAATCCAAAAATAAGTTGTATGATCCCGGTGAGTATAGTGGCGGCTAATAAATATTGTAATCCGTAATCTTTAACTAGAGGTACCATCAGCAAAGCCATCGCGCCAGTAGCGGCGGAAATCATACCTGGACGACCGCCTACAAAGGCTATAATGACTGCGATACAAAAAGAGGCATATAAACCAACCATAGGATCGACACCGGCAATAATGGAAAAGGCAATCGCTTCTGGAATGAGAGCCAAAGCGACAACAATTCCAGCAAGTATGTCGCCCCTTATGTTTGAAAACCACTCTCTTTTTATTCTTTCAACCACGTTTACTTCCACTCCTTATTTATTTTTAGTGTGACTTTTAACTCTCATAAAAGTCAGGTTCCGTATTAGGCTCATTCATTTTATCACCAAAAGGACCAAAATGGAACCTTTTAGGTCCCTTTTTTGTGGTATGCTTTCAAAAGGGCTTCTGCAGTAAGGAGGGCACGTTATGTTAATTGGTTATATGAGACCCTATCAAGATGATTTAAATTGTAAAATCCAAATAGAGACTTTGAAAGAACTGAATTGTGACCAATTCTTCACTGAGGAGCATTCATCCCCTAAAAAAAGAGTAATGTTAATAAAAATGATGAATGAACTTCAACCAGGGGATACAGTTGTTGTTGCAAGGCTATTTTCATTTGCGGATTCTACCCGGCATCTAGCAGAGCTATTAAATCAATTAAATGAAAAAAGGTCATATCTCTATACTGTTGGCGAAGGGATAAATACGAATCAATCATCAGGATACTCATTTCATGACAGCGTAAATTATTTATTGAATTTTCAAAGTGATGTCATTAGTGAGAATACTAAAAAGGGATTGTATGAGGCGAAACAAAAAGGAATGAGTCCTGGCCGTCCGCGAAAGCCTGATGAGAATGTGAAACGAGCCATTCATATGTATCAGAGTCAAAAGTATAGTCTTGCACAGATAAAGGAAGAGACGGGAATTAGTAAAACTACACTATATCGCTATTTGGAGAGTTGATCTAGTCCAATATAGACTGCCTTAGGGGGAGTACCAGCGAAGCTGATACCACCCGGCCTTCTTGGAAATTTATGAGTCATATTCAACAAACTATTTTGTTCCATACTTTTGGACTTCGTGACAGTGACGCTGGTAATACCCCAATTAACCCGGCCTGGGTTCCGGACCGGGACGAAATAAAGTTGGAATAATTGGATTTAACTAACCTTCAGCAGACAGTGCAATTGCTTTTGTTTCATGAACTGTACCATATGGATGCTCAGGAGGCGCATAGATAACGTAAACTTTAAGGGGGGTATTGCCTGTGTTGGTTACATTGTGCCATTTTCCAGCAGGTATCATAATTGCATAGTCATCATAGGCCATTACTTGAAAATCCAATTTGTCCTTCCTATCACCCATTTGAACAAGTCCCTGACCTTCTTCAATACGTATGAATTGATCAGTTGTCGGATGGACTTCTAAACCGATATCATCGCCAACATTAATACTCATCAGAGTCACTTGAAAATGTTTTCCTGTCCATAAAGCGGTACGGTAAGTTTTGTTTTGCTTTGCTGCCTGGTCAATATTCACTACAAGTGGACTTTGTCCATAATCTCTTAATTTCATTTTTCCGTAGGGATTACTATCAGTATTATACCAATTGTAATAGTGAGGATTATAATCCCGATAGTTGTTATTCCAGCTGTTATGCATCGGATTATGCCATTGATAGTGATGGCATGATTTATGGAACATACTCATTCTCCTCTTATGATTCAGTGTTTACTTTTTTATCATATGCAACTGCCTATATAAAGGAGTGCAAAACCTGCAGTAATGGGCAAGAGCCTAAATAATCACAAGACAAATACAAACTATTTACAAATGGTCCTAGATGCCCAACTCCTGGAACTTGACGAACTGTCGTTCCGGTTTTTGATCTTTAGCCGACACACGGCCATATCCCAGCTTCATGTGTACTTTCTCCCCCATATTAGTTCCACCCGCAAAGTCAATGTAATAAAATATAATTGAAAGTGCTTACGTCCTTGAAGCGAAAGGCGAAGCGTATATATGGTAACGCCAACATTTCGGAAATTCTGTACGCTAAGGACTTCCCAAAAAGCGATGTAAAAAAATGTGGGTGCACAAACATTCTCGGTAATGAATTCTTTTTAATTAAAGAGGAAGAATATCTATTTGACCCTGTACTTAAGTACAGGGTTTATACTACGTGTGAGGTGAAGCAAATGCAGTTTCGTATCGGAGAACTTGCTGATAAATGTAACGTTAACAAAGAAACTATCCGGTATTATGAACGAATCGGTTTAATTGCAGAACCTTCTCGTACCGATTCAGGCTACCGAATATATCCAGAACAAACAGCCGATCGTATAACATTTATTAAACGCATGCAGGAATTGGGATTCGTATTAAATGAAATTGACAAATTGTTAGGTGTTGTTGATCGGGATGAAGTAAAGTGCCGCGATATGTATGATTTCACTGTTCAAAAGATAGAGGACATCCAGCGTAAAATTGAAGACCTCCGAAGAATTGAACGGATGTTGGTAGACCTTAAAGAAAGATGCCCCGAAAACAAAGATATTTATGAATGCCCCATTATTAAAACAGTGATGAATTAAAGACTGCACAAGGAGTGATACAAAATGCATAGCTGTTGTCAAACTTCCACTGATAATCCAACAAAATCAATTCAATGCCCTGTTTGTTACCAAAAGGGCAAAACTATTCAATTGATTACGCTCAAGGCATTGCTTCAACCAACCGCGTTAGAAACAATATACCCTGAATTAACTTACACTTTTTGCGCGAATTCATCTTGCGAAGTTGTCTATTTTAGTGATGAGCAGACATTTGGCAAAGATATGCTCAAAGTTTCGGTGTTCCAAAAAGACGCTGCATTGGAAGTACCCGTTTGTTACTGCTTCGGATGGACAAGAGAACGCTTAATACAAGCCGTTCAGGAAAATCAGAATCCAATTGATCATATAAGAGAACAAATTCAAGCTGGTCGCTGTGGGTGTGAGGTTAATAACCCACAAGGAGCCTGCTGTTTGGGCAATGTCACGTCATTCATCCGGAGCCTTGACAAGATCTAATTTCTTGTCAATCTTACGAAATCTATATCGTTTCACCCGGTGAAAATTAATCGAAAACATCGCAGTTCCTTCCCCGGCGGCTGCTTTTTTCTTTTTCAACGTTAATACTGCGATAACAATTGGCATGTAAAATCATATTTGAAATAAGCAAATAATTATATGGCTATTTACAAGGGGTAGGGGAGTGTGGGAGAATGAAACGGGATGTTACGCGGATTTATTTCCTTTGCGGGCAAAATCGGTGCCGAAGTCAGATGGCCGAAGCCTTTGCTAAGTTTTATGGCGGGGATCATGTGGTGGTGGAGAGTGCCGGATTAGAACCATCGAAAGAAGTGCATCCTTACACCGTTGAAGCTATGCGCGAGGTAGGCATCGATCTTTCCCAGCATGTTTGCAAAAAAATCGATATGAAATTTTTTCTAGCGTCGAATGCCATCGTCAAGTTGTGCGAACAAATTGTAGAACGCTGTCCTATCGTACCGTTTAAGATCATGAACGTCGAGTGGAACATCCCCGACCCGTTGGCTGTAGACGGCGGCAACCTGGAAGACGTGAAGAGAGCGCGTGACGAGATTCGGGAGAAAGTAATCGGGTTGTTAAAAGGGATGGACATTCCCGTCGCTTAAAAGGAGTGAAGCAGTTGAGCAAACTAGAAGAAGTAGCGGATGCCTTGAAGCTATTGGGGGACCGGAACAGACTCACTATCGTAGCCTTGTTGCAGGTGAAGGAACTGTGCGTGTGCGAGATCGTGGACATTTTGAAAACGAGCCAGCCCAATATCAGTCAGCATATGCGCAAGCTGCGGGACGGGGGCCTGGTCAAAGAGTCTCGCAGGGGACAGTGGGTTTATTATTCGCTCTGCCTGGAAGACAAGCCTTATATTTTGGATATTCTAAAAGAAATTCCTTCGCAAGCGGCGCTGATTGAGCCTGCCGTTTGCGAAACCAATGATTGCTGTACGTAGTTCAGGAGGAAGCATAAATGGTTTATGTGGCGATTTTCATTTTCTTGGTAACGTTGCTTTTTGTCATTTGGCAACCGAAAGGATTAAATATCGGCTGGTCGGCAAGTGCCGGAGCGATCTTTGCTTTGCTCTTTGGTGTGGTCAGCTTCGCGGACGTCGGCACCGTAACCGGTATCGTGTGGAACGCTACCTTGGCGTTTGTGGCCATTATTTTAATCTCACTGGTGCTGGATGAAATCGGATTTTTTGAGTGGGCTGCATTGCATATGGCGCGGCTGGCCCGCGGAAACGGCCTGCTCATGTTTGTATTTATCATCCTGCTGGGATCGGCGGTTGCCGCCCTGTTTGCCAATGATGGCGGGGCCTTGATTATTACCCCGATTGTACTCGCCATGGTCCGGGCACTTAAGTTTGATGAAAAGATGATCCTGCCGTTTATTATGGCCAGTGGGTTCATTGCGGATACGGCATCTTTACCGCTTGTCGTCAGCAACTTGGTTAACATCGTATCTGCGGATTATTTCAACATCGGTTTTGCGGAATACGCGAGCCGCATGATTGTTCCGAATTTCTTTTCCGTCATTGCGAGCCTCATTGTGTTGTATCTGTATTTCCGGAAGAGTATCCCGAACACTTACAATCTTAAGCAACTGAAAAAGCCGAAGGAAGCCATCAAGGATATGCGGCTGTTTAAGTTATCTTGGGTCATTTTAGCCGCGCTGCTCGTTGCGTATTTCATTAGCGAATTTTTCTCGATCCCTGTATCCATTATTGCCGGGGTTGCAGCGATTGCCTTTTTGTTCGCGGCGAGAAAAAGCCCTGCGATTCATACATGGAAACTGGTAAAAGGCGCTCCCTGGGCTGTCGTGATCTTCTCTATCGACATGTATGTGGTCGTTTATGGCTTGCGCAATGCCGGACTTACGGATGCATTAGGCAGCGTCATTCAAACGGTCGCAGAACAAGGGTTATTTGTGGCTACCGTAGGTATGGGCTTTATTGCAGCCATCCTGTCGTCCATTATGAACAACATGCCCACGGTCATGATCGATGCGCTGGCCATCCAAGGAACGCAAACCGATGGGTTCATTCGTGAGGCGCTGATCTATGCGAATGTGATCGGTTCGGACTTAGGACCGAAAATTACGCCAATCGGCTCCTTGGCCACGCTGCTTTGGCTGCATGTCCTATCCACGAAAAACGTGAAAATCAGATGGGGCTATTATTTTAAAGTCGGCATCCTGTTAACCGTTCCCACGTTGTTCATTACGCTCACCGGTGTTTATGTATGGCTTTATGTTCTCCAGACGCTACAGGTGAATGTATGGTTATGTATCGCGGTGATCGTGGTCGTCCTGGTGGCAGTTGCAATGATCATGAAGACTTTTATGAAAAGTAAACAAGCGAAAAGAGTTCATCAAGGCGATTAACGAATTGAAATCAAAGGAGATTGTTCACCATGGAGAAAAAACCGTTAATTTATTTTTTGTGCACCGGAAATTCTTGCAGAAGCCAAATCGCGGACGGGTTTTTAAACGCTCTAGGCAGCGATAAATATGAAGTCAAAAGCGCAGGTCTTGAAGCACATGGACTGAATCCGCGTGCGGTGCAAGTCATGCAAGAAGCTGGCGTAGATATTAGCAAAAACACCTCCGATGTGATCGATCCGGACATTTTGAATCGCGCCGATTATGTCATTACCCTTTGTGGCCACGCCGACGAGCATTGCCCTGTGATCTCCAACAAGAATGTAACGAAATGGCATTGGGGTTTTGATGATCCGGCAAAAGCAACCGGAACGGAAGACGAAATTATGAACCAGTTCCGCACCGTTCGCGATTCGATTAAGAGCCGGATTGAACAATTTGTCAAAGAAGGGAAATGAGGTGGCGACGATGATCAAACGAATGCATGTTGCTTTAAACTGCACGGAGCTGAACAAGTCTCTTGAGTTCTATCGCGCTTTTTTTGGAGCCGAACCGAGTAAGGTTAAAGATAACTACGCCAAATTCGAGTTAGAAGAACCGGCGCTTCATTTTTCGCTCAATGTACGTCCCTTCGAACAAAAGGGTGTACTGAACCACTTGGGATTTCAAGTGAATAATACGGAAGAAGTGCTGGCCATGGGGGAGAGGCTTCGTCAAAGCGGACTGCTACTGATTGACGAGATGAATACCACATGCTGCTATGCGGTGCAGGATAAAGTTTGGGTATATGATCCGGACGGCAACGCTTGGGAGATTTTCTACACAAAAGAAGATTCCGAATTCGAATCCGCCGGAGAAGCCAGGGATTTGTCCCTGTGCTGCGCGCCGCCAGCGGCCCCGGTTCCGATTGAGTTTGGATCGTTTAAAAAAGGAGTATAGTCCATGGCGTCTGAAAAAACCTACCATGCTTTGATTCCTGATAAAATTTTTATGGGCGCGGCAGCCGATGTTGAATCGATGGTAAAAAATGAAGGTATCGACGTGATCGTGGATCTGCGCGGCGAAGCGACGGATTGCGCCTATCCAGCGGCGAGTGCGGAATGGATTCAAATTCCGTTAGCAGATCATGCTGCTATGCCGCAAGAAAAAGCCTTCGAGCAAGCGATCCAGGCCGTCATCGAAGCTTATCACCAAAACAAGAAAGTTGCTTTTCATTGTGGCGGTGGAAAGGGACGGACCGGTACGGTAGCCGCTGGCACCTTACTTGCCTTGGGATTAAGCGACACGCTTGACGAAGCCGAGGCCAAGGCGAAGAGCATTCGCAACATCATTGATATTAAACCCTCCCAGAGAGAATCGTTGCACAAATTATATCCCGGCAAATAAGCAATCAGGAGACCACTCAGCCGAGTGGTTTTCTATTGCGATTATTTTATTTGCAATTTGCAAATAAATATTGTATAACTAAGTCATGAGGTGAACCACAGTGGAAAATGTTCGCGAACTATTTCAGATCATGACACGCCGTTTTGGGTTTCTCAATAAAAATTGCTGCTCCGCCGGTGGATGCGATATATCTTTGGTGCAAAGCCATATTCTTTACGAGATCGATCGTCAGCATCAACCGTCCATTCAGCAGGTAGCCGAGGCGTTAGGGACCGATATTACGACCTTTAGCCGACAAGTCCAATCGTTAATTAAAATGAATTTGGTCAAAAAATCGCCCGATCCGGACGACCGCAGGGTGTATGTGCTTTCGCTCACGACAGAAGGGAAGTACGTGGCCACGACGATTGACCAGCAAATGAACGCTTATTTAGCTGAAGTTTTCTCTCACATGAACGATTTTGAAAAAGAAACGGTCATTCGCTCCATTAAGCTTTTGAATGAAGCGATGTCAAAATCCAGCCTTTGCTGTTCCACCCCCATCGGGTGATTTCTTTTCTCTAATACTTGCAAATTGCAAATAAATCGGAGGATGTTGGGTATGAATGAGGTATTGGATACGATTGTCATTGGAGGGGGGCAGGCGGGTCTGGCTTCCGGCTATCATCTTCAGAAGAAAGGACTTCGATTTCTGATTTTGGACGCGGGCGACGAGGCGGGGGGCTCGTGGCCGCGTTATTACGATAGTCTCAAACTGTTCTCTCCAGCACGTTTCTCGTCGATGCCAGGCATGAAGTTCCCCGGCGATCCGAATGGTTACCCCAAGCGTGATGAAGTCATTCGTTATTTACAGGATTACCGGGCAAAATTTCAACTGCCGGTCCGAACCAATCAGCGCGTAGCATCGGTCGAAAGGGATGGAGAAGGGTTTACGGTCCGTACGATGGTAGGGGATACGTTTCGGGCGCGCACCATCATTAATGCGACCGGCTCCTTTCACAATCCCTATACGCCAGTTGTGCCGGGGCAGGAGGCGTTTCAAGGCCGCACACTTCATTCCTCCGAATACCGGAATCCGGAGCCATTTCGCAATCAACGCGTAGTGGTGGTCGGGCGCGGCAATTCTGCCGTACAGATCGGTGTTGAGCTGGCCGAGGTGAGCAAGACGTCTTTAGCGGTACTCCGGCCGGTCCAATTCATGAAATCGAGGCTGTTGGGTCAGGAAGTGCATTTTTGGATCAAACTGATTGGGTTTGACACCTTTCCGTTTTGGCGGTTCGGGAAAACCGCGCCGAGTTCAAGTGCGGTGAACGATTCGGGCGGGTACAAAGAAAAAGTAGCGGCAGGAAAACCGGATCAACAACCGATGTTCACATCCTTTTATGAGGATGGCGTCATTTGGCCGAACGGGAAAAAAGAGCCGGTGGATACGGTGATCTTTGCGACAGGCTACCGGCCGTATCTTCCCTACCTTCAAGCGATTGGCGCGCTGGATGCGGAAGGAAGGCCGTTACATCAAGCAGGCATAAGCGACGTTCCGGGGCTTTATTATGTGGGGCTGGAAGGGCAGCGTTCCTTTGCTTCTGCTACCTTAAGGGGGGTGGGGCCGGACGCGCAGTTTGTTGTTAAAAAGCTTTTGCATCATCTTAAACACTGAATGCTTACATTACATTTTTTTGATAAAAGGATGGGACCGACTTGAACCTCAATTGGTTTGCTGCGGAAATGCTCATGAAACAACGCCAAAGGGAAATCGAACGATCTGCTAGAGAAACGTGGAAATGGTCAGACGCTATGCAAAAGCAATCGGTCCGATTCTTTAGTAGGCGGTCAATCATTCGTGCAACACCAACGGCTTGCTGCGCTGCGAGCTGCTGTTGATTGTATAAAAAACTAAGGAGTGATCTTTCATGAATCAAGTGAGTAATGATCAAATTCGTCAAAACGTTCGGAATCGGTATAAAGAAATCGCCTTACAGGACGTAGGGGCGGGGTCCTGTTGTACGCCAGCGCCATCCAATGATTGCTGTAGTTCGGCCGCGGATGTTTCCGCTAAAATGGGCTACTCGTCAGAAGAATTAACAGCCGTTCCGGATGGGGCGAACCTTGGCCTCGGCTGTGGCAATCCTCAAGCTATTGCCGCTTTGCAACCGGGAGAAGTCGTGCTGGACCTGGGCAGCGGCGGCGGGTTTGATTGCTTTCTTGCCTCCCGTCAGGTGGGCGCTTCCGGCCGCGTCATTGGTGTAGATATGACACCGGAAATGGTCAGCCGCGCCCGCGAAAATGCCAGCAAAAGCGGATTTACCAATACGGAATTTCGGCTGGGCGAGATCGAGCATCTGCCGGTTCAGGACCACTCGGTGGACGTAATTATTTCAAACTGTGTCATTAATCTGTCCCCATCAAAGCAGCAGGTTTTTGATGAGGCGTTCCGTGTGCTGCGTAACGGCGGCAGGCTGGCCATATCGGATGTCGTGGCAACAGCCGATTTTCCGGATGAAATCAAGCAGGATATCGACCGTATCTATTCAGGGTGCATTTCAGGAGCTTCTTCCATCGGCGAACTGGAGGCCATGCTTGCACAAAGCGGTTTTACCCAAATTGAGATCGAACCTAAAGACGAATCCCGGACGTTCATCAAGGATTGGATTCCTGGCGCAAATGTCGAACAATACCTGGTGTCCGCCGCGATACGTGCCATCAAGCCTTGAGCCATGACGGGCCGAGCTGTTGCAGCTCGTGTTGGGCTGAACATGTTACGGCATTAAATAATAAGGCGCTGCCGGTTAGCTGGCAGCGCCTTCGCCTTGTACGCCCAGCATGGGCGTCATCTCTAGGGTGAAAGTCCCGAATGGGGGCTGGCAAGCGCCTACCATTAGCCAAGGGCAAGGGTGTCCGCCGCGAGGCGGAATCTGAAGGAAGCCGGAGGCAAAAGCACGGCTCGAGGTACACGAATCCAATTTGAGGCGGTTGCAGCCGGATGAGTCACCATACCATGACGAAATCCTAAGCTGCCAAAGGCTGTAGCCGTAAACTTGGGCGAGTACGGGCGGAAAGATGGCGTTCTTATCTGGGGAGGCCTGCGGGATACGCGAAGTAACTTCGTAACCGCGGCTGAAAAGCCGCGCTGAACCCGCAGGAGTCAGCAGAAGCCATAGTACGCGTGTTGTTGCAACAACACACGGAAGGGCTGAACTTAAAGGAGAGAAGAAACCGATGCGTTCGCGCGAAGAGCAACGACAGCAGAATATCCCGCAAGGGAGCTCGCGGCAAAGAGAAACGGTGAAACCGCCAGGGTATGCCGGAGCGCCGAGTTCTTCGTCGGCACAAATCGACCATACTTCTCGCGAAGGACAATACGACTTGCTGGAGCGGATGCTCGAAGAGAGCAATCTTCGAGACGCCTATAAGCGTGTGAAACAAAACGGAGGAGCGCCTGGCATAGACCAAGTGACGGTAGCAGAGCTACAAGCGCACTTGTGGGAACGCTGGGAAACCGTAAAGTGGGAACTCCAAGCGGGTACGTATAGACCGATGCCAGTCAAACGGGTGGAAATCCCCAAACCCGGAGGCGGGGTGCGGCTGTTAGGTATCCCAACCGTGATGGATCGCTTTATTCAGCAAGCCCTCATGCAAGTGATGACGCCGATCTTCGATCTGCAATTCTCGCCGAACAGTTTCGGATTCCGTCCAAGGAAACGAGCACATGACGCAGTGAAACAGGCGCGGACCTACATCCAAGAAGGATGTCGCTGGGTCGTGGACATGGACTTGGAGAAGTTCTTTGACCGCGTAAATCACGACATCCTCATGGCAAGAGTAGCTAGGAAAGTTTCGGACAAGCGAGTCCTGAAGCTTATTCGAGCTTATCTAAACGCGGGAGTCATGGTCGACGGGATGAGGCAAGAGACGCTGGAAGGAACGCCGCAAGGCGGACCGCTCAGCCCGCTCTTAGCAAACATTCTGTTAGACGATTTGGACAAAGAACTGACGGGAAGAGGACTGAAGTTTGTGCGCTATGCGGACGATTGCAACATCTTCGTCGGAAGCAAACGCGCAGGCGAGCGCGTGATGGAATCGGTTGTCCGTTTTGTGGAGGGGAAGCTTAGACTAAAAGTGAATCGGGACAAAAGCGCAGTAGACCGCCCTTGGAAGCGCAAATTCCTTGGATTCAGTTTTCTGACCAACAAAAGCGCGACAATTCGAATCGCACCGAAGAAAGTGGAACAACTGAAAGAGCGCGTAAGAGGGATAACCTCGCGAACGCGGGGTATCTCAATGGAAAGCCGGTTGAAAGAACTAAACCGCTATCTGATGGGATGGATTGGCTACTTCCGCTTGGCATCCGCGAAGATGCACTGCGAACGCCTAGACGAATGGATTCGGCGTAGGTTGCGGATGTGTCTATGGAAACAATGGAAGCTACCCAAAACCCGACTTCGAAATTTACGCGCCTTAGGTGTGCCTGAATGGGCGGCAAGGATGATGGCAAACTCCCGGCGAGGATGCTGGGAGATGTCCCGAAATATAAATAACGCCCTTAACCGTTACTATTGGAACGACCAAGGGCTGTTAAGTCTAACTTCTCGATATCTTGAAATTCGTTAACCTTTAGGAACCGCCGTATGCGGACCCGCATGTACGGTGGTGTGAGAGGTCAGGGGCTTGCCGCCCCTATCTACTCGATTGCTTAGCGTATATTTTCGTTAAAATGTTGGCAAGAAGAGGGTTGCGCTATGTTCGAACATACGTTACTAAGGTGTGACACCAAGCAAACTTTTTGGCATCTATTGAAATATGGTAAAATAAATCAATACAAATATGTCGAATAGACTAGGAAAAAAGGCAAACCTGATCGAAAGACAGGGACGCAAAGCCACGGGTCTTCTGCACTAGTGCAATGATCGCCGGGTTACCCTCTCAAACCACACCAAGATGACAAGTAGGCACGCCAGTGAGAGGGCGTGTCTTTTTGTCATTTGAAAATAAAAAGAGGTGATCGATTATGAACAAACAAACAAGCTTTTCTGTAGAGATAAAAGATATGATCCGTAGGAACAGGAGTATCAAAGTATTACTGGCGGATGGTGACCTAGCTTGGCAACAGCGACTCGCTATGTTGCTTGAATCCGAGCCAGATATTTATTTATCTAACATCGTTTCGACAAAAGAGGAAGCGATTCGAGCGAGTGTACAATTAGACGTAGACGTAATGATCTTGGAAATGATTTTGAATTCGCCCAAACGAGACGGGCTGGACGCCGCAGCCGAGATTCTCAGAAATAAAGAGTTACCGATTATTGTCCTTTCTTCGATACATGATCCGGAAGTCATGGTCGATGCGGTTGTTGCCGGAGCGGTCAATTATATTACAAAGTCCAACTATATGGACATACCGGTTGCGATCAGAGAAGCTCACCGACGTCAGTCCTCTCTCCATGCGGATGTCGCGACGATAATCCGTAATGAGATCGAGCTTATAAAGCGAAAAGAATTGCATTGCATGCTCACACCTACGGAAAAAGAAATTTTGCAGCTCATAGGCTTGGGCTATCGACAGACAATTATCAGAGAATTACTTGGCATTACTTCGAACACCCTAAAATCGCACGTTCGTCATATCACTCGTAAATTCGACACCCGATCCATTCGAGAAGCTGCTGAGAAGGCGAAACGAAGAGGTCTGTATGATCAGCACTATGCTACGTGATTTAATGGGACTGAAATTGAAACAAGCTTTGGGAAAATTCGGGGATTTTCGACAAAATCATCATGGCAGAGGGTGACAAAAAGATCACCCTCCCCATTCGAACTAATAATAGGTAAAATGAAGGGGTGATCTAAGGAAAAATAGGAATATTATCCCTTACCAAAGGAGGTGGAGAGAAAAAAGATGAATGCTGGAGATTGTTGTCGTGAATCGGAGTCTGAAGTAAATCAAAATGGGACAGGCTCTCGTAAAATGAAGAGGATGGTGCCTTTAACTTACGTAATTATGCGGCTGTCCCCAATATAACAATGAAGGGATGATCGTCATGTATCAATTAGAAACGGAGCGTGAATTATGTTTATTAACATGGATTGATTTGCACTTCATTCAGCAGTTTTGCGGAAGGAGAGTTGTAGTATTTCTTGGAATTGGGGAGGGTGTCTGATGAATCTTACTCAACAGTCCATCCCCTATGAAAAAGTGGAAGCATGGCTTATGTCCTATAGTGATTGGAAAGCAAGGTTGGAATATGCGCAGGCAGAGCTTAAGCATATTCCGGGATTAACGAGGGCTCTGCATGAATGGGTGAATCATGGCAATGGAAGAAAACAAGAACCATTGTTGCGTACGGTCATTCATCGGATAGAGATCACTGAACATGAAATCCCGTTGCTATTATCGAGAATCGGATTGATCGATTACGCTTTCTCGGCTCTCACCACAGAGGAAATTTTGTTCGTTCGTCTACGATATTTGGATAAACTGGCGCTTTCGGTCATTATAGATCGCATTGCACTTTCCCGCCGCGCGTTCTTTTATCATCGGAAGCGAATTCTGCATAAAGTATATCGAAAAATCAAAGATCGGGCGGTCCTGTTGGAACTGGATTCCTTTGGAGAAGACTGATCATATCATTACTTCAGAAGATGCACATACGCATCTTCTATTTTTATGGTTCGTGAATTGAAGAATATCCCCGTTTTCAAACAGGCTCTAGGGTCTACCCCCATTTTTAGCAGTCAGTTCAATCTCTCCGAGTACGATTAACTCCTCACCAAGAGAAGAGATGCCGTGAATCTTTCTTGCACCGAACATGCACCGAACGCTGCACTAGATTTGCTCTTATTTTGCACGAATTATGCACCCAATATGCACGATTTTCCTGATACGATGATAGTATAGCAAGCTTAAGGGCAGCCTACAAGATCATCGGCTGTCCTTTATGTTTGTGAAGCGAGGATTGACGAAACGGGCATAACTTGTTCCATGCATGGTTTCGTCATGTTCCCCATTAATTCGTACAATAATACCGATGAAAGGAGGGCGATGATGCGGTTCCTATTAATCTGTAATTTAGAAATAGGTAGACATGCCATCCTGAACTGGATACATCTGTATTCATTCTATGCGCATTACTTTGCATTCCAGCCATTGAGCGCCGCTTCATTTTTTGCTGTGATCAGCAAAAAGAAGCGAAACGCTCTTTTTTATTTTCTGATTGAAACCCAAAAGAAGGTAGCTATTACAGTGACGAGTGCTGAAGGCATGTGATACGGGACAATCAAAAAGGAGCGTTTGAACTAAAACGTAGGACAACACCATCATAAAACAGACTGGTTATTCCTCTCGCAATGGTGTTGCCATGTGAGGAGGGAAATTGATATTATGTGCCCCACGTTGCATGCAATGTCAAACCACGATCCTTTTATGTGTTTTTACTATTCGTACGGCTCATAACGCCTCAACGATGGATATTACTATCAGACTTGGCTGCAAATCAGCATTGGATTGCTGAGCGGCAAGGTCTTTTTTATTTATGTAACACAATCAACAATCGTTTTAAAGGGAGCGTTGGCTGTCGCTCTCCCCCTCCATTTTGGTTTGCTCACAAACCAAAATGGAGGGACGAATATGAAAAGGATTAATTTGCGGGATATGTATCCCTTTATCAAAACGGATGTATGGATCGACCTAGATGATGAAGTGGCACAAGAAATCCGCCGTTTCGACTTAAACGAAAGTGCATACAAATTGCGCACCTATCGTCATCGCGCTTATTACTCGCTTGATCGGAACGACGGTATAGAACAAGATATTCTTTTCCTTTCGATTTCCCCGGAGGAATATTACGAGCGTAAGCTTTCCAATGAGCAGCTTTATGCGGCTATGTGTCGATTGCCGGAAAAATCGTTCAGACGAATTTATGCTCATTTCTTCTTAGGCATGAGCAAAGTAGCGATTGCCCAAGCTGAACAAGTTGATGAACGGGCAGTACGAAAATCTATTGAACGCGGCTTAAAACAAATGGCGCAGTTTCTCAATAAAATGTGATTGCGGTAGGTCAAAGGGTCCGATTTGCTTGCCAAAATGAACAGATAGTTAGAGAGCTTTATGTAGGCGGCGGCTGGGTATTACCAGCCGCTCATTTTCCATGAGAGGGGCAGGTAACAATGAATCCGATTCGATTTCGAGATGCTGAACACGAAAGTTTCTACTATCGGATGCTGGATGAAAGGAAATGCAGCGACGGCTATCATCGGGCACTTTTCTACACATTAGGTATTTCCCGCGATACTCGGAGTCATATCCGCGATTTGTTTGATTTTTCTAATGGGGGCATTAAGCCCGGAGGTCTCGCAGCCTCGTGGCAAACCGGTAGTTCTATCCGCGTGTGTAGGCTTGCTTTTAATCTGTGGAATGGCTGGACGGAAAAAGGTGGGGAACGCTACTCTACTCCCCACGAATTATTCGATTGCAGCTACGCTCCCTATTTTTTTGAAGCGATTCAACTTCGTTATCCGGACTATTGCCGAAGCCAGGAGAAGAATTTCAAGCGGCTGAACGAACAAGTTCGCTGAATGGCAACAAGCTAGGGGAGTGGAATAGATGAAGGATATTAAAACGAGGACTGTTGTGAAAGATATTAAACGTTTGGACAGACTGCCAAACTTGATGGATCGTGTAAAACATTCGAGCGCACGCACAAAACAACACAAAGACAATGACAAGACGATTTCACAATCTCCAAATGAATATGCGCAGCACCATTCTGCATCGGCCATAGATAAAACGGTACGTTTTCAAATTGGAATGAGCGTGGTTGCTAGCAAAAGATTGATAAGGTTCATTCAAAAAAGGCGGGCAAAGTCAGAAGGGGATACAATATCGATACAGAACCCCGCTGCTATAATTACTAAGCCTTCAGGTACACGTCAATTGCGACTTGCCCGTAGGTTGCATCTCCGCAAGCCGGTAGATGGGAAATATCACTTGTCAGCTAACCATCAATCAAAAAAACAACGCTTTATACGGAGCCGGGTCAATGCCCGGCTTTTGCATCCTCTTCGCAAAAATAGCTTTACTAACCGAATTCTAAATCGGGAAGGTAGAGATCAAGAACCGGCCGGGAAAAAAGGAGCATTTGCCGCCGCGGCATCTCATTCAGCAAATGTACGCGTGAATCGTCCAAAAGCGCTAACGTCAGTAAGCATGAGGAAGCGGCATTTCAGGCCACCGTCATCCCGAATCCCCTTCGCTATATCCAAGCAAGCAAGCCATACGATCAAACGTAAAGAAAGGAAATTTAAGACATTATCGCCATTTATAAAAACGGGACAACGGCTAGGACAGGCTAAAAGCCCCTCTGATTATCAAGCGGAAGGAAAAATGAATAGTGCCAGGACAGCGCAGCGGACTGCACAGATGGCGATGACTGCCCGCCGCTCTATTCAAAGGGCACAAGCTGCGGCGCGATTAAATCTTCGGATCATTAAAATGGTAGTAAAAGCAGCCGCTTTGCTTGTCAAAGGGGTAGCCGCGCTTTTGGGGATTAGTAGCACCGTTATTGTATTGCTGTGCATTGTTATGGCTATAGCAGCTGTCATTTCCTCTCCGTTCAGCATCTTTGTTTCCGGTGAAAACACGGATGCCGATGTAAAGCCGCTTTCCCGAATCGTTCAAGAGCTGGACATTGAGTATGCCGACCGACTGGCAGAAATACAGCAGTCCGCTGGCCGTGTAGACCGGGTGGAGTTTCATTACCCCGGTAGCGCGGACAACACGCGAATAGATAATTGGATGGATATTATAACCGTTTTTGCCGTGAAGACTGTCATGGATTCAGAAAACGGAATGGATGTAGCAACACTTGATGCAACAAGGATTGGGATCATCCAATCGGTGTTTTGGGACATGAATCAACTGGAATCCCGTATCGAAACGATCGAACATACGGAAAGTGTTACGGTAGAGCATGAAGATGGGACTACCAGCGAAGAGACGACTACCAGCTATGAACACATTTTGCATATTACTGTTTCGAGCAAAACTGCGGAGCAACAGGCTGAATCTTATCACTTTACAAATGAACAGATGGACATCATGAAGGAAATGATGTCTGGAGAGTTTCGGCCACTCATGTTTGCGATGCTGGGTAAAGAAACGGATATTGGCTTGACGCCGGGGCAGCTAGCGGATATTGGGCAGCATTTGCCCGAGGGAGAAATAGGCAGTGAAGTCGTCAAATTGGCGCTAACTCGTTTAGGTGATCCGTACAGTCAACCGAAGGCCGGACAGGATGACTTTACAGATTGTAGCTATCTCGTTCAGTGGGTTTATCGACAGCTAAGCATTAACCTGCCAAGAACCGCAGCAGAACAAGCAAGATTTTGCGTAGAAAATGGCCTGACAGTAAGCGCGGCAGACCTGGTTCCTGGCGATCTAATATTTTGGAGCTACGAGCATAATGGTAGGTTTATGGATATTACCCACGTTGGAATTTATGCGGGGGATGGCAAAGTTGTAGATGCTTCCTCAAGCCGGGGACAAGTAGTGTACCGCAATCTGTTCGATTCGGACAAGCAAGTGTTGTTTGGAAGACCTGCGGTTCAAGTGTGAGGTACAGGTGAGCGTCAAATAGCCCCAACCTACCAGTCAGATGGGAGCGAGTGTATGATGGATAGAGATTACGTGAGACGGAAGGAGTCCGGTAGTGACGGCGACTACGGCATATAAGGCTCCAGTGCATGCGGGTCTTTCAGATCTGCAAGCTTCGGCAGTTGCTCGAACAGGTACATCAGGTACTTGAACGGATGCAGGCCATTTTCTTTCGCCGTCTCGATCACGCTGTAAATGGCAGCACTGGCCGTAGCTCCCAGCGGGGTATTCGCAAACAACCAATTTTTTCGCCCGATCACAAAGGGCTTGATCGAACGCTAACTGCGGTTATTGTCGATTTCAAGACGCCCGTCATTCAGAAACGCCGTCAGTTTCTCCCATTGATTCAAGCTGTAAGCTATTGCTTGGCCGACCAAGCTCTTCGGCATCGTTCGGCATTTTTGCTGGCGCAGCCATGCAAAGTAAGCATGTAGCATGGGCTGGCTTCGCTCGGCCCGTGCGAGGTGGTGATCTTCCGCTGTAGCTTCCTGCAGATCTCGTTCAATCACAAAGAGCTGGTTGCAATACGCCAATCCCTAGGCTGCGACGGTTTCCGGGTTGCCTTTGGCCTCCGGCGCCGCTTTCATTTAATGATGCCTCCAATTTTGAACTTACAGCGAAAAAAATTTTGATGCTTTATTTTCATTAGAAACAAGCAAGAGTCTTGAGCAAATAGAATCTTTCTGTGAGATAAGTATTGATACTTTATCAGGTCAAAAAAATATGAATCGTACACTAAAATAAGACTTAATAATATCAAGGATTTGTTAAAAATGATTTGAAAGACAAAGGTAAGAAAGGTGCCCGGAACATTGGAAGTCAAGGCGGGTTAGAACAGTTTGAATGGCACTTAAGTAGGATTATCCCAGTTCATGCTAACGCGTGGATAACGGACTTTCCCTTGCCTCTGATGAGCTAATGGCAGGAGATTTGATTTTCTGGAACTACGACCGAAAGGGAGGTTTATGAATATTTCGCATGTCGGCATTTATGCCGGCGAGGGCAAAGTTATCGATGCCTCCTCCAGACGGTTACAGGTTGTTTATCGAATGTATTTGACGCCGATCTTCAAGTAATGTACGGCAGGCCGTATTTTCAAAATTGAGGCATTTCGTTCATTTTTGTGAGACTTCTTGTGCAGTGACGTATATTAAGAAACACATCTCAGCCCGTAGTAGCCATTGCGACTATTGTGCTCGCCGCCGGGCTCTTCCTCCATGTAGTGTTTGATTTCTGCACGGATGGATTCCAAGTTTTCTTTCACGAACGAGGTGATAGCATTATCAAATAGATTGGCAAGCAAGTTTAGGGTATAGTAGTCCTCGAGTAGGATCCTTTCTTGGTGGCGTCGTAACCCCGAGGATATCCTACTTTTTTGTTGTCTTTTAAGTCTCCAAATCATGGTAGACAAACAATTGTACGTCATATTAGCAACTTAGAATGTATGGGAGACCACTGCAAAAACATCGCCCAATATATTCGCTATGGAGAATAGGACGGTGCGCTGCAGGAAAAATTAAAAAAAAATAAGGGGGTGGGCGCGTGGTAACCCTAACTGATGGGACAACTTTGCCCAGAATCGGTCAAGGTACGTGGTATATGGGGGATGAGCCGTCCATGAAAAATGAAGAGCTTCGCACGTTAAGACGCGGTGTGGAGCTTGGATTGAACCTGATCGATTCGGCTGAAATGTATGGTGATGGCAGATCCGAGTCCTTGGTTGGAGAAGCGATCGAAGGGATCCGAGATCAAGTGTTTCTGGTATCCAAAGTGTACCCGCACAACGCTGGTCTGAATCGCATCGTCGGCAGCTGCGAACAAAGCTTGAAGCGGTTAAAGACGGACCGTCTCGACCTTTATCTTCTTCACTGGAGAGGAAGTATTCCTCTAAGCGAAACGGTAGAAGCGATGGAGCAGTTGGTCGAAGCGGGGAAAATTTTGCGATGGGGTGTCTCTAACCTGGACACGGACGATATGAAAGAACTGTTCGACGCGGCGCGAGGGACGAATTGCATGGTCGATCAGGTACTGTATCATCTCGGTTCCCGCGGTGTAGAATACGACCTGCTTCCTTGGTTGAGAGAGCGAAAAATCCCGATAATGGCCTATAGTCCGCTTGCCCAGGCGGGCACTTTACGAAGAGGGTTGGTTGAGCATCCAGCGGTTAAGGAAATTGCCGATCGACATGGCGTGAAGCCACTTCAGATTCTCTTGGCTTGGTGCATTAGAAGCGGTGACGTAATTGCCATTCCTAAGGCGTCAACAGCAGCGCATGTCGAAGAGAATGCGGAGGCGGAACGTATTAAGCTTACCGAGGAAGACTTGGGGATGTTGGATGAGGCGTTCTTCAAACCCACTAGAAAGGTTCGGCTCGACATTATTTAAGAAAGCCTTCACATGAAAGTTTCCGCAGGTTAGACTTGTTGGATTCCCGAATTTAAAACCGCTGCTTTTCCGTCAGTTTCGACAACTGTAGCACATCTCTCCATGTTCTCTTTTACGAATTTTTCCTTCTGTTGATTGCCCCCGTGGGCAAGCTTGCCAATAGCGAATAATCCTCAAGGAACGATGCTTTCGCATGTTCGCTTACCTCAAGATCGAACAAGGTATCTCTCACACCCATCATTATGGAGCCGAATTGATTCCACCTCTGTTAGCCAGCTCCTCAGAAACAGAAAAGTCCCGACATAAGATTGAATGTTCGGGACTTTTCGTGATATTTTTCTATTTACCAACTCTAATGTCACTGGACACAGATAAACTGGGAGAAGACGCAGATGATGAAAATTACTTGGAAGTCGCCAAAGTGTTGATTCACGCAGCGGAGCTACGGGCAAGGGAGTTCGGGATCGCGGAGGTGATAGCCATGTAGACGATGACGGGAATTTTGTTGCTTCTCATCGGATGGACACCATTCCTGGCTGGCCTATGTCCGACATCACCCATAATAAGGCATGGACGGCGGTCGCGCTAAAGATGCCTGCGGCGAGCGTTGCTCTTTTGGCGGTCCTGAACGGGGAACTTTACGGGTTCATTACGACCAACCAACGGACGCGTGGTCGTGTTCGGAGGGGGATTCCGTTGTCATTCGAAGGGAAAATCGTCAGGGCGGTCGGTGCAAGAGTCGCGGATCGGGTCTCCAGGGAGCTTGCTGTAAACCTGGCGGTTTTAGGCCTATAATGAAACTTGGTCCTGCTAATATTGAAGAAGAATCGGCTAAACACATGGGGCTGTCCCTCAGGGTACAATACCCCGTGGCACAGCCTCTTTTCTCATGTCATCATTTAAGGCTTCAGTACGAATTTAATGCATTCGTCCGCATGATTGTAAAAGGTGTTATACGCGTTATGCGCCTGATCGAGCGGCACTTTATGCGTGATGATCTCCGTCGGATCGAACTCGCCTGCCATAATTTTTTGATACAGCATCGGCATGTAATGGATCACGGGCGCCTGTCCCATGGTTAGCTTCACGTTTCGTTCCCAAATGTTTCCGAACATGAACTGGTAGTATTTAGAACCGTATACTCCCGTAATCTGAATCGTGCCGAATTTCCGCACCGCATTCATCGCGATGTTGATCGGGCTAAGTGTTCCGCCAACCAGCTTGGCCTTTTGCTCTTCCTCCTCCAATGGCGTCTTCTTGCCGTCCATTCCGACGCAATCGATGACGACATCCGCGCCCCCGCCCGTTATTTCTTTTATATGCAGCCCCATGTCTTTGAAATCTTCAAAGTTGAAGGTTTCGACGTTATTCATTTTTTTGGCATGGTTCAGCCGGTACGGGAGATTGTCGATCGCGATGACCCGTTTGGCCCCTTTCATCCAAGCGAATATTTGCGCCATCAAGCCGACGGGGCCGCAGCCGAGCACCACAACCGTATCCCCCTGCTTCACGCCGCCGTTGTCCACGCTCCAATAGGCCGTCGGCAGCACGTCGGACAGGAACAGGAGCTTCTCATCCTCCAATTCGCATGACTCCGGAATAACGAAGGGCATGAAATTGCCGTATGGCACGTAAAGCAATTCGGCTTGTCCGCCCCAATAATTCCCATACCGTTCGGTAAACCCAAAGTAAGCTCCCGTATCCACTTGGGGATTGGGGTTGGAGTTGTCGCATTGGCTCTCCATTTCATGCTGGCAGTAATGACAGCTGCCGCACGAGATATTGAACGGGAGCACGACCCGGTCCCCTTTCTTGACCTTTGTCACCTCAGGGCCTACTTCTTCGACGATGCCCATCGGTTCATGGCCGATCACGTATCCGGTTTGGGCTTGAATCGCCCCCTGGTATATATGGAGATCAGAACCGCATATGGCGGTCGAGGTGATCCTGACGATAATCCCGTCTTTTTTCTGAATCGTCGGATCCGCGACCTGCGTCACTTGCATGTTCTTCATGCCATGGAATGTTACAGCCTTCATAATCGCCCTCCTGTTATGACATGCCTTGAATTTGCATGCATGCTTCTATTATGAAATTGGAGAGAGGATTATACATTCGATATACGGTAAATTCGACAGTCGCGGAGCGCCTAAGAACAAGAAAGGAGACGGAGGACGGAAAGATTCACGTGAAAGTAAATTCAACACTAAGGGTATTTGTAAGGTTATCAAAGAACAAAACCTCACTAAATAAATCCTTGTGCTCACAGTTAATAAAACTATCTAAATACCCTTTGTTAACAACTTGACCACACTACCTCTTTATTCTGGATTATCGCGCATTGCTTGTACTAAATCTAATGTCCATTCATTACTAACAGCAAGCAATGAAGAATGTGCAGGTACGGTGCACGGCCTTCCCGTCGGAACTTTGGTCCTGTAGCAAATTCACGCGCGACTATATAAAATTGTCTTCCCAAATCCTCAAAGACATTCTCGCGAACCAGATCAAAACTTACTTCGAAGCTGCACCTAGTTCTTCTATGGCTTTAACAATACTTGTAGGTTACCAACCCAAATTTCGCAGAGCGAAATTCGTCTTGAAGTCATGTCGTTGCAGGCTTCCAAGGCGATCAGATACTGGGCTTGTTAATAGAAAAACACCGCTTCGTTTGCTAAGTGAAAGTTTTGAGCAATCACTTTAACCGAAGAGGTGGTGTCTACCTAATGATATCCCATCCATCCGAATTGATTCAAATGCCTAACGAACTAAAGCCAGCGTTCCAAGAATTGAAAGTCATGCAGCATTTGCAACAAGCTGGATTCCGTAAACGTTTTGGCTTTAGCTGCGCCCGGCTGTTCCAACTCGTCTTCGTTTTGTTATTTCATCAGAAAAACTGGTTTCGCCTGCTTGAAAGCCGCAAGGACGATTCGAAGGCCGGCAAAGCTGCGGTTTATTGCTTTCTCAATCATGCCGGCTTTGCATGGCGTCGTTTTCTGACTTCGCTTAGCGTGGCCACCATGAAAAAGGTGGAAAAGGTGGATGCGCTGACTTCTGCGGATCGGGATACCGTCTTCATCGTCGACGATTTGATGTTCGAAAAGTTAACCTATGTGCTAATGTTGTCGCGAGGGATAGCACGGTAATCCCGTGCTAAAGCGCTTCATTTGTCCGAAAGCTCATTGGAAACCCTAATCAACTTGGTATCTTCGCAAAGTCAATATTCATGGACAAAGAGAATATTGCAGAAGATTGTCGAACCATGGCATAATGTGGTTGAAGATTAACAATTGAAATGGCAAACCCATTGAAAGATGGGGACGCAAAGCCATGGGCCTAATACGCATGTTCGTTATGGTTGCCAGGTTGCCGTGTGTTGCGTTTTTTTCGTTGTCTCTAGTCTGTTTGTTGGGGATTAGAGTGGCGAGAACAGCGATAGTCCCCCGTAATTCGATAAATTCATCCTCGATACCACAGGTACTTTGTCGTCTCATCAACAACACGAGTAGGGGGAGGTAACAATGGGGATTCAACAATTAGAGAAAGATTTAAGAGAAGCACTGGAACGTCAAGAGTTCCAACTGTACTATCAGCCAAAATTGGATTTGGCTTCGGGGAAAATCACAGGCGTTGAAGCATTGATCCGATGGGAGCATCCAGAACAAGGACTTCTTACTCCAACACAGTTTATTCCACTCGCAGAAGAGACTAATCTGATTTCCCCCATCGGTGAATGGGTGTTGCGAACCGCTTGTACTCAGAGCAAGGCATGGCAGGATGCAGGTGCCCCAACACTTATAATGGCAGTCAACCTCTCTGTACGTCAATTTTATCAACCTGATTTTGTGGAAAGTGTGGAAAATATTTTGCATGAGACAGGGCTTGTTCCATCGTATCTGGAGCTTGAAATTACGGAATACATGACGATGGAAATTGTCCGAATTGTTCCAATTCTAAGACAATTAAAAAATCTCGGTATAAAAATCAGTTTGGATGACTTCGGGATAGGGTATAGTTCCCTGTATAACTTCAAAGAATTGCCGATTGACATTATAAAAATTGATCAATGTTTTGTGAATAACTGCCTGGTGAACATGAAGGATGCAACGATTGTCAAGGCAATTATTGCTCTGGGGCATGAATTAAATGTGGAGGTCGTTGCTGAAGGAATCGAATCGAAAGAGCAATTGATATTTCTCCAACAAAACCTCTGCGATTTAGGGCAAGGTTATTTGTTTAGCAAACCTTTGCCGCCATCGGAATTTCTGGTGGCATTCCATCAAATAGAGAAGATTTTTAGTAGAGATGGAATACCTTCAGCATTATTCAGAGAAAAATGGTTACAAGAAGCTTTGCACAAAACAAAGCAGGAATTAGCAGTTACGTTGAGATACCAGCAAGGTATGACTTTTAAGTTGACTCGGCATGATGGAAAATTTATTCATACTTTGTGTGATGGTGAATTGTTATATCGCATGGGTCTAACACCCGAACAAGTCGTAGGAAAGGAGCCTCATGAATTCCTCCCGCTCAATGATGCTGAACGGAAGTCTCAATATTACGAAAGAGCTTGGGGTGGAGAGGAGAACGTCACTTATGAAGGTCAATACAACGGAATTTGGTATTTGGCTTCCTTACGCCCTATCCATAGAGGGAGACAAGTAGCAGAGGTAATCGGCTCGGCTGTCGATATAAGTGATCGTATCAAAAAAGAAAGGGAAGCGTCTCTTCTCACACAATACCTCGTGGAGCAAGAGTCAAAATACCGATTGATTGGGGAGAATTCACAAGACCTGATTGCCATCTTGGATACTAATGGTGTATTACAGTACGCTTCGCCATCCCACATTCGGATGTTCGGGGGGGAAGCTTCCCAATTTGAAGGAAACTACCCTTTCTCTATGGTACACCCCGATGATCTTGCACTCATCAGAGAACGTTGGGATGAAATGATATCCACCAAGACTTCGGTACGTCTTGAGTGGCGATTCGTTAAAGTGGACGAGACCTGCATTTGGCTCGAAGGCATAGGGACTCCCATTCTAACGTCCGATGGTAAGATTGATAGCATCTTAGTAACTGGTCGGGAGATTACAGAACGCAAGATACAGGAATGGAAACTCCGTGAGAGCGAACAACGGTATCGTGATATCTCTGAACGTCTCGCTGAGAGAGAAGAAAAGTATCGTTTTATTGCCGAAAATACCCAGGATTTAGTCGGTGTCGTGGATATGGAAGGTATAGTTCTATACGCCTCGCCGTCCCATGAATTGGTCTTGGGGTTTTCGTCCAGCGAATTTGAAGGAAATTCTGCTTTTTATTTCGTTCATCCTGACGATCTTGCGTATGTTAAGAAGCAATTCAATGACATGGTTACATTAAAATCAACGTTCGATTTTGAGTGGAGGTGTAAAAAAGCAGATGGCAGTTGGGTATATATCGAGACCAGGGGCACTCCTATATTTGATGAAAATCGCAAAGTAGTGCAATGCGTGTACGCGTCTCGTGATATTTCGGAACGAAAGAAGGCAGAAGAACTCCTTCTACGAACTGAAAAGCTATTGATAGTAGGTCAAATGGCTGCAGGGGTTGCACATGAGTTTAGAAATCCTCTAACCTCGATCAAGGAATTCGCCCAGCTGTTACAACAAGGTAACGAAAAACCCGAGTATATTGAATTGATTCTATCTGAGGTTGGGAGATTGGAAGCTATAGTATGGGGATTTTTAACACTTGCCAAACCCCAAGCTCCGGAAATGCAGGAAGTTGATGCGGCGGTTGTTTTACAACAGGAGGTGTTGTTATTCAGTACACACTCCATATTAAACAACATTGAAATTATTGAAGAACACGACTCGGAAGTACCACGTATTTACTGCTATGAGAATCAAATCAAGCAAGTAATTATTAACATTCTCCAGAATGCGGTTGACGCTATGCCAAACGGTGGAATCATCAAAACACAGATTCTATGCCACGATTCAGAATTTATCAAATTTCGATTTGTAGACCAAGGAAGTGGCATTTCATTGGAACGAATTAAATCCATTGGTTAACCCTTTTATAGTTCCAAAGAAAAGGGGACGGGATTAGGCCTAACGGTCAGCAACAAGATTGTCCACGTACACGGAGGGAGTATTCACATCGAAAGCACGGTCAACGAAGGAACCATTGTTGATGTGATTTTACCCATCAGATACGGACAGAGCTTGCTCCAGGAATCCCAGTTACGGTTGTATTCGTACGTCACCGATCCAAGAATGAATGGCTTGCCATTCTGATCCCTAATATTGAAGAAAAAACTCAAAATTTCACTCGAATCAGAAGCAATTTCCTCGGCCGCTTCTTGTAAAACAATCGGTGTACGCACTTTTATTGACTACAAAGTCCTGATTCTTAATGGAATTTTGTCATTCGTCGGTAACCAAAGTTGAGATGATTCATTATAGATTTCATCAATTCGATGCATGATCCTTAAAGTGGCTATTGTCTTTGCTCTACGCCAATCGGCGAGAGACTGCGTGCTCTTGCGACCCCTTTGTAGACCGAGAGGGGATTAGTAAGCATGTCGGTGACTATTGCTGAATATCACCGACATTGTCTGTCCCTAAATTTCTGTGTTGGAAGGGGTAGAGGTGCGAAAAAAGGCCGGTGTGGGTAGGGTGAGGGAATGGGGAAGATGAAGCCCGATTAGCTTGGTATAGAGCTAATCGGGCCAATTTCATGCCATTTTTTCAAGTCAAGGCTTCGGGTTACCTAAAACGATAATAACAGTGACAGTAGTGTTAGTATGACTTGGAGTCACCCACATGTGAAGAATGCAAAGAAATTAATGTTAATGTAATCGAGCATGTGAAAGGTTACATTCAAAGAAAGGTTCAAAAAAAGGGCATCCCGCAAAGGTCCGGTCGGGATGCCCTTTCTGTGTATGCCGGTGATTATTGCGGGTTGGTCGTGAGAATGCCCGCGGTTTTTAAAACGACGCGCGACGGCAGCGTGAGGGCCGCGATCGCCAGCTGCGCCACGTCCTCGGGCTGCATCATCCGCTCCTCCGGGCCGACCGGCAAGCCCGTCCTGACGGCGAGTTCCGTGTTCACGGTGCTCGGCGTCAAGGCGGCGACCCGGATGTTGGACTTGCGGACCTCATGGAAGAGGGATTCCGTCAGGCCCATCACGGCGAATTTAGACGCGCAGTAGGCTGAACCCGTCGCGAAGCCGCGTTCTCCGGCCGTGGACGCGACATTGACGATGTCGCCGGACTTGCGCTCCAGCATCGTTGGCAGCACGGCGCGTGTAACGTAGTACGTCCCCATCAGGTTGACCTGAACGATATGCTGCCACTCCTCGGGATCCATGTCCGTCACGGTACCGAACGTCGCCGTTCCCGCGTTGTTGATCAGGATGTTGACGGTGCCGAGCTCGCCGATCAAGCGGGCGACAGCCGCTTCGACCTCGCCGCGGTTGCCGACGTCGGCCATCGCGATGGCGGCGTCGACGCCGTACGTCTCCTTCAGCTCTTTCTGCGCGCGTTCCAGGTCTGGCGCGGAACGCGCCATCAGGCCCGGACGCACGCCTTCCTGCGCGAGGGCGCGGGCGACCGCGAGTCCGATCCCCTTACCCGCGCCTGTAATAATAGCCGTTTTACCTTTGAGCATGCTTGCCTTTCCCTCCTGTCCGTTATTCCAGATTCGCGTGATTGCCGTACATCTTGCCGGAGTTCTGGCGCTGCGATTCCATGATCCGAAGGATGACGGCGTCTAGTACAACCAGAAGCGTCTGCTCGAACAACGATCCCATCGGCTGCACCGTCAAATCCCTGCCGGACGCCTGGTCCTTCGGCGCTCCCGGCAGCTGGACGACGATGTCGGCCCGCGCTCCGATCGTCGACTGCGGTTGGATGGTGAGTGCGGCGACGTCCGCATCCAGCGCCTTCGCCTTTTCGGCCATGCTGATCAAGGTCTGCGTCTCGCCCGAACCGGAGCCGATCAGCAACAGGTCACCCATAGTAATACCTGGTGTTACCGTCTCGCCCACGACATGGGCTTGCAGCCCCAGATGCATCAGGCGCATCGCGAAAGCCTTCATCATGAGGCCGGAGCGTCCCGCCCCCGCCACAAATATGTGTCCGGCCCCGAGAATCGCTTCCGTCAGCCGTTCGCCGGCGTCTTCTGTGAGCAGCGATGCGGCATGCTCGAGCTCTTGCACGATATGCGCCGCATGGCGCTTGATGGACAGCGCCATCGCTTAACGCGCCGAAATCAGCCGCTTAATTTCGGCCGCCGCGGCACGCTTGTCCGCCTGGCCCGTAATGCCGCCGCCGACGATGACCAGATCCGGGGACGCCTCGATGACTTCCGGCAGCGTGGCGAGCTTGATCCCGCCTGCAATCGCCGTCTTGGCGTTCTTCACGACGTTTTTGATCACGCGAAGCTGTTCGAAGGAATTCTCGCCCTCCGCCTGTAAATCATATCCGGTATGCACGCAGATGTAATCAACGCCGAGCGCATCGACTTCGCGCGCGCGTTCCTCCAGGTTTTTCACGTTGATCATGTCGACCAGAATTTTCTTGCCGTGCTTGCGGCTTTCCTCCACCGCGCCGCGGATGGTGGAATCGTCGGTCGCGCCCAGCACCGTGATGATGTCGGCCCCGGCTTCGGAAGCCTTCATGACCTCGTAAGCGCCCGCGTCCATGATTTTTAGATCGGCCAGCACGTCCAGATTCGGGAACGCCTCCTTGATTTCCTTCACGGCGAGAAGCCCTTCGTTAATGACGACCGGAGTGCCGATCTCGACGATATCGATATATTCCTGTACTTCCTTGACGACTTCCTTGGCTTCCTGGATGTTCACCAGATCGAGTGCAAGCTGAAGTTTCATGATGAATGAGTGCCTCCTTTGAGTGTGAATATACTAAGTATGCGCTAGGCTGAACTTAATTATAAGGAGAAGGTATCAAAACTGGAAGTAGGCACAATTTTGTTATATAGTGTCTAAAAGTATACTAAGGTGTAGGAGGCGGACTGCAGCATGAGCAGAAATGAAGACAAGGTATTCAATTGCGAGAAAGAACTGACGCTCTCCATTATCGGCGGCAAGTGGAAAATGATCATCATGTGGCACCTTGGAAAAGAGGGCACCAAACGGTTCAGCGAGCTTAAATCGCTGATTCCGGACATCACGCAGCGCATGCTGACGACGCAACTGCGGGAGCTGGAAGACGACGGCATCGTGAACCGAATAGTGTATCCCGTCGTGCCGCCTAAAGTGGAATACAGTCTGACGCCCCGCGGCGAGAGCCTGATTCCCATTCTGGATCTGATGTACGAGTGGGGAAAGGACTATATCGCGGATATGGGAGAGCAGGTAACGATTCGCGGCACCGAGAGGTGAACGGCGGAAGGCGAGCTCGGTTAGTAGCAGCAATATTAGGGAGTCATTAAGAGTGGTTTTTGGGTGTTATTTTTTATCAGGCATGGAGTTAATGCTCCAAATTTTGCATACTCGGAGTGAAACACATGTCTACTGTAATTGAAAAGTTACTAAAAACTGATGAGGATATTAAAATAGATATTATTAAGGACTTTGTGTCTGATCTATGAAGGAAGTAAGTGTTCAAAAACTAGTCAATAAATACGGTAAAGATGAGTTCGTAAAAATGCAAAAAATTTAGAAATAATAACTAGGCACAACCTTCATTTAAACGAAGGTTGTGCCTTCTCTGATACTGGTTATTATCGTGGGATACGCCCGCCTTAGGCACATGTTATAGTATTTCGAGGAAGGTGGCATTTTTGGAAAGAAAGAAAAGTGCCGTTGGGTATATCCGGGTATCACGTGGTGATACGGGGAACCGTACCACAAAAGAAGTAAACTTTTTGGCATTACATGCTTGCGGGGCGAAGAAAGTCGCCCCCCGAAGAGGAACTATGCTTAACTTACATAATGGTTAATCTCGAGGAACTACATACCTAGATAATCTGATGACTTTACTAACCTCAGCTGCTTAAGATGGTCTAATCACAGCTACATCGACAAATTCCTTACACTTAAATTATTTTTGATTATCACCTCGGCATATCTAACACCAAATAAATCCACTACTCCCTTAGGCTACATATAGTATTGTTGTTTGACTCAAACCACATCTCAAAACGTTATGCGGTTTTGAAATACAAATTGCAGGTCGTATGATTTTTCGATTACAGGGCAAGATATTAACCACATGATTTTGATTACTTTAATAATGGAGAAGACTATGGTTGAAAAATACGACCCTCAAATAAAAAATCATCAAATGTCCACATGGCTTGATGAATTAAAACAGAAATTAAACCATATGGATGATGCCGAAGTCGTTGAACACAGAATGGGTACCAGTGCTTCAGTCCATCTTGTATACATAAAAACGTTAATAGATCAAGAGCGTTTAAACGAGGCGATTATTCAGCCACTTCATCGTTGTGCTGACAAGTCGCTTTCTTCATGCATAGCCAATGCTAAAGTTTCGGAAATTATATCGATCGAAGATGCTGAGCAAAAAATAATGCAAGGATTTATTCTTCTAAACGATTCAGTCAACGATCAATGGTTAGGCGTCCAACTGGAAAATCCTTTGGGTCGGGCAATTCAATCTTCCCAAACGGAAACTGTTATATATGGAGCGAAAGACAGTTTCAGCGAACAAATCGATAAAAACATTACAATGTTACGCAGGCGTTTGCCTATAACGACATTAAAAACGGAAAGCTTCACTGTCGGTTCACTGAGTAAAACGAAAGTTGTGTTACTGTACATAGACGGATTAATTAATCCGGAATTTGTTTCCCTTGCAAGAAAGAAAATTGAAAGTGTGGATTTCGATCAGTTTTTAGACTCCGCTCAGCTTGCAGCTTTTATGGAAGATCATCATCATACGGTCTTTCCACAGTTACTACAAACGGATCGGCCGGATTCCTGCGCCTACGCCTTAGGTGAGGGAAAGCTGACGCTATTGGTCTCCAATTCACCGTTTGCCTTAATTGCTCCCATTACTTTTTTTCATTTATTCCAATCGCCTGAAGACTACTTCCTTCGTTGGCCGGTAGCCAGTTTTTTACGTTTAATCCGGTACGGAAGTTTTATTGTTTCTTTGACGATGATTCCTTTTTATGTTGCATTAACGACATTTCATTACCAAATGGTTCCGCTGCCGATTCTCTTCGTATTATTGGAATCGAGAAGCAAATTGCCCTTTACTCCGTTTGCGGAAGGATTTTTCATGATCGTAACGCTGGAAATCATCAAAGAAGCAAGTTTGCGAATGCCGACCAAAACCAGTCAAACGTTAGGGGTTATCGGTGGTATCGTCATTGGACAAGCGGCTGTAGAAGCAGGCTTTGCAAGTAAAGTATTAATTGTTTTGATGGGTATATCCGCTATTGCTTTCTTTTTAGTTCCCAATTATCAAATGACAAAATCCATGGTTCTGATGCAAGTGTTTCTTCTTATCCTTGCATCGTTTCTTGGGTTGCCGGGAATCGTGATCGGGCTGATCGGGATTCTTGCACATCTCCATGGATTAACGTCATTAGGTCAACCTTATTTAGCGCCGATTGCTCCTTTTTATGGGAAGGATTGGATCGACCTCTTTATCCGCGGCCCATTAATTTGGATGAAAACGCGTCCGGGTTATCTAAAACCACTACGGAAATGGCGGCAGGAGATGAAGAAATGAAGACTTTATCCTTATACAATCGAACTTCCACCCTTGGTGGCATCTATTTCCTTTTATTGGTTAATCGCACGCAAATGCATTATTTTATTTTAATCATGCCGGTTTATTTGGTTCATTCGTATATGGTTTGGGGAATTGTCGTCATGGGGCTGCTGTCCCAACTTAATTTGATGATGCTGTCCAAATGGTTTACTTCCAGTTATGCAACGAAAGGCTATCAAGGATTTGTACAGCTTTTCGGGAAACGGATGGTTCAAATTTTCGCAATACTTGGTTTTTTGATCATATTGTTAAAAATTTCAATCATCACACTGGGATACGTTGAAATGCTCCATAGTTTTATTTATCCATCAATGAATAAAAAGTGGCTGGTCCTAATGATTCTTTTGATCAGCTTATTTGTGGCTTCACATGGAATGGAGAAAACATTGCGTTTTGTTGTCATCGCCTTTCTTTGCGGGGCTTGGATCTTAATCGTGTTTATTCCTTTTTTCTTTCCGCCGATTGCAAATTACCGCGATTTGTATCCTTTCATACCCACCGAATGGTCAGGACAATCATGGCAGGGTTTGTTGTTTATTTGGTCGGCATTTTCCGGTCCAGTATATTTGGCCTTTATGGTTCCATGGTTAAGCTCCAATAAAAAAATATCGAAATATCTTGTCATTGGAAACATGCTGACGATCATGGAATATTCATTATTGTTCATTGCTTCAGTATTGTTTTACGGTTCGAACTTCTTAAGCAAGATCAATTTTCCGGTAGTATATATGGGAAGCTACATTCAAACGAGCGGTTTAGAACGAATCGATTACATCCTTATCTCTTTTCATATGTTTAATTATGTGTTTGACATTTCAATTCTTCTGTTGTGTCTTTATGGAGCCGGAAGAGTCTTTATGAGAAAAATGAACGAACGCACGACTCGGATCGGATTATTGTCGAGTTGGTTCGTCATTTTGATAAGCATCATCATAATGGATCAATGGTTATGGGAAACGGTTCCGGGTCAAAAGATGTTACTGAACATTCAAATCTGGCTCGGCGCATTCATTTATTTACTTGTTCCTACGATCCTTTTCACTGTGGTTAAACGAAAGGAGAGTATGTAGGCATGGTACCATACAAGCACTATGGTTTATTGGCGATTGTAAGCCTTATGTGGATGGCCGGTTGTTCTTCTCCATATGTCGAGAACAATATGATCGAAGAGATCGCTCCGGTAGTTTTTTGGTCGGTTGACAAGGGGACGGAAGGAAAGTTGAAAATCAGCACTTTAGTACCACCACTCATCAAAGAAAAAAAACGTCTTCTCTCCAAGGAAGTCGATCTGTTAAAGCAGGGAGGCAAGGAGTTTAATTTAATTTATTATCGGGAATTAAAGCAGGGGCAGCTGCGAATGTTATTAATCAATGAGGAGCTGGCAAAAAAAGGAGGCATTGAAAAGCTGATCAATACGATATTGGTTGATCCCGATATTTCAATGCGTGTCTATTTATTGATTGTCAGAGGCGATTTTGATGAATACATAAAAAATCAATTGACGAAGCAAGAAAACCAAGATTATTTTCTTTACCGGATGTTAAAGCATTACGAGGAGCATAACCAAGGTGAAATGAGCATCGTCAATATTCATCAATTTATGAAGATGTTCTATTCCCCTCTTAAGGATCCGATCCTACCGGTTTTTCATTCGGATAAGAACAATTTCAATTACGTAGGGACAGCCTTCTTCCAAAAAGATAAAGAAGTAATGGTCATTCAAGACGTGGACGATGAAATTTTTCAACTTCTGGATAACGATCATTTCTTAAAAGTCTTGGCCATTCCAAAGTTATCTATCAGTTTAGGACGTATTCGATCCAATGTTCGCATGAAACTATCGAGGGACTATTCATCCTTGTCTTTACACGTGGGATTGAACGGAAGAATTGAGGAATACCAGGGAGAAAAGAAAATTCAAAGTGAGGAACAATTGGAGCATTTAATTCATGAGATTGAGGTCTACCTTGAGGAACAAACGTCAGATTTATTAAATAAAATGCAACAGTGGAAAGTGGATCCCTTAGCGGTCGGAACACATTCGCTTAAGCCGTTTTCTAAAGAAATAACGGAAGAGCAATGGTTGAAATATTGGGAAAATATAAAAATTGATGTTGACTATGACATCAAAATACATCCTTAAATTAATATTGAGCGGTTGATGTGATTCAAAACAAGCAAATCGTTCCGAGCCGCTTGAAAGGTTTTTGTTTGCATTAAAATAGATGCTTAGCCGTCATTTATGATAGATAGGGTTTTACGGCCCGGAACATTCTCTTGATCCGCTGGGCGTTTACAACAAGTGCTTCCATATCCTCAAGCTCCAACAAATTGTATATCGGTTTCCTGTATGGTCCTGTACTTTCCATAGCAGCATGAGTGCATTTTTTGGTCTTGAGCACCATGAGCAAGATCAAATCGTCGGTCATGGTGCCCAACCTACGGATTTCCTTACCTTCAGACGTAATGGTGCAGGCAACGATGTTCTTTTTATGAACGTCAAGTCCGCAAACAAGTATGTCGAAAATCTATTATAGAGTTTCGATCATAATTGTCTGTATGAGTTAACAACGGTAGAACAGGGCTGTTTCCAATCATTAGGGAAACACCTGCCAGAACGTGTAAATGAACACTTCGAATGAGTAAGACTTGACGAAGAAAAGAATCCATCCATAGATTCGGAATTTTTGCATTTGAACCCAAACGATTTGAAAGTGAGGGAACTATATGCTTTCAGTTGAACAATACATAACAAAGATGAAGAAAAAAGATAACCTTGATGAATTCAATTTTAAAAATCATGCCGAAAATATGTCCACGGTTCTGAAGTATGTCATGGATTATTTCAATCATTATCTGAATCCGGAAGAATACGATTATGAGAACATCAAGACAGAACAATCAGCATTAAAAATCACCCAAGAGATAGAAGGCTTATTTCCTGAAAGCAAGGGCTTTGTTATTGAATACTATAAAAAAACAAAGAGCCGGATAGATCGATTACTGAAGTCATGGATGTATGAACGGAAATACGTTCATCTTATTTACAGTACCGAGGAGTATGAGAATACGATTCATAAGTTCTGTAGCAGTGCAAAAATGAAAGGAACAGAAATTGATCAGTATCGGGATCAATTGATCATTCTGGCAAAAGAGATAAAAGCAAAAGAGACAGAAAAACCGTCCATTTCTGGATTCAAGTATTTGGATAACTCTTTGGTTAGCTGGGTAAAGGAGGCATTCCGCAGTTACGGTGTGAATTTATTCGAATTTGCTCAGAGCTATACAGGCACTTTTTTCAACGAGTACATAGAGCGCATTTATATTAGGGAATCGGAGCAGTTCTATTACATTAATCGTTACAACCACAGATACAACGATAATCCTTTTAACATGGATATTCTTTATAGAGAGAACGAGCATCGCCCTTTTATTAATGGACGTAAAGGCGAACTGGAAATGCTGATCATGTATGTATGGGTATTTGAAAATGCAAATGATGAGGACTACTGGCCCGAATATGTAAATCTATGTATTTCGACAGGAAGAGTGAGCTTGGTTAAACGGATTAATGTGTTAGTGCCAGTAACAACGAAAGACATGATGTACCCGGCAGATGTCAAGAGTAATATGATTTTTCTAGAAACGACAACAGGTACTTTAAAGGTTGCTCCAAATGAGGCATACATTTTGCGTCTGAGCTATGAGAAAGACAATGATTTATTGTGGAAAGACACAGCAAGGCTTGATGTTGTTATAAAAAATCTGATGGACACGTTTTCCCAGTATGGAATACCTGATACACTGGAATTATTATCCCCATTGCGGTCTCAAACCTACGGTGAAGAGGAGTTCTTCAAGCAGTTCTCAATTCTCGAAAAAAGCCTGAAAAAATATAAAACTATAAAAATTGCTTTAGTTAATGGACCGCAAAAGCAAAGTGGAAAGTTAAAGTATTTGATGCAAACAGCAGAGGATGTTGTGAATATCCATAAAATAGTAAAAGAAATGAAGTTTAAATTAAAGTTTACTATAGATATTTCAAAGCTGATCAAGCGGAAGACTTATAAGGCCGAATTCGAGGAAGACTTCAATCGACTTACTGAGATCAGAACGAGCATCATTGGAATTCATTTGTCCAAGCTTCCTAACCGAACGGGATTTTCTCATAAACATTATAAAGATGGAAATACGTATCTATATAAATATGATTATCCTGAGAACTCGGATTTCTTAGGCTCGTTTTCAGCATTTTTAAATGATAATTTGAGCCGTTATGTAGTGCCTGAGGGGATGGCTTCTGAAGTTGAGCTTGAAGAATTAGTTGACGATCTGCTAAGAGGTGGTTTCTCTTTTTTTGGTAAGGAGGGCGAATAGGTGGTGTGGCGACACGGTTTTATAGAACTAAAGGACATGAGCAATTATCCGATAAATCAGCTAAAAGAGCTTGATGCAATTGAACTGCTGATGCCGGAATCAATGACCAAGTTCAATCAATGGCGTAAGGATATTCAAACTGTGAAGCACAATAAGTACTTGCATCCGTTGATCCTAGAATATCAGGATGAGATTGCTTACCGTAATGCTCGTGATGAAGAGCATCAATTTTACAAAGAGATTGATTCGTATTCACAAAGGATTTCAAAGGTGGAAAACCGCAAGAACAAAGCTGTATTGTTCATAGACGTATCCGAAAAGCAAGCGAATCGAGCATATAGAATTATGAATCGCTTGATTGATGCAGTTAGTGAATTGGGTGGGAGTGTGAGCGTTTGTGCAGGAGAGCAGGACAATATCAGGATACGTTTACTGAACCATGAGTATTCCGTCTCATTGATTGAGATTATGGTCAAAAGACGTTCTCTTTTGTCAAAGTTACAAGCTGGAAGTATGACGGCTGGCTTATGTCCCATGTATGAAAAGATCCCCAGTGGTTTGTTCAAAATGGAGTTTACAGAGATTCTCGGATATGCATCTAGGAATAAAACGGTGCAACCCCTTTGTTTTAACGAAACTCTGGATCACTCTCTTGAAAAACAAATAGGTGAGATTCTCACGGATTTTTTGAAAAATGCAATTGGGATAAGCGTATCTAGATATATAGCTGAGTACGAATATGAAGTGAAGAAAAAAGAGCAGGAACGTGTTGAAGCCTTAGAAAAGGCCAGGAAGCGGGAGCTTCAGCAACTTGAAGAGTACAATCTTCACAAACAGAAACTAAAACAAAACATTGAGAATCAAATGAAGAACTGGTATAAAGCGAACAAGTTGCGTGATTACGCCGAGGAGCTGGAGCGATTTATTATAACATGTGAGGACGAGAAGACAAAAGAGTCATTCTCCACGTATATCCAACTGGTGCGGGAAGCTGCGGAGGATTATGATCCAGTAGTGGATATAATGTATAGGGTACAGGAGTTAGAGCATGGCAGTAAATGAATCCTCCCCACAGTGAGCTGCGGGGAGGATTCATTTACTGCTCGTTCATGTATTAAAGATACTTTTGATAGTCTACTCTTTATGCGGCCTTCATGTGTATACTTTCGTGCAGACCTGGTGGGAAGGACTAAAAATCCGAGCTTCGCCGATTAACCATAACTTAGATTCAATCAAGGCCCGGTGAAAGTGGATTGATCTGGCTGGGCGCCTCTACCCTATACGCCAAGCAGTTTATGGAAGCTATAGAAATCCAGCGCGCCAAAGGCTGGCATCGGTTCATTGTCATGCAAAATAACTATAATCTGGTTTATCGGGAGGAAGAACGGGAAATGCTGCCGCTGTGCGAGTCGGAAGGAACGGGGTCACACCCTGGTCGCCATTGGCGCGCGGACGGCTATCGCCGCCCTGGGAGGTTGAACGCAAACCGAACGTGCAAAAACGGACCGTCTGCGAGCGCAAACTCATATCCAAGCCAGATATGGATAAGACGATTGTTGACAGGCTGGCCGAGGTGGCTGGAAACCGCAGTCTTCCCATGACCCAAATTACGCTCGCCTGGCTGCTTTCGAAGCCTGTCATTGCCGCTCCGCTTGTCGACGCAACCAAGATCCAGTATATAGAGGATGCGGTCACCGCCGTATCGCTCCATTTATCGGAAGAGGAAATCAGTTTGCTGAAAGAACCTTATCTGCCACATGCGCCATTAAGCCATTACCGTTTTTTGAAAGATAGGTTTTTGTCCCCTAATCAATCCCGATCGTTAATTAAAAGCAAGCGAACCTGTCTATTGCAGATTCGCTTGCTTTTTGTGTGGCGTGAATATTAAGTGATTCTTCACTCTTACAAGATGATTAGTAAGTCAAGAGGCTTTAGATGCAGGAAAAATAAGAAAAATGTAGAAATATATCATAGTGGCTTGCATTCAATTTGGATGGAAGTATGGATATTGGAATTGGGTCGGGGAATTGTCATTCTATTTCAAGGCTAAATGTCCTGAGTCTATTTTGCTATAAACTAGAGAGCTTGGTGTTCTGTCAGTAAATAATCTGTCATTTTCTTCAGGGAATGAGCTGAGTGGTGTGAAATTATTTGATGTAATTCCCGATGGACTTTTCTTATTGTTAACGGGATCGAATAAACAGATTTATGCGGAGATTTTGTTGCTTCTTTATGAGAACGTTCAAGCTGAGCGGTTTGGCATTCGATATGAAGTGATGAGGGACCTGATTCAGGAATTGCTTGAGACTCACGAAGAATTGGGCCAATCTATCCACGAACCGGATCATGATGAAAAACCATTGCTCCAACGCGAACCTGAGCAAATTTCATTAGAGGAGGCTACACGGGCGAAAGCAAATGCTATTCTCAGACGATTGGAAACCATGCGTTGGATTAGTGTTGAAACTCGCAGTCAGTTTGACCGTTATTTGGTGTTGCCTCATTACTCCAGTAAGCTTATCGGTCTATTTAAGGAATTATGTGAAGCAAAATCGGTAGAATATCAGCGATTTGCTTTTCTTATATATCAATCGCTCACAGGTGAAGCTGCCAAGCTACAGCCTTGTTCTGCGGTACTTAGCGCTGCTGATGTCAGCGCACAGTTCCGACAAGAACTCATCGCGCTGTATAACAATATGAAAGCTCATATGGAACAGGTTGTTCGTAAAACTTCAATTCAAGATGTATTGGATCATCACTTTGAACAATATAAATCACAAATTATTGATAAGAGCTATCACCGTCTTAAAACATCGGATCATGTAGCCCGGTACCGTATGCAAATTTTAAATACTGTGCAGCAATGGCTGCTTGATTCGGCAATAATGGAAGAAGCGGCTCTTGACGGGGTGAAAAGCGGGCTATACGCCGTACTGGAGTAAGCTGAAAGGGCAGTTCGTCAAGCGTTGTTTTTCATCGAAGAAACTTTCCTTGGACTGGATGAATTATTTTATCAAATTGATGTCCGTCACAACCAGTATTTACGTTCTTCATTTGAACGAGCTCGTTATTTGAGCCAGCAGAGTGAAGGAACAGAACAGCAAATCGCTAAGCTGCTAGAATTGCTTGGCAAGGTATCGCCATCTGAGGAACAAGATCGGATATTTGCAATACGTGAGATCAGAGCGCTATCTGATCACTCATTGTTGCCGCCGCGGCGGAAAAGGGCACCCCATCAACCAGAGGCCCATATTGTTATTGATATGCCTGAGCACATAAGGCAGGAGCTGAAGGAAAAAAGCGTTGAAAAAATGCGTAAAGCTATAACTCGCAAAAAAGTCAATGATTATGTATTGCAAAAGCTGGATGGCAGGACTGAAATGGAACTAATGGAACTGGCTCCTCATAATGCTGAAGAATTTATTTTACTCGGATATGTCTACTTATACGGCAACGACGGCGGGTCTTCGTTTCGCCTTCAGCGTCGGACCGATCGGCAAGTGCTTGTAATCGGTAATTATCGGTTCGACAACCACACCATTAAACGGAGAGGGGGGCAGTCGTAATGGTGTTTCAAGAATTAGGCGATTCGGAACGTGAAAAAGTGCGGGAAGCAATAAACAGATTATTAGAAGTGAATATGCTTGTCAAGGAAAAGGAAAGGGAGATGTATGCGGTAATACGTCGGAATCGTACCAACTTAGCTTCCTATTTTCAATTTTTAGGTTGGGAATTAACTGTCGATGAACGGCATGAATGCGTTTATTTGCATATTTATGACAGCCGATTGCGAAAAAGGCTCGATCGTGATCATACGATTTGGTTGCTAATCCTCCGGATCTTGTATGAGGAAAAGAGACAGGGATTGTCTCTGGCTGATTTCCCGATGGTGACACTCTATGATATTCGAAGTAAATATGAGACTTTTCAAATGGAATGGGTTAAGCCTACCGTGTTAGACAGGCTAGTACGATTATGTGTCCAAGTTCAATTAATGGAACCGCTTGATGCGGAACAGAGATCGGATGATGCCCGTTTTAAGCTGTTCCACACATGGATGTATGTAATCCAGGCGGATGAGATGAAACAATTGACGGAGCGTCTTGAACGATATGAATCAGAAAAGAAGGGGGGAATACTGGATGAAATGGATGAAGCGGCTGCGGTTGATTAACTGGCATTACTTCACGGATGTGACCATAGAGTTTGGTAAACAGACGCTTATCACCGGCCAAAATGGAGCTGGAAAATCTACCATTATCGACGCACTTCAAGTTCTGTTCGTTGCTGATCAGCGGCTAATTCGTTTTAATGCGGCTACAGATGAAGCAAAAAGGAGCTATATCAATTACTTAAAAGGAAAAATCGGAAACGACGAACGCTCGTTTCTTCGTGATGGGGATTTTACAACCTACATCGTTTCCGAATTTCTGGACGAAAAGAAGCAGGAATCGTTTATTATTGGGATTGCCGTGGATGTTTATCGGGATCGTACGTACGATGAAGAATATTTTATACTGGCAGAAACCAGGCTGGAACAGCTTGATTTCGTAAACTCTCGTCACGAATTGTTGAATCGGGAAGAGTTTCATCGTCGTTATGGCGGCGCATCTGGAACGATTGGAAAAAGAGGAGTTCGAAACAAAGCGTTGTTTGAACGTAACAAGTCCAATTACTTAAAGGCGCTGCTTGCAAGGGCTGGAGGATTACCTGAACGTTTCTTCAAAGTATTCACTAAGGCGCTCTCGTTTAAGCCGATTTCTGACATCCGCGATTTTGTCTATGACTATATTCTTGACCGACGGGAACTTCAATTAGATTTGTTAAAGCATAATTTTGAACTTCACGAACGGTACAAACTGGAACTGGAGCGACTGCAGGAACGAAAAGTACAACTGCAGAGCATTCAGGAGAGTTATCGGATGTATGTAAGATACCGGGAGACGGCGAAGGAGCAGGACTATGTGATTCGTCGTTTGAGATTAGAGATAGAGTGTGAATACAAAGAACAAAAGGAGCGCAACCTGGCCCACTCGCAGCAACAGTTAGCCTTGAATGTGGATAATATTGCTTTAGCAGAAACCAAGCGCCAAGAAGCAAGCGAGGAAAGCAAAAAAGCGTACCAACGTTGGCAAGATAATGCGGCTGAAAAAAGAAAAAAAGAGCTTGAATTGAAAGTAAAGGAAGGTCAAGCAAAGCTTGAGGAATCCAGAAGGCTTAAACAAACGTATGAAAATCAGCTGCTACAAGAGGTTGAGCTTGTAGGACAACTTATCGGTTGGTCTGACAATGAATACTGGATATTAGAAACTCAGGAAAAAGCGGCTAATAATAAGCATCAGGAGACGTTGCAATGTCTACTGGAAATCGTCCGGTTTTCGAAATTGGAAGAGCATGAGGATGAAGAATGGCAGAAGCGATTGGAGACTATAGGAGGCGAATTGTCGAAGTGGCATCAGCGCCTTGTTGTTGGCGAGTCTCGTTTACAAGAACAGCTTAAAGCCGACGAAGAACAAATTCGGGAATTGGAGCGGGTTATTAGAGAACTGGAACAGAAACGGCGCAGTTATTCGGAACCGGTTCGCCAATTGAAAGCTTTATTAGAGGAAAGATTAAATGGCCGTTCGGAGGTATGGATTTTTTGCGAAGAGACCGAACTGATGGATGAGGAATGGCGAAACGCTATTGAAGGATACCTCAATACCCAGAGGTTTGACATATTGGTCGAGCCCAATTATGTTTCGGAAGCGTTACGCATTTATGAGCAGGAGAAGTGGAAGTACAAATTGGAAGGCGTAGGTCTGGTAGATACTGAAAAGGAAAAAAGATTTCTTGGCACTTCCGAGAAGGGGGCATTAGCCCATGAGGTGGAAGCTATCCATCCTGTCATTCAGGCTCACGTTGAGCATCTGCTTGGCAGGGTTATGAAAGCGGCAAATGAACAAGAGCTTCGACGCCATCGTACTGCGGTAACGAAGAGTTGTATGGTATACAGTAATTATGTAGCGAGACAAATGGCCAAGAAGCAGTATGAAGTTCCGTATATGGGGGCAAAGGCAATTATTCGCCAGTTGGAAATTCGACGAGCTGAATTGACAGAGCTCCAGGAAGCGCATGCCCATCGCAGGCAATTGCATAGTGTTTTCCAGACTCGAATGCGCCTAACCAAGGAAAAAGAATCCCAATATGCTCGTCTTGCAGCAAATACGGGTCTTATGCGGGAACTGGACAAGCTTGCTTTCGAGCTAGAACAAGATCGGAACAGTTTAAGAACGCTGGATTTGACAGAATCTGAGCGTTTAAAAAGTGAGTATGGGCGTTGGAGCAAGCAGGAGCAGGAGTGGCTAACCAAACTAGGAGAATATAAAGAGAGAAAAGGAAAGCTGGAGGAAGAATGCAAGCAAGGCGTTGCCAGTGTCCACATACAAGAAAACAAGATCCGAGATGCAGAGGAAAGTTGCCATCAATGGGTAAACGATTGGGGTTTAGAATGCGAGCAACGGGCAGTGCAACGATATGAAGAAGCCATGAAGCAAACAATACCCACCGCGCAAAAGCTGCAGAATTATACAAGCAGTTGGAGAGGGCAGCAGACACTTCGTGATGATCAGTTCAAAGCAGTTGTTACATTACGAACTCGTTATAATGCCAGTAGCGCCGATATTCATGATGAAGAAAATACGGTCTACGATCAGTTATTTGAAACGATTGAGCATCTGAATATTCCAGAGTATCAGTCAAAGGTGGAAGCGGCTCGAGCAGAGTCCGAGGAAGAGTTTAAATCACACTTTATTTTCAAATTGCGTGAAGCTATTGAGATGGCCCGTCGTGAGTTTGATCAGCTTAACTATGCCTTGCGTCATTTTCCTTTTTCGGATGATCGGTATCATTTCGAAGTAAGAGCCAATGAACGTTATAAAAAGTTTTATGACGCTATTATGGACCCTATGCTTATGGAAAAAGGTTCATTGTTTGAGCTTCCTGAAAGCGAGCGTACAGCCAACCTTCATGAATTGTTTGAAAAACTGGTGCGGGGTGAGGTTGGTGAACTAGATGAGTTTACAGATTATCGACAGTACCTGGATTTCGATATAGTTATTACTTCAGGCAATGGGGCGAAGTCCAGATTTTCGCAAGTGTTGAAGGAGAAATCTGGCGGGGAGACGCAAACGCCTTTCTATATTGCTATTTTAGCATCATTTCATCACTTGTATTCAAACAATAAGACATCGCGGCTGGTCGTTTTTGACGAAGCGTTCAACAAGATGGACGAGCAACGAATTCAATCAAGCCTTCGGTTAATCAAGAGATTAGGGTTGCAATTGATTGCCGCTGTTCCTGATGAGAAGATGCAGCATATGGCGCCAGAAGTGTCGACTACCTTGTTTGTCAGCAAGCACAACTATCAATGCTACGTGGATATGATTGATCGTTGGGAGGAGCTTGACGAATCAGAAACTGATAAAGCACACGATATCACTTTGGACGACGATGTCGATGAAATAAGTGGGGCTATGGACATTGCCGAGCGGCAAGAAACGTTATTTTAGACAACACCCCCCAATGTCAGAGACAGGAGAGGTAATGAGTGCAGATTGAATCGGATCGATTGGAGGAGGCCTTCAAACAACATTTTTCTCGCAAGCTCCTAAGTACGCTTCTGGAAAAATATGAACAGAGCCAGTCCTTCCAAAGCGGAGAGCCTGGCAAACAACGGCCGCAACTCGTCATGTCTAAAAGTCCGTTTAACTCGGACTATACAGATGAAATGGATTTTATGAAACGTCAATGGATGAACGAGATCCTGATTGATTTGGAGTACAAGGGAATCATCTCTTTGAGATGGGGAAAGTTCAGTAATTTTCAAGAAGTTGAGCGCATTTATCTCAACTGGGACATGCTTGTTGAAGCTTATTCTCTTTCCGGGAGAATGTCGCTTAGAAAAAAACTGAATCGCTTACGAGAGATATTTGAACCTCTTGTACAACATCCGTGGGCTTGGGTTGCAGATTGGGGAGAAAGGGTTCGGGCAGGACTACTGGAAGGAAAGACGTCATATCTCGATCTGGATAATCCATCTGGCTACGTTGATCTGGTGCGGACGTTGCTACAACTGTCGAAGCTTGACGGAAAGGTTGTTTCACTCAGATTGTTTAGCCAGCAGTTATTTCAGGATTCCAAGCATCTGGAACGGGAAGTATTAAAACGACTGCTAAATGTAGTGAAGCAAGCCTCGGGGGAACAGAGAGAAACAGATGAGGAATGGCTTGATTTCATCGGACTAACCCGTAATCCGCAGTATGTTTATCTATGCGGTCCTCTCAGGGCTCGGAGTAAAAGCGGAGGTTGGATTTCTACAGAAGAACTGATGGGTGGTGTTGGGTTATCCCGTCAGACGGTTGAACTCATTAACGATATGACTACCGATGCACGTCGAATAATTACGATTGAGAATTTGTCCAGCTACCATCAATGGGTCGAACAACGTGAATTATATGCTGCTGAAGAGTTGATCATCTACACGGGGGGATTTCCCCATCGACTTTTGCAGCACTTCCTGAAAATGTTGTCGAATGCAGTGGATAAGGGAGATAAGCCCATTCCAATCATGCATTGGGGGGATATTGATCTAGGGGGCATCCGCATTTTTGAATTTATCAAAACTCGGCTGTTTCCCTCGTTGGAGCCAATTTGGATGAATTCCGCCGTCCTCCTGAATTACGAGCGGCAGGCCGCCTCAGTATCTGATGAATATGCATCTCGAATTCAAGCGGCTCTGGATGACCCTGGATACGCAGCTTGGATTCCAGTAATGCAAACCATGCTGGAGCGGAGAATTCGGCTGGAACAAGAAAGCATTACTGAAATTGAACTGTCGTCGGAAGACTAACGATCGATGTAAGGTGATCTGGTATAGGTTGACCGATTAATAAATTTAGCCTCCTGATACTTCGCGACTGAGGTGAGTCTTGAGGTCGGCCGGATTTCGATCGCTTATAAATTTATAATAAGGCGGCAGTAGACTAAGCGGCGCAGGGATAACTCCCTATACACCGTTATTTTTCATATATGTTCTTTGATTCTCAAATGAGTTGTTCGCAAAGCGAGCCAAATCTTACTTTATGGGACAGCCCTGAAATTTTCAAAACCATTGCTCCAATAACATTTGGGATGGTTGTGGAGTTGGCTGATTCGAGTGTCGTTCTCTCCGAGTTCTCTCAAACGTCCAATTTTAGTCGCCTTTCGATGATTTCCCGCAATACCTTGTAGCACTGGGGAAAGGTGGTGTGAAACGCCGAAATCCCTTGACCTTATAGGATTTTTGAGGTTTTTTGTTCCTCTATAGGGACATGCTTTCCGCTTGCTTCCTTTTAATGTGCGTGATCGTCGAATTATCAGTGCGATCTCACAGACAAGAGGAGGAATAAAAGGATTTTGATCAGATATGTCGAATTATGAAAAATATTGCACCATGTTAAATTTTACTAAATGGGCGAGTGGGAGATATGAACGAGTGCTACGTCATTTGCAGGAGTTGTTTTGACGATCTAATCGAAGTCATTAACAGGCTAAATATAAAAGTAAGTATTAGCAGAAGACCTCGGATCATAAGAGAAACAGAAAAAACAAAGTATAATTGTTTACTGTGTAATTTAAAGCTTGAAGCTTACGTTGAGTATTATCCTGAAGAGTATTTTGAAGAGAAGATCATACCCATCTTCGTGTTAATCGGAGGCAAGCTTTCAACAAAAATTTATGGGTGTTTCAAATGTGTTGGCGCGCAGCTTGATTATGATGTTTATCGTTGGAATAAAGATGAAGAAGACCCGAGTAATTTTATTGAAAACAACGCAGGACAATCCGTTGAAAGCTTTTTGTGGGGGGAAGGAATAGACGATAAGTTCCAAAAGCTAATACTTGAACATCTACGATGTCAAACTTGCCACTATGGTGAAGAGCCAATTGATTATTCCCATAATCCGGATGGAGGTACTTTTGAATCTTATGATCAAGTATATGATGAATATGAAACAAATTCGGTATTTGGATTAGATGACTTTGACTTTATTGAGTTTTCTCAGTTTGCCCAAAAATATAATATTGATCTTAGTTGGCAGGAACTCCATGAGTTTAAACAGCATCTTTTGAAATATCCTCTTCTGGCATATAAGCATGAAACGGGGAAAAAAGTATATGATCTTCTGCAAAAACATTATGAAAAGGGAGACTATATAGCATTAAGAAGTGGGACTCAACTTTTCAGGGGAAGGGCACGAAAAAAAGATAGGAAACATGTATTTGGAGAAGATGAAATCTGGAATCCACCCGAGGGATTGCCTCAGCACGGACGTTATAATGCTGTTGGCATATCTGTTTTATATCTGAGTAATCGAATGAAAGCCATCCCGTATGAAATTCATCCGTTAAACGATGAAAATATTGACATTGCTCTTTTTAAAACGAGAAAAAAATTGAAGTTGTTTAACATCGGTTTGTTTGATCATAGTTTCCAGGGTTTTTTTAATGAGATAAACGAAGAGAGTAAGCCCTTAAAAAAGGCTTATCTACTAACCAATTATATTGGTAATTGCTGTGCTGAAATTGGATTTCATGGTGTGGCTTATCAAGGTGTAAGCGATAGAAAATATACAAACTATGCATTGTTTAATTTTGAAAAGAACAATGAAATACGAATTGTTGAGGTTGTCAGTTTTGAAGTGGAAATTATATATAACCTGAAGACAGAAGCCAAAAGTACAAAACATAAAGGGAATGAAGATACCTTTCCAGAGTTCTAACACGTATATCAAATTTCAAAGGCTTAGAAAGAGGTGGGGTAATGTACATATCTGAGCTAAAAGTGGCTGGGTATAAAAATGCGAAGGAAACCTCACGAATAAAATTTAACAAAGGACTTAATGTTTTAGTCGGTGAGAATGGATCAGGGAAAACCACTATAATAAATGCATTGAGGTTAATTCTCAAAGAAAATGAGTTTTCATATATGAATATATCGGAGGATGACTTCTTTATATCGCTCGATAAACAAGTTTCTTCTGAAAATATTAAAATTGATATCACCTTTGATTCATTAACCCCAGATGAAGAAGTAACCTTCTTATCATGGTGTGATGCTGAGTTCAAAGCACAACTCCATTTAGAAGTAAACGCCAATCCCAACCGGAAAGGCTACTATAAAAAAGAAATTTGGGGAGGACAATCAAAAGCAAGTATTTTCGAAGAAGAAACCTTCGAATGTATTGATTGCATTTATTTTCCACCATTAAGAGATGCTGAAGAGAAATTAGTGAACGGAAAAAAATCTCGTCTTGCTCAGCTTTTAAAAAAGCAATATGGTGATAATAAAGAGAAACTTGTCGATAGCGTCAAAGGTTTTAACGACATAATCACTAGTAATGCTGATGGGAACTATAATGAAATAGAAGCAGCTAAAAAGAACATAAACACAAAATTAGTGGAAACCTTGGGAAGTCATCTTGGACAAAGTGTCAATTTGCAGTTTGCAGAGACAACTTTTAATAAAGTGGTTGAGAGTATTAAAATGGTGTTTTTTCCTCTTAGCGGAGAGACGGATCCCAATAAGTTCAGAGATATTGCAACAAATAGTCTAGGTTACAACAACCTTTTATACATCGCTACAGTATTCGCCGAACTTGAGTTGCTAAAAGACAATAACTTGGTGACGGTATTACTGATTGAGGAGCCTGAAGCTCATTTACATCCTCAATTGCAAGTAAAATTTATTAAGTACCTAAAGCAGTTGACAGATATGTTGCATAATACTCAAGTGGTCATTACAACACATTCCCCTGTCTTAGCTTCATCAATAAGTATAGACAACTTAATTCATATCGTGCAAAAGGATGAGAATTTTGTTGCAACTGCTTTGAAAGATATCAATATGGGCAATAGTAAAGGTTATTTAAATCGGTGGTTAGATGTTACAAAATCAACGTTACTTTTTTCAAAAGGAATCATTTTAGTAGAAGGTATCAGTGAAGCCATGTTAATTCCTGTGTTAGCGCAAATAACGCTGGCAAAATATAATATTTCAGTAATTGAAACTTCAAAAAAACCATTGCCGAGTTCCTTGGAAGAGGCAGGGGTCTCAGTTATAAATATAAATGGCATTAATTTTAAACATTTTTTGAAGTTGTTCTCCGATTGTGATGATAGTTCGGGAGAAGAAACATTACCAATCCGTTGTTCTGGTATTACTGATAATGATCCGGGGAAAACGGAAATTTCTTTATTCGATAAAGTTGGAATGCCAATTTTGAGTGATGACGGAAGGCCCAAAAAAAAGTTAATCGAGACATACCCACTTCCCAGTAATACTTCAAAAGGAAACAATAGCGCCTTAGCATTAATTGAAGATGTTAACAAAAGCAAGTGGGCACGATTATTTCATTCGCCATTAAAAACTTTTGAATATGATCTTGCTATGGAAAAAAACACAAAATTAATGGCGCAAACGCTTAAAATTTTGTGGCCTACTGGAAATGGAAAGGTAAGTAAGGATTGTGAAAAAATTATTGAGTACGATAATAAATACGTTGATGAGAATCTTTTGAGTGAGGATGCAAAGTTTATTATTGAGCATATTGAGGATGAGAATATAGGTAAAGGAACTTTTGCTCAACAATTTGCAGAAATAATCGAAACTCAAATCAATAATGAACTGTTTAAGATTGCTTCAGAAAAATCTAATTCGACGGCAATATTGCAAAATATCAGCAAGCTGATAAATGTCCCAAAATATATTGAGGATGCAGTAATTTGGTCTTGTGGTGGTGATTTACATGACTAAAGAAGAAATGCAAGAGGTACTGTCAAAAGTTTTATGCAGGAAAGACCACCCTCTTCATTGCGACAGTTGTTCTCATAATCCAAACAAGGAATCATCGTCGCAGGAAGAGCGGTATGTTTGCCGCATTTCAGAAAAGACGGAGCAGCAGCTCCAATATATATTTTCCTCAATTAAGCAAAACATTTTTTTAGAGGCATGCGCTGGAAGTGGGAAAACCGAAGTTGTTGGGATGAAGATGTCATATGAAATAAGCAAATGGACAGATAGAAACAACGGAATAGCTGTACTAACGTTCACAAATGAAGCTACAGAAACAATAAAAAATCGCGTTGAGCAATTTTCGAAACTATCCTCATTACACCCACACTATATTGGGACACTAACAGGATTTCTTCATGGATTTATTGCTCAAAAATTCGGCTACAAATTTTTTGGTAATAATGGGAGAAATGGCGACTTTTCATATCGGTTGGTTGATAAAATGATGGATACTTTTAAAAATCATTGGCTAGAGAATTATAAGTCAAAAATTCCCTATGTCTATGGAGTTGGAAAACAAGAAAGTATTTACGCAAATCAAATATATTATGATTATCAGAAAAAAGATTACTATATACAATTCTCCGAAAATTACAAATTAACTATTACTGAATACTATAACTCAAAAAACTTTCAGAGATTTGTTCAAGATACTCGAAATAAATATAATAATAACGAGTTATATAAAATTGAATACGTTAAGAAACAACTCATAAGTGACAAAGTTAAATTTTTAAAAGATGGATTTGCAAATTTTGAAGATATGAATAACATTGCTTTTAAGGCTTTGCAAGAAAATATAAAAGTAGCTTCAATAATATCCAAGAGGTTTCCAATAATTATAATTGATGAGTGTCAGGACTTATCGTGGATCGAAATTCAAATCCTTGAGAAATTAAAAGATGCTGGAAACATACTTCATTTTATTGGTGATTTAAATCAAGCCATCTACGATTTTAAGAATGCCAACCCAACATATACAAAGGAGTTCCTGTCTAACTTTATTTGTTATAAATTAACTGATAATTTTAGAAGCTGTCAACCGATTGTTGATGTATCAAATCGTATATCTTCTATCACAACAACAATAGCAGGAAGAACCAACAATAAATTAAGTGACAATAGTGTTTGTTACTATGAATATGATGACTTACAAGTACTTCAAGAAAAATATTTGTCATTCTTAAACCTATTCAATATCCAACCTGAAAGTTCCTCTATTTTAGTTCGTCAACTTTCATTAAAATCAAATTTGCAAGTACGTTTAGATCAAAGAAGCGTTCATTTGATATTAGATGCAATTCAACTTTGGAAAGCGAAACAACAATCAACTAGAATAATGGCGTTAGAACTTGCAGGAAAGCAATTGCAAAAATGGTTAGGTGGATCGAAAAATAAAGATAATTATTTTTGTCCAATTGATATTAAATCTGCATTCAGATGGCGGATTTTTATCAAGGATTTCCTTCAAGCCTGTTGCTCAAACTCTTTTATAAATAATTTTGAAAATAAAAAATATGGTGAGTGGTATAAAACAGCAAGGGAACAACTCCCTTCTATCTTGCTGAATACATATAAAAATTTAAATGAATATGATGAAAATCCGCGTGATTTTAATAGTTTACCTATTTTACGTACACCTTCAGGTACAGCAGAAAGTGCCATCGACGCGATATCAATGCTTGAGACCTCTATGTCAATAAGAATTAATACAATCCACTCTGCTAAAGGTTGTGGTTTCGAAAGTGTAATGGTCGTTTCGAGTAAAGATCAAAAGAGTATCGGTGGGCATTGGAAACAGTGGATGGAAGAGGAAGGCGAATCAAAACGAATAGGATATGTTGCAAGCACCAGAGCTAAATATTCATTAATATGGGCTGTGCCGAAACTAAATGCAAAAGACAGGAACCAATTAGAGACTTATGGATTTAAAAGAATTGAATAGTTCTATGTACTAGGGTGTGTATTCAAACTACTAAAACCCGCAATGGTTTGGTAAATTATTCATATGAGAAGACGATACGAGACGATCAATGGGAACAACTAAAAGATCTTTTGCCGCTAGAACGAAAACTCCAAAGAGGACGCCCTGCTACGGATAACCGTAAGATGCTCAATGGCATGCTTTGGGTGATCCGTTCAGGAGTGCCGTGGCGGGACTTGCCAGAATACTATGGCTCCTGGAGCAGCGTCCACAGCCGATTCCGCCGATGGGAGAAGACGGGCATATTCGATCGCATGCTAGAGGTGCTGTCCACTGAACCTGATTCCGAAAGTGTCATGATTGATGCCTCCATCGTCCGTGCTCACCAATATGGCGCGGGAGCAAAAGGGGGCAGCAATTCAAGCGATCGGACGATCTCGAGGAGGCTTAACCTTCAAGATTCACGCGGTTGTGGATGCTCTGGGCAATTCCCTCCAAATGGAAGTGACGGCAGGCAATATCAACGATTGTGTGGCGGGTTACGAGATATTGCAGTCCCTTGATATCAAGGGCAAACACATTTTAGCTGATCGTGGGTATGACACTGATAAAAATCATCTCGTTGTTGGTGGAAAAGCAAGCGAATTCTGTGATTCCCAGTTGTAAACATCGTACCGTTCAACGATCGACCGACTGGTGGTTGTTTAAAGAGCGATACTTGGTCGAATGCCTCTTCAATAAACTGAAACATAATCGGCGACTGGCTACACGTTACGATAAATTAACGTGTACTTTTGTTGCTTTTTAAAGTTAGCTTCCTCCATGATTTTGTTGTCATGAGGTTAGAATACACAGCCTAGCAGAGCTGGCTTTCATTATATAAGATGCTGCTGGTGGGTTAAAGGCGTTATGGAGCGAAGAAGCCAAACTTTGCAGTGGAGCGATTCAATGGAAGGCGCGTTTATTGAATCGCGGCGGAAAAAATTCCAGTGTTTACGCTCACGTCATTGACGGTGAATAATGCACCGACAAAGTACGTGAACGGCGACATTCCAGCGATAAGGCTAATGCGAATCATTAGATTAAGGAACTATTAACGCTGCCTCTCGTTTTTCTCCAATAATACCATATCCCCTATTTTCTAGTCCTTCATAAAAAGATACTATTTGGCTCCCCAGGCTCGTTCAGTCATACGGAGTAAGCGAACGATGGCTACTAAGAGCCGAGAGCTGCAGCTAAGTGGTCTTAGGTTACATTGACGCACTTTTCCTTATTTGCGTTCCGATTTTTTTCAAAGACCAGGAAGTTTGAAATGATAAGCCATTCCGGAAGTGCAGACGATTAAAACAAAGAACAAGAACAAAAGGAAAGGTCAAAAGCCAGGTCAAGTACGGCATATCGGAGATATCGGAGACACCCTCTTGAGTATTCAGTATAGTTTGATAATTTTATGCAGGTGTTTAGGATATCTGATACTATTATATTATGATAACTCTAGGAGTGAGTTAGTTGGCTTATTCAGCGCAAGTTTATGAAATAGTAATTGCATCACCGGGTGATTTGAAGAAAGAGAGAGAGATAGTCAGAGATTGTGTTCTTCAATGGAACAGGGATCATTCAAAATTTTTTAATCTAATCTATATGCCCAGGATGTGGGAGACAGATACTGTTCCTGAAATAAATATACGTCCGCAAGAAAGCATAAATAAACAGATCCTCCACAATTCCGATATTATGATAGCCATGTTTTGGACAAAGCTTGGTAGTCCGACGGGTAAAGACCAATCAGGAACCGTGGAGGAAATCAATCAGTTTATATCCTCAGAAAAACCAGTAGCATTATATTTTTCAGACAAAAAATATTCGCCATCTACCATTGACCCAATGCAACTCGAAGCACTGAGAGCTTACCAAAGTTCTATTAGAGACAATTCTTACTACAATGTGTTCAAAAGTACTAGTGAAATAAAAGAGCTGGTATTAAAGTATCTCAATGTAACTGCCTCAGAAATAACTAAAAAAAAAGAAAGTAATCTGTTAATTGATATACAAGAAAATGAAAAATCGAAACCCAATTCATTAGATGACTTTCATAGCTATCTTTCGTTGGCAAGTCACGCTAACGCAGATGGATTCTGGTTGAGCATTGTAGCCGGTTACGATGATGGTTACTCTAGCTTCAATACAAATGAAAAGGAATATATATTTGACTGGGCGACCACAGTATTACAGTCCGTTTATCCAGAAAACGTGGGTTCAAAACGCTATGGCAAAGATTTTGTCTCAGTAACATGTAAAACGCAAGATACAACTGCCCCAGTGTTTCAAGTTCGATATGATAACGTTGGTGTTGCAATGATCCAATGGAGGGCGATAAACCCTTTCATTCCGCTTAACTGGTTAATAACACTTTGTTTAGTTTCAGTAGCTCAAGTCGTAAATAGTCCGATTGTTTCAGGCCAGAGATTAAGAAAGCTAGGGATTACGTTAAGTAATTCTCCAGAAGAGGGTATAAATACTGATGTTGTTTTTTCATCATCAATGTCAGATGTACATTTTAACTCCCGTAATTCGATTTGGACGTCAACTGTAGATGAAGATGTTAATATTGATAAAGTCATTAAAGAATTTGTTCGGAACACTCTTCAAGAGTGGGGATACTATGATTTTGAAGATAGCTTAGATTCCCTCATTTTGAAGAATGTTAAACAGGACTACTTACTCCTGCTAAACGATTAATTTTGCTCCGCTAAAATTTGTCGATGGTAGTGGAGCAGGGCTGATTCGAGTGTCGTTCTCTCCGAGTTCTCTCAAACGTCCAGTTTCGCTCACTTTTTGATGATTTCCCGAGACGCCTTGTGGCACTAGGAAAGGGTATGTGAAACGCCGAAATCCCTTGATCTTGTAGGCTTTCTGCAGTTTTTTGGTTCCCCTAAAGGGACATGATTTCCGCTCGGTTCCCTTTACCGTGCATGATTCAGGTTCGTGTGGGCTAACCCCCCGTGGAGGTTCGAGCACTCTCGACCGTACCATATACTCAAATCAAACTCTTCTTCGGAAGGGTTTTTATTTATGCCTAATTCCCCACTTTTACTAACTATACACACTTTATCACAGGAAATTCCTATCGTCTGTCGAAAATCATTAATAAGTTGCCTATGGATTTGAAATTTTATGTATTTGAATCCTGACGATTTGAAAGTGAGGGGACTATATGCTTACAGTTGAACAATACATAATAAAGATGAAGAAAAAAGATAACCTTGATGAATTCAATTTTAAAAATCATTCCGAAAATATGTCCGCGGTTCTGAAGTATGTCATGGATTATTTTAATCATTATCTGAATCCGGAAGAATACGATTATGAGAACATCAAAACAGAACAATCAGCATTAAAAATCTTCCAAGAGATAGAAGGCTTCTTTCCTGAAAGTAAGGACTTTGTTATTCAATACTACAAAAAAACAAAGAGCCGGATAGATCGATTACTGAAGTCATGGATGTATGAACGAAAATACGTTCATCTTATTTACAGTGCCGAGGATTATGAGGATACGATTCATAAGTTCTGTAGCAGTACAAAAATGAAAGGAACAGAAATTGAGCAGTATCGAGATCAATTGATCATTCTGGCAAAAGAGATAAAAGCAAAAGAGACAGAAAAACCATCCATTTCCGGATTTAAGTATTTGGATGACAATCTGGTTGGTTGGGTAAAAGAGACGTACCGCAGTTATGGCGTAAATTTATTCGAGTTTGCTCAAAGCTATACAGGTGCTTTTTTTGATGAGTACATTGAACGCATTTATACCAGGGAATCAGAGCATTTCTATTATATCAATCGTTACAACCATAGATACAATGATAATCCGTTTAATATGGATGTTCTTTATAGAGAGAACGAACATCGTCCTTTTATTAATGGTCATAAAGGCGAGTTGGAAATGCTGATCATGTATGTATGGGTATTTGATGATGCAAGTGATGAGGGCTACTGGCCTGAGTATGTAAATCTATGTATTTCTACAGGAAGAGTGAGCCTGGTAAAACGGATTAATGTGTTAGTGCCGGTAACGACGAAAGGCATGATGTACCCTGTAGATATCAAGAGTAATATGACCTTTCTAGAAACGACAACAGGTGCTTTAAAGGTTGCTCCAAATGAAGCGTACATTTTGCGCCTGAGCTATGAGAAAGACAATGATTTGTTATGGAAAGACGCAGCACGACTTGATGTTGTTTTAAAGAATCTGATGGATACATTCTCCAAGTATGGTATGCCTGACACACTGGAATTGTTATCCCCTCTACGCTCTCAAACCTATGGTGAAGAGGAGTTTTTCAAGCAGTACTCGATTCTCGAAAAAAGCCTAAAAAAATATAAAACCATAAAAATTGCTTTAGTTAATGGACCTCAGAAGCAAAGTGGAAAGTCAAAGTATTTGATGCAAACAGCAGAGGATGTTGTGAATATCCATAAAATAGTGAAAGAAATGAAATATAAATTAAAGTTTACTATAGATATTTCAAGGCTGATCAAGCGGAAGAATTATAAGGGGGAATTCGAGGAGGACTTCAATCGACTTACTGAGATTAGATCGGGCATTGTTGGAATTCATTTGTCAAGGCTTCCTAGCCGAACGGGATTTTCTCATAGACATTATAAAGATGGAAATAGGTATTTATATAAATATGATTATCCTGAGAACTCGGATTTCTTAGGCTCATTTTCAGCATTGCTAAATGATAACTTGAGCCGTTACTTAGTGCCTGAGGGGATGACTTCTGAAGCTGAGCTTGAAGAATTAGTTGATGATCTGCTAAGAGGCGGGTTCTCTTTTTCCGGTCAGGAGGTCGAATAGTGGTGTGGCGACATGGTTTTATAGAACTAAAGGACATGAACAATTATCCGATAAATCAGCTAAAAGAGCTTGATAAAATTGAACTGCTAATACCGGAATCAATGACCAAGTTTAATCAATGGTGCAAGGATATTCAAGCTGTGAAGCACAATAAGTACCTACATCCGTTAATCATAGAATATCAGGAAGAGATTGCTTACCGCAAGGCACGTGACGAAGAACATCAATTTTATAAAGAGATTGATCCATATTCGCTAAGGAATTCAAAGGTTGAAAACCGCAGGAACAAAGCTGTGTTGTTCATAGACGTATCTGATAAGCAAGCCAATCGGACATATGGAATTATGAATAGCTTAATTGATGCAATTAGTGAATTGGGTGGGAGGGTGGACGTATTTGCAGGAGAACAGGACAATATCCGGATACGATTACTAGACCATGAGTATTCCGCCTCATTGATCGAAATTATGGTCAAAAGACGTTCTTTTTTGTCGAATTTACAATCTGGAAGTATGACGGGTTTAAGTCCCATGTATGAAAAGATCCCCAGTGGTTTGCTCAGGATGGAGTTCACAGAGATTTTCGGTTACGCACACAGAAATAAAACGGCCCAATCCCTTTGTTTTAATGAAACCCTGGATCGACCGTTTGAAAAACAAATAGGTGAGATTCTCATAGATTGTTTGAAAAATGCCATTGGGATAAGCGTATCTAGACATATAGCTGAGCGCGAATATGAAGTAAAGAAAAAAGAGAAGGAACGTCTTGAAGCCATAGAAGAATCCAAGAAGCAGGAGCTTCAGCGACTTGAAGAGTACATTCTTCGCAAACAGAAACTAAAACAAAACATTGAGAATCAAATGAAGAATTGGGTTAAAGCGAACAAGTTGCGCGATTACGCCGAGGAGTTAGAGCGATTTGTTGTAACATGTGAGGATGAGATAACCAAGAAGTCATTCTCCACTTATATCCAATTGGTGCGAGAAGCTGCGGAGGATTGTGATCCGGGAGGGGACATATTGAATAAGGTACAGGAGTTAGAACATGGAAGCAAATGAATTCTCCCGCAGCTTGCTGTGGGAGAATTTGTTGCTTCTTATCCATGTAATAAAGGCACTTTCAATATGCTTCTCTTTAAGCGACTTTCATGTGTGTACTTTCGGACAGACCCGGCGGGAAGGGATAGCAATAAATCCGGGCCTCGCCGGTTAACCAAAACTTAGTTTTAATCGAGGCCCGGTGAAAGTGGATTGATCTGGTTGTCGCAGTAACCGCACAAGTTTATCATTGGAAAACGCTGTGATCGGATCTTTGGGAGCATTTCAATCTGACAATCTGCTTCGCCTGAGGCTATAGAACGCTGACAAATTGATTTTTAGAGGGTCCGGTTTTGTCCGGAAAATGAAACGAATAGTGAGGGGGATTTCAGAGTACATCTGTTTGGAGGGACGAGGATGAGCGGAAATGTTGTAAGCCTGTTTCGGCAAAGTCAGAGTGATAGATCGAATAAACGACGCAGAAATGATTTATACGATGTAGAATCGTTTTCCAACGCGGGTTATCGGCTAACGTGGGAAGAAGCCGTGAGATTATTTGTTCAGGCCCGCCGCGCTGAAACATCAAGCGAGGATACCGTAAAGTTTGAAATGAGCACTTTGAAATGTTATGAGCGAATTTTGCGAGAGCAAGAGATCGAAGCCGACATCTATCATGTATCGACTGACTTGCTGCGAAATAAGTTTATTATGGCTATGGTTGAGAAAAAAGGCTACAAGCTCAATACGATCAATAATCGAATTAAATCCATCAAGCGTTTCTTTTTATTTTTATACGAAGAAGGCTGGATTCCAGACAACCCGGCAGAACACTTACGAACACGCAAAGGTCATCAACCAACCATTCCATCCTTCACCGAAGAGCAAGTTGTAGCCCTGCTCAAGCAGCCGAATCAAAACACGTTTACGGGGTTTCGTGATTTTGTCATTCTATCCTTGATTTGCGACAGTGGACTGCGCGTCGGCGAAATCACAAAACTCAAAATGAATCAGGTCGATATTAAAGAGAATCAGCTTCTTGGTGTCATTGGGAAAAGCAAGAAGCCGCGGGACATCCCTTTTTGTGATGATGTGCGTAAGCTCTTAATCCGATATATCAAAGCAAGAGGGGACATCCACTCATCTCATTTTTTTGTCACACTGGATGGTCGTCCGCTCGGTGTTCGCTCTTTTCAAGGAGCTCTACATCAATACGGTAAAGATGCCGGAATCACTAACGTTCGGGTAAGTCCTCATACGTTAAGGCATACCTTCGCCAAAATGTACATTATCAATGAGGGCGATCCGTATAGCTTGCAAGATATTCTCGGCCATACTTCTCAGGATATGGTGAAGCGTTACGTTAACTTGTGGCGTCCAGAAATGAAATCGAAGCATGCGAAATCTTCCCCCGTGCGCCGACTGTATCAAAACAGGTTGATTTAAATATTTCAATCAGGTTGAAGAGCGAAGGCCATTCCGTTGTGAATGGCCTTCGCTGCTGCTTATGGCAAGGTTCAAATAATACGTTTCATGTTTTCAACCGGGCTATACTTTTTGTGCTGTTGCTTAATATCGCTGCTAAATAGCTCAACATAGTATTCGACCATTTTAAGCGTGGCGTGGCCTAATATTCGCCGGAGCGTGAACGGATCACCGCCATTTAAGATATAGAACTTGGCCATCGTATGCCGGAAGGTATGAGGGGATACCCTTACCCCATTAATGCTCGAAGCAAGACCGTAATCATGCATTTTCTCCTGTAGCGCTCGGGTGCTGATCTTTTCATTGTTCAAGTTTACGAACAGCGCTTCCGTCTCCAAGTCTCCACGTATATCCAGGTAACGGCGTATCACTTTAGCACACGTTTGTTGCATAGGCACGCGGCGGGCTTTTCCCCCTTTTCCTTTTGTAATACGAATTTCTTGTTCCTTAAAAAAGACATCGCCAATCTTCAAATTACATAATTCACTGATTCGCATTCCCGTTTCAAAAAGAACCAGCATCATGGTGTAGTCCCGAAAGCCCGAGAACGTATTTCGCACCGGTTGCTCCAACAAGGCGACGACTTGTTCTTTGGTAAAGGTTTGAATCATCAACTTTTCAGCTTTGGTGGCATGAATCTCGTTTGCAAGATTCTGAAGGAGCCAGCCTTCCTCAAATAAATATCTCAGGAATTGCTTAATGGCCTTTATGCGTCCATTTACGGTATTGTCCGATTTTCCTTGTTCGAATAGATAGGCAATAAAATGATTCTTAATATCTCGGGAAGTGACAGAGTAAATATCCAGTACAATCTCCTGGTCCCGGAAGGCAGCTTCCAATTGTTTTGCGCTATCCTGATAAAAACGAATCGTGAGTGGCGAAAGTTTTTTTGATTTGCAATCGAGAATAAAAGAGTGAAGCAGATCGCTATAGCTTAACTGTTGCTTGGCGTCGCTCGCCTTATCGACCTTTGTTAATTTGTTTTGTCTGCGTCCGATAGTCATTCCCCATGCACCTCGCTTTCGGTGAAGATAGAGGGGAATTCCTGAATGATCTGTTCCAGCGGACTAAACTTCTCATGTTGGATCTGCAAATCGCGCGAGAAAAGTTCAACATACATTTCAGTTGTTTCTATCCGTGAGTGCCCGAGAATATTTTTTAACGAGAAAATATCGCCACCGTTTAATAAATACTTTTTTGCAAAGGTATGGCGAAAAGTATGGCAGGAACATTGAACATCCTGAATGTTTGCGGTTTTGCATATCCGCGAAATCATGGTTCGAATGCCACCTTCATCGAATGGGCGATTGTCCAACGTGATCCACAGCCGATCCGTGTACAACGTTCCTCGCTCCAGCAAATAAAGATGTAACTCATGAGATACAATTCGCTGAATCGGCACCATTCTGGCCTTTCTGCCTTTCCCATGCCGAACACGTACCATTCCTTCATCTAATAGAACATCTGTGATTTGGAGTTGAGTGAGTTCGTTCAGGCGTATGCCGGTTTCAAGCAAAATCAACATCATCATGTAATTACGGAAGCCAGTAAATGTTGAACGATCGTGTTGAGTGAACAGTCGCGTCAAATGAGCATCCGTGAAAGTATGCATCAAAGAGGGTTGGACTTTAAAAGGCTTTAGTCCATCCGCAATATTGCAATCAGCTTGTTTCTCAGCCACGAGAAACGCGAAAAGTTCTTTGATAATAGCCAGGTTGCAATTGACGGTTCTCAGGGACAATGCCCCATCAAGCATACTGGGGATGATGCGATGTTTTAACAAATCGGAAGTCAAATCAAACCATTCGAGATTTTGGGTTTTTAAGTGCTGTTCGATGTTTTTCAATCCGTCCCGATAACGGCGAATAGTCGTCTTGGCCAAGTTTCTGGACTTGCAGTCCATGAGGAACAAATGAACCAGGCTTGACCAATCGATCATATTAGGTTGAGACACTTCGCATTTCCTCCCTTATTGGATATGCGAAGCAAAGCAGATATACGAAGTGAGCAGGGGGAGGTTCGTAAAACATTTGGATGTACGACTGCGTTTAACTTCCACGAAATTTCGGGTTATTTACAGCCTTTTGGAAGGGTTTTACAAACGCGAAAATCCGTTGATATATAAGGGTTTTTCGGCACTTTTAGGGGGAGTGCTCACCTCCTCCCGGTTCGTATAACAACATATTCAAGCTGCAGCTCGTCGGAGCCTTGACCTGCTGGATGAATTTCTAAGAGGCATTTCAGCAGATACATCCGACTTAGTCGGACGTCATGAATACAAGAACGTTATATGAAAGTCATTTAACATTTTTGGAGGTACTATCAATGCAGAAATACGTCAAAGAGTTTATGAAAACAAAGGAAGATCTAGAACTATTGCTTGCAGTAGGAGATAAAATACATGAAAAGTACTATGAAACAGGATTTCAAGAACTTACAGAAAGTGAACAAGTAATATTTTGCATGATGGGACTTGAGGGAGAAGTTAATAATGGTGGGTTTGATCAGTTTTTCTTAAATAGTAGTAGTAAGTATAAAGTCGAAACATTGGATTCATTAAGAAGAATTAATGCAAGTTATACTGCGAGTTTACTGGAAGAGGCTATAAGAGTTGTAGAGGATCCGAATCTTCAAGGTGAGAAGGATGATGAAAATACAGATATACAAAGTGAGAGATTAAATGTATTGGATGACAAGTTTTATGAGTACAAAGAAGATCTATTAGAACTTCAATTGAATTTCATAAAGGAGCATAAAGACAATTTTATAGGTTAGCAGAACAAGAAAGCATCTTCATATAACATCATATTCACGGATCGAGCCATCCGTCCCTCCGCCTGGCAGGGGCATTTCAGGGAAGCGGAGACAGCCGGACAATAAGTCCGTCGAACCATCGCATTCGCGCCTTAAGCCAGTGAGGGATCGTGAATACAACAACGTTACGTGAAATTCGGTAAAATCTAGTAAAGAATACACCGGGAATTTAGCATACATGTGCGGAAAATTAACAACATATTAGTTTTCTTTACATATTTTGCACAGCAATTGTAAAGATCTACTACGAAAAAATCCTACAATTATAGTTGAAGGAGGTGGCTAATGGATAACTTTAAAGCCTTTGAAAGCGTAGTTGAATATCTGGAGAATGAAATTTCCGACTCAAATGAAGTTGACTTTACTATCATTTCAAAAATTGCATGTTGCCCTGCCCCTTTATTCCAACGAATTTTTGTATATATTACCGGAATAACAATATCCGAATACATAATGCGTCGTCGATTGACATTGGCAGGGTATGATATAAAAAATAGCAAGGGAAAAATAATTGACATAGCTATGAAATACGGGTTTAACTCTCATTCTTCGTTTACTAGAGCATTCAAACAGCACCATAAGTTTTCGCCCTCCAGTATTAGAAAGGGAGGAGTTAAGCTTAATGATTATCCTAGGGCCTCCTTCACAAATATAAGAATTGTAGGAGGGAAACGAATTATGGCAGATCTTAAAAGAATTGAATACGTGGAATATGGTCCTCGAAAAGTTGTAGGAATGATGAATATTACTTCATTTCAAAAAGCGGGAGAAGAATGCTGGGGTTCAGCATTTAATGAAGGTTTGTTTAACAGATTCACCGAAATTGAAAATTGGATCTGCAAAGACATTGATAATTATGTTGGGCTTGGTCACATGAGTAAATTTATCGGAAAGGATAGTTTCCAGTATATCATAGGTAAATTAGTTCAACCTGATGCACCAATTCCAGAAAATATGTATTTTCAGAATATTTCAGCAGGTACAGTAGCTAAAGTATGGATTGAAGCAGATAATCTTAACGATATTATTGATTCTGCATATTTACTTTGTTCTGAGGCGATTGAGAAAACAGGATATAGGATTGATCATGAAAACTTTTATTGGTGTGATGTTTACACATACGATAGATACTGCAACCCACTAGAAAAGGGAGAAAAAATTATTCTTGATTATCTAGTGCCTGTTATTAAATAGCGAATAGACTTCAATAAAGAACATCTTGTATGTAGTACGTGGAAGCCTCGAACCTCACATAACAATGCATTCACGCATCGCAGCCTTACGGCTGCTTGGTAGCCATGGGGCATTTCAAGTGAGCGGTTTCAGCTGACAACCTTGCGGGCTCGCGGCCGCCCCCGTTGGGGGCTGTAGGTTCTTGGGTTTGTGAATGCGGGGACGTTATAAGAAATCCAGGCAAAATAATTAAAAACGACAATTACATGAGGTGCTGGAAGATGAATAAATTTAAGATTAATTATGTTTCCCAACCAGATTTTTCATCGTGTGATGAGGCATGCTTAGCAATGGTAGCACAAATTCCTATTGAAGAAGCAATGGCTGCGATGAGAGGAAAGGAAGGTTCAGGAACTTCGGATTTTTATAAAGCTCTAAAAAAATATAAGATTGATTACTTGAGTTGGCGTGATATTGATCTGGTTGATGAACTTCCACCACTTTGCGTATTACTCGTTAAATTTCCAACATATACACATAGTGTGCTTTACTACGATGGAACTTTTTATGATCCGGAATTTGGTGTGTTTGAATCGAAGTATGAGCCTAAAGGGGAAATTACGCACTTTATGGAACTTTACATTGATGGAATCTATAGAAAAAAAGAAATAAAAATCAAGATCCCACAAGATTTTAAAGAAGCATTTGAAAAAGATCAAGTAGCATATGAACTATATCAGAACTTACCTTATCCCCAAAAATCAAAATTTATATATGGGATTAGCCACTTTAAAAAACCAGAGACAAGAAAAAAGAACATTGAGAAGAGATTGACAGAACTTAAGAGGTAAGTGGGGATCAGCTCTGAAGGCGGGGACATCTTATAACAGAGTATCTACGTTGCGGGCATACGCCCTTGGTTCGCAAGATGAGGTAGCAGTGGAGTAAATTCAGCTCACAACCCTGCGAGGCTAAGTCCGTCGGACCCGTTCGCTGCGCTCCCTTAAGCTCTCAGGGTTCGCAGATACAAGTGACGTTATACTATAGTCTTCTAAAATACATAGAAAAACATAGAAAGGAATCATTGAATGATCATTAGGACCGTTTCATTGTATCTAATTCGAAGAGGCGATCAAATTAGTTGAAGAAATATATGATAAAGCCGTAAACAAGACTTGTTATCGGCTGGTTGGTGGAACGGTTGAGTATGGAGAGAGTAGTAAAGAGACGATAATTCGAGAAGTAAGAGAAGAATTAAATGCTGAAATACAAGAACCCAAGCTAAAGTTTGTCATCGAAAACCTATTTACTATTTACATACTTGGATCAGATAGGTCATGAAGTAGATTTCATTTATGAAGCCGATCTTGTTGATCATGAATTATACAAAAGAGAAGTTATCGAAGGCATAGAAGGAATAAATCCATATAAAGCAGTTTGGAAATCAATTAATGGATTCGAAAATAATAAACAGGAAAAACTAGTACCGAATGGATTATTGGACCTATTGCTTGCGAATTATTCAGGGAGAATTAGCAAAGTTGAGCGCATTAGAACTACATAAAATCAAAAAGAACAACTATGTAAGCAGTTCAATGAAGAGAGACCGACGTATAACGTAGCATTCACGCATCGGGCCGCCTTAGCGTCTCTCGGTCCCCCGAGGCGGATTCTGGGAGCCAATTTAAGGGGACAACCCTGCACTGGCTAAGTCTTCGACCCGGCTGCCTAATCCCGTGGGGATCGGCCGGCAGCTTAAGCCAGTGAGGGTTCGTGAATGCACGAACGATATCTGAATCCAGTGCAAGAACGAAAGGAACAAAAATCATGATTATTTTCAAAACAACGAGAGACACATTAAAAGATCTAAATGCCAAACCAGAAACAATTGAACATACGGATTCTTTCTTTAGTTGGCATGTAAACCTTTTTAAATTATATGGTAGAAAGCACTATGTGTTTATGAATGACTTTTCTAGATTAAGTTTAACTGTCACTGGAATTAGAACAAATCAAGCAAATAAACTAAGAGAAATCTTTAAAGATAATTTGGAAGCTTATTTTGCCGTTGAAGAAATCCCTGATACTCTAGCGCAATATTATTTAGAAAGATGTAGCGAAAAGGCTATTACCAAAACGGATAGTAGAAGTGTTATAAGTACAATGAATGAAATTATGCTTGTTATGAAGACACTAGAGAGCGAAAACGAAGATTTCAGAGATCAAGCTCTACGACACAAGTGGAATAATCGATTTATTTACAAACCAATCGATTATAAATATCCAATTGATGTATTTGTTAAAGAGCTTGAAAGAAGATTTAAAAATGAGAATTAGAGAACCCGAAGACGGCACTGGCTTCAGTTAACATTATTTTCACGCATCGGAGCCTGGCGGCTCCTCGGTCCACCCGAGGAGAAGACATTGAAGCGTGTTCTAGCGGACACATCCGCACCGACTAACCGCATTCGCGGCCGCTTAAGTCGGTTGGACGTCGTGAATATGAGAACGTTATCTGCAATTGCCAAAATATTAAAAACTGTATTAGGAGGGACATGATTTGACTGTAACCTTCACTAAAGTTGCTGGAGTAAGCTTTATTATATTATCAATTTTGAGATTCACTTCTGTTATTAATGTTACTGGAAAGTGGTTATTATATATTTCCATTGCTGCGTTTTTTCTTATTCTATACGATTTGGTGCAATTTGTGATTGAAAGAGCATTGGCAAAGAAAGACCAGAAGCCAAATAGAATTTTAGTTAGCCTACGCTCTTTATTCATTGGATTAGCGGTGCTGGCTATAATTGTCTTGCCTAATATAAAAATCGATCTTTCTGTCAAACAAGTAAATGCTCTTAGTGATGCATTTACGTTAATTAGTTTGGGCATAGCGATAACATTAATAGGATTTAAATCTGAAAGAGATGAATCAATTTCGTTCATTAGGGAAAAGGCAAAAGAAAATGAGATCAAGGAATTTTTAAATTCAGTTGAAGGCGTAAATATTATTAGAAATTATATACAAGAACTATCAGAAAATAAACAGAAGATTGATAAGTGAGGGCAGATTCGAGTAGTAGCAACAGCAGATAACATAATATTCACGCTTCGGGCATACGCTCTCGGTCCGGCAGCGATATTCCTGGAAGCGGGAGCAACCGGACACATTCGACTTTGTCGGGCGTCGTGAATATAACAACGTTATATGAAATACCTGCTATTTGAAAGGAGAGTCAAGATGATGACAACATATCGATCCAATACGTTTATACCTACATTTGTTACCCTAAGCAAAGATTTTGCTGAGAAAGCTGGATTTACTAAATCTTGCACTGATGATTTCGGAAGACTTCTATATACTCTGGCGGGACAGGAAAAGAAGAATATACTTGAGATTGGTACAGGATTCGGAGTAAGTACAGCTTGGATAATTTCTGCAATGTCAAAGGATGCCAAATTAGTTACTGTAGACATCGACCAGAGTCAAGTGAAAAGTGCTATAGAGATATTGGGTAGGGAGAATGTCGAGTTTTTATGCGGTGACTGGAAGGATGCATTGAAAAGGGGACCCTTTGATTTAATATTTGCAGATGTCAAAGATGCGAAAAAGGATAATGCAGAATTATTATTTGAAAGCATGTCAATAGGAGGCTTGTTAATACTTGATGACCTGACTCCAGAAGAATATTGGCCGGATGATTGGAAGGGGAAACCAGATAAGATAAGAAATTTTTGGTTGAATCATCCTAAACTTGCTGCATCGGAATTACTTTTGAACCCTAGGGAAGCTGTGATTATTGCTTCAAAACTAAGTGTCTAAGGATTTTGACAGTGTATTCATAGATGGCATAAACTTCTTATAACAATGCATTCACGTGGCGGACCGGCAAGCTGATCACTGGTCCGCTCGAGGCATTTCGAGGAAGCTGATTTAGGCGGAAAACCCTGCGAGGCTAAGTCCGTTGGACCCGGCGCTCCGCGCCTTAAGCCCCTCGGGTTCGTGAATGCGGGAACGTTAAGTGAAATTACTACAGACAACATTACAGACCTTATATAAATAAAAATAATCAACAAAACCTATAGAAGCGTTATAAAATGAGTTATACTGAGGTAAGAATAAGTAAGGAGCCGTGCGCGAACACGACTCCAAAGTACAACAACTGCATAAAGAGCAGTCGGCCACGTAAGATGGGTCGGAAATAGACCGTTATCCTAGCCAGGGCGGTCTATTTCTTTTTCATGTAGGTGAGCAATGCCAAAATGAACATGCCGAACATGAACATTAAGGAAAGTGCATCTGGCTTACGCCCCTCGGTCCGTAATAAGTATTTTCGGAGAAGTTGTTTCTGCGGACAACCCTGCACCGGCTAAGTCTGACGGCCCGCGCTACGCTCTTAAGCCGATGAGGGTTCGTGAATGCCTGAACGTTATCGAGACTCGTGCAAAGCTAAGCTATTTAAGGATTAGGAAGTGATCAATTAAGCATTTCATTGATTTGTCAGATCAAGAGCTATGTAAGTTCCTCACCTATTGCATGTTTCCGAATGAAGAAAGAATAATTCAACAATGCGAACTCTATAAGACTAGTGAAGATAGATCGCTTCATGGGATATATTTGAAAGACATATTAGTTGGAATCATTGGTTTAATTCATAACCCTGATGAAATTGAAATTAAACACATTGCGATCGAAACTGAATATATACATAGAGGAATTGGAGAAGAATTAGTAAGGGCAATTTCAAAGTTATATCCTGATCTAGAATTAATTGCTTAAACGAATAAAGACGCAGTGAGTTTTTATAAGAAAGTCGGCTTTATGATTATAAATCTTGGAGAGAATTATCCTGAGATAGAGCGTTTTAAATGCGTATATAAGAACATTGAAAGAGATTTTGAAGGTATTTCGGGGAAGGTTTAATCATCCGATAACAACGTATTCACGCTGTGTCTATATCGCTCCTTGGTCCGACCGAAGTATGAAGAAGAGGGTTCAGGGAAGATAATTCAGTAGCAGTGAAGCATAGTCAGCCGGACAACCTTACACTGCCTAACTGCGTCGCGGCCGTTCCCTCCGGTCACTTAAGGCAGTGAAGGTTCGTGAATACAAAAACGTTAGATGAAATAACGATGAATTTTATATAGGAGGCGTTTCGTTGAAGTATTCTACCGTTGTCTTAGATTTGGATGGCACATTTTTAAATTCTAAAAAGCAAGTCTCTGAAAGAAACTTTGAAGCCGTACTTTCCTGTTATCAAAGGGGGATGAGAATAATCTTTGCAACAGCACGCCCTCCTAGAACTGTAAAGTTTTTTCTTCCAAAAGAGTTGTTGGAGATTGGAGCGTTTGTGTATTATAACGGAGCACAAACAATATGTAATAAATCCAAGACCGAATTTTGTGAATCAATTCCATCTGATTTAACTTCTGAAATCATCGATTATTGCTTACATCATTATCCGCAACTAGATATGACAATGGAAGTAAAAGATGAATGGTTTGGCTTACGCGAATATGATTATACTACCACAATGAATGCAAGGTCTAACCCAATAATTAAATCATTGGAAGAATTAAAACAATATGAAGCTACAAAGATATTGCTCTCCGGCAAAAATCAGATTCCAGGACTTATTTCGAAGTTTGGACAGCAAGTAAATATACTGATTACGGATAATAATCAATTGATTCAAATAATGCCACTTCAAGCATCGAAAGAGTCAGCAATTACTAGACTTTGCAATATATACAATGAAGAACTGGATTCACTGATTGTATTTGGTGATGATCACAATGATTTAGGACTGTTCAAGTCAGCTGGATATTCAATAGCAATGGGGAATGCAGTAGTTGAATTGAAAGATATTGCAGATGAAATAACAGAAACTAATGAAAACGATGGAGTAGCAATAATCTTAGAAAGATTGTGTGGGTAACTCAAGGTTACATCATCTAACACAATATTCGCACTGCGAGCCATTCGGCTCTTGATCTGCCAGAAGCATATTGAGGAAGATTGAATCAGGAAGATACATCCATTCTCCTAAGATAAGAGCTATCTATGGCTGGGTCGTTTCGTGAAAACAAAAACGTTATGCACCATTCAGGTAAATATTTTAGCTAATATTTAAGGAGATAATTTATGAAAGGTAAGATACTCTTCTTATTTTTTATTACGATAATGTTGTCGTCATCTTGTCAAAATATTAGTCAATCGACTACTTTGAACAGCGAAACTAAATCAATAAAGATTTCTGAACTGCCTCCCGATGTAGTGAGTACAGGTAATGGAACAGAATCGAAAGAAATAACTGAAGGTCGATCAGATCCTTCTAACAATGAAGTGTTATCTATGAACATTGGGGAACTATGATTTGACTGGAGAATTTTATGATGAAATGCTTCGAAATCCTATAGATCATGATTATGAAGTGGAATTTAATGAATTTCAAAATTCCGAAGAGATTACAACATTGGGATGGGGGGCGTTGGAAAGCAAATATACCGAGATTTGGGATAAAGAGTTGAATCAAATATATAAGAAGCTTCTTTCTAAGTTGGATAAAGAACCAAGAGAAGCACTAATTGAATCGCAGAAAGAATGGTTACAGTATCACTTAAGGGAAACCAAATTTGTAGAGAAGACATTTATTAATAATGGTTACCTTGGATCACAAGGATCGGTAAGCCTAGCCACGGTTATAATGGAGAGAATCAGGGAAAGAACAATGCAATTATTTGAATATCGATATTTGCTAGATGGTGAAGTTGAGTTTTTATACCAAAGTAAAAAATAGAGTTGGAATCTTGATCAAAGGTTTTTAGGTGATGTTTCGAAGACAGTAACGGTGCATAACACTGTATTCACGCTACGGGAGCTTAAGCTCCCTTGATCCGGGCCGAGGAACTTCGGCGAAGCAGAGTCAGCCGGACAACCCAGCGAGCCTAAGTCTGACGACCCGTTCCCTACGGTCACTTAAGGCTCTCGAGTTCGTGAATACGGGAACGTTATGGGAAATCATATGCAAACATTGTTTTAAGCAATTTCAAAAGAAGAAGTTCAACGGAAGTATAGTTACAGTAAATGAAATGATTTAACGTCAAGTATACTTTCTAAGTGATGTAAGTCAATTCAAGATTGGATGGTGGAACTATATGAAAGTGGTCATTGGAGCTGGACAAACAACATTTGATGGTTGGGTCAGTACGCAGGAAGATGAGTTGAATTTACTATCATTAGAAAGTTGGAACAAATTATCTGAGCCTGAGAGTATTGATGTGCTCTTAGCTGAACACGTATGGGAACACTTAACGTATGAAGAAGGTATTATGGCTGCGAAGCATTGTTATCAATTTTTAAAACCTGGTGGGTATATTCGTTGTGCAGTTCCCGATAAGAATTTCCGTAATGATTGGTATCAACAGATGGTTCAAGTCGGTGGTCCTGGACCAGAGGATCATCCCGCAGCGTCTCACAAAATAGTTTATGATGCAAAAACCTTCGTATCATTATTTGAAATCGCGGGGTTTGAAGTATCGTTGTTGGAATATTGTGATGAAAACGGGGACTTTCATTTCAGCTATTGGAATGAAATGGATGGTAGAATAGGTAGATCGTTTCGATTTGATACAAGGAATTCGATTGAAGGGCTAGGAATGGTATCTATTATTATTGATGCAAAAAAACCTCTAATAATAAGAAATCAAACCTAGAAATAAAATGGGAACTTCACTTCATTCGAAGAAGGCTATGACATCGTATAACAATATTTTCACGTTATGGAGCCTTATGGCACCTCTGTCGCAAGAGGCATTTCTGAGAAGTGAAGACAACGGACAACCCTGCACTACCTAACCGCGTCGCGGCCACTCCCGCTGGTCGCTTAAGGCCGTGAGGGTTCGTGAATACGGGAATGTTAAATGAAACCTCGGTATTGTAAGAAAGAAGGAACAACAAATGAGTAAGGAACAATATTTTGAAGATCTTCAAGATATAATAAACGATTTGATTTATATCGGTTCCTCTGAAGCTGATCTTCAAGTGGAAATTGAAACAAATATGTGGAGGATATCACTTTCTCCAGATCTGATTAATCAAATTACAACGGACGACTTCAATGAATTTTTAAATAAAGTTATACAGAATCGGAAAGATCAAATAGAAAGCTCTAGTTCAAATCTAGGTATGTATTTTTATTTATGGTTTGATATTATGGCAAGTCAATTAAGATTCAATCTGATATCTGACATAAACAAGAAATTACCATTTAGCTGTGAAATACAAATATTGAATAATCCAAGAGAAATACTTGATGATTTTTTAGGGACCCCATTTCGTAATGGGTTACCAATAGAAGGACATAATGATGACTCAGAAGATAAAGAATATATGTTAAAGATTTATAAATTACATTTAAAAAAGGACTGATAAGAAAGTAACTCGAAGATGACTGAGCATCAAATAACATAAGATTCACGCTGCGGGCTTACACCGCTTGGTCGCCCGATGTATAATCATGGAAGATAACTCGAACGACTCACGAGCCGACCTAAGATAGGAGCTATCTAAGGCCGGCTCGCGTCGTGAGTACGGAACGTTATGTGAAAGACTAAGTACAAAGAAAGAAGGTTTCAGCTTATGGACAACAACATTTTGTTGCTTAAGTATCCAAATACCCAATTAACAGAACTTACAGGAGGATATACTAACTATACCCTTCTCCTTGAAGGGTCAGATCCACTGGTTATTGCGAAAGTTTTTAATAAAAACAATGGTGACGCTAAGAGTGAATTGCATACATTGACTCTATTAAACGATTCAGGCGTGTCTCCCAGAATTCATGATTATTTTGAGGACGACACGTCTTCGTATATCATTATGGATTACATACACGGGATAAACGGACAGAGATTTCTAGATCAAGGCGATATGGATAAGACTCGACAAATCTATAAGTGGCTAGGTGTTCGTTTAGCAAGTGAAATACATACAATAAAACACAAAAATAGTCACTCGGATTTACCGATAATTGAGCTAATGAATGGTATCGATTCACTTGACTTCGTACCAAGCGGTTTAAAAGATAAAGTGAAACATTTTCTGGATATTCATATTGAGGAAGACAAAACTTTAATTCATGGTGATTTCGGTCCTCATAACACGATTGTATCCGATAATTCGATGGTTGTGATTGATTGGGAATGGGGAGGATGGGGACATCCTCTTCAAGATATCGCATGGACAGTTTGGTTTGTTCATCTTCATTATCCGGATTTTTGTGAAGAGTTATCTGATATTTTCTTAAGTACATACCGTTTACATTCAACCTTACACATATCAGAGGAAGCGGTAAAAGCATTTGCGATTTCTAGAGTCCTTAATATTTTGAATCGAATTCAGTACGCAAATATAAATGTAAAAACCGAGTGGATTAGAAGATTAGAATGGACATTGAATACGAATTTTGTAGGATGAGTCGCGAAGAGAGTCCTTCATATAACATATTCTTCACACATCGGGCATACGCCCTTGGTCCGGTCTTCGCCGGACACCCAGCATAGTCGTGAATACAGTAACGTTATAGGGAATCAGCACAAAACATATTTATGGAGGATTAACAATTGAAGATAGTTAGTCAAGTTCAAGAAGATGAAGTAATAGCAGAATTCTTATTTGCAGAGGTTAACTCAGATAGATTTAAGGAAGGAATCTTACATGCACTTGGAGACCATGATTTGAATTTACTTATTAAACCTAATTTGAATGATCAAGCCGAGAACCAAATTAGACGAGATATTCTTGGTCAGACAAGGGGGTTCGGTCGCAATACGGATTTGTTTGAGAATTTTCCTACAGAAGTTAAATGGTATAAAGCTTTCTTTAAGAAGCAAGATCTAAACGAAGTAATGTACATCAACTATAGTTATTGGAATGAATTATCAAGTAATACTAGACTTCCTTTACAGGCATCGAAAAATATCATGAATCAAATTGAAGTCTTTGGAATTAGTAACCAAGGATTTCTAGATATCAACTTAGCTCTCAAGAACGGTAAAGTATTTCCAAGATTAATATTTGTGTCTATGAATGAGAATTCGCGAGTAGTTGTATTAGAAGGTCACGCGCGGTTAACGGCTTATCATTTAGAAAACGATTATATACCTGATGAACTTGAAGTTATTATCGGGTTCTCTGATAAGTTTAGCGTATGGGACTTATATTAAGAACATTTTTAGGTTGTTCATAGATATTAATGCAAATCTGAAATAGAAACTATTCTGGGGAAGGTGTCTTCATGGACAAGAAGTCTGTAAATAGAGGATCAATCCTTATTGGCGCTGGCGAAGTTGGCGTAACTATTTCGGAAAACATGGATAAGAATGTTGTTCATAAGACAAACAGGCTCTATTGGGATACAAAAGGCAATGACTTCTTAAGAGCAATTTCACTTCCTTATTATGGATGGTTTATCTCAGAAGAAAAATACCAGCTCTTTGGCGATATCTCAGGAAAAAAACTGCTGGAGATCGGCTGCGGCAACGGCCAATCCTTGCAATATCAAGGGGAACGCAACGCATCTGAATTATGGGCTGTGGATATATCGGAAAAACAAATTGAAAAGGCAATGCAGCATTTGGAGTCACTCGGTCTATCGGCAAAATTCATCTGTTCTCCCATGGAAGAAGAATGCGGCATACCGGCGGATTATTTTGACTATGTTTATTCGATTTATGCCATCGGTTGGACAACCGACCTTGAAGGTACCTTTTGCCGTATCGCTACGTATCTTAAAAAAGATGGTGTATTTATTTTCAGTTGGTCTCATCCTATACACAGATGCGTTACTGATGATAATGGTAGGTTTGTTTTTAGAAAGAGTTATTTCGATGAAGCTTGGTATCCGGTAGCTGTTGATGAAGGTGAGCTATTATTAGCGGACCGTAAGCTATCAACCTATGTGAACGCTCTGGCGAAAGCGGGATTTGTAATTGAGCAATTGATTGAGCAAACTGATGATGAGATTATGCAATCGCGGGACGATAAAATTGATTTGGCCAAGAGAGCGAAGATACTTCCTGTAACTTTAGTGATTAAGGCAAGAAAACTATAATATCTGATGAAAAAGCGAAGCATGTATAAAGAACTTTAGAGGTATCGAGGAAGCCATTGACATTCGATAACACTATGTTGTTCAAACAGAAGAACTATTTTCAGAAGGGACCTGCTGATGAGAAGAAGATATTCTATTGAAAAAGCAGAGTGGTCAGAAACAAGAGAAAAAAAGTAACAGCAAGACTGTAGAGATATTGTGTTTAAGTTCGATGATGAGCTTTTACAGCAAGATGACGCTGTTTATTTGAATAGAAAAGAAGGACAAACTTTGGTGATAAAGCCTTTAAATCAAAAAACATTTTGGTGCGAAATATGGTTGAAACTCAAAGACATATACAATACTTAAAAGATTGTTTAAAACCTAGGCAGATCTGATTGAAGAACAATTCAATTTATTAGTTCGAGATAACTCAAGAACTCATGAAGAATATGTAAGGGAGAATGAAACAATGAAAAAGTACATACTCTTCGATCATGATGGTGTTCTGGTTGATACTGAATACTGGTATTACAAAGCGGGAGAACGTGCTCTGGCTGACATTGGATTTACCTTGGATAAAGATCAATACCTCCGCGACATGACCCAGTCGCTGGGCACTTGGTCCCAAGCTAGGGCAGCAGGTATTGATGAACAGACCATAAGCAAGCAGCGTGAGGTCCGCAACGTCTATTATCAGGAATATCTAAGAACAGAAGCCATAGAGATTGAAGGCGTAGTTGAAACTCTAGCCGAACTGTCAAAGTACGTCCGCATGGCCATCGTGACGACTGCAAAACGTGCGGATTTTCAACTTATTCACGAAAAGCGCCAGATTAGAAAATTCATGGATTTCGTCCTTGTTCGCGAAGACTACGAGCGCACTAAGCCGCATCCGGAACCATACTTGAGTGGCCTAAAGCGATTGGACGTTACCAAAGAAGAGACCCTGGTTGTAGAGGATTCAAACAGAGGGTTGAACTCAGCCGTGGCGGCTGGTATCGACTGTGCTATTGTCCATAACGACTTCACCAAAACACATGACTTCTCACTGGCAAGCTATCGAATCAAGACTCTGATTGATCTAAAGGACATTATTCTGAATGTAACCTGAAAGAGCATTCGCCAGCGTGTCCCGTACTTACTTTAAATGATATTGGTGATTGGGTTACAAGCATTCATGAACGGTTAGGAATGGATCACCTACCGCGACACGTCCGCCCTTTGGGCTTAAGGTGGTGGGGCGTCGTGAACAATAAGAACCGTTATGTGAAATCACAGTGTGATATTTAATGAAAGTATCTCAAGGAGTCCTGTATGAAGACAATTATCTATATGGTTAGGCATGGAGAATCACCATACAATGAAGGAAATGAAAGAACAAGAGGGCTTACCCCAAAAGGAAAGATCGATATTGAAAAAGTAACGAAGTTACTTATAGGTGAAGGAATAGATAAGATTATATCAAGTCCTTATACTCGAACAATTCTTAGTGTTGAGGGATTGGCCAAGCACTTAAAGTTAGATATTGAAGTATTTGAAAATCTTAGAGAACGTCATTTTGCATCTTATATTATTGAAAATACAGAGTTAATGTCTTGTATCAGAGAGAGTTTTAATGACCCTGATTATACCTTGCCGGGTGGAGAGTCTAATGCTGATTGTCAGAAAAGAGCAATCTCAGTTCTAAAACCCATATTAAAAGAGCACAGAGGGAAGAAAATAGCAATCGGGACTCATGGTCTTGTAATGACTTTGATGATGAATCATTTTGATTCAGCTTTTGGCTTGGAGTTTTTGAATCAATTAAAGAAACCGGATATTTATAAAATGCAATTTGAGGACTTAGAATTAGAAGAAGTAACAAGAATGTGGAATGATCAGATTTCTTAAGTTTTATCGAAGAGGACTGCGGTATTACATAACAGAGTATTCGCGCTGCGGGGGACAAGCCCCTTAAATATATTTTGGGAGGCGAATTCATGAAGCGTGTAGAAGACCATTTTGAAACCTTTCCTATACTTGAAACTGATCGAATATTGTTAAGACCGATTACATATGCAGACATCGATAATATGTACCAATATTGTGCCGTGCCCCAAGTATCGAGGTATACAACATGGAACTATCACAGGAGTAAAGAGGACACGAAAGGATTTATTGATTTTGTTCTTAATCGGTATGAAACCGAGAAGGTAGGTCCATGGGGAATTGAACATAAAGAAACCAAGCAATTAATTGGAAGTTGCAGTTTCGTGAGATGGAATAATCGATGCCTAAGAGCTGAACTTGGATATGTATTGTCTAATGAATATTGGAATCAGGGTATCATGACGGAAGTAGTAAACCGAATTATTGAATCCGCATTTAAAGATCTTGAATTAGTTAGAGTAGAAGCGAAATGTCACCCGGAAAATGTAGGATCTGCAAGAGTCATGGAGAAGAGCGGAATGAAATTCGAAGGGATATTAAGGAAATATTTATGGTCGAAAGAAGAATTGCAAGATGTAAAACTGTATTCAATCATAAGAGATGAATTTGAAGGCAGATTCGAGGATGGCCCGGGCATCAGATAACAATCTATCTACGCGGCGAGCTTATGGTGAACGATGGATAATTAAATAGAAGAATTTGATAGTTTCCCAAGAGGGCAATGGCATCAGCTAATTCGGGCAAAACATATTAAAAACGACTCAGTTCAATTACGGCAATAGCCAGCCATTATAAAAAACTCGATAAAGGAATTGAAGCTTAAATGCAGTTGATTAGAAAAATTACTGATCATGAGATTCTCGGAGGCCCTATTAAATTGATAGAGCCAGTGTCACGATTTGCTTCAAGAGGTGTGTTAATTGATGGAGCGTTGAATGTAGCCATGATGTACATGTCAAAACTTGATTTATACAAATTGCCAGGAGGAGGAATCGAAGAAAAAGAAACAAAAGAGCAGTCTTTCTTAAGGGAGATTAAAGAAGAGACTGGATATGAGGCAGAAGCAACTTATGAACTGGGGTATATTGAAGAACATAAAGCAAAAAATAACTTTTTGCAGATATCTTATTGTTGGATAGCAAATGTAAGGAAAAGGATATGCAGTTTAAACCTAAGTGAAAGTGAAAAACAACTCGGTATGACGGTTAAATGGATGACATTAGATGAGGCATTAGAAGTAATGAGTGAGTCACTTATACATTGTAATGAGTACTCAACAAAATTCATGATTATACGAGATAAGACAATCCTTGAAATTGCTTACGAAATAATAACAAAGAGTGAAAAAAATATTTGGGGTAACTCGAAGAAGGCCTAACCTCCTATAATAAAGTATTCACGTAGCGGGCCGACTGACGTCGTCCCTTGGTCCGCCCGAGGCATTTCATGGAAGCTGAATCAGGCGGACAACTCTGACCGACTAACCGCATTCCGGCCGGCTCCTCCAGAGCCTTAGTCGGTGAGGATTCACTGAATACAATGACGTTATAGGAAATCAACGCACAATCGAATAAAGATAAATTATAGAACGGAGAGAACAAACATGAATCCAATTCTGCTAGACTTTCCGACAAGTTTTACAACTGACAGGTTGTTAGTAAGAATGCCACTCCCAGGTGATGGAAAGATTGTGTATGAAAGCATTAAGGTATCAATAAACGAGCTGAAGGAATGGATGCCGTTTGCTCAGAATGAGCAAACGGAACAAATGTTTGAAGCCAATATTAGAGATGCGCATGCGAAATTTTTATCTAGAGAAGATCTTAGACTTTTGATTTTCCATAAAGAAACAAACCATTTTATTGGATCTTCTGGTTTGCATAGGATAGATTGGAATGTTCCTAAATTCGAAATCGGATATTGGATTGATTCGAGATTCAGTGGAAGTGGTTTTATGACGGAAGCTGTGCAAGGGATTACGGACTTTGCTTTCTCTAATTTGAAGGCGAGAAGAGTTGAAATTCGATGTGACTCTTTAAACTTAAAGAGCAAGGCAATCCCGGAACGCTTAGGTTTTCAGTTGGAAGGAACCCTTAGAAATGATGATTTATCAGCCGATGGAAGTAGATTAAGATCTACACTTATATTTGCAAAGATTCAGTAAAGAGTGATCTTGTTAGTGACTCGAGAAGGCTTTGACAACTATAACACCATACTCACGCTTCGGGCATTCGCCCTCGGTCCGGCAGGAGTCTGCTGTAGATTCGACGAGAGCATTTCACGTATACAAAGATAATCAGCCGGACACATCCCACCACCTAACCGCGTCGCGGCCGCACTTCAGGCTTAAGGTGGTGGGATGTCGTAATTAACGTTATATGACATACCCGAAAACCCAATCTCACATTTTCCTATACCATGATTTTTCATTGTTCTCATGAATTATGAGAAAGTGTTACTTTAGAAGGAAATAGTGACTCTTTAATGAAATAACCTTGAAAATAATCAGGTAAGAAATTTGTACACAAGGAGAAATAAAACTATGGAAAAAAATAAATTACTAAGAATGGACAATGTCGGCATCGTTGTAGAATCCCTTGATGACGCAATTTCTTTCTTCGAGGAGATCGGCTTAAACCTCGAAGGGCGAACCACTGTCGAAGGGGAATGGGCTGGTCGCGTAACCGGACTAGGTTCTCAGTGTGTAGAGATTGCTATGATGGTTACCCCAGATGGCCACAGCCGGCTTGAGCTTTCGCGATTTCTCACCCCACCTACGATATCCGATCACCGGACGGCTCCTGTAAACTCCCTTGGTTATTTACGCGTCATGTTCACAGTTCAAAACATTGATGAGATGGTATCCAGACTCACTACTAAGCATGGTGCGCAACTCGTTGGCGAAATGGTTCAATACGAGGATTCGTATCGGCTCTGCTACATTCGTGGAACCGAAGGACTTCTAATCGGTTTGGCGGAACAACTCGTAACAAATAAGTAAGTGACGGTTTTTTTAAAAAAAGACTCTATTGAAATATAAGTTAATAGGTAAAAATAAAAAAGAATAGCTCTGTGAAAGTATCTCAAAGAAGTAGAGTGCGTCATATAACAGCATATTCACGCATCGATCATTCGCCCTCGGTCCGCAGAAGTTATTGGCAGGGAAGTTTAGGCTGCGGACACATCCGACATTCGTCGGATGTCGTGAATACTGATTACGGAGAACTTATAAATTAAGAATTACGCGATTACGGCCAAACTTAGTAAAAACTATAATTTATATACATTAAAAGAAGGGTGTTATTGTAGGGGAGAGTAGCTGAATATGAGGAGATTCTACCTATTTTCATTTATTCTGGTTATTTTGTTTTTATCGGCTTGTCAATCATCAGAACAATTAAAGCCGATAAAAGAAGAAACCATTGATTTCAACATAAACACTGCAATTGAAATGGTTGAGAAGAAGGAAAAAATGATCATTGATTTAGCATTGAGAGAAAAGGTGTCAAAACTGGAGTATAAGGAATTAGAGAAATCCTTTACCGAAGAGTTTGGAGTCCATGCTAAGGATATTCTATCTATATTATTTATCCATAATATGGATTCCGATCCCGAGTCAGATATGTATGTACAACAGAACACATTATACCCAACTGTCTTTCATAAAGGAATAACTATAACAAATGCGGTCATCTATAAGAGTTACTTCGAGAATGAGTTTTTTAATCAAACTAGTTTAAGCATTAAGGAAGAATATGTTGGTGATGATGAGAAGTTAAAGGATTGGAAAAGAGAATACATATTTACTCCAAACAAAAATGGAGAATGGGAATTAAATGGATTTTCTGGAGTGATGAATTTCTTAGGCGAGGATTATAATATGAATTATTTAGAGTTAAAGAGGTAAAAAGTTAACCATCGAAGACCATCACATGTGCAAAAGAATCTCATGGAGCATGAGCTACAATTTACCGAGGTACGGTGCGCTCGAACCAAAATAAGTCATACCATGATACCACGGCGCTACACGCCTTAAGCCTCTCGGGTTCGTGAATACAAGAACGTTATGAGACATCATCATGATATAATCAAAGCAAAACCGATTAGGGCAGGAGAGATAGAATCCATGGATGATTTTACGAAGAAGCGGATTATGAAAATCATGGACCAATACACCCAAAATGCAGTACCAGAACATGTGAAAAGCCAGATTAGAATCACTTACAAGATCAGAGGTAATCATGTGACATTGATTGAAGAAAGACAAGGATACAAAAGCGAGCAATGGGTGCAGCAGCCAGTAGCTCAGTTCAGATTAGATGAGAATGAATGGAATATATATTGGCAAGACAGTAAAGGGAAATGGCATTTCATAGATGATATAGAACCGAATGAAAATTTTGAAATACAGTTAAAGATCGTGGACGAAGGGCATAACGGAATGTTTTGGGGTTAGCTCCAACTGGTCAATGACATCTCATAACATAATATTCAAGAAGCGACTCCTTGCGGAGCCTTGGTCTGCTGGATGGATTTCGGAGAGAAATTTCAGCAGACACATCCGCCTTCGTTGGACGTCGTGAATACGGAAACGTTAGATAAAATTAATGAGATTAAAACCATGAAAAACAGAAGGGTCATGAACAATTTATTATTGAAATTAATGGATATTTTGCACAAACCAATCCTTTGTTTAGATTTAGAATCTAGCAAGAGTTACATAATAAATGAAAAAAAGAAGAGATTGAAGGCCTTGAATTGACATATTAGTGATACAGACATTGATCGTATCTACAAACCACAGTACTAAACAAACTGAGAACGGAGGGAGATAATATGTACGAATATACCTTTGTTGACACTTCATTGGGTGGATTTTTCTCAGATGCAACACATCAACAGACAATTATTGAATATGCAAGAGAGGGGTGGCGGTTAGTTCAAGTACTTCCCACTAATTATAATGGATATGGAAAGCCAACTCATTACGAGATTATATTTGAAAGACCAGTACAAAATAGTTGAAAATTTAAAGTTTATGAAGTGAGAGCATCTTAAAGAGGACATCATTTCATCTAACTGCGTATTCGCGCAGGCGTCAGGCGTGTTGCCTTGGTCCCACCTCACATAACATTACATCTACGCAGCGGGGCATTCGCCCCTTGGTTGTCAAAAGTTCAAGCATAGAAGAATATACAGACGTTACACGCCCCGGCCTTAGATAGCACTTATCTAAGGCCGGGGCGCGTCATGAATGCGGGTGCGTTATAAGAAAACCTTAACAGGGGATGAATATTGGTACGAGTCGAATTTTAACGGAAGCATCTTGTGAACCTGGCCGAGTGTGCAAAAAATTCATAGTTGGCAAAGGAACTTACTTGGTTGCTTATCATAACGAGGGTTATACATCGGCATCTTTGAGACCATTGATAATAAGTGGACGGAACGGCTCGCCAGAGCGGCCACGGTTGAAATGGGTGCCAGTGCTTTAGTAAGCCTGTACCCGGCAACGGGTGCTCAAATCAAGCAGAGCGGCGTTCATCATATCGTGACCCTGTCCGAACAGATCGGAGCCATCATTACATCGAAGAATCGGGACGCAGGCGATAAGCTTCAAGAACTGCTGAGACTTGTGTCCGGCTATGAACTTTTCCAAGGTAAAATTGTGGACGTTATCCGGGAAACCAAGGGCGGATTTAACCTCGGCCAGATGCATCTTGAAGGAATCGAGGCGTTTAAAGGCGGAGAGATGAAGGTTCATTTTCAAAATGAAAACCTGATTGCTGAAAAGAACGGTCAAGTGGTAGCGATGACCCCTGATTTGATCTGTCTGGTTGATTACGAAACCTTGTCGCCTGTAACTACGGAGAGCCTGAAATACGGAAAACGCGTACGGGTTATTGGGCTGCCCGCTCATGATAAGTGGAGAACGGAAAAGGGAATCCAGACGGCAGGACCAAGATACTTCGGATATGATTACGATTATGTTCCTATTGAGGAAATGGTGAAAAAGGCGGTGGCTGAGAATGTATAGAATCGGGATCGATGTAGGCGGCACCAACACAGACGCCATCATTTTGGATGAGAATTATCATCTGGTTCATGCGGTGAAATCACCAACAAGTCTAGATATTAAAACGGGTATTGAAACCTCGCTTCGGAATTTGCTGCAGGAATCGAATATGGATAAAACCCAAATCACGCATGCCATGTTAGGTACAACCCAGTGCACGAATGCCATTGTTGAACGCAAAAAGCTGGCCCAAGTCGGCGTCATTCGTCTGGGTTACCCGGCAACCGCTTCCGTTGCGCCGTACACGTCCTGGCCAGAGGACATGGTTCAGTCGCTGTCGGGTAAATATGCTCTCGTTCATGGCGGATATGAATATGACGGACAAGTGCTTGGAGAAGTCGATGAAGCTGAAATTAGAGCTCTTTTAGAGGAATGGGGGAGCCGTGTCGAGTCCATCGCGGTTATTGGTGTGTTTTCATCCATTAAAAATGATCAGGAGCTTCAGGTTCGCGATCTCATCCATCAAGTATATGGACCGGAATTCCCTGTTTCCTGCTCCTCCCTGATCGGTTCGGTAGGATTAATTGAGAGGGAAAATGCGACCATACTCAATGCAGCATTGTGCAAGGTTATTGAAACGACAACCCAAGGATTTGTGCAAGCGTTAGAAGAAGAAGGCATTACAGACGCAGCGGTGTTTTTATGCCAGAATGACGGTACTTTAATGTCGATCGATTACGCTAAACAATTTCCGATCCTAACCATTGCATGCGGGCCAACGAACAGCATACGCGGTGCCTCTTATTTGGCGAAGATTAAAGATACGATGGTTCTCGACGTGGGAGGGACTACATCGGACATCGGGGTTTTGCAGGACGGGTTCCCAAGAGAATCCTCGGTTGCAGTCGAGGTTGGAGATATCCGCACGAATTTCCGCATGCCGGATATTATCTCCATTGGACTGGGCGGCGGAAGCATCGTGCGCTCGGACAACGGCAAAATTACGGTGGGACCTGACAGCGTAGGATACAAGATTGGACAGGAAGCGCTGGTCTTTGGCGGACAAACGTTGACTACAACAGACATTGCCGTTAGGCTGGGTCTCGCGGATGTCGGGGATAAGAGCTTGGTAGCGCATCTGGATGAGGACTTCGCTAAAAAGGTGCAAGCTGAAATTGCAACCATCATTGAGCAGGCCATTGATAAAATGAAGACATCGTCGGGAGACGTTGAGCTTGTATTGGTAGGCGGTGGCAGTGTCGTTATACCGGACACGATTCGCGGGGTATCCCATATGATTAAGCCTGAGAACGGGGGCGTAGCCAACGCCATTGGCGCATGTATTGCTCAAATCAGTGGACAATATGAACAAATTTATATCTATTCTACTGAGCCCCGTGAGGATTCATTAAAAGATGCGCAAGAAAAAGCCGTGAAGCAGGCGGTGCTGGCTGGCGCTGATCCGGCTACGGTGGAGCTCGTGGAAGTGGAAGAAACCCCGCTGGCTTATCATCCGGGAAATGCGACGAGACTGAGAGTGAAAGTCGTAGGAAACATGAAGTAGAAGAGAGGCTTCACATAAGTTTATGCAACTTGTGTGAGGCCCTTTTTTGTTACTTAACATCGTATCCACGCTGCGGGCCTTGTCCCTTGGGTCGCAAGATGAGGGGACAGTGAAGCTGAATCAGCTCACTACCCTGCGAGGCTAAGATCGTCGGACCCGGCACATTCGCGTCTTAAGTCTCTCGGGTTCGGTAGATACAAGAACGTTAACTGAAATTATAGCAGACAGCATTACAGATCTTATATAAATAAAAATAAACAAACAAAACCTATAAAAGTGTTATAAATTGAGTTATACTGAGGTAAAAATAAGTAAGGGGCCGTGCTGGAACACGACTCCAAAGCACAATAACTGCATAAAGAGCAGTCGGCCACAGGAGTCTGGTCGAGAAACAGACCGTTACCTTAGCGAGGGCGGTCTATTTCTTTTTCATGTAGGTGAGCAAAGCCAAAATGAACATACTGATATTATCATGAATTATGAATTGAGAAAAATAGAAGATTGAATAACAAAGTATGTATTGTAGGAATCACAAGATAGGCAGTAACATCACTTAATAATGCATCTACGCTGAGGGGCTTTCGCCCCTTGGTTGTTGGACGATTTTACGAGGGGAAATATTCTGACAACACACGACCCGGCCTAAGATAGGACTATCTAAGGTCGGGTCGCGTCGCGTCGTAGATGCGAGAACGTTATACGACAGACCGAAGAAAAAATATATAAGGCTGATGACAATATAAAGAGTATATGTACATTAAACCCATGCGAAGGAAGTTGAGAAATTTGGATAAAGGGAGAATTATATTTTTGAATGGCGTTACAAGTTCAGGTAAAACTTCAATAGTAGAAGCTATGCAATCTTACTCGAAACCATTTTTTTATGTAGTTGCCAATGATCTTTTTGAAAATACGATTGGTGATAAACATCTACAGATAGACTACTGGAAGTATTTAAGTGAAGTAATAATTATAATGTATCATACAGCAAAATTATTTTCGGATAGTGGAAAGCATGTAATAATCGATGGGATACTTGTTGAAAGGCCCGAGTTAAAGCCGCATTATGATAAAGTCAAAGAGATTTTTAATGGGTACCCTTTGGAGATAGTCGAGGTGTACTGTCCTCTAGATCTTTGTCGTAAGCGAAATATAGTACGTGGTGATAGAAGAGAAGAACAATCAGATGAGCAAAATAATATAATGACACAAAACATTCGTTATAGCTGCTCAGTGGACACGAGTTTGAATACACCAGAAGAATGTGCAGAAATTATTATTACATCATTATTCAAAAAGAATGATAAACAATCGTAAATGAGTATTATTGATAGCGACTCGCAGGAGTCGGGCTCATCGGATAACAACGTGATCTAGCTTCGTGGCTATCGTCACTCGGTCTCTCGAGGAGTATCATGGAAGTAGATCAAGGTAGACGACCGGTTCCCTAAGATAAGACTATCTAAAGCCGGGTCGCGTCGTGAATACATGAACGTTACAAGAAATAGCAGCAAGACATCATAATTGTTTCTACTCTATCAAACGGAGTGAACCCCTTTAGTTATAATTGATCTTTACCACCAAACGATTGGAGGTAAGGGATATAGTTTACTTAAGGTTAATGACATAAAAATTAATTATATTTCTGGGGGGCTTAAAATGAATATTATTTTTAGAAGATTCGATGATTCTTGTTATGATAATGTTTGCGATTTTTTGATTGAATTATCAGAATATGACCGTAATCATATAAATTGGAATTGGGCCAGGTGGGAGTGGATGTTTTTTCATCCTGAATTTAATAGAGACTTAATGGATAAGATTGGCTTGTGGTATTGTAATGAGAAGTTAGTAGGTATAGCAACCTATGACCACTATTTCGGTGAAGCATTTTTTGCAACTAAACAAGGGTTTGGAGAATTAGAAAAAGATATATTGGAATATGCCATTGCTACTTTCAGTAATGAAAATGGCCTTGGGATTGCGGTGAATGACAAGGATACTCACACTCTAAATTTATTGCCCAGTAAGAAGTTTGTGGAGAATGATCTGACTGAAAACATACTTGAACTTAAATTAGAGAATGTTAGCCTTGATTTTACAACTCCTGAAGGGATAATAGTAAAAAATATTGATATAAAAAATGATTTATATAAGCTTCATCATTTGCTATGGAGGGCATTTGACAACGAAGGATCTGTACCTGTTGATGAAGCTACTATGAGTAAGCAAAAAGTAATGTTGTCAGCAAGAAATTTAAATTCATTCCTACATATTGTTGCAGAAAATGCAGATGGGGAATATGTTGCATACTGCGGCTTATGGTATAGGCAGAATACGGATTATGTCTATGTTGAACCTGTATGTACAATTCCGGAGTATCGGCAAATGGGACTTGGAAAAGCAGTGGTTTTAGAAGCCTTGAAGAGAGGCCGCTCCTTAGGTGCTGAAAAAGCATATGTTATTTCTGATAGTTCTTTTTATAAGTCATTAGGCTTTCAACAGCATTCACATTATACTTTCTATTGGCACCACATCTGATATTTCAATCATGGATTTATGCTTGTTCATACATGTTTAAGAGCATGCTAGAGAAGTGAATCAACGAGGCCAAGCCTCCTCCCTTTGAGATCGGCTTGTTGGAATGGACGGACGAGAGGATCGATTTATTATTGGGATACAACAGGAAATGAAGTAAAATGCAAATTTTTTGGCGATGTTTCAGGAAAAAGATGTTAGAAATAGGCTGTGGGAACGGTCTATCCTTGCAATATCATGGGGCTTGGCGAAAGCAGGGTTTGTTATTGAACAAATGATTGAGGAAACCGAGCATGAAATAACAAAATGCAGATGAAATAATATTTTCGTAAAAAGAGCGAAGATGTTTCCAGTAACCATCGTTATCAAAGCAATAAGGGAGCGAGGGCATCAGATAACAATATATTGACGCATCGTGAACACGAGAATATTAACTGAAACCAGTGAGAAAGGAAATAAACCAGAATATGTATAAGAAGTATGAAATTAAGTATCCTAGATCAGAGTATGTCCAAGTGATAATTTCTATTTTAATTACTTCAATACTAATACAAGTGCTTCGAATAGATGATTTATTATCTGTTATTTGTGTGGTTATATTATTATTAGGTAACCTAATCCGAGTAGTAATGCTATTGAAGAGGATATTAAGAAAAAATAAAGAGTTAGAAATTACAGAAAATACAATTAGGCTTAATCAAGCTGAAGTACCAATTCAACAAATCGAAAAGATTATAATAGAAGGTTATTTTGTACAGAGTATCGGTATCAAGTTAAATGGAAGAAAATTAGTTTCAATGGATTTTCATTTTAGATTTAAGAATAACGAGGAAATTAATATTGAAGAATTAAAGCAATGGGCAAATAGGAACAGGATAAAAGTAACTAGTGGAAGAATATTCAGATGGATATAGATATCCTGAAAGTAATTAAGGGAGTCTTGCCTGCCAGCCGGTAACCTCGTATCTACTCTTCGGACATACGCCCATTGCTGCCGATGAATTTCATAAAAGCAGAAGACCACCATTCGCCGACTAACCGTATCAGCAGCCCCCCGGAATTAAGTTGGTGAAGGTTCGCTGTTACAAGAGCGTTAGTGGAAATTATTTTAATAACCAGGAGAACAAAATGAAAAGAATCATGATAATTGGATCTGGAGGATCAGGGAAATCTCCATTCTCAAGTAAACTCTCTGAAGTCTTAGGGTTACCATTGTATCATTTAGATGCGTATAACTACGTATAGAGTTATTAAACGAAGAATTAAATACCATGGAAGAACAAGACCTGATCTGAATGAGGGATGTCCTGAGCAATTAGATTGGGAATTCATGAAGTGGGTATGGAATTTTAGAAAACATAAAAGACCAGGAATACTTGAAAAGTTGGAAAAATATGAAAAAGAAAAAAATATAATAATACTTAAAACACCAAGGGAAGTAACTAACCTAATAGACAAATTAAATAATAAATTTGAATAAAGGCAATACATCCTCTAACATTGTATCTTCGCTCCGGGGGTGGAGTCTATTGGTCTGCATGAGAGATCGATGAAGCATATTCAGCAGAGCCATATGAAAGGGAATAAAAATGACAAAGGGAAACACTTATATCATAGTCATCATCATTGTGTTGATGTTGAACTTTATTACGATGGAGGGAAGTTATTTGGGGCAAAAATTAATAAAGTCTAAAATAATGGAGGTTCTTTATGGATTCTGCTAACAAATGCACCATTTTGTTACTTGGCACATATCATATGGGCAATCCTGGACTAGATATGCACAATGTTAAGTCTGATGACGTCTTGGCACTAAATAGACAAAAGGAGATTTATGAGGTTGTCGATAGACTTAAACGATTTAATCCAACGAAAATCGCAGTTGAAGCTCTCGCTGATGAACATGAGGCATATAATAATCAGTATCTCTCATATTTGTCAGGTGAATTTACTCTCGGGGCAAATGAAATTCATCAATTAGGTTTCCGTACTGCGGCTGATCTTGGTCATGATAGAATTTACCCTATCGATTGGAATGAATGGTATGGAGGGGTTGCACTAGGACATGTTTATGAATATGCACAATCAAACATGCCTGAGCTCTATCAACGGTTAAATTCTAATAACCAGGAAAAAGCAGAGGCTCTTCAAAAGTCAATGAAAGAAAAAACAGTAAGGGAACTTCTGATGACAGGTAATACTCCTAGTGCAATACAAGGGGACCATGAAACGTATATGACTGTTGCTCGAGTTGGGGATGGTAAAAACAATATAGGAATTGATTGGCTCTGTAATTACTGGTATCGTCGAAATTTAATTATCTATTCTAATATTTCACGAATTTCATCTCATCAAGATAGAATTCTTGTGATTTATGGCTCCGGACATATCCACTTACTAACCCAATTTATTAAAGAGAGTGGTCTTTTTTTACTTGAATCTGTAGAAAAATATCTAGGAGACCGTTAGATAACAGACCTTAACTAATGTAAGACAATACTTCAAATAGCTGACGATTTATGTGTCACGTCGAAGCTGTTGACATCCTATAACATAGTATCTTCGCTGGGGGGTGGTCCGTCGAACCCAGTCGCTGGCGCTATGAGCCTCTCGGGTTCGTGAATACGAAAACGTTAGTTGAAATCGGTTAATACAAACTGACCAAAATGATAATAATGAATGAAATCTGATATAAAACGTTACCTACATGCTCTAAATGCTGATTGAAAGGACTTAATTGCAATGTATAATTCTTGGTCTATTTGTATGTCAGGAGAATATGACTTGAATTTTCTAATGTTTGTAGCTAGTGTACATGGACTATTAACAGAAGAATTCGAAGAAAGTACCTGGCCCTCTAGTCAATTTTCAAGTGTTGGGCGAAGTAATCAAAAACTTCAAGAGCAATGGAAAAAGTTGTGGAATCAAAGCATTTATAAAAAAGGGCTTCTGAAAATGAGTAACCAGAGATATTTAGTTTTAGATCCCCCTGATTTTTCAATGATTAGAGAAGAAGGCCTAAAGGATATGCTGATAAATATGTGGCCGTCATTTATTAATTGGTGGAGCATGCCTGCAGGCGGTCAAACTGCGATGAATTATTGGGAAGCTAAACCAGATCTTATAGCTTTTGTGCAAGAATTCGAAAATCAAGCCGGAAGAGAAATAAAACCATTTAAGTTACATGTCGATTTAGTATATACAGGACTGAAAGAACCAATTGAAGTGAATAACCAATTCATAATAATGCCCATTAAAGCTGAGTATTTATTGAAGAAAGATTGGTGGATTAAGAGATTTAAAGAGCATTATTGAGTGTAAGAAGAGCAGGTCGTATAACAATATTCACGCTGGGGCCTATGTTTCGTTAAAAGTTATTGATAAATGATGCAGCGCTTTAGGTTGTCAGCTATGTGATTTGCCAGAACATATAGCAGAGCAAGAAGTGAGAGGAATAAAGTGAAAGGTCCGGCCAATTAGAATGTGGCCGGACCTTCTTCGTTGCTTATAACACTTGGTAATTCTGGAGGCTTAACTTGGTTCTATATGAACATGTACGTCATAAACGCCGTGTGTTTCTTTTAATTCATGTTCCACCTGGTCTGAAATATCATGGGCGACCCGGATATCCAGATTCGACCTGACCAGGATGACGATGTCGACAACCGTGTTGCTGCCATAATTCCTTGCCCGAATGTCCTTGACTCCCTTAACGCCAACCACTTGCTTTACGGTTTCTTTGTAGCTTTTGACAATGTTCTCATCGAAGCCGTCGGTTAAATGATGAGAGGCATCCCGGAATATATCCCAAGCGGTTTTACATATCAGGAAGCCTACCAATACAGCGGTCAGCGGATCGAGCCACGGCACATGAAATTGGGCGCCGATGATCCCCACGACCGTGCCGATGCTGACCCAGGCATCCGAGAGATTGTCTTTGGCCGCTGCCATAACGGCTTGACTGTTTACTTTGCTGGCTAGGCGCTTGTTGTAGCGGTAGACCAAGAACATCACAATGGCGCAGCCAATACCGGTCCACGCGGATAGAAGATCAGGCGATTCATGGTTGCCTTCAAACATGGAAGAAACGGCCCCGAACAGGACTTGGATCCCGACGGCCATCATAATAAAAGAGGCGATCAAGGAGGCTACCGTTTCCGCTTTCCAGTGGCCGTATGGATGATCCCGATCCGCAGGTTTTTGTGATAAACGCAGTCCGATCAATACAGCAATGGACGCCACGATATCTGTAGCATTATTTAATCCGTCCGCCCTCAAAGCCTCGGAGTTCGCGGTGTAACCTATCAATAATTTGATTGCAGATAAACAGATATACGCAATGATACTGATGATGGCACCTTTTTCACCCAATTTTAAATCATGATAACGTTGTTGTTCCAAATCTAGCCGACTCCTTCCACACGCCCCAAAAAATAGTACCTGACTATATTACCAAGCCGAGTAGGGGTGGGTCTAGAGCAACGTTTTTTCCTATCACTTAATAAGTGACAAGGGGCAAAAAGAGTTGCACTGGACTAAGAAAGATAGTTCGAGGCTATGGTCTTGGCATATGAAACTGAATACTGGATGGATGATAGTATTAGATGACGATTGACATTAATATCCAAGGAGAGTAAGATCAGTTATATACTAAATGGTACATAACTGGGGTGAGAGTGGTTGGCACGTCCGCGGGAATTCGATATGCATAAAGCATTGAACAATGCGTTGGAGTTATTTTGGGAAAAGGGTTACGAAGCGACCTCCATTACAGATTTAACGACCAGGATGGAGATTAGCCGGCCGAGCCTATACATGGCTTTTGGAGATAAACGTGCGTTATTTATGAAGGTATTGGACATTTATATGGACCAGTTTCTTCGGAAACTCGAGTCTATTCTTGCTGCTAATGGATCGGGGTACAAGGGGATTGAGGCATTATTTCGAGATATTGTTGAATCGGTCGATGACCGTGGAATAAAGCGCGGTTGCTTGTTCGTAAACACAATGACGGAGCTTGCCGCACATGATGAGCAAATCGCGTTAAAAGGCCGTGAGTATCAGGATAAGGTATCACAGTTTCTGGCAAACGTGTTGACCGAAGGAAAGGAAGCGGGAGACATTGCGCAGACCATCGACGTTCATTCCACGGCACACTTTCTAATGCTGGCATTGGTTGGACTTTTCGTGGTCGTAAAAATAGAACCCGCCCCGGTTGTTTTGAAACACAGTATAGAAGTTACTTTGGGTGTATTGAGATAATTTTTTTGATCATTATATACCAATTGGTATATAAAAGTGCTAGCGCATATTATAACTTTTGTAAGGAGATGGTTGGAATGCGATGGAAGCAGCTGACTCGTCACGTGTGGGGCGGATATGTATATTGGCCATTGCCTGTCATGGTATGGATCGTTGAAGATCGGGACGGATTAACGCTGGTTGACGCAGGGATACCGTCCATGTGGAATTCGTTGTATCAAGCGTTAAACGTCCGCTTCAAGAATAAGCCCTTAGTACGGGTGCTGCTTACGCACAGTCATGGGGACCATGTGGGGATGCTGCCGAACCTGACTCGGACCTTGCAGGTTCCGATTGTAGTACACCCATTAGAAGCGGACCGGATATCTGAAATCTCCTCTAATCCAATCAAATCCCTGGATTTGGACCATAAGTATGGCGGGTTAATCCCTTATCATACACCGGGACATAGTCCGGGGCATGTGGTATTCTATCATCCTGACGACCAAATTCTTCTCGCAGGCGATCTGTTCACAGCATTCTCCGGCAAACTCCGCAGACCCATTGCGAAATTTACGCCTGATATGGAAGAGTCACTTCGGAGCGGGAGGATTCTTGAACGACTGGACCCTAAGCTTACGGCTTGCGCCCATTGCGGTGTTGTTAAACATGCGTCATCGCAATATCCCAAGCTGCTTCGTAAAGGTCATGGCAGTCGGTAGTCTTTGATTGCTTTCACTGTAAACAACCACATGATAACGGCTTTACAGCCCTTATCCCCGGTATATACCTCCAGTTCGGAATTGAATGCCAGAGACTATCCTTTAGAAGGAAAACGGATCGAACAAAAAAATAGCGGGCGAGATGATCTCTCGACACCGCTATGGATTGACACGTACGTTCTTTACATGATCTTGTTCAAATAAAGCATATATTCACCGCGGTTCAGCGGGTTGACTTGTCGCCGTTTATTCACAGGGATGGTGGCTTGCACCTTCACGTAGCCTCCTGGTTTAACGGAGAGCATCCCCTCACCGCTTGTCAGGGAATGGACTTCGGCTTTCAGCAAGTCGGTCGTCCGTACGGGGATGGTACCATGAACGTGGACAGCATGGTTGTGGAATGTTGGTTCCTGATAGGTCCCTTCCAGTGCCGCCAACTTGGACAATACTTTGCTTAGGCTGATTTCAGGCAGAATGAATTGGATGACGTTGATAGGCTCGTAGACTTCCGTTCCGGCTTTGCCCAGCGCAGCCATGAGGACGAGCGGGGTCAGGCTGCGAAAATCCTTTGCCGTCGAAACCGGACTTGCGTAACCGGTATGCGTCAGCGTCACGATAATATCGGTCACGGTCCATCCATACAAACCTTCCTGCAGCACCTCAATCACCGTATCTTTGATCGCTTTCTGAAAGGATAAGGGGAGAGAGCCCAGTTCCACTTCCAGACGATACTGAATTCCGGTTCCTCTCTCGCCAGGCTCAACCCGTAAGCCAACCGTTGCATAAAATGGACACTCGCCAATAAATTCAACAGCCTCTCCGGTAGCAACAGGCTTCTCGATACAAATGACCCGCGGAGCTGAAAATACTGCTTCGATGCCGTATTGCTGCTGGATCGTTTCCAGCAGAATTTCCTGCTGGACTTTACCGAATACGTGGATGATGTTTTCCTTGGTTTTCGAATCCTGGATATATTGCAGGAATGGATCCTCTTCGGTGAGATCGCTTAAGGCCGTGTGAAGCTGATGCTCCTCCGCGGGATTCTTGGCCGAGACCTGGATTTGAATCGGCGGCTTCTGAAAGTGGACCCTCTTCATCCTGTCGGAAACAGCACCGATGACGTCGCCCACCTTGAGTTCATCGGTCATGAGAATCGCAATGTCTCCGGCATCGATCTGATTCACCGGTATGGATTTGCCGTGGTGCAGAGCATGTAGGTGTTTTACCTTGAACATGGTGATGTTGCCATTCTGCGTTATCACCGTAATCTCGTCTCGCGCCTGGATACTGCCGGCGAACAGCCGGAGGTATACGTTCCGTTCTCCGTTCGGAAATTTGATTACTTTGAACACCAGGCCGGATAACGATTCATGCTGAAGCTCCGAGGCGTTATTAACAGGGAAATATTCGCTAAGCGCATGAAGCAGCGGCTCGATGCCGATCCCTTTGGCTGCTGATCCTGCAAATAGAGGGTAAGCTTTACCTTGCTGGGTTTGCCTGCGTAATTCTCCCTGCAGCCGCTCGCGTGATATGGGAATATCCTGGACATAGTCGTTCAGCAGATCGTCATTGGACAGAGCCAACATTTCGACCCACCCGGCGTTATGGGGATCGGCCACGTCTACCCGAACGGTTGCGCTGCCCTCATGAGTTACAGAGCTCATCTCGCAAATATGTTCATCCAGCAGATTCCGTATCATGGTAAAGACATTATGGTAATTCGCGCCCATTCGATCGATCTTGTTCATGAATAGAAGGGTGGGAATCCGTTGTTCTTTCAGCGTTTGCATGAGCACCCGCGTCTGGGCCTGTACGCCCTCAACCGCGGAAATCACCAGAATGACGCCATCCAGCACACTCAGTGAATGCTCGACCTCCGAGATGAAATCGGCATGTCCCGGCGTATCGATCAGATTGATTTTTAGATCGCCCAGCATGAAGGATACTGCAGCGGATTTTATCGTGATGCCCCGTCTTCGCTCAATCTCCAGCGAATCCGTGATGGTATTGCCTTGGTCAACGGAGCCTGCTTGGTCAATAATGCCGGATCTGAACAGGATTTGCTCCGTTAGTGTGGTTTTACCGGCATCAACATGGGCCAAAACTCCAATATTCAATATGTTCTTCATATATCATAACCCTCATTCGTTTCATAGTTAGTTGTCCTTTCCGTTGGAAGTTATGGTTCAATTGCCGCATGTAAATCGCCTCCGTGTGAAATAAAAGTTACTTCTAGTTTATCCATTGAGAGCTGATCGGAATATGTAATAAATACTTATAATCGTTCATTATCTTGCTCTAAATCTGGTAACGTGCAGCGTCTTATTTGAATTTACATATTTAATACCGTGAAAAATGGTCGGCATTGGATTAGGATAAAGGCATACACCATATATTGAAGGAGTCTTGCATTTGATAACACTTCATGCCATAGATAAGGACAATTGGGAGGATTGCATCCGTCTTAAACCTAGACCTGAACAGGAGAAGTGGATTGCCCCCAATCTATACTCGATAGCGGAAGCTCAATTCATGGAGGGATTCAAAACGCGTGCGATCTACCATGATGAAGAGATGATCGGATTTGTGATGTATGGCCTGCACCCGCACGATGATAACTACTGGATCTACCGGTTTATGATCGACGGCAAGTTTCAGGGACTGCATTATGCCAAACCTGCGATTCGTCTGGTTCTCGAGGAGATTCGGTACTCGCCGGATACAACAGACGATGTTATGCTCTGTTATAAATCCGAGAATGAGCATGCAAAAAGGCTATATTCCCAAATCGGGTTTAAAGAAGTCGGGATTGCTCCATGGGGAGATGTGATGGCTAAATATAGTTTTATAAAATAGGCTGTAAATAGAAATACCGTGCGTTCAACCATTTCTTATGGCAGAACACATGGTTTTTTTAGCTGGATTCTGCATGTGTGCGAATTGAATTGAACCTCCTCTAACCATTCCATCACTTTACCGTTTGGACTATATACGTGAGCATTTTTCGCTATAAGCGGAGGTTCGCCTGGCGAAAGGGTGCTCGGTTTCTTACAAGGCGTTGCTCAGAGTTGAAGTGATGTTGAAATAAAGGAGAATATGCTATTATACCTAAATAACAAAGCAGCTCGGATTTGGATGTCCTAAAATTATAAAGTGACAAGGAGTAACATCGGTTGAAGAGCTTGTTGATTTTCATAATCAGCCTGAAGAACCTGCTGGAGAACAGATTGGTATTATGATTAGGGTAGGGAGGGGACTACGATTCGAATATTAGCGATTAGCGACATTCATGGCTGCTACGATGAATTCAATCGGTTATTGTCTGAAGTGGAGTACAATCCCGCAAAAGATAAGCTGATCTTGCTTGGGGATTATGTGGATCGCGGGTTAAGAAGCAGGGAAGTCATTGAGCAAGTGATGAAACTGCGGGATGAAGGTGCCATCACTCTTCGCGGAAATCATGACCAGATGATGCTGGATGCCATTTTGCTTGATACGGATGAAGCGAACTCGCGCTGGATTCGCAATGGAGCTCGGCATACGATTGAAAGCTACTGCGGCGCCGATTTTTTTGAGGGTGAAATGGATCGTGCCAGATATAACGAAGGGAAAGCCTATATTAAGAAGGAGTTTGAGCATCATCTATCCTTTCTTGATACGCTGGCTCTCTTCTATGAAACAGACACTCACATATTCGTGCATGCAGGGATCAATCCGGGTGTTGATGACTGGAAGTTGCAGCCTCACCATGATTTTATCTGGATACGGGAACCATTCTTCAATTATCCTACAGGCATCGACAAAACCGTGGTGTTCGGGCATACGCCAGCGGTCAACCTGCATGACTCGGAGCACATTTGGTTCTGTGGAGAAGGGGACAAAATCGGTATTGATGGAGCGTGCGTGTACGGTAAACAGCTGAACTGTCTGGAAATCACGGAAGAGCAGGAATACCGAACCCATTCTGTTCGGTTCATGCACCATGATGTGAACGCAAAGGCAGAGCAATGAATGAACGAACACCTACTTTTAATAGGAGGATCTATCCATGTTAATGATGAATGAAAAGATAAAAGCACGCGAAGTAGAGCTGACCGGCTTAAACGGCGAAGATCTGGGAGTCGTCTCCAGGGATGAGGCGCTTGCGCTGGCGAAAAGTCACAAAGCCGATTTGGTGTGTACCTCGCTATTCAGCAGTCCCCCGCCATGCAAACTCGTAAGCCGGGGGCAGGCGAAGCAGGAGGCCGTGAAAGAGAAGAAGGGTCAGCAAGCTTCAGCCGGTCCGATGAAAGTAAAGGAATTCCGCTTGTCCGTACATATCGAAGAGCATGATTATGACACCAAGCTGTCGCAAATGCATAAGCTGCTGGCAGCGGGCAAAGCAGTCCAGCCCGTTATTCGCATTCAAGGCAAGGAGGGCGAAGCCGCCCGCAAACTGCTGGAGCGACTCGTGCAAGATCTGGCTGAGGTAGGCAAGAAGGAGACGGGCATACAAGTCAGCGGCAAGCAGGCTACGGTGAAGCTGCTGCCCATCTAATCGAACGGGACAAATTTTTCATTGCATCGGAGTTTCATTGTAGTTGACGTTTTACGGTTTACTTTTTATTTTTTTGATGATACTATGGATCAAATTGTAAACGCCATGAAGAGAAGAGTAAATGAACAGGAATCCCTACAGAGAGCTCCGGTAAGCTGAAAAGGAGTTGGAAGCCATTCATTGAACCAAGCCTCTGAGCGGCGCATCGGAACTTATGGATAAGGGATGGTGCGACAGGAGCTCCTGTTATAGAGCTAGGGTATAAGCGATCGCGTGATGGCCGTACCTGATAAGGCTGGTATCGTGAGATATCGGCGAATAGGGGTGGCACCGCGAAACCAATCTCGTCCCCAAGACTTATGTCTTGGAGACGGGATTTTTTTGTTTTTGACGGAAATAAGACAGATCAAACAACGTAGGGAGGAGTCAGGTATGAGCGACGACAAGAACAAAGGAGAAGAAACGGTGGATTTCTTGACCAAGATGATCAAGGAGGATGTAGAGAACAGCGTGTATAACAGGCCGGTGGCTACGCGATTTCCGCCGGAGCCTAACGGCTATCTGCACATCGGCAGCGCCTATGCGATTTACATCAATCATTCCATCGTCCGCCGGTTTCATGGAACATTCAATCTTCGGTTCGACGATACGAACCCACTGAAGGAAGATATCAAATATGTGCACGCGATTCAGGAGGATATCGAGTGGCTTGGACTTAAGCCGAACGTTTATTTCGGTTCGGATTATGCGGATCAAATCGCTGAAGCGGCCAGGAAACTCATTGCCAAAGGGAAGGCTTATGTCTGCGATCTCACACCCGAACAAATGACGGAATACCGTGGAACACTGACCGAAGCCGGCATCAACAGCCCGTTTCGGGAGCGCAGCATTGAGGAGAATATGGCGTTATTTGAGCAAATGATCGCAGGAGCATTCCATACGTCGGAAAAAGTACTTCGAGCCAAAATCGATATGTCGTCCCCCAACATGAATCTGAGAGATCCCGTCCTGTATCGTATCATTCATGCAGAGCATTACCGGACAGGAACAACGTGGTGTGTGTATCCGATGTATGATTTCGCCCACCCGATCCAGGACTGGATCGAAGGGATTACTCATTCCCTATGCTCAGCCGAATTTAAAGATCATCGACCGCTATACGAGTGGGTACTTACGGAGCTGGAAGTAATCGAGCCGCCGAAGCAGCGGGAATTCGGAAGATTGAATATCTCGGGATACGTTACGAGCAAGCGATACCTGAGGGAATTGGTGGAGGGGAGCTTTGTCGACGGATGGGATGACCCTAGACTGCCAACATTGAAAGGATTACGGCGGCGAGGCGTGACACCTGACGGCATTCGGCGTTTTCTGGGCGAACTCGGGGTGTTTCGCGGCAACAGCCTGGTGGACTCGGGCATGCTCGATCATTATATCCGTCAAGATTTGAAGGAGCGGTGTTATAATGCAATGGCTGTCATGAAGCCGCTGAAGGTGATCATCACGAATCTTTCAGAAGATTGCACCGAGATGCTTGCCATACCGAATCATGAAAATGATGATACGTTGGGTGAACGGGAGGTTCCTTTTTCACGGGAGCTGTACATCGAGCAAGAGGACTTTATGGAGGAGCCCGTTCCTGGATTTCACCGGTTATCTCCTGGCAAGGAAGTGCGTTTGAAAGGAGCCTACTTCATCAAATGCGAACATGTCGTGAAAGATCCAGCCACGGGGGACATCATGGAGATCCACTGCACGTATGATCCATTAACAAAGAGCGGGAGCGGATTTAATGAGCGGAAGGTGAAAGCAACGCTGCATTGGGTGTCTGCGAAGCACGGGATCCCGGCCGAACTTCACTTGTATGATAAGCTGCTGAAGGAATCGGCCGAGTTATCTGAATCGAACAACGTATGGGAGGAGCTAATGAATCCCGCATCGTTGATTCGCATCGAAAATGCTATATTGGAGCCTTCGATGCAGGAGGCGACCCCAAACCGAACGTACCAATTCATCAGACACGGCTATTTCTGCGTGGATTCCAAATATACGACCGAACGCAGACTGGTGTTTAACCGTATCGTTCCATTGAAGGATTCATGGAAGAAGCCTATGTGAAGTTAAAATACAATTCCATAACTGAAGAGTTTAAAGGCGTTAAGTGTAGGTGATTCGGCCACCTACCAAAAAGCCGGCTGCAAGTTAGCTGCCGGCTTTTTGGTGTTGGTAGTAAATCTTCAACTGTTCTACCCGATATATTCAGCGTTAACGCGTCCAATGGTCCGGTCGAGATAAGGATGGAGGCAATTTGGTAATGGCGTCTCCTTTTGCCGCGTTAACTTGGAACTGAGTAAGGAAGAGGCTGGTCGCCAGATTGGCTCCCCTCAGGTCTGCGTCCCTGAAATCGGCACCGATCAGATCGGCAGCCCGCAGATCGGCTCCTCTGAGGTCCGCGGCAATAAGATAAGCTCCTCTCAGATTGGCGTTTCTTAGGTCTGCTCCTTTAAGTTTAGCTCCCATCAGATCAGCACCGCGGCCCCCGATCTTTTGACGCACGGGCGGTCCCTTATGCTTCTTGCGCGCATCATCCCGTACAAGCTCACTGGTCCGAAGAAGCAGCTGATTCACGTCTGCCCGATGAGCTGCAACATCCAGCCTTAACAAGGATTCGGGAGGAAGCTGAGTCATCCGTCTCGTCTCTTCCAGCGACAATCTCAACTCGGTATGAATGTCTTGAGCCGGCTGCAAAGTCAGGGCTTCGTTCAAATACCATAACAGCTCGTGAAGCTGTCGCATGATCGGGAATACGTCATACATTTCTTTTGCCGTCCCAGGAGCCTGCCGCCAGTCGCGTCCGTTATAGGTAACCTGTGAAACCATTTGTCCCGCTCCGAAGCAGTCGTATACGGTGCAGCCTCTCATACCTCGCTGCCTCAAGCTGCTGTGCACACCGCAGCGGAAATCGGATTGCAGATGGTGACAAGGGGTTCCGCCGTCTTTGTCTATGGCAAAATCCGTGGAAGCGGCGAAAGGTAAAGCGACGCAGCATAATCCAAAGCAGCGTTCGCAATCCGCTTGTAATTGTAATCCACCCTGTCCATCGGGACCTTGTTCTTGTTTGTCTGGCATCATGTTAGAGGAGCTCCTTCCAGTCGGTGTTACGTCAATAAAGTGACATCTATTATTTCTATAATAAAACAAAATGATCATAGAGTCATAGATGCAATCTTGGTTTAAACGGTTTTATACCATGTGAAGGGATTAAAATCAGAAGCCCCGGATGCTATAATGCACCTTAAGCATATGGACGAATAGATAAAGGGGAATAGCATGACAACAAACCAACTTGCCTTGGAGGCAATTGAATCGAATGATTACGAACGTGCATTGTTACTGTTTCAACAGGCTGTCAGGGAGTCGAGAGATGTTCAATCTCTTCATAACTTGGCGTTTTTCTATGTTCACGAGGGATTAAGGAACGACCAGGGCTGCTGGGAAGCGGCCGAAGATCTAGCGATTGAGCTGTTGAAGGAGTGCATCGAGCTTCAGCCCCGATCCTATTTTCCATATCATTTGTTAGGAGAGGCATACCTGAATCTAGAAAGATGGGAAGAAGCATTGGCAGCATTAGAACGGGGGCTCCGAATTTATCCGGCCCCTGCAGCGTTGCATAATGCAGCCGTGGCAGCCTATCGTCTTGGGAATGTGGAAGTGGCCGTGACGTATTTTGGACAATCTGCAGCCGCAGGCGAGAACGAGTATACGAAATATGAATATGCGGCCTGTTTAGTTGAAACGAAACGATATGGCGAAGCGCTTGCGATGATCGAGAAATTGATGAGCGAGACAGACGACTATATCGGAGATGTCGAGATCGCGGAATTGTATCTGGAGATGGGGCAATACCATTCCGCCGTTACCTTTTACGAGAAAGGCTGGCGCGAATACGCGAAGGATCCTCGTTGGGTGAATCGGTTTATCTATTCGCTGATTCGTACTGGACAGAATCAAAGAGCAGAAGAGATCGCAGCTGAGGCGGTACAGGAAAACAGGGCATGGATTGCCGATATTCAGCATGATCCGGAAGAAGATGAGTTTGATGAGGAAAACCAGGCAAGCATCCGCTTCGCCTTGGACGATATTGAAAATTACCAAACGATCATTACCCGTTTCACAGAAGGGGAATATCCCGTCATGGATCATCGTCCCTCCATGCTGACCGCTTGTTATTGGTTCGGCTGCAAAAGGCATGGGCATCCTGAATATGTATAAGTCACCGCATCGTGGCAATCCGTTAAGCTGCCAAGGAAAATCCGGCAGCTTTTTTGTATGTTACATGCCAAGCCGACCGATAGTATATAATGAAATTCGTGTCTTTGGACATCGCTATATTTGGAATTTCCTTCATTTCAGGACATATGTCCTTTCCTGAGTTTGGGGAATTCACTTTTAATAGTATACAGACCTATAGAAGAAGGAGTATGTATCGTGAGAGGAATCTTATTTGCATTCATTGGCGGTGCCTGTATTACGCTGCAGGGGGTGGCCAATGCCCGGATTAGCCAGGATATGGGCACATGGCAAGCTGCGACCGTTACGCAGTTGACCGGATTTATTATGGCTTTGGTCATTTTGCTGTTCGTCCGGGACGGAAGCAGACAAGGATTGGGACAAGTGAAGCCGCTCTATCTAATCGGGGGAGCCTTGGGGGCACCCATTATATTCAGTGAGGTGACAGCGATTCAGAATATCGGCGTCACATTAACGATATCCGCATTGTTGATCGCCCAGTTATTCTTGACGTTCCTGATTGACAGCAACGGATGGTTCGGCGTGGTGAAGAAGAGGATGAGCTTGCCTCAATTCATTGGGATTGGGATGATGATCGCCGGTGTCGTGATAATCAAATTATGATATGGAAGCAAGTGATCCATTAGATGAAATGTCGGGAAAGGAGAGAGAGACGTGAAGGAAATTCATAATGCGGAGCTCATGCAGCATTTTTTGCTGAGCAACCAGATCCAGTCCGTATTTCACGATGATTTAATGCCATATCTGGTGTTATATCACTTCGATCAGGGCGACATCGTCTGCACGCAAGGCGAGCCAGCCGAGATGCTGTATATCCTGGTTCAAGGGAAGATTAAAATCTTCACGACCTCTGCAGAAGGCAAGGCGCTTGTTCTATCTTTCAAAACACCGCTTGAGGTGATCGGAGATATTGAATACATTCAAGGCAATCCGTTGATCAATACGGTACAGGCCGTATCATCTGTCTATATGATCGGCGTGCATTATCGCTGGCTTCGCAAATACGGACAGGAGCATCCGCCGCTGCTGCAATTTTTGCTCCGGATCATTACGCGGAAGTTTTATATTAAATCCAATTTCTTGAGTTTTAATTTGCTGCATCCTGTCGAGGTGCGACTGGCCAGCTATCTATTATCCGTTTCTGACGAAGAGTCAGGCACGTTCGCTGCAAACGATCCGGCCGCTTACAATCTGACGGATATCGCGAATCTGCTCGGCACCAGCTACCGGCATTTAAACCGGGTGATTCTGAAGTTCAGTCAAGAAGGGCTGATCGAGCGCCGCAAGGGGTTCATTCTGATTAAGGATCGGGAAGCGTTGACGAGTGTGGCGGGAGGCAACATCTACGAAGAATGACGCTTGGTGAGGATGAAACATGAAGTAAGGAGATGGAACATGTTAGCAGGATTGGTATTGGCACTAATTGCAGGATCATTGGTTAGTTTGCAGAACATATTCAATAATAGAGTGAATGAGAAAACAGGCTCCTGGTCTACAACGACGTTGGTGTTAGGCATGGGCTTCGTCGCTTCGTTTGGCATGAGTCTTGTTGTAGAAGGCAAAGGGACATTCTCCCTTCATAATATGGAGCCTTGGTACTGGATTAGCGGGTTGATTGGGGTCGGCGTGGTGATTTGCCTGGTGCAGGCGACAAGGCTGCTGGGTGCCACCTTCGCCATTTCGATTGTCATGACCTCGCAGCTCGGTTTTGCACTATTGTGGGACTCCTTGGGATGGTTAGGGTTAGAGAAGGTTCCGTTTACCATGAATCAGCTGATCGGTGTACTTGTCATTGTTGGCGGGATTCTGGTATTTAAATTAGGCGGGAAACGGGAACAACAAGAGACGGCTTAGCGTTAAGCTTATCTGATGAGGGGAGGAATCCATATGATAACGGAGATTGACAAAATCGCCTGGATCCACATCGCGGAAGGACGCATATTGGGCGCTCGTTCCAAAGGAAAGGATACGTACTACTTGCCGGGAGGAAAGCGAGAACCCGGGGAATCCGATATCGACACACTGGTGCGGGAAATCAAGGAGGAACTATCCGTTCGTATCAAACCGGAGACCGCGGCGCATGCTGGCAGCTTCCGCGCTGGCGCTCACGGCAAATCGGAGGGCGTTCGAGTAACGATGTCCTGTTACACGGCGGAGTATGAAGGAGAGCTAAGCCCGGCTTCGGAAATTGATGAATTGGCTTGGTTAACGTACAAGGATCGGGAGCGGGTCTCTGAGGTCTGCCAGATGATCTTCGATCATCTGCATGAATTGAAGAAGCTGGCTGACTAAGTCCTGTTGGAGAAGCAGCCTGCATCCAGGATGCAGAATTTAATGAGTGAGTATATTCAATGTCCAGACTGGTCCAACGGAAGGATAAATCAACACATCCATGCATCAAAAAAGACGCTCCTGCGGGAGCGTCTTTTCATATATGGAACAAATGTTCGTTTTGTGGGTCATCTAAATTGAATCGGACGTATTCGGCTTTCATATTATTAGTATAGCTCAGCGCTTAATATAAGTCTATATTTTGCCAGGGAAATGTTTTATAGTTTGTAATACCCGGCCGGGGGACGTGGTATATCGCATTTTTTTACTTGTGCTGTTCGGATAGAAAGAGGGAGTCCTGTGCAAATACGATTATGGAATAATAACTTAAAGGTTCGATTATTGGGTGAAGCGCTGTTCAATATGCTGTTTTGGATGTACTTTCCCTTCATAACGGTTTATTTCGGAGCAGCTTTAGGCAATCATATCGCGGGAATCCTCATGACGGTTCCTCCCATATTCAGCATCATCGGCAGCTTGCTCGGCGGCGCATTAGCCGATCGGCTGGGACGCCGCCCCATCATGCTGCTTGGCGCCTCGCTGCAGACGGTCATGTTTGCGCTGTTCGCGCTGTCGCCTTCGCACTGGATCGATTATGCCGCTTTTATCGGCATCGGATTCGGGGGCGCCATCTATAGGCCTGCCAGCTCCGCGATGGTAGCCGATCTGGTCCCGGTTGAAGAACGACGGCAGGTATTTGCAACGTTCATGACGGCGAACAACTTGGGAGCCGTGCTTGGTCCGGCGCTTGGGGCCATTTTCTTTTTCCAGTATCGGCAGGAGCTTCTGTGGTCTTGTTCCTTCGTCTTGCTGATCTATTTTATCGCGATTTTCTTCATCGTTCAGGAAACCCTGCCGGCGCCTGCAAAACGCACGAAGCCGACAGGTTCGATTTTTCAGGTATTCAAGGAACAGTGGAACGGATATGGCGTCATTTTTCGAGATAAGGTGTTTTTGGTGTACATATTGGCGGGGGTTTTTGCCCTTGTGGCCATCATGCAGCTGGATCTGTATTTGGCTGTATATGTGATCGATTATGTACCATCCCAGGCGCTGTTCTCCTGGAACGGACATTCGCTTATGCTTTCGAGCACGGAGATACTAGGGTGGGTGCTGGGGCTAAACGGTCTCTTGTTCGTTCTCTTTATTCTTCCGGTCACCAAGTGGTTTCGGGATTGGAAGGAGCGTGACGTCTTCGTGCTGTCTTCCCTGTTATCCGGAATAGGCACTTTTGCACTCGGGCTGAACACAAACATCTGGTTCCTATTCTTCGTAACCATTATTTTCACTTTCGGCGAAATGGTCCGTTCCCCCGTGACGCAGAGTTTTATCAGCCGTTATGCCCCGGAGCATGCAAGAGGCCAGTATATGGGAGCTGACAGCTTACAGTTTACGATCGGAAGATTTCTGGCACCGGTGACGGTCTTTCTGTCTTCTTGGCTGCAGCCTATGGGTATATTCAGCATTATCTTACTATCGGCATTAATCAGTGTGGTGCTGTATATCCTGCTATTTCGAATGTACGAAGAAGAAAAAGACGCAGCAGAACAGAGGCCAGGCCTATGATAAGAGAGTAGTAATGAGAGCAAGCCTGGTTGGAACGCAGCCGCAGGCTTGCTTTCCTTTTTATTCGACGCTGAACGTGACTGAAGTCTTTAAAGGAATAAATTTGAAATTCATATTTACAAACCGATGGTCGGTATATATAATAAAGCTACAAATATACGGAGGGTTGGTGAAGGTCATGATTCCGTTTATAGCCATGTTGGTTTCGCTTCTTTTGTTTCGGACGCTCGGCTTTGCAGGCTGGGAGTATATGAATGACTGGGTTATCTCACTCAGATTTGCGGTTGCGGTCCTGTTTCTGCTAACGGCTTCTGCCCACTGGGGAAAACGGAGACCCGACTTAATCGCCATGATCCCGCCAGGAATACCGAAGGCTGCGCTCATGGTTACCATCACCGGGGTGCTGGAGCTTGCAGGCGCGATGCTCATCCTTATTCCGGCTACAACAGCATGGGCCTCTGCCGGTCTTGCGCTGATGCTGATCGCCATGTTTCCCGCCAATGTATACGCAGCGAATCACCATTTGTCACTTGGCGGTAAGCCGGTCACTCCAATCGTACCGAGAACGTTTCTCCAAATCGTGTTTCTGGCAGTGGTTCTCATGGCGGGCTGGCTTCCACCTCAAGGGTAATCAACTTATCATCAAGGAGGAATTAATAAGTGAAGCAGGAAGAAAGGCGAGAGCAAACCAAGCGAATACTGCTTGAAGCCACGGAAGACCTGATTAGGGAGCAAGGCTGCAGCCAAACCACCCTTAATGACATCATGAAGCGTTCCGGTTTGTCTAAAGGCGCCATATTTCATTATGTTTCAAGTAAGGATGAGCTGTTTGTGCACGTATTACGTGCTAAGCTTGCCGAGCAGAACGAGCAGTTCATGAGCGAAGTGAACAAGCAAGGGGACATCAAACAGTTTGACGGACCGATGAATACGATTATCAACAGCATGTCGAGACTGGAAAGTCGTGATGATGTCAGCAACCTGATCTTCATGTACCTGATTGGCAAAAGCGATCAGCCCGAAATCGCCGACATTGTGGCTGGCTTCTATAGGGAAGCGACAGCCACTTCGAAGCAATGGATTGTCACAGGCCAGGAAGCAGGGGTTATACCGGAATCCATCGATGCGGAACGCACCGCCGAGCTGTTCGAGCTGTTGTCGTTCGGACTGCGGATGCGGGGGCTTATCGGCGTAAATAGTCATGTATTCACCACGAAGGATTATACGGATTTCATCATCGATATTCTCCGACCCGGGAACGGGGAAGAGGGGAAGGATGGCCTATGACGCTGTGGTTATTTCTGCACATCGCCGGATGCGTATTATTTCTCGGCAATATCATTACGGCGGCATTCTGGAAAATAAGAGCTGACCTGAAAGGGGATCCGGCCGAAGTTCATAATACGGTTAAGAATGTTTTGTTAGCCGATATGGTATTTACCCTGCCAGGTTTGCTGCTAATTATCATTTCAGGCGTTATGATGGCTGTTCAAGCCGGATATGCAATGGGCGGAATGAACTGGCTGATGGCCTCATTGATTCTGTTTGGCGTTACGGGGATCCTGTGGGCAGGTTTTTTGATTCCGCTGCAAAAAGGGATGATTCGCCATAGCATGCAATCCATTAGGGATGGGGTCATATCCGCCGGTTATAAAAGAGCTTCGACGTATTGGGCGGTAGGCGGGACAATAGCCACGCTGCTGCCGATTGTTATTTTATACTTCATGGTCAGCAAACCATTTTGAAGTGAAGAGAACGATCTGATTGCCTAACGTGATCAGATCGTTTTTTTTAATTTGCGTTCATCCGACAATGGAACACAGGGGTGAGACGCCCCATCCTGCCCGCCTGCAGGTGCATATTTGACCATCGTCTGCATACAGTTAGGCGAGAAAGCTCTGAATAAGGGAGGATGCCCAAATGTCCGTTAATGATCAGCAGCTGGCACGAATCGCTAAGGCCTATCTGACAAACGGTGCTGAACTTGTACGAATCGATAAATCTGCTGAACATCCTGCAGTTATTGCAGCCGACGTAACGGGAGATCACATACCGGAGATTGCTGGTGTGTCCCGATTCAATGAAACACTATATTTATTTGTGCTGCAGTACCGAAACGGTGAATATGAGGTCGTAGCCAATGTCTTGGGGCAGGGATATGCGGTTAATTTATTGATCGCGGCCCCGGTGTTGAACCCTCATATGAATCAATTGATTGTGGGATGGCAGCTCGGTTCCATCTGGTCAAAATTGTCGATATACGCTTGGACACCAGAGGGCCTCCAAGATATCGCACCTGCCGATATATATTACAGTTATATCGAAATTGCCGATATGCCAGGTGCTTCAGGTCCGGATGGTCAGGCTGAAATTGCGCTTTGGATCCACGATACAGGCGAAGCTTATCGAGTCGAGGTCGTCAGGTGGAGCCAGGGGGCCTTAGCCACTGCACCGGATGTATACCCCTATTATTATCCTGTCGTTGTTAGGTACTACGAGAGACTGACGCAAGAACATCCGGATTACTCATATTATTGGTATTACCTGGCGGAGGCACAGTATCGGGCCGGAATGCCGGAAGCAGCCTTTGTGTCGGTCCGCAAAGCACTTACGTTCGCAGAACCTTACCCGGCGCGTGAAACGCTGCTTGAACTTGAGAAACGGATCAAGGAGATGCTGGCAAGCAGAGGGCAGTCTCAGCAGCATGTCGGGTTATTTCCGGCATCCGTGAAAACGACGAACGGAACGAAGTGGGGATACATTGACCGCAGCGGAAATATGGTCATTGAGCCGAAGTACGATGATGCACAGGATTTTCAGGACAATGGTCTCGCGATCGTAGGCGTGAAGGGGAAGTACGGCCTCATCGACAGGTCTGACCGTTTTGTAGTGAAGCCTATATATCAGTTCATCAGCCCGTTCTCGGAGCATCGAGCGACCGTGATCGATGATCAAGGTTTTAAGATGATTAACGAACAAGGAGTAGTTCTGACACGACGAGGTTATCCGTATATCGCAGAACTTAAAGAAGGAAGAGCGGTTTATTATGTAACCGATAATGGCAGTGGCGATGGCGCGAACAGCAGATACGGCTATTTAGATTCCGCAGGCCAAGAGGTAATCCCGGCGCAATTTGAGGAAGCGAATGATTTTGTCGATGGCAAAGCTGTTGTGAAAATCCAAGACCGTCAATACGCGCTCATTGATCTCCATGGCCGCCGATTGGCCAATTATCCATTCGCCTACGTCGGACCGCCCGGCGATGGCTTGCTTGCTTATCAGAAGGATAGCACTGGCAAATACGGCTATATCGACGAGCAGGGGAACATCGTCATTCCGCCGACCTATACTTCGGCATTTCCTTTTCATCATGACAGAGCCATCGTCAACACAGCTGAAGATTACAAGTCGAAGTATGGCGTCATTAATAAGCAGGGAGAGTGGGTCATCCAGCCGGAATATAACGATATTCGAGATTTGAATGAAGACCGGTTTGCGCTTGGACGTGCGATCGATCCAGCACAGCCGTATATCGGCTCGATCTATTCCATTGCAGATTGGGATGGAAAGAGGTTATCCGATTTTGTATACCGTGAAGTATCGGAATACAAGCACGGATTGGCATCCGTTTACGATGCACAGCAGACGTTTTTTATTGATCGAACCGGCAGACCGGCGCCGGGGTATCCTCAAGTGAACGGCAGCGGTTCGCTCACGCTCGAAGCAGGCGGGCTAATTAAGGCTTTTGTCGATCAGCGGCTGTCTTACCTAGACCGGTCGGGTCACGTCATCTGGAAGCAGAACACGGTGATTCCGCTGCAACCACCTTATAAGGTAATGGAGGAAAAGTACAAACCCAATCCGGATTACTTGGTCTACTATCCACAGATCGAAGGTATGAGGGATCAGGCAGCTCAGCAAACGCTGAATACGAAGCTTAAAGAAATGTCACAGTTGAAATTCATTCCTGAGAATCAACAGCTTGATTACACGTATACAGGCGATTTTGACATCATTTTCTACAAGCAGAAGCTCCTAGAACTAGAGTTGAACGGTTATAACTATCCCTTCGGTGCCGCACATGGCATGCCAACCAAAGTTTACGCCGTGATCAACCTGGAGAACGGAAGGATGTATGAATTGAAGGACTTGTTTAAGCCTGGCATCGATTATGTGAAGGAGCTCAGCCGTATCGTTGGCAAGCAGATACAAGAGGATCCGCAGTATTCGTACGTATTCCCGGATAGCTACAAGGGAATTGCAGCAAACCAGCCCTTCTATGTAACCGAGGACGCGTTGCATCTGGTGTTTGCACCGTATGAGATCGCTCCTTACGCAGCCGGTTTTCCGACATTCACAATTCCTTTCGCTGAGATCAAGGACATGATCAATACGGAGAGTGAATTTTGGAGGGCGTTTCATTCCTGAGCTTTCATTTCGGGAATAAAAGCCATACCTAACCTTTCCATATTTTCAAACAAGGATTAGAATAGATGAGGACTCCACTTACATACGAAGCTGGGCTTGGAGGTTTGGTTATGGCAGATAGTGTCACAGGCAAAAAAGATTTCGTTATCACATGCGCTGAGGATTGCGGGAACGCACCGAAGAAGGAGCTGCTTAAGAAACTCCACATCGCTATGGCTGGCATGGACGCACAATTTATGAATGAGAATTTCACGGATGGGATTCAGCTAAATTACGTTGGGGAAAGAATCGTTCAAGGGAAGGAACAAGTGATTGAATCGTTATGTCAGGTGAAGTATGGCAAGACAGTCGAACTGCATATTCATCATCTGATTACACATGGCAGTACCGGCGCAGCGGAAGGGATCCTTGTATTCGATGACCGGAAGCGCCTGGCATTTTGTAACGTGTACCGGTTTAGCAGCGGTAAAGCTGCCAAAATTAAGGAGATCACTTCCTATACAATCCCATTGTCTGAATGATCACGTCGTAGAAAGGACCTTAATTTGTGGTAACTTTTTTTCTTCTTATTATTTATTTGGCCTTTATTAGTTTAGGGCTTCCCGATTCCTTGCTTGGGGTTGCCTGGCCGGCCATGCAGCCAGAGATCGGCGCAGCCTTCGAATCCGCAGGGCTGCTATCCATGGTCGTAACCGGAGGCACGATTGTATCCAGCTTGGTCAGCGGAAGTTTGATTGAACGCTTCGGGACGGGTATCGTTACGTTTGTCAGCTGTTTGTTGACGGCGAGTGCGCTCCTGGGCTTTTCGTTTGCGCCATCGCTGTTCTGGCTGATTTTGCTGGCGATTCCGCTTGGATTAGGCGCTGGGGCAGTCGATTCGGGGTTAAACAATTACGTGGCGAACCATTATAAGGCCCATCATATGAGTTGGCTGCACTGCTTCTGGGGCGTAGGCGCAACGTTAGGTCCCATCATCATGTCCTATTCCATGGGGACCAATGATGCATGGAGAGACGGATATTATACCGTATCGATGCTGCAATTCGCGCTGGTCTTCATCCTGCTGCTCACGCTTCCGCTCTGGAAGAACGTGGCGGGCAAACATCAGCCCCAAGGCATGGAGGAAATACATACGAGAAATGAATCAACGGAGCGTGATGAAGCTACCGCGGACAAACCAGGAAACCCGCTTCAAATTAAAGGGGTCAAGTTTACTTTGATGGCATTCTTATTCTACTGCGGAGCGGAAATGACCGTCGGTTTATGGGGGGCTAGCTTTCTGGTCGGGACCAGAGATTTACCGTTAGAAACAGCAGCGGTGTGGGTTTCCATGTATTATGGAGGCATCACGGTCGGCCGATTCATTACCGGATTCGTAACGCTGAAGTTCAACAATCTCACGCTTATCCGTGCCGGACAGATGACGGCCATTGCAGGGGCCATCCTGTTATTGCTGCCGCTGCATCCCTATTTGTCCCTAATCGGATTGGTTGTCATCGGACTCGGGCTTGCGCCTATATTTCCTTGTTTGCTGCATGAAACGCCGGCCCGCTTCGGCAGAGCCCATTCATCCAGAATCATGGGCTATCAAATGGCTGTAGCCTATACGGGTACCACGATACTGCCTCCACTGTTTGGCATCGTTGCGGCCCAAATATCGATAGGTTTGTTCCCCGTCGTCATTCTATTATTTGCCGTGATGATGCTGCTGAGCTCCGAGAAAGTTAACCGTATCCTTTATAAAAACGGAAAGAGCGCGGTTTGATTAGAACCGGGCTCTTCTTTTGTCCAGAGTTACCACGTATACCGTATAAACCTTGCAGGCGCACTATTCTATTTTGGACAAACCTGATACATTATATGAATATAAAAAAATAGACAGAGTAGAGGTGTTTGACACATATGCTTCATAACCCGACAGGAAAAGAACGCCTCGGATTAGCCTTGCTCCTCAGCTTGCTAGGCATATTAGGACCGTTCAATATCGATATGTATTTGCCGAGCTTTCCCGACATTGCCGATGATTTAAGCGCGCGGGCGTCGCTCGTACAGCTTAGCTTGACATCCTGTCTGATCGGCCTTGCTGTTGGCCAAATCATTGTGGGACCGATCAGCGATGCGCAAGGAAGAAGAAGACCGCTGCTCATATCGCTTGCCTTGTTTGCCCTTTCTTCCTTATTCTGTGCATTGGCACCCGATATTACGGCGCTTATCATCGCCAGATTCTTGCAGGGATTTACGGCAGCTGCCGGCCTTGTCATCTCGCGCGCCGTTGTAAGGGATGTGTTCAGCGGTCGCGAGCTTACGAAGTTTTTTGCCTTATTATCCGTCATTAATGCGGTTGCCCCCATGGTTGCACCGATGTCCGGTGGAGCCATTTTGCTTATGCCAGGTGCAAGCTGGCATTCGATCTTTTATTTTTTAAGCTTGTTCGGTGCAGTCATCGTATTGATCGTCGCTTTTCGGTTGAAGGAAACCTTGCCGCGGGAGAGAAGAACGCCTAGCTCCCTTACCCATTCTGTGCGTACGATGGGAAGCTTGTTCAAAGATCGATCTTTTATCGGATATGCGTTGACAGTAGGCTTTATTCACGGAGGAAGCTTTGCTTACGTTTCGGGGACGCCGTTTGTATACCAAGGAATTTACGGTGTGTCGCCGCAGGTATTTAGCGTGCTGTTCGGAATCAATGGAATCGCCATTATTTCGGGGAGCTTCATCATTGGCCGTTTTGGCGGCATCATCCATGAGCGGAATTTGCTTCGAATCGGGGTCATCGTCTCCGTAAGTGCAACCTTCCTGCTCCTGATCATGACGATGCTCAAAGGGCCTCTCGCGATCATTGTCATCTTGATCTTTATGTATATGGTTACAATCGGCATGGTGGCTACCAGCACATTTACGCTGGCCATGGAGAAACAAGGTCATCGGGCAGGAAGCGCAAGTGCTGTCATTGGTTTGCTGCCCTTGATGCTTGGTTCGATTGTGTCACCGCTGGTCGGTATTGACGAATCCACAGCCGTGCCGATGGGGGCCATATTGTTCTTCACTTCCGTGTTGGGCGCGGCATCGTTCTTCAAATTGACGAAACCACAGGGGAGTCCAGTGGAAAGCTGATTTTGTGATTGGTGTGAGGGCGACAGCCCCTCTCTTTGTTGACATGCATGCATGAGGAAATATGCAAAATATCCCTCGAATGACATTCCCGTCTCCGTGACAAAATGTACTAAGGTGGTGAATGGAAATGCAGATAAAGAGAATTATAATCGTCATGCTGTCGCTTGTATTGATCACAATTATGGGCTGCCAGCATCAAAAACCTGCCGAACAGGATTTGCTGCGGGTTAAATCCGAACAAGGGGCCACACATAAGAAAGTCATCTTCCTGATGGTCGATTCACTCATGGCACAGGCGATCGATAAGGGCATTTCACAAAAACAGCTGCCCACCATTCAGTATTTGATTGAACATGGACAATACCATAAGGATCTGGTCAGCTCATTTCCTACGATGTCCGTTACGATTGACAGCACGATGTTAACCGGGAAAAATCCGAATGACCATGGTATACCGGGTCTCCTATGGTATTCGTCCGACGATAAAAAAATGATCAACTACGGTACTGGACCGATGGAAATCCTCAGACAAGGCATCAATCCGGTCCTGACCGATGCATTAATCCATTTGAACGGGAAACATTTAAACTCGAATTCACGAACGATCTATGAAGATTTAGCCCGTGTTGGCTTGAAATCAGGATCGATTAACGGCTTGATATATCGGGGAGCGACCGAGCATACGCTGACGATACCGGATTGGATTCAAGGTCCGACATCACTACAGAAAACAATAAAAGTCAAGGGGCCTGATTTTCTAACGTTGGGAGCCTTGTCTAATCCCTTAGAAGGTGCGGAGAATTTGCCTGATAATCTCACCGACCGGATGGGGCTAAACAATAAGTATGCAATAGAAGCTTTGAACTATTTGATTCAAGCGAACAAGCTGCCGGATTTTATGTATGTTTATTTACCGGATATGGACCAGGAGCTTCATAAGAAGGGTCCGTCTTCGCTTGAAGGAGTCAAAAAACTGGATCAGCAGCTCCAATCCGTATTGAATTCTTTCGGTTCGCGGGAAAAAGCGTTAAATGAAGCTATTTTCGTCATCGCCGGGGACAGCGGAATGACACAGCTTCTTCCAGCGAATCAGCGTTCAGTGATTGATATGCCAGCTATGCTGAGAGGCATCTCCGTTCTAAAGCCGGGCGAAGAGGTGAAAGCTGAAACCGAGGTCGCCCTTGCCGTCAATGAAACGATGGCTTATGTATATAATTTCAAACCCAGTCGTTCCCTGCGAAGCTTGGCGGAAATCCTGAGCAAGGATGACCGCATCGATTTTGTTGCTTGGAAAGAAAATGAATGGATTCATGTCCTTCAAGGCTCCACTTTGAAAGAACTCCGATATAAGGCGAAAGGTAACCTAATCGATCGCTATAAACAAACGTGGACCGTGAAGCAGGATGCCAAGGTGCTGGACCTTACATTAAATGCCGATCATCGAACCTTGAAGTACGGACAGTATCCCGATGTGCTGGAGAGGTTGTTTGGTTCGCTGAATTCTCATAAAGGTAAATTTTTGGTCGTGACAGCTAAACCGGGATACGAATTGGCAGACCGAAGTTCACCAACACATGAGGGGGGCGGAGGCCATGGCTCGCTCCGACGAACCGAGTCGCTTGTCCCGCTTATCATTGTTGGAACTAACGAAAAGCCTGAGCATCTACGAATGGTTGATCTAAAAGCCTATTTACTTGATCTGTTGACAAATCACGTTCAGAGAACAAAATAATTTGCAGAAGCTATACTGTCATGTTCTATCCTATGCCAGTGTAGTGCAGTTTGCTGGATGTTAGGCACTTTTTTCCGATTCTTATGGAAAAGGGTGCCTTTTTCATAGCGATTTATTTGACTTTTGCCGTTATAATATGATGTAACTCTAGCCACAGCACTTCTAGCTGCCAAGATGATCTCAACCTTATAAGAATCTTAATAAAGGAGCTGTACGAACATGACGACCAACCGAATCATTCATTCCGTTATTTTTTCGCTTAAACATGAGAAAGGCTCAGCGGAGGAGCAGCGTTTCTTGGAGGATGGACGATCTGCCCTCAGTACGATTCCAACGGTTCAAGACTTTAAGATATTCAAGCAAATCAGTCCTAAAAATACATATGATTTCGGCTTCTCGATGGTGTTTGAGAACGAAGGCGATTATGAAGCCTATAATGAGCACCCGCAGCATATTGACTTCGTCGAGAACCGCTGGAAGAAGGAAGTCGAACAATTTTTGGAGATCGATTACAGCGAAGTGTAGAAGATGAATACACGGTAACGGAGGGAGAACATATTGAATCAAGCAGGGGTAGATAAAGAGTTGCAAGTAACGCCGCGGCAGGCATTAGGATGGTTGAAGCCTTACACGGCCGGAAAGCCCATCTGGGAAGTACAGCAGGAATACGGCTTGGATCGCGTCATCAAATTGGCTTCCAATGAAAATTCACTCGGTCCTTCGCCCAAAGCATTGCAAGCCATTCAGGAGCAGCTGCCTGATCTGCACCGTTATCCCGACGAACGCTCTTCGGGTCTAGCCCAAGCGCTTGGCGAGCACTTGGGATTGGCGGCGAATCAATTCATTGTGACAAACGGCGGCGATGAGCTGATCATGCTGATATCTCGGGCATACCTTGAGCCAGGCGACGAGATCGTGGTTCCTGATCCGACATTCAGCGAATATGAGTTTGGCGCTTTTCTTATGTCCGGTACGGTCATTAAGGTACCGCTGCGTGAGCAATATGCCTTCTCTGCGGAAGATATACTGTCCGTGATTACGGAACGTACCAAAATCGTGTATCTTTGTACTCCCAATAATCCCACAGGCACCTACATTCCCGAGCTTGAAATGAAAAAGCTTCTGGACCGTCTTCCTACTCGCGTGCTGGTTGTGATCGATACGGCATATCGTCATTACGCGACAGCCCCTGATTACTCGGACGGGATCCGTTTCATCGAGATGGGATATCCGGTCATCACCCTGAATACCTTCTCCAAAATCTACGGACTTGCGGGTATTCGCGTCGGCTATGGCGCTGCTTCGGAAGGCATCATCCGTACACTGCTTCAGGTTAAGGAGCCCTTTAACGTCAATGCGCTGGCACAAGCGGCGGCATCGGCCGCACTTGGGGATGAGGAGCATGTCCAGGCATCATGCCGGATGAATGAACAAGGCAGACAGCAAATCTATGAGGGACTGCGTCGGTTATCGATTCCTTACTGCGAGAGCATGAGCAATTTTATTCTGGCAGAGCTTGGAGAACAGGCGGAGATCCTATATCATAAGCTGCTGGAGCGGGGGATCATCGTCCGCTACGCCAAAGGTTGGGGACTGCCTAAGCATATTCGGATTTCGGTAGGAACCGCGGAAGAAAATCAAGCGCTGCTTGATGCTTTGGGTGAATCTTAGGGCATACCACGTAACCTATGGTAAGTATGAAGAGTTAAAAGAGATGCTGTTATCCGTCAAAAATCCCGATAAGAGCGCCGATATTGAAAACATCCGAAAAGGATCCAGATTGAACTGCACCCCCATTGTTAGACATGATCTAACTATGGGAGGTGCAGTTTTTTTGATGAATTGTGATGCAGTCTAATCCGTTATCCTGAATTTACAGATTCTTAAGATTACCCCGATTCTCAATGATGGTTGTTACACGCAGTTTGAAATCCAGATTCGGGTAGTAAGTGGTTCTCCAATCCCGCAGCTGTTCTCGGGTCAGATGGTTTCTGAAATATTGGCCCAAGGCAAAGATATCGGCTTGATCTGTTTGCGTTTTCTTAAACATTAGATCCAGACGAGAGGTCAGCAGCGCCTCCAGCTTCTCGTTAATTTGCTCCTCCGTTAGATGCCCCCTGGAATCTAGTATGGTGACCTTCAGCCTGAGATGGCTTCGGAGATAAGGCTTATCATTCTTCATCCAGCTATGATGGGTAAGCCTGTTGCTAATGATTTGTACGGTGGCGCTGTCCATAATCTCCACCTTGCCGAATGCGCTTTTTCCATAAAAGGCATTGGCCACTAGCGTTTCATCGGATCCGATTTGACCCGTCATTCTGCCATTCTTGATGATGGCCGAACCCAAGCATTCAATACTTGTGGATCTTCCTGAACGTATGATCGGGACGATGACATCATGTGTATAGGAATGAATGCTGCGAAACATTTGCCATATCCGGGTGTCCGCCAACTGGGGGTTCCAGCCGGCGTTTTTTTCGAAATAATCATATATGATATTGCCGCTGTGTTCCGATTTGGCTGCCATATCTGAGAAGAATTGATCCAGCCCTTGATCACTGATGGCAAATAGCGTTTTGGAGGAGATGTCTCTGGAACGATTAAATGCGGAAATGATGTCTTCCATGCCGTTACGGGCAAAATTTTTATCCACGATGACGATTTTCAAATGCAGCAAATCGACCTGAGTCTCCATATTCATGCTTATATGATCGATGATTTCATTGATGGTATCGCCCGTATCCGAAACGATATTTACGGTGCTTGTGTCATTCGTTGCCGGAATATCCAGAAACACCTTGTATTGATTCTCCTCGGTTAACGAAATGCCCATAATGACCGGAAGCGAGCGATGGTTAATGTCTTTGATATCCCAGCAGCCGGTAAGCAAGGGCACCAGGGCAGCCAGCATGAGAACGAATTTAAAGGTAATTCGGATGGTGGCAAGCTTGTCCATATTAAGTTACCTCCGTAGTACGGTTCGCTTTATGCTTGTGCCGCCAACCGATGATAAACGTGATCAGCGGAATGACCAGGAACATATACAGCCTCAGTGGAATAATCCACCCTTGCAGCGTCTTAAGGAAGTCCCAGTTGGGGATGGCGATGGATATGGCAAACAATCCGATGGTCAGCGCAATCAGGAGAAAGTTTTGAGGAATGAACGGGACGGCCCGCTTGGCCAGCGTGATGAGAACCCATAATGTCACACCCAGGAACAGAAACGCAAAAGCCATCAAACTCAATAAAAAGAAGATTGTGATCCGATCAAATAAAAGCCATGTAATGTTCACGGTGTCTATCGTCATTAGCATGGGGAATTCATATAATTCGGCGGTTGCGTGACCAAAGGTTAGAAGCGGCAAATAAACGGATAATAAGAACATGGGAAACAGCAAGAGACAGCCTAGCATCATTTTTTTGGTGCTGATCTGTATAGATGGCGGTAACAGCCCCAGGAAAAAGAAACCGCCCGCATATACGAATAAACTGACCAGAAAATCAGGTTTAGCAAGAAAATGGAACGATTGACCCGGGTCAATGATCGGCAGCAAGTAATACCAATCCACATTTTGAAAGCTAAAACAGAGAACAAAAATAATGGGGATTGTGAACAGGATAACCAGCAGGACACTGGTTCGGGCCATGCTGCCCATTCCTTGCCAAGCCATGAGGAAAGCAATGGATATCAGTAACAACTGGATCGCCCACAGCGGCGTGCTCGACAAGAATACTAAGGTGAGCATCTCGGAATAAGCTCGGATCGTTATGATAATGGCTACGCCGAAGTAGAGCAAGGCAGGCAGCAGGAGTATCCACGGAAGAAATTTGCCGACGCTTCCGAAAATATCCACGACATTCCGATGCGCTGCCCATTGCAGTCCTTTGACATACATGTAGAGGGCTATCGCATGCAGACCATAGCTTATGGAAATTCCGATCCAATGCCCCATGTCCATGGCCGAAAACAAATCGGAAGGATAGAGAAAAAAGATAAGACCCATATGACAAACCACATACATGATGGCTGCTTGATAACCACTCTTATCCATTGCGATCATCCTTCTGATTTAATGTTGGAAATGACAAGTAAGGAATGCCCATGCTTTTTTGATGGCCCATATAGGCACAAATGACCACGATTCCAGCAAGGAGTCCCAACATCCCATAGATGGCGGATAAAATGATCAGCAGGTATTTGAACACGCGAACAGATACAGCGTTCTGAAACCCCACTACCGTAGAAGAAGCGATCGTGGTACCTGCCAGCACGATAATCAGAAGGTTGCTGACAAGTTTAGCGGACACGGCTGCTTGGCCCAGTATAATACCACCAACCATCGTAATCGTGGGGCCCACGCTTTTTGGAAGTCGAACACTTGCTTCAAGAATGAGCTCTAAAACGATGAGGAGCAGCAGCGTTTCGACAAAGGCGGGATAAGGTACGTCCTGCCGGCTGTTAGCAATCGACAAGGCTAGCTGAAGCCGCAGTACCTCAGGGTTAACGGACACTAAGGCCACATATAACCCAGGAATAATCGTTGCGATCAAGACGCCCACAATTCGCAAAAGACGGATAAGGTACATGAAGGTACGAGGGTAATTATGATCGTCCTTCATGCAGAACATATCCATGACGAGACTGGGTAAAATGATCGCAAAAGGATGACGGTCAATCATAAATACCACTTTACCTTGTTGAAGGGCGTGAGCTGCATTTTGCGGTAATTCCGTCATGTTGAAGTTGGTTACGAACGACCACTTGTTTAATCCCAGCATGTTCTCAAGCTGTTGTATATGTTGAATATCCTGGTGTAATCCTGCTCTGATCTTCGCTTGGATGGATTGCAGTAACTCGGGGTTGATCCTGTCTTCCTGATAGATTAATAATAACGACTTGGGGTGACTTGACCCCACCGTGTACGCTTCTACTTGCAGGCTGGGTCCGGTGCAGTGTTTTCGAAGGATGCCGATATTCGTATGGATATCCTCCAAAAAAGAGCTGCTGGAGCCGTATACCGTACTTTCCGTTTCAGGCGCAGAGACGGAGCGGGTGACACTTTTCGATATCGGAAGCACGGCGCTGCAAGTTCCCGACGAGGGTTCCAGGATGATCAGGTTGCCCTTCATGATGTCAGGAATAACCGCTTCCAGTTTGGGTTCGACAAGTTCGCCCAAAATTTTTAGAAGTTTCGCGGGCGGCAGGGAGGTTTTGACCAGATTTGAGGTTTGAGTTTGAAGGGATGCGATACTCTGGGGCAGATCAACTAACGAATCTAAACCGATCACTTGAACTTGATACTGCAGCAATTGAATTTCAACATTGAAAAAATCAGCATTCGCTTTGAAATACTCAGCCAGGCTTTCTTTGAGATCCATACCTTCACTCCCCCGACACATATATTAGATATCATTTCCATCGCAGCCTTTGATTTATGCATAAAAGCATGGTTGATGTCACACTTGGATGGCCTTATTTGTCTACATTATGAAATAGACGAAAAAGGAGAGAGATAAGATGGAGAACATGCTCATCATCAACGCACATCCGAGGGTGGAATCAGCTACATCGGTCAGCTTGCGGGTGCTTCAGCATTTTTTGGAGGCGTACACGAAATGGAATCAAGCAGGTGCTATAGAACAAATCGATTTATACCGTGATTCTATACCTGCTATAGACCATATCGTTCTAGAGCTATGGAACAAACAGGGTAGAGGGGAGCCGCTTAACGAAGAGGAGCAACAGCTAACGGACCGCATGTCCGCCATTCTGCAGCAATTTAAAGCGGCACGGAAATATGTCATCGTAATGCCGATGCACAATTTCAACGTTCCTTCCAAGCTTAAAGATTATATCGATAACATCCTCATTGCACGAGAGACATTCCAATATACGGAGAAGGGTTCGGAAGGTTTGCTAACCGATGGCCGTAGTCTGCTGGTCATTCAGGCGAGCGACGCCATTTATACAAATAACGATTGGTATACCGAGGTGGAATATTCGCATAAATACCTTAAATCCATGTTTAACTTTATGGGGGTTATGGATTATCAGATCATCCGGGCACAAGGAAATGCATTTTTTGATAGGGATCAAGTTCTGGCACAGGCTTTTCAGGAAGCCGAAGAAGCTGCGAAACGTCTTGCAGGTAAGAAGGTTGAGACATCAAGTAAGTAAGGGTAGATAGTGTCCTGCTCTGTATATCAATTAAACAAGGCTGCCAACATGGCAGCCTTTCCTTCGTTCATTCATAGTGGCCCTGCTCCTTCAAATAGGTGAGCAGTAACGCCATGTTTTTGCGAATCTCATCAGGGTTCAGATGACCGTAACCCAAAAGCAGCTTGTTTACATGCATGCCCTTCTGAATACTGTGATACTCCACAGGCGTAATGCGTATTCTGTTTAACCGGCTTTTTTCTCTGAACGACTCATCAAAATGAATTCCGGGAAACTCAACGGCAAGATGCAGTCCTGCCGCCTCTCCCCAGGGGTGCCAGGCCTTCCCGAAACACTCTTCGAGTGATGATAAAAGCACCTCCCTACGCTCACCATATAATCTCCGCATTTTCCTAATATGTCTGTCAAATTTTCGAGTATGTAAAAACTCAGCCAGTGCTGCTTGCTCAAACGGCGGATTCTGAACATCCGTATAAGTGCGGGAAAAACGCCAGCGCTGCTGAAGCTTAGGTGGAAGTATCGCATAACCAATCCGAAGAGCAGGAAAGAGTACTTTACTAAATGTACCGATGTAGATTACCCGCTCCGAGTCCATGGCATATAACGGCGATACCGGATCACCATAATACCGGAATTCACTGTCATAATCATCCTCGATAATATAGCTTTGGTTCTCCCGTGCGAAACGGATTAACGCGGCACGTCGGTCAGCGGGCAGGATTCCGCCTAGAGGAAATTGATGTGAAGGCGTGATATAGACGGGTGAAGATGGTTTTCCTTTCAGCTTGTCAGGCTGTATTCCATGTTCATCCACTGAAATAGGCTGGACGATGTAGCCTTTATTAATAAATGTCTGCAGCATCTCGATGTTGCAGGGGTCTTCAACCATAATTTCCATTCCATCCTCATACAACAAGTCAGCAATGACGTGCAGTGCATGGGTAGCTCCTGCCGTTATAAATACGTCCTGAGGATCTACGGAGAGCCCTTTGCTCCTGTAAAGCCATGAAACGATTTCCATGCGCAGTCGCGGCAATCCTTGGGGACCGGTATAACCTAACAGCTCAGGAGGCATCTCGCTTAATGTTTTCTGCGAGATCTGCTGCCATAGATACCGCGGAAATTGCCTTAATTCGGGCTGGCCCGTCCGGAAATCAACTAAAAAAGAAAGGGGTGTCTCTACCCGCTTCGGCGGTTCTTCGACTGGAGGGTCATCCAGAGACAAACCTTCGGCAATCCGGGTCGGTGATCCCTGGCGGCTCACGACAAAGCCTTCGACGAGCAGCATCTCAATAGCTTCATTTACGGTATTTCGTGATACATGCAGCACATTTGCCAAAACACGAGTAGATGGCAGCGCTTCACCTGCCTTGAGTTTCCCTTTAATAATCTGGTCCCGGACGGCAAGATAAATCTGGCGTTTTAGCGGAATTTCGCTGCTCCGCTCCAGTTCAATTCCCCACATTAGGGCATGACCTCCAACTGGTCTGTATAAATTCTAGTTAAACTGGCTCTTTTTCCGTACCAGTTAACACTCTATGATTGTAGCATATATCAATGTCTATTAATCCTAAGATGATTTGGGGGATGTGATCGTTTGGAGCGTTGGAAAGGGATGTTGTATCTGTTGGGTGCATTTTCACTTGCGGGCACCTCGGTTATTACCGGTTGGTTTTTGAACGAAAGATTAGGAGTTTTCACCATTACTGCAATCAGCTTGTTCTTTGCGCTTCTGTGTTTGCTGCCTCTGTGTCTGAGGAATCTAATGAAGACGGTCCGTCGTTTATCGATAAGAGAGTGGAGGATTCTATTCTTCCAGGCGTTATTTGGAATGTTTCTGTTTCGGATGTTTTTACTGTACGGCCTACTACATACAAGTTCTGCTGAAGCTGGAATATTAACGGGTGCCACGCCTGCCTTTACCGTTATTCTGGCCGGCTTGATGCTGAAAGAATCGATGAACCGCACCAAGCTAGTGGGTGTTCTAAGCACGGTGGGAGGAGTTATCGTTATCCAGGGGTTATTTTCATCGGATCTTTCATTTTCCATTCATCATGTATGGGGTAACGCGCTAGTCCTCTGCGCAGCAGCGAGTGAATCTTACTTTAACATCCTGTCTCGGATCAGTTCAGTCAAGCAAAACACGACATACCATGAGACTATTCATCCTATAGTCCAAACGACATTGGTCTCTGCACTGGCCCTCATGCTCTGCCTGGTTCCTGCATGGTTTGAGAACCCCGTAGCTTCACTATCAGCGATCGGACTAAAAGAGTGGCTGGCTCTGGTTTGGTATGGACCTGTTGTAACGGCGCTGGCTTTTATTTGTTGGTATGCCGGCATCAAGCGGTGCCAAGCATCAACGGCCGCAGCTTTTTCGGGGATGATGCCATTTACCGCTTTAATGCTCTCGGTCATCCTATTAAAGGAATCGGCCGGCTGGGAGCAGTGGTGCGGGGGACTTCTGGTCATTATAGGTATGATTCTGATTGGGAGAAATCAAGCGCAAACCGGTAAATTGTCCATGCAGCCTGTCTCTGACCATGGAATTATATCTGGAGTTCGGAATGAACGAATGGATATAGACGGTGGGAAATGTAGAACGGATAAAATTGGGTAATAAATGATAAGCAGGATAACATTAAGGATAAGGAGAGTGATCCGGATGGAGAAATTACTAGTTAAGCTTCTGGTACATGGCGTCATGATAACGGCAATCCTAGTCGGTCTATCGAATGCTACGTTTGCATCAGCGGTTATTGCTGCTATGGGTATCGGCATTGTTGCTTATCTGGTGGGTGATCTTTTGATTTTGCCGAGGACGAATAACATGATGGCTACCATTGGAGATGTGGGACTGGTATTCGTCATGCTGTGGATTATCAGCGAATCGGCGAACTGGACGTTGAGCTTCCCGGAGATTCTGCTGATTACGGTGTTAGCCGGTATCTTTGAATTTTTCTACCACATGTGGCTTCTTCGGGACCATGAACCTGTTCAAAAACAACGGGCTTGAGTTTCGGCAACGCCAATCTGTGATTAACAAATTTAAACAATGAAAAAACACTCTGACCTCATCGGAGATCGGAGTGTTTTTGTGCTTTAGGCTATTTTTCTTCAGGTCTCTTGATTTGAAGAGGAGGGGGAATGAGCCAGCCTTTTTCCTTATTCATCTGGAGGATCCGCACACCCAGCGCCGTCTTGGTGAGATGATATTTAGCGAATAAAGCTCCTATATCCTCCCGGATGGACATCCCCATGGTTTTACTGCATGATACGAGTCCGAGTGAAGTATCAGCAGCGATTTTGGCGGCAATTTCAGGATCTGTGAATCTTGCACCTACTGGAATATCCTCCAGTTTGGCCGGGGGTCTTTCGGGAAGTCCCGGTGCAGGGGCGATTCCGTTATCTGTAAGCAGTTCATCACATTCTTTAATCTCAAGTTTTGCTTGATCGAGCAGATCTTTTAGCATTTTTTTGAGATCTTTATCGCCTGCGTGACTCATATAAGCTTCGTAGCAGGAAACCATGCCCTTTGCCATCATCGACGTTTCCCATACACTGAAGATTTCACCATAATGCATAGGCTCATTTTTAGGATTGCCGCTTAGAATTCCCAAGTTGTTCTCTCCTTTTGTGTTTAATACAAACAGAGTCATTATGTGCAGGAGAGTATCTTTTAATTCTTTCGAAGCAGGTACAGGCAAATTCGAGGAAATCATTGTCTGAAGGTGCGGATGCATGGGAAATGGGACATTAACGCAAACTGGATTCGTGACAATATTGAGGAAGCGGGAGGAAGTTGAATGTATTTTTACAAAGAGGATCTGATCAATCTGATCGTTCCGGATAAACCCGATCCAGCAGCTGCAAAAGTGCTGCAGGAAACGCTAGGCGGCCGATTCGGCGAAATGCGGACGTTGATGCAGTTCTTTTTCCAAAGCAATAATTTCAGAGGGAACGCAACTCAATACCGTGACTTGATCCGTGGCGTTTTCTTGGAGGAGATAAGCCATGTCGAGTTGGTTCAACATACAATCAACCAGCTGCTGACCGGAGCGGGCGCAGAAGGCGCAGGTAATTCCGGAACGGACGGCGCGCCGCTGAATGAAGCGATTAAGCATGCGAATCCGCATCATTTTATTATGGGAGCGCAGAGTTCATTGCCAGTTGATGCCGCAGGAAACCCATGGCAGGGAAATTACGTGTACGATCACGGGAATTTGGTTAGTAATTTACTCGATAATGTCGTGCTTGAATCTACGGGAGTGCTTCAAAAAACACGGATCTATGAGATGAGCACAAACAAAACCTTCCGCGAGACGCTAGCTTTCCTGATTGTGCGGGATAATGCGCATCAAAATGCATTTGCCAAAGCGCTGGAGACGCTGGGCGTTGAATGGGGTAAAATATTCCCTGTTCCGAATTATGACATCCATAAATATCCGGAATGTCAAAAATACGTAGATATGGGCTTCCATAACGCACAGTTCAACTTCAGGCTGGATGATACTCGAATCGGCGAAATCTTTAGCGGTCAAACCCCAAGCAGAAATGGCGGGGAGCTGCAAGTGGTTCAACCTCCGGAGGGGTTCCCGTTACCTGTGATGCCTGAGCTGGCCAACGAGCATGCACCTGGGTTATACGATTTAAATCAGTGATTCATCTGTTTGGATATGCAGAGGCTATTGAACCAAAAGAGGCAGTCATCGGGCTGCTTTTTTTGGTTGTTTTTATTAATCTGTTGAATTTAGAGATAAGTATAGTTAAGATAGAACACAATCCGAAAGATCGGGATATCTTGAAGATCATATAGAGTGAAAAGGACGGGGGAGGATGGCTTATGAAGAAAGTGCTTTTGTTGTTGGCGGATGGATTTGAAGCTGTGGAAGCGAGTGTATTTACCGATGTACTGGGGTGGAACAACCTGGAGGGGGACGGGACAACCCAGGTAGTGACCGCGGGACTGCATGACAGATTGAAATGCACGTGGAATTTTACCGTCATTCCTGAGGTCACGCTGGACTCGGTGAAGGTGGAGGATTACGATGCTCTGGCGATTCCTGGCGGGTTCGAGGAAGCTGGCTTTTATAACGATGGATATGACTCCAGGTTCTCCAAGATTATTCAGGAATTTCATGAGCAGGGCAAGTGGATTGCCACGATCTGCGTTGCAGCTCTTACGCTTGGCAAAGCCGGCGTGCTGGAGGGACGAAAAGCCACGACGTATGATCACCCGACCAGCATCAGAAAATCGCAGCTGCGGGAATTCGGTGCCCATGTCGTGGATGAACAAATTGTAGTAGATGGAAACCTGATCACCTCATGCAACCCGGCAACGGCTTTTGATGTGGCATTCACTTTATTGGAAAAGCTGACATCGTTGGAAAATACCCTGCATGTGAAAGAGCTTATGGGATTTACAAGGAATGCATGATCAAAGACTAAATGAATTTTAAGCAGTAAGCCTGTCGGAAGAAGACAGGGCTTATTGCTTTTTTTTGTGATGACGAAGTACAGCGGTTTATATAAAAAATAATTATAATCATACAGCCTATATGTAAGCGTTGGTTGTGGATGATACCCTTGAGTGCAAGGAGGGATATAATTTGCGTTTATTTCCTGTCTCCTACTCGCTTCTGTCCAAGCAAGCGGTAGGGTTACATATCCAGCATCATTATGAGATCGGTAGGCGTTGTGAAAATCATTAGATCCCTCAGCGAAAATGATCTTGCCGCTGTCCCGGTTTTTGTTGCCATTCGGCAGCTTTGGCTCTTTGGTCTATGTTTTCAAGATTTGGAGTTTGCAGGGCATGGCCGACTTTGATGAAGGTTTTATAGATAGCAAAATGCAGTATTTCAAGAGTTTGGCATATGTCTAGAACGGAGGAGAGCATATGAAAGTTACCGTGGAGTTAACCGATTTTTCCACCAAATTTATCATTAATAATATATATCCGCTGTATTTGCATGATTTATCAGGGATATGGGGATGGAAGCCGAATCGATATGGCATCTATGAGGATGATGACACAAGAACCTTGAATGACCAGAATCAAGTTTTTGATATATGGTGGGAAAAGCCAACGATTTTGTTTCCTTACCTGATCCGAGTGGATGGCATCCCGGCAGGATTTGCTCTGGTAGCAACCCCGCCATACACATATGGCAGTGAATTTTACATGAATGAGTTTTTTGTTATGAAACCCTTCCGAGGCAAACATGTTGCGGAGAATGCTGCATCACAAGTGTTCGACAAGCATCCCGGCAGCTGGGAAGTCCAGACGAATGCCACGGATCGCAATAAACGGGCGCAGGCATTCTGGAGAAAGACGATGAACAACTATGTTTCGGGCTCACGCGTGCAGGAATTTGTGGCTGCGAGGGACGACAATGAAAAGCTGATCTTTCAGTTTAACTCAACGCTGGAATAGAAAAGCAGATACTTTGCTGAGATGGGTGGGACAGTGGCATCATTGAAATAATAGCAAGCGGGAAAGCCCAACCGGTCGATTGCGATCGGTTGGGCTTTTTGTTACCTTGTCAGGCATTCTTCAGCTTTTAAATTTTTATTTTGCCATTGATGTAGCGGAATGGAGAGTTTAGCCGTCTAAAGGGTATGGAGGTGGTCAACAGATGGCAAGGCCGGCCGGCCCTAACGACAAATCAAGATTTCCGTCTGAGCCCTCCCTGGCGCTGGAGCAATTCATGAACGAGTATGGCACTTCCATAATGCGTACAGCCTACTTCTACCTGGGTGATCGACATTTAGCGGAGGACGTTAGCCAGGAGGTGTTCCTGCGGGCTTTTCGCCATTGGACATCATTCCGGGGGGAGAGCAGTGTGAAGACGTGGCTGACGAAGATTGCAATTAATGCATGCCGGGATAAACTGGGTTTAAAAATGACACAAGAGCAACCGACGGACCCGCTGCTGCTGGAAAGCTCCGTACTCCGCAATGTGGAGGAGGAAGCCATGGAGCGCCTAGATCAAACAACCATTCTTAAATATATTGCCAAACTGCCGGTTCATTATCATGAGGTTATTTACTTGTATTACTATCTTGACCTGGGAACTCGTGAAATCGCGGAAGCTACCGGAGCACCGGAAGGGACCGTTCGCGGGAGGCTTCACCGGGCAAGAGAGCTTCTTGGCGAATACCTGATAAAGGAGGGACTCGCACAATGACATCCCAGGACGACCAACTTCGGGACCTTATAAAAAACGAAGCGGATGACCTCCTGTTTGGAAACCTTCACTTCGATACGAATATGCAAGTGAAGGTGAAGCAGCTTGCAGAGCGAGAACGAAAGCAGTTGGAGAATCAGGAGCGAAGAACGAGAAAAAGATGGTATCCATGGTTCGCCGGAACAGCAATCGCTGCTGCGCTCATCGGATTATTCCTCATTTTCGCTGAGCCTAACTTCCTTAAATCTCCGGAATCGCCTACTGTAGTACTGGAGCCCCCTGTGGTCCTAAACGATCCTGGTCCTGATGCCCCGATCGAGAATCCACCGGGTATTTCGAATAACGAACCGCGAATTCTCGGCAGCTATGATGAGGCAGGGCAAGCCTTTGGTGATGAGCTTCGTATTCCGTCCTATCTTCCCGAGGGCTTCTCCCTTCATCAAATTTCGGTAACAGGTCCGAAAGAAGAGGCAGCTACAGAAGCGGTATTCAGTTACACAGCAGGCGACCGTTCATTCGGTTTGTTTGTAAACAAAGATGACAAAGTGAATATGCCCCAGCATTTCGATGAAAAAGTGGACTTGAACGGTGTCGAAGGCTATTTAATCAGAGGCGAGCCAATTCAAGACAACGGAGGGATGGTTCCTAATGTTCAGCTCCATTGGTACACAGATCATATTCACTTTATGATCTCAGGTCTTGTGAGCCAAGAGGAAGCTCTTCAAATTGCCCGGTCCATGGAACCGGTTATGAATCCAGATCCATAATCGATCATACAGAAAAATCAGGAGGTAAAGAGATATGAAAAAGGTAAATGTGAAGCATTGGGGCAAGATACTGCTGTTGGGGAGCGCTTTGCTCGTATTTGGGGCTGGTTCTGCCTTGGCTGCGCCGGATAGCGCGGTATCATCATCCTGGCACTTGGCTTCCGCAGCGGAAGATCGTCTGACTAACAAACAAGCGGAGATTGACGAATATGTTGCCGGTGCAGGTCAAGAAGAGCTTTCCGCACAGGGTTTTACTGTGACTCACACGGGGGTGGTCGGTGATAAGGTTGAGGTTGGCATTACACCATACAATGAACAGCATGCAGAATTCCTTTATGCGAAGTTTGGACGTGATATCGTTCAGGTGGTGGAAGGAGAGCAAGCGATTCTCTATGGAGCGAATGCGGCTGAAGCCGATGTGGTTGCAGCGGAAGAAGCGGGTACGAATCCATGGATCTGGGTCGGCGCGGCGGTTGTCATGATTGCGGGTGGACTGCTTATCGCCGGAAAAAAACGGTTTCCACGGAGTTAAGAAATTGCACCACCGTTGAACCGTTCAAAACCGTATGAAGCAATAGATGAACTCACTGAACCCAGGTCCCCGATCTTATGATCGAGAATCTGGGTTTTCATATGGGAACTGTTGTTTATGCTGCATGGATGATAGACTCACTCTTATTGTGGTTATCCTTTACGGTGCAACTGGATTAAAGTATTCTGACCCGCAGCAAGTTGCCAAGTGTCTTGGTCCTTGAGCATCACATAGATTGCCAGGCTTCCTTGTCCGTCTTCGATGAGTCCCCCCTTCGATGTAGCCGGATACTGTCGTATATGCGCGATGGCCACATCCTGGCGTAAGAATACAAGTTTCTCAACGAAATACTTTGCGTATGAATGAAGAAGCGGCCCCTTTAAAACAACTTTATGTGCGTTATTTATTTGATCCCAGCCTGAGAGCATCTCCCCCATCACATTGACCCAAGTGGAGTCTTGGGTAAAGTGACGGTCCAAGGCATCGGCGTCATGTTGATTAAATGCCGATTCCATATCGGCAATCGTTTGTCTAATGATGCGTCCTTCCTGCTCCTCTAGCACCTTGCGATTTTCCTGGATGTTGGACATTGCGAATAACCTCCTTTTTTTGTACTGCATTTTGGGCCGAGATCTCTTCACCCATCAATTGATTTCTGTGATTTCATCTTAGATGATAAGATATATAATTAAAAATATATTTTATGGCAGGAGCATATGCCCTCAGGTATATAAGCGAGATGTGGGATCATCCAGACGTTCGAAGACCTCGTTACTGATAAAAGAAAAGATCGACATTACATCAAAACAATTCATACTTGAGGTATGAGTTGTTTTTTTATATATGTTACAGATGTCCCTTTTTGGGCAGAAGAGGTGTTATACAAACGTAAATTAGATTTACGCGGAGGTGCGTCTTCGAATTGGATTCGATAGAGGAGTGCGTGAGGCGCGTTAAGGCCGGTGAGGTCGATTGTTTCGAGCCTATCGTTGAAACGTACAAAAAACAGATCTACATATATTGCTGCCGGATGCTCGGCTGCAAGCAGGACGCGCAGGATGCCGTCCAGGATATCTTCATCAAAGCGTTCACCAAGCTTCATACCTATGAAGCGAAGGTATCGTTCTCATCATGGTTATACAAGATTGCCTATCATCATTGTCTTAATCTGCTTCGCAAGAGACAAGTTCGCATGCGAGTGAACCGACTCATCAAACCGGCAGGTTATGCTGATAGCGTGGAACAGACGCTGGAGCGCAGGTGGTTCAGCGAACCGCTGGAATATGCCATGACCAAGCTCTCGGTGGAGGAGCGGAATCTGCTCGTGCTGCGGGTGTTCGAAGATAAACCATTCACGGAAATTGCACAGATTCTGGATAAGAATCTCAGTGCAGTGAAGAAAAAGTATGCTCGGATGAAACAGAAAGTCATCAAGCTGATTCAGGAGAAGGGGGGTACGGAGTTATGCGAGATTCTGGACAATCGGACCAAGATCGAATTCTGAGAGGCATGGAACTGCACTCCGTGGAAGAAGAGGTGGACGTGACCCCCGCCATCATGCACAAGGTGCGTCAAATTCACCAGAAGAAACAAGGAAGAAATGCCGGCAATCGTAAGAAAACGTTGATTATTGCGATGCTTACTGCGATTTTGATTCTTTCGTCAATTAGCGCTTATGCAAGCCAATACCTGATTCAGATCAAGAACGAGGAAGGCGAAGTTATTCTGTCTACCATAAAGCCATGGAAATACTCCGAGTCGGAATATAACGCCAAACGTAAAAAAGAGACGGAAGAGGAGCTGAGCAAGAGGTTAAAGCCCGGAGAACAGGCTGTATATTATATCAAGGATCAGCATCTGACTTCATCAACCAGAAAATATCCACTGAACTATTTTTATATGGCGACAAAGCATCCGAATTATCAAGAACTGGCAAAAGAAATTGAGGAGAAGGATGCGCCCCTACTTCGAAAACCTGATTATGTACCCGAAGGGTATCGATTTGATTTTGGACGGATTCAAATTAGAAACGAACCCGTGTGGGGAACACCGGGGTACGAAAGTCTTCTAAATGAACTTAAAGAGCAGGCGGAGAAGTCGGATGAAGAACAGGGACTGTACTATAAAATTGTTCCTTGGTTCAAGATTGCCTCTACAGGAATGGAATATCGTAAAGGCGATAATCGGATCAGGATTTTAGCTTTTGCACGAGAGAAGGGCCCAAAAGCTGGAGTGCTCACAAATCAAGCCGTAAAACTGACGGTAAATGGGAAAGAAATGATTTTTTCTGCCGATCAGACAAATGAAACGCGCAGCTTGACTTGGTTAAGCGACAGTGAAGAGGTGCTATATATAATTACGGATGATCCAAAGGATCCGCTATCCAAGGATGAGTTTGCGAAGATTGCAGCCGGTCTTGTTTCGGAATAAACGCTTTTCCATTATTTTTTACAAAATGTCCCTTTTGTTGTCGGCAAGGTGTTATATGAGATGTATTTCAACACTATTTTAATAGGCCTTACCGCCGAAAGGAGCACGAATTGTACCATGATGAAAAACAAGATGAAGGTCGCTTTATTTCTCGCAGCAACGATGATGATCGGTTCCGCGAATGTTTATGCAGCAAGCACTGCAAGTACGTCTGTTCCGCAGACGAAAGCAGCGGCTTCTACTGCCAAACCGGAGAAGACATCCGTTTCGTATGAAGATCGTATCAAGGAGCTCAGTAACAAACTTAAAGCAGGGCAGATGGTTGCGTATTATGTTGCGGACCAGGAATATAACCGGTTAGATGACATTTACTTTACGTCTATAGGCTTTGTTCATACCAAGTATGCGGACTATGTGGCGAAGGCAAAGGCATTGAACGCTCCTACGCTTACCAAGCCTGCTGACTTGCCGAAGAGTTATTCATTCCAGAACGCGATTTTATACTTAAAGAGTCCTGAAAGAACGTCTAGCTTGTACGCAGAAATTGAGCAGGAATTAAAAGCGAAGGCAGCAAACGGAGAGAAATTCGTATATTCCGACATCATGAAGTCGAATGAAGCGTCCGCGGTGGTTCTGAATTTTGATAAAGGAAAAGTAAAGCTTCAAGTCGTTGCGAGTTATATTGTCCCTGAACAGCCAATGGGCGGAACGCCTGTGCCGCAGAAGAAACCGAACGAGAAGAAGGAAACCATCGTCATTAACGGAGTGGAATGTGTCTACACAGCTGACTCCAAGGGAAGGGATCACCTGGATTGGGTGGATGAAGAGCAGCAGATCCGGTACAGCATTTGGGCGGAGAGCGCCAAATCGGATGTGCTGAACTATGCGAAGAAAATGATTGCGAAATAAGTTATTACCCTAAAGAATCCATATTCATTTTGACTCAACGCCAGTCTGTTTTTATTTTATTTCTCTATAGTCTAAGCTCTTTGAAATATCGAGCATAGGATGTTGTGTTCGGCAAAGTAAAGGAGGTTAGAACAATGGGTGAAGTTGGTGGATATGGCGGAGGATATGGTTCCGTTGGAGCAGTACTGGTACTCTTCATTCTCTTGGTCATCATCGTTTCTGCATTCGGATTTGGATTTGGAGTTTAATAGGTATTAAATGAGTGAAACCCGCACCGCTTGCCCGGTGCGGGTTTCTATCTGTATTAATGTGCAACATGTCTGACGATTGGCGATGTCAAACCATCATGTGGGACAGACTCTAAAAGCAAGGACAACCATTTGTCGTATAACTCCCACGGTTTACCCGAATCCAGCAATGCCTTGCAAGTATAGATGCCTTCCTCGACGGATCTGACTTTATCCGCCAAGTGTAAGCGAACAGCTCCATTCAGCAGTACCTGGTAGATAAAAGCGATATTCCCCTTACCCTGCAGAACCTCTGAGGTAACGTTAGCTTGTTCAGACGGGGTCCAGCTTATGTCCGGAACGGGCGTATCAAGTCCGTACGCTTCCGGATCGATGATATGGAGGCTGGCTTCACCGTTCTCAACCCGGTAAGTCCGCGTGGGACGGTGAATGAACAGTTCATCGGAGCCTTCACTTCCCTGAATGATGATCGCTTTCCGATAACCGAGTTTTAGGATCAGTCGGCTTAAACGGTCAAAGACCGTGTTATGGTATACGCCAAACGTTAGGAAAGGGGAATGGGAGTAATCCACAAACTTTTCGGTCGTATTGAGCACGGTCCGCATACCGAGCTCCTCCCGGATTGGGCGAAGATTCTTAAGCGGGGGACACCATTCCTCAGCATGTACATATAATACGCCGGATTGATGGGCTGCGCGGATGCATGATTCTTTTGCCAGTAACGATCCGGATATCCCCTTCTCCGCGAGTATATCCGATAATGTGATCCCCCACTTCGGGGGCAGTGATGCGGTTCCATGCAGAGTGACAGGCAGATCAGCAGCAGCCAGCACGAACGCGGTGGCTAAGGTAGAGAAAAATGATGACTTTCTGCCATCATAAGGTCCTGCACAGTCTACACCCTCATGTATAAACGAACGGTCCGCATATTCACGGCAAACCTGCACGAATGCCTCCAATTCTTCCACGCTTTCCATTTTGATGCGTTCCGCAATGAAAAAGGCTCCGATCTGAGCAGGGGTTGCCTGCAATCCGAGAATCGATTCTGCAGCCTGCAGCGCTTCCTCGTAAGTCAGGTCACGCGCGCCCCGCTTGCCGCGACCGACTTCTTTTAATAAGTGGATCATGATTTTTTTGCACCTCCTGAACCGGTCTCCTGCAGCAATTGATACAACTTGACGATCGAGGTTGCGACATCCACCATTCTTTTTCTTTCATTCATCGCCTGTTTGCGCAGGACATCGTATGCTTCGGATTCCGAAATATTGTTCATCTTGCATAGAATGCCTTTGGCCATATCAATCCATTTACGCTCTTCAATGCGAGCAAGGAGCTGCGTTCTTTCGTTATGCCACTGCTCTCGTTCGTAAAAATGCTTGGAGCTAAAATGCAGCGTCCAATGCAGCTCATGCTCCTTCATGGCGGGGAATAAAAGTCCATCAATAATAACATCATCCTCACATGCTTCGAGAGATTGCGAAGCGGCATGATCGCTGCACCACCACAGAACCGGAACGCGCTTTTGTTGTTCAAGGGTGCTGGACCACGATTTGATTGCGGCAACCGGGAGGTGGAGTACCGTTCCGTCTGCTTCCATGATTCCAGCCAGCGCTTGCTTCTCACTTCGGGCAAGGAGGACCTTGTATCCATAAGAACGAAGGATAAACTCCGGAAGAAGCGCCCTGGCATCTGTGTCACTTCGCTCTGAAGCAGGGACCGGATGGTGGATAACCAGCAATGAACGCATGGATTGACGCTCCTTTCATAAATGATAGTCGTCAGATATAAGCTGTCAGTAAAAATAGATATTATGTTAAATTATATAACATATATCACAGGTGGATGTCGATATTTAATAAATTTTCTTCTTCTCATGTCAAATATGTTGACAGTTGGCCCGAGGGTATTGTATATTTCCCTCAAGAACTTTAAATTTTGGATACAACGGTGTATCCCATTAGCGGCAAAGAAGCCTGCTTTCGTTCCGGTAAGAGTGTGCCTACTCTACTGGAGCGAATGCAGGCTATTTTGGTTTCTGTAAGGCTTCTGATGAATCAACAAGTATATTCAAAGGTGTTAGACGGAGGGGAGTGCAAACCATGACAAAAAAGAAGTTAGTGATGATCGGGAATGGTATGGCAGGGGTACGGGCAATCGAGCATTTGATTAAGCTTACGCCTGAGGCGTATGAAATCACGATATTCGGTTCTGAGCCGCATCCGAATTACAACCGGATTATGCTGTCTTCCGTTCTTGCAGGCGGAGCCGACATGCAGGAAATTATAATCAACGATTGGGATTGGTACAAAGAGAATAACATCCATCTATATACCGGCCACACCGTAACCCGGATCGATACCAAGAACCGTAAAGTGCACTCCGATCAGGGAGCTGCGGCCGAGTATGATTCATTGATCATCGCAACCGGTTCGAATCCGTTTATGCTTCCTCTGCCTGGCGCAGACAAGGAGGGAGTTATCGCCTTTCGGGATATTAAGGATTGCGAGATTATGGTGGAGACTTCCAAAAAATATAAGAAAGCCGTGGTCATCGGCGGAGGATTGCTTGGTCTTGAAGCAGCAAGAGGGCTGCTACATCTCGGGATGGATGTTTCGGTGGTTCATCTTAGTCCCTATATAATGGAACGGCAATTAGATGAGACCGCAGCGAAAATGCTGCAGCTGGAATTGGAAGCCCAAGGCATGAAGTTCCTGCTTAGTAAAAATTCGGAGGCCATTGTGGGCCGAAAGCGGGTCAAGGAGCTCCGCTTCACGGATGGGACGCGCGTTGAAACGGATCTGGTCGTCATGGCTGTCGGGATCAAGCCCAACGTCATGCTGGCACAATCCGCGGGCATTGAAGTCAACCGGGGAATTATCGTGAACGACTATATGGAGACGAGCATCCCGGGGATCTACGCGGTCGGTGAATGCGCCGAGCATCGTGGGATTGCGTATGGGCTTGTCGCTCCGCTCTACGAGCAGGGAGCCGTGCTCGCCAAGCATCTGGCAGGTGTGGAGACAAGTGGTTATGGCGGGTCCGTACTATCTACCAAATTGAAGATCTCCGGTGTAGATGTATTCTCGGCAGGTCATTTTGCAGACCCGGAAGGATCCAGGTCGATGCGGTACCAGGACGAAGTTGAAGGTGTATATAAAAAAATTGTCATCCGCGATGACCAGCTCATCGGAGCTGTTATGTTCGGCGATACGGGAGATGGGCCAAAGCTGTTCTCGCTCATGAAAAGCGGCGAATCCATCAAGGGCCGGGAGAAGGAGCTTCTGTTAGGCTTTACGGGTAATGCAGGTGCCGTATCGACGGAACAACGGCTGGCTCAGCTAGCGGATGATGAGATCATTTGCGGTTGTAACGGTGTGTCGAAAGAAACGATAAAAGATGCCATTCTCACGAAAAATTGCAACACCGTTGCTTCCGTTAAAGCTTGTACAAAAGCATCGGGATCCTGCGGCGGCTGCAAACCTCTTGTTGAGGGACTGGTTCAGATATACGCCGGAGATGCAGCAGGGGAACCCGTAAAAGAAGGGATATGCGGGTGTACTTCGCTAGGACGGGATGAAATTATCGCAGAAATTACCCGTCTTGGACTTGGAACCGTCAAAGAAGTGATGAATGTGCTGGGATGGGAGAATCCGGAGGGATGTTCTAAATGCCGGCCATCCTTGAACTACTATCTGGGCATGCTGTTTCCAGAGACCTATGTGGATGAGAAGGAATCCCGCTTCACGAACGAGCGTTATCATGCCAACATTCAGAAGGATGGCACGTATTCCGTTGTTCCCAGAATATATGGCGGTGTGACGTCGCCGTCGGAGCTAAAGAAAATCGCGGAGATTGCGGAAAAATTCGATGTGCCGATGGTTAAGATTACAGGCGGACAGCGGATCGACCTGCTTGGCGTCAAGAAGGAGGATCTGCCGAAGATGTGGGAGGAGCTTGATATGCCTTCCGGGTATGCTTACGGTAAAGCTCTCCGTACGGTTAAAACTTGCGTGGGGTCCACGTTTTGCCGATTCGGCACCCAGGATTCCATAGGCATGGGCGTACGCTTGGAGAAAGAGTTTGAGCGGCTGAGCACTCCAGCCAAAGTGAAACTTGCGGTTTCCGGATGTCCTAGAAATTGCGCAGAAGCGACCATCAAGGATTTTGGAGTCGTAGCGATTGATGGTGGATGGGAACTGCACGTCGGCGGCAATGGAGGCGTTCATGTTCGGGCTACGGAGTTATTGTGCATCGTGAAAACGGAAGATGAGGTGCTCGAATGGGCCGGGGCATTTATCCAACACTATCGGGAAAACGCGCAGTGGAATGAGCGTACATCGGTTTGGATCGAGCGAGTAGGCTTGGACCATGTGAAAAAAGCATTAGAGAAGAAAGAGGACCGCGTCGCGCTCTTCTCGAGAATAAAGCTGGCTTTAAGCAAGCAGCAGGATCCATGGAAGGAAATTACGTCGGACAGCGGGCTTCGTAAAAACTTCGTGCCTTTGCCTGATGCTGAACCAGTGACGAAATAGGGGGAAACCAATGATGACGAAACTTCATGTAGGATATGTAAACGAAATTGATCATAAAGGCTCAAGGACCATTGAAGTCGGCGGAACGGAAATCGCGCTGTTCCGTTTATCGGATGGGGATATTCTGGCTGTGGAGAACAAGTGCCCGCATAAAGGAGGAAAGCTTTCGGAGGGAATGGTGTGCGGGAAGCAGGTGCATTGTCCGCTGCATGATTGGAAGATCGATCTATGCAGCGGGCGGGTTCAAGAGCCGGATACGGGTAATGTTAACACCTATCAGGTTGAAGTTGATCCGGTAAGCGGCGCGATTTACCTGCAGGATCGTACGGCTTGACGCGAACCAGTTACCGAATGGCATTTCATAAGGTGAGTGATTGATTCATTAGAGGGGGTGCACGAGATGGATTATGTGAAACCGAATCAGGTAATGGATGACATGATCGAGGCCGGAGCCGCGAAAGCCCGGCTGAAGACTTCGCAGATGCTCATCCGCGGCATGTTATCGGGCGCCATCCTGGCGTGCGCCACCACGCTGGCTTTTTCCGCTTCGGACCAAACGAATATACCGATGGTAGGCGCGCTCCTGTTTCCGGTTGGCTTTGTGATGATTGTACTGCTGGGCTTAGAGCTGGTAACTGGAAGCTTCGCACTCTTGCCTTTAGCCGTCCTGCAAAAGAAGGCTTCAGGTGCCTCTATGCTTGCGAATTACGGATGGGTAATTCTCGGACATGTGATAGGCTGTCTGATTTATGGGGGGCTCTATACACTTACCGCGACCAGGATGGGGACGGATATGAGTCATCCGCTTGTTCAGATGATCATCGACACCAGCGAAACAAAGACAATCGGCTATAAGGCGCTGGGCGTGAGCGGCATGCTGCTGGTGGTGATCAAGGCTATGCTCTGCAACTGGATGGTGACGCTAGGCGTTGTCATGGCGTTTACGTCAAGCTCAACGATAGGGAAAATCGTTGCGATGTGGCTGCCCATCCTGGTCTTTTTCGGTCAAGGCTTCGAGCATGCCGTGGTAAATATGTTTGTAATACCGGCGGGCATGATGCTCGGGGCGGATGTAAGCTTGGCCGATTGGTGGCTCTGGAACCAAATCCCCGTATTAATAGGTAATTTTATTGGCGGAGCGATATTTACCGGGGCGATGTTGCACTTGTCCCAATTCGGATTCGGAAAGCGCAGCGAGGTTAACCCGATTGGGAAGGTCCATCATGGACTCAGAGTTATGGAGGCGACCGCGGTTCCGGTCGAAAAAAGACGATGAGGCCGGGCATGGTGTATATTGTTGGCGCAGGTCCGGGAGATCCGGAGCTGATCACGCTGAAAGCCCTTCGGCGTATTCAGGAAGCGGACGTCATTATGTACGATCGACTGGTGAACGATGAGCTGTTGAGTTACGCGAAGAAGGATGCTTTGCTTGTATACTGCGGTAAGGCACCCGGCAGCCATTCCGTTCCGCAGGAGAGGATTAACGAGAACTTGATAGACTTTGCCCTTGCAGGTCATGATGTGGTCCGGCTCAAGGGAGGTGACCCGCTGATCTTCGGACGAGGCGGCGAAGAGGCGTGCGAATTGGCTGCACGAGGCATTCCCTTCGAGATCGTGCCCGGCATTACCTCGGCTTTGGGCGCAGCCTCCTCCACAAGGATACCTCTGACCCACCGTGGAGCCAGCACTTCGGTAGCTTTTGTCAGCGGAACGAGCTGCCATGGAAATGAGCGGGGCGTCAGGTGGGACTTGCTGACTCACAGTGTGGATACGCTTGTGGTATACATGGGCGTCAGCAGGTTGAACGATATCTGCAAGGAGATGCTCGCTCATGGCAAGCCGTTCTCGACTCCCGTAGCTATCGTTGAACAGGGGACTCGGGCAGAGGAGCGAACCATAACGGGAACGCTCGGAACCATCCACAAGATCGCTCTTCTAATGAACGTGAAGAATCCGGCGCTTCTGATCATTGGCGAAGTTGTGCGAGTGAGGGAGCAGCTCCTGAAACTGGCTGCGGAGGCGGAGGAACGGACAGGATAAAAGGAACGAAACGCATATATATACGCTGACAATAGGAGTGAACCCTTATCCACATGGGGTTCACTTTTTTTGATGTGAAACAGGTTTGCAGTACAGGGAAGGCATACACGATATGAAAGCGGCATGTGTTATACGCGATACCAATTTGCAGAAAGTGGGAAATGCTGGGCGGATTACAAACTGATCTAACTGGGCGGGTACTGAATGCGAATGGCGAGCCGGTTTCCGGACTCTACGCGGTTGGCAGACTCTATATGGACAGACAAATGAAATTTTCCTCTTATCGTAGGAAGGTTTATGGTATTCTGATTGGTAGCACATGAAAGGAGAATGTCCATGTCCCATGATCAGGATATTGCTGAAACCAACACGAAGCGGCAATCCCATATTCAATCTTACATCGATTCGCCCGACTTGCAGAACAAGCTGTATAAGAAAACCCTCATCGTTGTGATCCTCTCGCAAATATTCGGTGGGGCTGGTCTGGCCGCAGGATTGACGGTCGGTGCGCTTCTGGCGCAGGATATGCTCAAGACGGACAGCTATGCAGGAATCCCTGTTGCTCTTATCACGGTCGGTTCCGCACTGGGTGCCTGGTATATTGGTCGGCTTACCCAGCGCTATGGAAGAGGGCCGGGTCTGGCTGCCGGATTCCTGGCGGGTGGAATTGCCGCGATCGGAGTTATATTGGCTGCCGTTTATCATAATATTTATCTGTTGTTCGCCTCGTTGTTGATATACGGTGCAGGTACCGCAACGAATATGCAAGCTCGTTATGCAGGTACGGATTTGGCTAAACCTTCACAGCGTGCAGGAGCGGTCAGCATGGCGATGGTTTCCACCACCTTCGGTGCCGTTGCGGGTCCGAATCTGGTGGGGGTTATGGGGAACGTTGCCGAATCCTTCGGGATTCCTGCCTTGGCCGGACCATTTATTTTAGCGTCCGTGGCTTTTATTCTGGCAGGCATGATCCTGCTATTATTCCTGCGCCCGGATCCTTATGCGATAGCCCAAGCAATTGAGGAAGCTAGAATGAAAATTTCCGGTGATTCTTCTGCCGGCACGGTGAACGGATCAAAACGAAACAAACGGGGGATCATGGTTGGAGCCTGCGTGATGATATTGACTCAGGTAGTCATGGTCTCAATCATGACCATGACGCCTGTCCATATGAAACATCATGGACATGATCTAGGAGCGGTAGGTTTGGTGATTGGCATTCATATCGGAGCGATGTACCTGCCCTCGTTAATCACAGGTTTTCTTGTCGATAAAATCGGCCGCATCAGCATGTCCATCGCTTCGGGCGTCGTGCTCTTGAGCTCCGGGATTCTAGCCGCTGTGGCTCCCGCCGAATCCATGGCGCTGATCATAACGGCGCTGGCTCTGCTGGGGCTGGGTTGGAACCTTGGTTTTATCAGCGGAACCGCGCTCATCATCGATGCAACCCATCCATCCGCCCGCGCTAGAACGCAGGGAACAGTGGATGTCTTGATTGCTTTGGCGGGAGCATCGGGCGGCGCTTTATCCGGTATGGTGGTTGCCAATACCAGTTATGGTACGCTTTCCATTGCAGGAGGTTTACTGTCACTGGTGATGATCCCTGTTTGTCTAAGCACGGTGAACAAGCGCAAACCATCATCATCTTCAAAAAACGCGGCAATATAATGAAAACAGCCTCCTATCATAGACGATAGGAGGCTGTTTTGTAATGGGCTTAAGGAAGGATGTTGCCCGCCGCACGGTAAATGGCATACCATTCTTCACGGGTGAGCGTTACATCGCCGGCTTTAATACAGTCATGCAAACGACTGATATTCATCGTCCCGATGATCGGCTGCATGTGTGCAGGGTGACGAAGAAGCCATGCGATGGCAATCGTGGTGTTGGTTACGTTGTATTTTTCCGCAATCTCATCGATCTTCTGATTAAGTTCAGGGAACTTGTCGCTTCCAAGGAATACGCCTTCAAAGAACCCGTATTGGAAAGGAGACCAAGGCTGAATCGTAATATCGTGAAGTCGGCAGAAATCCAGTACGCTGCCATCACGGTTAACCGCGGCGTCATTCTCCATATTGACGTTGATCCCGCTCTGAATCATGGTGGTGTTCGTGATACTAAGCTGCAGCTGGTTGGCCACGAGCGGCTGCTTCACTGCTTTTTTCAGCAGCTGGATCTGCATCGGATTCTGGTTGGATACGCCGAAATGACGCACTTTACCGGAGCTTTCGAGTTTATCGAATGCCTCAGCCACCTCTTCAGGCTCAACCAGCGCATCGGGACGGTGCAGAAGGAGTACATCGAGATACTCGGTTTTGAGTCTTTTCAGGATACCATCGACGGAATTCAAGATATGCTCTTTGGAGAAATCGAACATGCCCTGACGAATCCCGCATTTGGATTGCAGAATGATCTTCTCGCGGACTTCTGCATTCATATGTATCGCGTCTGCAAAAATTTCCTCGCAAGCTCCGCCGCCGTATATGTCGGCATGGTCGAAGAAGTTAGCGCCTTCCTCCAGTGCGGATAATACGAAACGCTCGGCTTCCGCTTTTTCCAGCGAATTTATACGCATGCAACCCACGGCTACAACAGGTACTTCCAGTGAACTGCTTCCAAGCTTCATCGTTTTCATGATTACGGTCCTCCCATTCAAAAATAGGTTGATTGTGCGACCACCTCGCTGTAGTTGCAGGGGCAGCTGAGAACTTGTAAGCAAAACTATATAGATGAATAGGTCTGTCTATGCTGACAGTCTCTAGTTTATTGTGACATGCAGGTGCAAGGTGTACAAGCTTAAATTTGCCAAGAGAGCTTGGGAATCATTGAGCGAGGGAAGAGGATCCGGACGGCAACGATCTTGTGATCGGGGATGACCAAGCAGGCGCAGTCGGTGATTCCTAATATTTGATATGTACCGCTGGGGAGCGTGCTGCCTATTTCCGAGATGGCTCTCGGTTTATATGAATGACTCGAGCTCTCCGGTTCTATGGGAAGGCTCGAGTCACCATTCTTCAGCTTCGGTATATTAAATATGGATGCTGGGTCTAACCTTTGCTTACGAAATTCTTAGTGTTATCTACTTTCAGCTTTTTTACATGTTGAGTTAATAGCTTCTTGTCGCTTATGATCCAGGTGTGATTCTTGGAGTTCCGTCTTCGGTTCGCTATGAAATGGTAGGGACTACCAGAGTATATTCTAAAGTTACGAGTTATACAATCAGCACAAAATTTGACGCACTCGCTGCGATTTTGGTTCGGAAACGATACTTGATTGAATACGTGCCGTTTAACCAGAATGGTCGCCCCTTGAACAAGGGGGGCCCATCGATTGGCCATGTTGGGGTAACGGTACAGAAGATCCTTTTGACCGGCAAGCTTCATGAAGTGTGCCCTTTTTCCTACAATATCAGCACGAGTCTTGATCATGAGACCGACGCTATCCTTCAGATAATCGCGAGCGTAATAATCATCGTCGTCAAATTTAGCAATGATGCTGTGCTTAGCGACCTTTACACCAAAATTGAGGCAGCTGCCGAGCGATAATTCAGCTGGCTTCCTATATATTCTCACGTTACGATATGGTTTGGCTGCCTGTTGAACTTCCGATAGTCTTAGGCTGTCATGATTTAATATGATGATTAACTCTTTGTGCCTGTAATTCTGTCTGGCGTAATTTTCTAACAGATTGTGCAGGCATTCCGGTCTTTTGGTACAGGTGATGATCGAAACGGCAGGCTGTGAGGGAGATAATGACGTTCTCGTCAAGTTCGATCGCCTCCGGATTTCCTCTGAACAAATGTTTTGTAGTCTTTTACATTCGGAACTTTAGGGTGCTTGTCGGTAAGTTCTTTATCGCTGATGACCCACGTATGGCTTGATGAATTTTTCCTTCGTATTGCCGCAAAATTATACTTATCACCGGAATAGATCCTGTAGCCCTTACGCTTGCTTCTCATGCAAAAAAGATCGTCCTCACCGACGTTTTGATTTGGAAATCGTATTTTGTTATGGAGGTTCTTTTTAAACATGAGCGTAGCACCCGGCAGTCTGGTTACGGGGCGGTTTTCATCGTTAGGAAAACGTAGAATAAGAGTTTTGGAGCCTTGTAAATACATATAATGTGCGCGTTTCCCTATAATATCGGCGTTCGATCTTCTTAATGACTTCAGGCTGTCCGACAAGTAATGAGGGGCGTAATAGTCATCGTCATCGAATTTGGCAATGATGCCGTATCTCGCTTTGCTTACAGCGTAATTTAGACACGCACCTAGAGTGACATGTTCGGGCATGCGATAAATTTGTATATTTCGATGCTTATTGGCCAGCTGTTGGTAAGGAGAGAGTGCGATTGAACTATCGTTGATAACGATAATAAGCTCTTTTTTGGGGTGAGATTGTCTAGTGAAATTGTGGAACAGGTTTTTTATATAATTGGGGCGATTGGTGCAGGTAATAACGGATACGCCCTGTGCTTTAGATGAATGGTTAAAGCTTGCTGCCATTACATCACTCTCCTTATCTATGAAGATAATTCCTATATCACATTAGAATATGTAAACTATAAATAGTGGTAACGGCATTACTGCATGGTCAACTCAAAAAAATTATAATAGGAGGGCATCGAGATGAAAGAGGGATGGGAACGCACAGTGCCGCCGATGCAACTAGACATCACACAAATTCATGACATGATTACACCCGTATTTCCCCGTAAAAAAGTAGTAGCCGCTGAACGGATCGGTACCGGACTTAGCAACACCAACTACAAAATTCGTCTGGAAGGCAGTGCAGAACCTTACGTGCTGCGTTTGTTCAGGAAAGGTCTGAAGATTGCGGAAAAAGAACTGGCTATCATTCAAAGGGTTCGTCAAACCGTACCTGTTGTCGATTATATCTATGCAGATACGAGCTGCAGGGTATTCGATAAGCCATGGGCGGTAATGGAGTGGAAGGAAGGCGATCTTCTTCGTGACGTGATGCAGGGCGGAAGCGAGCAGGATCTCATTGCCGCTGCAGCCTCCGCTGGACGCATTCTCGCCAACATACACAAGCACACATTTACGGAATCCGGATTCTTCAATGGGGACATGAAAGTCCAGGATCCGACGAGGATGGACGGGGAACGGTTTCTCGCATTTATTGAACAAAGCCTCTTTCAGGATCCATGCGGCCAATGGCTCGGGGAAGAGCTGGCTCAATCGGTATGGTCCTTCAGTCGAACGTACAGTCATTTATTGTCGGAGCTAGAAGATACGCCCGTGCTTGTTCACTCGGACTATAACGGTTTAAATATATTAATGCAAAATGGTGCTGGAGGATGTGAGGTTTCGGCAGTGCTTGATTGGGAGGACGCTTTTTCATGGAACCGATACGTAGATATAGCCAATATGCTTCGATACGAACGCGAAGGATCTGTATTTGAAAAGAACTTTATTCGTGCATATCGTGAGGAAGGAGCGGTCCTGCATGATCACTGGAAAATCCTATCCAAGCTTGAGGATCTTGTTGCCTTGTGCGATATGTTAACCCATTCCAGCTTGGCCACGCCCAATCGAATGCATGATCTACAGCGTTTAATTGCGGAAACCGTTCAGGTTACGAATGGCTGAGGTTATTTTCGCTTCGTAAATTAAAATAACAATTCGAGTTGCAATATGGACTTCGCCTGTCTATAATGGATATCATAAGTCTATAATAATATTTGTCCATGGAAATCTTCCTTGGGCATGGAGAAATAAACAAGAAGTCATGTCTTCTTGTGTTCTCATTATGGATATTAAAGATCCGGAAAGGTGTTGGTATAAATGAGTGAGCAATTGCATGATGTCCTTATTATTGGCGGGGGGCCGGCAGGCTTGAATGCTGCGTTGGTATTGGGGAGAGCGAGAAAAGATGTGGTGCTGATCGATGAAGGGAAGCCGCGTAATAGAGTTACCCGCGAGACTCATGGTTTTCTTACCCGAGACGGTGTCAGCCCATCGGAATTTCGGCGCATCGCAAGGGAACAGATTAGCGCGTATCCTTCTGTCCGTTTCGTAGAGGATACTGCCGCATCGGTCACAGGTGTTGATGGCGATTTTCAAATTACAACAGGACAAGGGACGGTATTTCGCGGTAAAAAGCTGCTCTTTGCCGTCGGGAAGAAAGATAGCCCAATGGATATTAACGGATTGGCAGACGTTTATGGAAAAAGCGCCTTCGTCTGTCCATATTGCGATGGATGGGAACTGCGGGATCAGCCGCTTGTTGTGATTGCCAAGGGTGCGGGTGCAGTGCACTTTGCCAAAGTCATTGCAGGTTGGACAGATCATTATACGATCTGTACCCATGGGCCGGATGAACTGACGGATGAACAGCGCCAAGAGTTGAAGGAGCATGGCATCCCCGTATTCAGCTCCCCGATTCATCGCATCGAATCGAACGAGGGTATGGTCCGGCAAGTCGAGCTGGAGGATGGAAAGATCATTCCTTGCACAGGCATCTTTTTCGCACCTAAACTGGTCTCCGGCTCTGAATTGCCGTCCGCCATCGGATGTGATATCAATGAAGCCGGAAGCGTGGTCATTGACGCCTTCGGTAAAACGAGCGTGCCTGGCGTCTACAGCGCCGGTGATGCAGCCACGGAAATGTATCAGGCCATAGCCGCCGCTTCGATGGGAGCCATGGCAGCGGCTGCCATCAATGGTGAGCTGCTTAACGAACGTTGGAATCGGTAAAGCATAAATATGCGAAAGGCAAGCTTGGTTATGATCCATGCTTGCTTTTTTTTATGCCCTTAGGGGATTTTTTGAGTATAAATGATTCTTACACTCCGCGGTTGTGACGTTTTTGGGTATGATGGAATCATCAAGTAAAAGGAAGGGTGTTTAGGATGAGAAAAACGATGGATTACATCATGAATCAAGTTTGGAGGGATATGAACATGTAACCCTCCGACATTATGGAGGAGATATATTTGAATTCACGAACCAAGAAGTTTTTGTCCTATTATAAACCGTATCTGGGGTTATTATTTGCTGACTTGGCATGTGCTTTTGTTGTTTCGGCAATTACACTGATGCTTCCGCTGTGTATAAGGTATATCACCATCAACGTGTTGGAAGGGAATTCCCCGAATCCGCTGAATCAAATCTATGCAGTGGGTGCTGTCATGCTGGCCATGGTGCTTATTCATACTTTCTGCGATATGTTCATCTCCTATAAAGGACATATGATGGGAGCTTATATGGAGAGTGACATGAGACGGGAGCTGTTTGACCATTTTCAGAAGCTGTCTTTTGGTTTCTATGATGAGAATAAAACAGGGCAGCTCATGACACGTACCACCAATGACATTCTGTCGCTAACCGAATTGTATCACCATGGACCCGAAGATATTGTCATTTCCGTTCTGAAGTTCCTAGGTGCATTCATCATCTTAATGTATATTGACGTGAAGCTTACCCTGATTGTGTTTCTCTTTCTGCCGGTCATGGCCGTGTTTGCTTTTTATTTTAATAAGAAGATGAATGTGGCGCTGCGTGTTAGCAAGGACCGAATCGGGGATATCAACGCGCAGGTGGAGGATTCTCTATCGGGTATCCGTGTGGTGAAGTCGTTTACGAACGAACACGTAGAAAGGAAAAAGTTCGCTTACGCTAATGAGCGATTCGTTGACAGCAGAAGGGAAGGGTATAAGAGTGAAACCTACTTTTACGAAGGGTTGGTTGGGTTTACACAACTCATTACCATAACGGTCATTGTGTTTGGCGGAGCCGCAATCGTGGATGCCTCCCTGGAACTGGCGGATTTGCTCACTTTTTTCTTGTGTATTGGCATTCTGATCGAACCGATCCAGAGACTCGTTAATTTCGCCAGACTGTACCAGGAGGGTATCACGGGATTCGACCGGTTCATGGAGATTCTGGAGGTAGAGCCGGATATCGAGGATTCCGTTGATGCTGCAGTGATCACGCAGGTTCAGGGGAATATCACATTTCAGAACGTCAGCTTCAGATATAAAGATAACTACGGATATGTGCTGAAACAGGTATCGCTGGACATCAAGCCTGGCGAGTATGTGGCACTGGTAGGTCCCTCCGGCGTCGGCAAGACGACGTTGTGCTCGTTGATTCCGCGTTTCTATGAAGTAAGTGAAGGACGCATCATGCTGGATGGACGCGATATCCGGGATATCACGCAGCACTCGTTAAGAAGGCATATTGGGATTGTTCAGCAGGATGTATATTTGTTTGCGGGAACCGTCTTCGATAACATCCGGTATGGCAAAATGGAGGCCAGCGAGGAAGAAATCATCGAAGCTGCGAAAAGAGCGAATGCCCATGATTTCATCATGGCACTGCCGGAAGGTTATGATACGGATATCGGGCAGCGCGGCGTCAAGCTGTCCGGAGGACAAAAGCAGCGGCTCAGCATTGCACGAGTGTTCCTGAAGAATCCGCCGATCCTTATATTTGATGAAGCGACCAGCTCCCTGGATAATGAAAGCGAGCGAGCCGTCCAGGATTCGCTGGAACGGTTGAGCAATAATCGCACAACGCTTGTCATCGCTCATCGCCTGACAACGGTACGGAATGCGCAGCGAATCGTCGTGTTATCCGAGGACGGAATTGAGGAACAGGGCTCGCATGATGAATTAATTGCACGTCAAGGCGCGTATGCGAATTTATACAATATGCAATTAACCATATAAGCAGGAAGAAAGGCGATTTGCGAACGGTTTATGCACCGTCAGCAAATCGCCTTTTCCTATTGTTGGATCAATCTATTGATTGCGTTTGTTACGTTGTCCTGTTCCAATCGAAAATCGGAATTTACCCTTGAAGCGTTTTTCCAGGCTGCTGGTCTTCCACTTCCTTGATTGCATTGTCCTCGTCTTGGACTTTCCCCTTCGAAGAACTAAACCATCCGATAACGGCAATCAGCACAAGAACAATATAGAAGGATGCCTTCCAGATCGAGCTCTCAGGGAAGTGATGGTCGATAAGGGCAACATCGGGATGCGCAAGGGTAATGACGGCAAGCTTGACCCCTACCCAACCGACAATGAGGAATGCCGCCACTTCAAGCCCGGGGCGCTGCTGCAGCAGCTTCACGAAGTAGGATGCCGCAAAACGCATGATGATCAGACCAATGAATCCTCCCAGGAAGATGACGATGAATTGACCTCCGTCCAGGCCGCCGATGTTCGCCAGACCGCTTGGAGGCAGTGCCACAGCCAGTGCTACGGCTGCAAGTATCGAGTCTACTGCAAACGCGATGTCTGCAACTTCGACTTTGAAGACCGTCATCCAGAAGCCGGATTGCTTCTTGGGTTTGTTCGGTAGAGGCTTGGCGTCTTCCGTCGGTTTCTTGCCTTTGATCACATGTTTCAATGTGTGATTGATCGAAATGTAGAGAAGATAGAGTGCGCCAATGGCTTGCACCTGCCATACATCAACCAGGAACGAGATTAAGAACAGCGATCCGATGCGGAATACAAACGCTCCGAGCAATCCGTAAAATAAAGCCTTTTTACGCTGCTCCTCAGGTAAATGCTTTACCATAATGGCAAGGACCAGCGCATTATCTGCTGCGAGCAACCCTTCCAGTGCGATGAGCACCAACAGTACCCACCCATACTCCAATAAAAGCTCCATACCAATTCCTCCCAGTTATTTAATTGAAGGCACAAAAGAAAAGGACCTCCACCGGCAGGTGAAGGCCCCTCTTAATCAAAAAGAGACCTTCACCACAGAGTGTGTGGTAAAGGTCTCGCAAACAACGTATCGTTGCCAACAAAGCCGGGGAAATTTCCCGGAATGACGACTTTGTTGTGTCAGCTACTCCCCTTTAATCACGTTCCTGCATAACTGATATCGTTATCAGTTAAGCCGTGATATAAAGATATATATTTTTGGGGGATTAGTCAAGCTTTTTTTTTACTTGAATTCAGCAGAATACGGCTCCATTGGAACGGGACTAGAGCGACTCCTCATGTTTACATTAACGCTCGATATAACAACGCTAAGAAATACTAGGGCAGCACCCAAATATTGATTGGGATTCAGGATCTCGTGAGCAAACCAGAATCCGACCAGCGCCGCGAATACAGGCTCCAGAGAAAATACAAGTCCCGTCCGGGTAGCCGTCGTATATTTTTGGGCAATTGTCTGAACGATGAACCCGACCGCGGTGCACACCACGCTAAGAACAAGGACGGCAATCCACGAGTTGGTCGTGCTTGGCCATACTGGAGCTTCAAAGAGCAGAGACGAGATGAACGCATACAATCCGGTGAATCCAAGCTGCAGGATGCCAAGGCTTAGCGTATCGACCTTCTGTGCGGCAGTGCTTACCATATTGATATGAAGCGCATAACATAATGCGGCTGCGACGCAGAACAGATCACCGATCTTAAATGTAAAAGGAAGCTGGATGGTTAACAGTGCAATGCCCGTTAAGGCTAGCACAATACTGACAACCACTTTGTTCTCTATTTTTTTCTTAAATAGAAACGTATGTAATAAGGGGACAAACACCACCGTTAGACTGACCAGAAATCCGGCATTGGATGTTGTCGTGGTCTTCAGACCGAAGGTAAGCGCGGTGAACATGATAAATAATATAAAGCCTAGAAGCATGGCATATCGAATCGTCTTTACGTTAACCTGGCGCAAGCGGGGGAGAAAAATCACGCCTGCAAGTATAAAGGCCAATCCAAAGCGTAGGGCTATCAAATTAAACTCTCCGAGCGAATCCAGTCCCATTTTCATAAAAAGATAGGACGAGCCCCAACAAATGGTGATGAACAAAATCATGAGATCGGCCTTCAGCGGTTTCAAGTTCTATTTCCTCCTTCAACTGATTGAACAGAATCAGTATACTCACGTACAATAGACAAGTAAAACGAATGTTTCTAATAATAAATATGAGTAAAATTCATGTATAAATGATCAGGAGGAATTCCCTTGAGTATTAATAAATTCAAAGTTTTATTAAAGGTTGTCGAGCTCGGAAGCTTGACCCAAGCCGCCGAAGTGATGGGATTTACCCAGTCCGGTGTCAGCCATATGATCAGCAGCCTGGAAGATGAGTTTGGTTTCTCGTTGCTGATTCGGAACCGATCAGGAGCGAAGCTGACAACCAATGGAGAAGAGATTCTGAAGACGATACGGGAAATATTGAAATGGAACGAACATTTGGAACAGCAGGTAGCTTCCATTCATGGAATCGAGTTGGGAACCATTCACATCGGTACCTTCACCAGTGTCGGTGTTCACTGGCTGCCGGGGATTATTCAGGATTTTCAGCGGGATTATCCCCATATCGAGATTCGGTTGGTCGAAGGAGATTACCGGGAAATCGAGGATTGGATCGCGGAGGGCAAGATTGATTGCGGGTTCTTGTCACTTCCAACGTCGGATACATTCGATGCGATTCCTCTGCATCAAGACCCAATGCTTGTATTGCTGCCCTTGGAACATCCGCTCAGTTCGGAGGACTCTATTTCATTGTCCCAGATTGAGAATGAACCGTTTATTATGCCAAGCCAAGGTTCCGATTATGATGTGAACCGGATGCTGGTGAAGGCCCGGATCAAGCCGGATATCAAATATACGCTTGGTGATGATTATGCCATTATGGCCATGGTGGAGAAGGGGCTCGGCATTAGCATTCTTCCTGAACTTGTGCTGCGAGGGCAGCTGCGGAATATACGGCTGATCGAATTGAAGGAGAAGAGCTTCAGATCGCTCGGCATTGCCGTAAACTCCATGCGGGAGATATCTCCCGCTACGAAGCGATTCTTGAATTATGTTAAGAGTTATCCCAAGCTGTAGCTTCGATAAGGGCGCTAAATGTGACTCATACCCGACATCCAGACTCTATCACACGGCAGGAGCTTCGTTCATGATCATTCTATACATAAAATAATGGGTGTCACAAAATCGCTTGTTGGGATTGTTATATAGGTAAACAAAGAAGGAGGTGAGCTCGCTTGCAGCCAACCATCCCCGGGGAAGCGGAAGGAAAAAGAGAAGCCATTGGGCTCTCTCTCATTCTTCATCATTCTCGCTATGTTTCGGCTCGGAATGTTTTGCCTAACGGGTTGCCAAGGCCATAATAATGCCTGAAATTATATATGATCGGGCTCCATTTGGCGGGATCAATGTGATGTTCATTCCACATGATGTTTCGATGGGCGTGTACATGGATCGCCTGTGTTTCGACAATGGCAAACATGGAAGAATAGTCAGGCATCCGAATGTTTTTGACTGCGGCCTCAATTTGAATGGGGCACTCCATGATGCGAGTAGGCTTTACCGTGACAGAATCCGCAGGAGTTAAACCGCTAATCGCGTATTTATCTTTTTCATATGTAAAACCGTTCTTTGCCTTACCGTCAGGAACTGGATATTTTCCTGTATGAGGGGCTAATTGTTCAACATTTTCCCATAAGGAAGGATCAGGAAGGTTGATGACACATTCCGGATGCCTTTCCAAGTTCTCTATTGCTTTACCCCCGAGTCCGATTCCTAAAATAATGTAATCTCCGAGCGCCCATGAAGAGGATATGGGACTAATATTTACGGTATCATCTTCATTTAGCGTATTGAGTAAAATTACCGGGGTTCCATAGTACAGAATTTTCGGTTTAATGACGTCCGAGTTGATCATGCCTTTCATTTCCTTCATAAAATGTTCCTCCCATTAACTGTTCTATCCCAAATCATTGTAAAATAGAAAAGGTTCGATGCTCATCGAAATATGGATTACATCAGGAGGGATCGAGATGAATGCGAATTCGAACATAGCACAAGTAGCCTCACTCGTAAGCGATGCTTCAAGAGCGGCTATTCTAACCGTCTTATTGGATGGGCGATATCATCCGGCAAGCGAGCTGGCGTACATGGCAAACATCAAACCGCAAACGGCAAGTTTCCATTTATCGAAAATGGTAGCGGCGAATCTGGTCACCGTTGAGCAACAGGGAAGACATCGTTATTATGGGATACAGAATCAGGAGGTTGCCCAGATCATGGAGACACTTCTATCGATAACGCCTCCTGTCGAAATAAGATCATTAAACCAGGCTGCGGAGAATGAAGCCTTACGTCAGGCAAGGACTTGCTACGATCATCTTGCGGGGAAATTGGGAATCCAATTGACGAATTCACTGCTCAGCGCAGGGGTCCTATCCGAAGTGGAAGATCATTATACGGTTACAGAAAAAGGAGAGGACTTTTTCAAGGCATTTCAGGTCGATCTGGGCCGTGTTAAGCGCAAACGCCGCTCTTTCACACATCGATGCCTGGATTGGAGTGAAAGACGCCATCACCTGGCCGGGGCATTGGGACATGCCCTGCTAGAAAGGTTGCTCGAGTTACATTGGATACAACGCGTTCCAAACACAAGAGCCATAAAAATCACGCCCGAAGGCAAGAAGGGATTGAAGGAAATATTCCATATTGACGTGGAGTAGGAACGGGGCTTCGGCATAGGAATGATGCTGATCGACGATGCAGATATACTTATGGATGCAGAAAAAAGGATGCAGAAATATGAATGCAGAAAAATAAAAAGAACTGCTCTCGCCTCATCAGAAGATGAAGAAAGGCAGTCCTTGAATTAGAGATTAGCGCAGTGTTTTCAAAGCTCCGCTCCATGCAAGCACTTGGTCAAGCATGCCATTCAGGTTGACGAGATGCAGATCAGCCGGTTTGAATACAGAGCCACTCTCGAAATCAGTAAATAATGAAAGTGCCGGGTGTACACGAACATCCGCTACGGACAATTCGCCCAGAATTCCACGCAGATGTTCGGCAGCACGAGCGCCGCCAACCGAACCATAACTCACGATACCTGCAGCTTTGTTGTTCCATGGCTCACGAGCAAAATCGAGTGCATTTTTCAAAGCGCCAGAGATGCTGTGGTTGTATTCTTGTACGATGAATACAAAGCCGTCAAGACTGTTCAGCTTATTGTTCCAAGCGGTAGCTTGCTCTGTAGCATCAGCTTCGCCCAAAAGCGGCAGCTTGTAATCAGCGATATCAACGATTTCGTAGTTTGCATCTCCGCGTTCATCAGCGATACGTTTAACCCATTCACCTACTTGCGGGCTTAAACGACCTTGACGTGTGCTGCCTAGAATGATACCGATATTCAATTTGGACATTGTTGTTACCTCCTGATTATTATAAATTTATTTTATCTGGATGTGTTTGTTATTTTGCATGAGCTAATCATAATCTCAGGGGGTTATCTTTGTCAAGTAGCTTACAAAAAGTTCGTGAAAAATATTCTGATTTTTTTGTGTCCATTATATTCTCATTACGGTCCCAATGCGGCAGGATATGGTCCTGAAAACAGACGGTGTTTTGTACCGCATAGACAGCAGCAATGTTATACTGATCATATGTCCTGGAACAACATTCTGAACCGGGATAAACGGTAATTCCGCAAACAAAAGTACATATAAAGATTGGAGAGGTGAAGCAAGTATGGAACTTAGACAATTAAGATCCGATGAGTTTGAGATCAGCACCAAATTATCCGAATATGCCTTTCAATATACGCTAACACCGGAGCAGCGAGAATCCAATCAAAAGCATTTTAAACCTGAACGCTTCTGGGGGATATTTGATGGAGAAGAGCTGCAAGCGAAACTGACCATCATCCCGCTGCAAGTTTATGTGCATGGAAACAAATTCGAAATGGGCGGTATTGCCGGTGTGGCAACATGGCCCGAGAACCGCAGACAGGGACATGTATCCACCTTGCTCAAGCATGCATTGCAAGAGATGAAGAGCAAAGGCCAGACCCTTTCCTTCCTCCATCCGTTTTCGATCCCGTTCTATCGTAAATTTGGCTGGGAACTTTACGCGGAATACAAAAAGTACACCATTCCGGTATCTAAATTCCCGCGTAAGGTGGAAGTGCCTGGCCGCATTGTAAGAGGCGTAACCGATATTCCAACACTGGACGGCATGTATCAAGCCTATGCCAGCCGCTATAACGGTACGCTTGTGCGGGATGAAGCGTGGTGGACAAGATTCGTGCTGCAGGGCGACAACCACAGCGTTGTTTATTATTCAGCGGAGGGCAAACCGACGGGCTACGCATTATATGAGCTCAAGGACAAAGATCTCGTGTGCGACGAATTTGTGTACCTGAATGAAGAAGCCCGAAGCGCACTCTGGACCTTTTTTGGAAACCATGATTCCAGGATTGAGCAGGTTACGATGACGATGGTACCTGGGGATGATCAGCTGCCATTCATGCTGCCGGATCCACGCGTTACCCAGGAAGTGGTCCCTTACTTCATGGCCCGAATCGTAGATTTGAAATCCTTTGTGGAGCAGTACGCTTTTGAGGCTCACCAAGAAGCCGTAATGACCATAGAGGTGGAAGATTCCGTTGCGCCTTGGAATGCGGGCAGATGGAGGTTGTCCGTTAATCAAGAGGGGAAAGCGGAGCTGTCGGAGCTTCCGACCGATCAAGGGGAGCAGGCTGATCTGACCACCGATATTCAGACGTTGTCTGCGCTGTTTACGGGATACAAAAGACCACAGGCGCTGCATGCCATTCACCGGCTATCCGGGAATCCAAAGGCCCTAACACAATTGGAGACGATGATTCCCGCTGGTCAAACCTACCTCATGGATTTCTTTTGAGAGAGGGAGAAGACTTGGTGATTCGCAGACTGTTGGCTGAAGAACTGGGGCGTCTCTTGGAAACAATAAATAGAGAGCAGCATTTCTTATACTATTCCTACCTAACGTTCCGGAAGAATCAAACCGTTCACTATGGGCAGTTCTCAGAATGCGGAGAGCTGCTGGGTGTTACGGCTTTCCTGAAGGGTCTGCCTTTCTACGCCTTTTCGGTTTATCCCCTTCAGACATCGTTTCGGTTTCGGTCCATGCTGACCCGAATGAAACGAGATCTGGAATTACCCGATGGGGAAATAGGGAGCTTTATCGTGAGTGAGGATGAATGGGAGGTTCTAAATCCTGAGGTTGATGTGACGAAACCTCCCGCAGGCATCCTTCTCATGAAGCATCGGCATCTTGAAGATTTGCCTGTAGGGGATAACGAGGTGTTTCGTTTAGACCCCTCGTATTTTGACATGATCGAGTCGAAAATGGCTGAGTTCCATTCAATGGCTTTTGCAAGGGAAGAGCTTCATAATCCGTTCTATGGGGTTGTTCAGGATCAGGAGCTCATCGCTGTCGGCGGATACCATATTTATAGCGATGATTATGTGGAGCTTGGGAATATCGGCACGGATGCTGCGTGGAGGAGACAGGGGTACGGCAAAAAGGTGTGCGCGGAATTGACCCGTAAGGGGCGTGCAATCACTCCCCATGTCTATCTGAATGTGCTGGAGGATAACCTAAGCGCGGTACGTTTATATCAGTCTCTGGGATATGTGACGGTGTGCAAACAGTACATCGTTGAATTCGGTCTATAATTAGGAGCAAGGGGAAAGAAGCCTGATTTATCAGGCTTCCAGGCTGTCGAGAAAGTCTCGACAGCTATTTTTTATACATTTAATTCAACAC
>NZ_JAMBDM010000009.1:0-346332 GCF_025142895.1 Paenibacillus sp. p3-SID867
AGGATGTACCCGTTCGGCGGAGGGCATGCGCGCCGATTGCCAGAGGCTCGAGTAGAGCCGCCTGATCCAGTGACAGTCCTTCCATCCGGAATAGATGGGGGACGGGAACAGAAATCCGCTCGCGCATGCCGCCGCAGCAGTTCGTTTTGCCGCTTAGGCAGGCGACGCAATGGCCGCAGTGCAGGTACGGAATCATACTGACCTGAGCGCCCACTCTTAACCCTTCCGGATTATCGCCAATCTCTTCGATCACCCCGGAGAGCTCATCCAAGGATGCGAGGGTAAGTAAAATAAGGCTGGTTTCCCTGGTATGCGTGCAGATCCGTGCTACAGATGCCGATGCGCCGAATCGCGACGATCGCCTCCCCTTCGCCCGGGCAGTACAGAAACCGATGCCGGTCTGTAAAACGGCGAATACAATTACCTGGGAGAGTTGAGGGTGTCTCTGCGTTCGGGAGGGATGGATCAATTCAAACGTGAGAAGAACAATAAACCTAATACTGAAGATCGGCACTCTAGGGTATTTAATTGATCCTTTGTATAGGGTGAATTTCGCTATAATAGATAATGTGCCGACATACACCATCCATATTTCGTATTATTTATACATGTCTTATGGATACAGTTAAACAGCGGTACAGAATCAGATAATTGAAAGATAGGAGCTGGCCCTAAATCTGATTTTCCCAAGGTCAGTAGGTAAATCAAAGATGCTCTAAATTTGCAATTATTAACTTAAAATGCAGATGAGGGATGTGAAATGAAAGCACTTCACTCTAATGATGAGTGAAGTAATCAAAAAGCCAATCGCCCTCACAGTTTCGAAACGTCCACAATCAAACCATGCAAATCTAGAGAGGATGTGTCTCGATTGACTTATATACAATCCCTCGACTTGAACAGAAGTTTGCTAGATTTTGCCTACAAACGAAAAAGTACGGGCAAGGATCAATACCAAGGCACGTTTCATGCCCATCAAGGCATCGAGATATTAGTTATCCATGAAGGGAAAGGTACCCTTATTTTAAATCAAAAGAGCTACGAAGTAGCGTCCGGGACGCTGTGCGTATTTCAGCCGTATCAGCTGCATCATGTTCAGATGGACATGCAGCCACAGACGCCCTTCGTTCGCACGGTCCTTCATTTTGAGCCTTCGCTCTATGAAGCCTATTTCAATAAATGGCCGAGCTTGATGGCTTTCTTCAAACATATTCATACGAGCAAGTTGCCCCAGCCATGTCTTTATAACCTGGATGAACCGGATCAGTTTCACGCCCTGTTTCAAAGCTTGGAGCGGAAGCGATCCACTCTCAGTAAGAAGGATGAACTGGAAGAGTATTCCTTGTTTATACTCCAATTTTTCCATGCTTTCAAATCGATATGGGAGCAAAGCTCCGGACAGATCAGCCCCAGCTCTACACGCAAGGTGCATCAGGCGGAGCGCATCCTCGTTTGGCTGGAGGGTCATTACACGGAGCCGCTGCGCCTAAAGCAAATGGCCGCCGAGCTCCACCTGTCACCGTACCATTTGTCCCATTTGTTCAAAGAATGTACGGGGTCTAGCATTTCTGACTATGTTACGGCAAGGCGCATGCAGCAGGCCATGAAGCTGCTGACCTCAACGGATCAAGCCGTCGCTCGAATCGCTGAGGCTATCGGCGTGACGAACTGCTCCTACTTTTGCAAGCTGTTCAAAACCCATTTTGGCGTCACCCCGCATCAATACCGGAAGCAGCTGCTCAATTGGTCCGGCGTTACCGCTGGCCCGCATTCGTAATCATAATCGCATCGCGCTGTGTAATGAGGCAGAGCTCCGCCGCCTTGAACGCATGCTCTTGCGTCATGGCATTCTCCGTGCGGTTCAGGCAATCCAGAATCCATTGGCCGAAGTAAGGGTAGCCGACTTTGCCGTTCACAGCAAAATGCTGCTCGCCATCCCGGTTCACCAGATAAACATGATTGCCTGTGTTCTCGCGAACGATATCGACATATTTGCGTATCTTAATAAATCCGTCGGACCCGAGGATGGTCATTCGGCCGTCTACCCCAAGTGCTGAGACCGTCCGGCGTCATCCAGTCCACCCGGAAGTACTCGGTCGCGCCGTTATCGCCAATCAGTGTGGCATCGCCAAAATCCTCAAAGTTCGGGTATAGCAGATAGTTACAGTTTGCGACCTTGCTATGAATCACTTCAGCATCCTTTGCTCCGGTAAACTGTAGGAACTGCTCGATCTGATGGCTCCCAATATCGCATAGAATACAGCCGAACTTCTCTTTCTCAAAAAACCATGCCGGCCTATTCTTCGCATTTGATCCGATGCGCTCCAAGTCCGATTACCTGGTGGACGCGACCGATCGCTCCTTGCTTAATGAGCTGTTCCGCATAAACCGAGCTTTCCACATGCAGGCGCTCGCTGTAATATACCGCATATTTGCGTCCGGTCTCGGCGACCTTCGAGCGAGCTTGCCACTCGAACCTCCGGATTAGTGCTGACGAACGCTTATCCACCTTCGCCGGGTCAGATCGTACACCCACATAACTGACCTCCCACTTCCCGAAGTCCGCTGCACATGCCGTAGATGTGTCCGTGATCCAAAGCCGCGGCGGCAAATATAAACTCTACAGGCTGACAAACAGCATTGAAGTGGCTCTTTGGGTGCGTAATTCATTCCGTCGCTTTTTGCATGTTCGGTCACTCCTCCTATTTAAAAGTGACGCCGGTTGTAATCGTCTGCGGCGCAAAATTCTCGATTGCGTTTTTCTTCTCATAGAAATGAGTTGCATTTGCCTGCACGCCGCTTCTTGTGTAGAACGAGTCCTCGCTCGTGAGTGGAAGCTTGACAAGCGCGCCGGTGCTGGCTGATTTATAAATAGCTGTAATAAGCTCCAAGGTTTGCCGGCCGCTTTCGCCGTCGATCAACACCGGAGTGCCCGTCTCGATGGCTGTCAGCACATTATCGATTTGCCCTGCATGTGCTTCATACGCAACTTCCGGCAGCCCCTCGTACAAAGCATGCAGTTGGGCCTCCAGCTCCTCGTTCTTCTCAGGGAAACCGTTAGACTTAGATGTCGACGCTTTCACCTTCCAAGGGGCGGACACTCTCGCCTTCTCTCCCTGGAAAATGAGCTGCTGCTCCTCACCGTGATGAACGACGGAGCTCGTCACCTGACCAAGCGAGCCGTTCGGAAAACGCAGCATGCCGATGGAAATGTCCTCTACCTCTGCGTTATCGTGCGCGACATTGCTCATGAACGCCTGCACTTCCGTCGGACTTCCCACCATCCACAGCAGCGCATCGATGTGATGCACGGCATGATTCAGCGTCGGTCCGCCGCCTTCCTTCTCCCAAGTGCCGCGCCACCAGAGATCGTAATAGCAGTGGCCGCGCCACCAGAAGGAATCGACCTGAACATGGCCGATTTTGCCCATGAGTCCGCTGTCCAGCACGGATTTTAATTTCATCATTGGTGTTTTGAACCGATTTTGGGCCACCACGGACAAGATGTTGCCGGTGCGCTTTTGAGCTTCGATCATCAAATCGCACTCTTCCAGAGAAGAAGCCATAGGCTTCTCCACGATGACATGGGAGCCTGCCTCCAGAAATTCCGTCGTAAGTGTTGCGTGCGTGTATGGCGGTGTACAGATCGATACGAGATCGATGTCTTCCTGCAAGAGCTCCTTATAATCCTTGACCACCCGTGCATTCAGCTGAAAACGATCCATGCTCTCCTGTGCTTTATCCACATAAATATCACTGATCGCCACAATCGTGCATCGCTCCGGAAATTGTAAATATCCCTCAATGTGAGCTCTTGAAATCGCGCCTGCTCCAATGATCGCTACCTTCAACATGCTTATCAGCCTCCTGTGCTTTGACTGATCCTAGCATACCAAGAATAAGCTCTCCTAAGTGACACTACTTTGTGCAAAAATACTACTACTTTGCGGTCGGATGTTGAAATTAAGTCATGAGGAGGGGGAGGTATAGCCGAACTAGAGATTGTTCTTGTCTTCCTAACCTGATGTTGTTTGCTGGAGGGATTTATTACATGAGAATACAGGGCGTGCAAACAAGAGTTATTCTGAGGAAGTTAACAAGGACGATATGAGGCTGGCTATTGAGGAGAACTTGTCCTTTCGAGAAGTGGCCAGGTGATTAGGGATTCGGAATAAAACACATGTTGAGGTACGGGTGTAATGGTATCAACAATTTGTAAGAATGCCGTTGTACCCCCAATGCCAGTATTTAGAACCGTGGCTTTTTCCACTCGCTTGCTAAGCTGTTCATCACTAAGCCAGAGTTAAAGCAGTGGATACTGCGGCATAGCGGGCAAGTCGAGTGTCGTGCGTCGCTTCTACGAAACACTAATGTCTCTTTTACGTAATTTCTTAAATACCGAGTATTCCTTATTGGACTTAATAAAACTTAATATCTTTTCGGCACATTCTGTTGGATTCATCTCTTCCGTATTTACTTCGAGGTCATATTCATCAAAGCAATATACTTTGCTTATCTGTGAAGCTGCTAGTCCAATCTGTCTATCTCCTCTTGTTTGCTCTCTTCTTATGAGTTCTTCTTTCGAGCATATTACACCTATAAAAAACGTAGACTGGTCGAAAAATAGATCAAGAAACTCATTAAACCTCTTGTCATTGTCAATTACGGTATCAGCTATTACATTAAAACCAAATTCTAATAACAATTTAATTGTCGAATTGTACACTGAGAATATGGAATCATCAAGTATTTGTGAGACAATTTGATGATCTATTTCTTTTGGAGGTTCATCTGGAAATTTATTATTAAAAAAATCATTGTAATTATTAAAAAAATCATCAATTGATAAATGATAAAAAAGTATCTCTTTCTGATTTATCAGTTCAGTCGATATGGAGGTCTTTCCGGAACTTGAAGTTCCATTTAGAAAAACTAATATTCCTTGCTTCAATTTAATCATCCCTTCAAAAAAATAATCATTTCGTATCATTCAGACAACGTTATATTCACAAAGTTCATTAAATAATCCAACTGATAAAATATTCGAGAAGCGATTAAACTTTCCTGCCCGTTCGTATTATGAGGTAAACCCTTGAATTCGTTTGTCTGCCTCATAACAAGCACAACTTCAATTCATTCTCATCCATCAACGTCAAGGCATTCCTCCATAAGATAATTACATATTCTCTCCAAAATTCTCGAAAGGGTTGACAATCCGAAATAAATGCCATATTTTAAGAATGAATCATTCATTCATAAAACTCAAACTTTCTTTTTAACTTTTTTCAGGGTTACTTGCACTCAGCATTTATTGAAAGGAGATAATTTCATGAAATTAATACTAACGTGACCATTTTTACTCCGTTCGACAGGACCCTCTGACCATTTCGACAATTCTTTGAAATATCAGTCGTAATTATAAAATAGGAGGAATGAATTTATGAACACGGAACGCGCGATTATTATTGGCGGAGGTATCGCCGGACTGCTGGCAGCCAAAGTACTGTCAGGATTTTATGGTGAGGTTATCATTGTGGACCGAGACGCTTTTCCTGAGGAGCCTGAAAACCGTCCCGGAACACCTCAGGCCTTCCAGCCCCACCGGCTTACGCCTCGCAGCAGGATTATTCTAAACCGTTTATTCCCTGGATTTATTAATGAATTAATCAACAATGGAGCTCACCCCACGCTTGGGAAGACCACGCATCTTATCAGCCCTTACGGGCGGATGATCGCAGTCGAACAAAATCACGATGCGTCCTTCAGCAGGGCGTTGTTCGAATGGGTCATGCGCAGCTATATTCAGGGTATCGATAATGTTCTTTTGCTTGGCTTGAATGATGTGATTCATCTTCAAACGACAGAAGATCATTCACGAGTAACAGGCATTGTTATCAGGGAGCGTACCTCGGGTGAACGTCAGCAGTTCACGATGGCGGCAGACCTTATCATCGACACGAGCGGCCGTTTCTCCAAAACCGTTCAATGGTTATCCGAGCTCGGGTATGAAGTTCCGCAGGCTGAGCGACTAAAAGTATCTTTGGGGTACAGCACACGACGTTATCGCATCCCTGTAGGGCGCAAGGAAGAGCTGGATGGGATTCGCATGGAAGGCGATCCTCACGCAGCGTCACATGCAGGCGCTTTTTCGATCATTGAAAACGATATAGCAGAAATGGTACTCTGGAATTTGAACGGTCGTTATCCCTCCACCGATCCGGCATTATTCGAACAAGAAATTCGGCAACTAGGGAACCCATTATTGAATGAAGCGCTGCAAGGACTGGAACCGATCGGGCAACCGCGTGGTTTTCGGGTTCCGGAACTGTCAAGGCAGCGATTTGAACAGATGGAGCGATGGCCTTCCGGATTGCTGGTCATGGGAGACGCCTTCTGTCAACTTGATCCTGTTTACGGACAAGGAATGACGCTTGCGGCGATTGAAGCGGAGATTCTTGAAGCATGTCTTCACCAACAGGTGAGTCGCCCCAAACCTGACTTCGAACTCGAAGTCCTTACTCGGATACAAGAAATCATCGAGCCGGCCTGGTGGTTAAATGTCGTGTCTGACCTCCGCTGGGAAGGCGTGGAGCACATCGGTGCACAACCGATTCAAGGTTTGACGTTCGTGCAGCATTATTTCGAACATATCCTTAAATGGTCTACGGAGCATGACAATTACGACATTTTCGGATTATATTGGCTCGTCAACTCCTTGTTCTTATCCCCGCGGGAACTGTTTAATGCGGATATGGTCACATCCTTGCTGGCTGCGGGTGGTTCCGGTGAAGCTAAGCAATGGTTAGACCGATGGATCGAGGATTCGGATCGACCGCTGCATGAACGACTGGAACAAACGATTCCTTCATTTGAGCGAGCTCCCTTCGCAACCATAGAGCAACTTATGCCATCATCATGATCATATACAGCAAATAAGTAGTAAAAGGAGTGCTAACCAGTGACACCATTATCCGAAGAACAGTTGATTAAACGGCGAGAAACGCGAAGACAGCAAATCTTAGAAGCTGCCTTAAAGGTATTTGCCCAACGTGGCTTGCATGGAGCCAAGATGAGCATGATCGCTGAAGAAGCCAATCTTAGTGCTGGCCAGCTCTACCGGTTTTTCGAATCGAAAGAAGAGCTGTTCGTCACCCTGATCCGGCAAGTTGCCGAGGAAACTGCTCGGGAGATGGAGAGGATCTACGAGATCCCGGGTTCCCCTTTTGACAAACTTCGCATCTTTACTGCGAGCATTCTGAAAGAGGAAAGCACACAATATCCGTTCAAGCTGATCCAGCACGCCAATTCGGCTGAAGATGTGCCGACTGAAGCTAAACAACTGCTGCAGCATTTTTCCGTGAAGCGCTATATGGATCAGCTGCTTCCTTTGTTCGAGGAAGGCCAGCAGATTGGGGATTTCGCACAAGGCGATGCCCGCCAGCTCATCTCCGCATTTTTGACCATACTGTCCGCATTGATTACACTCAACATGCCAATCGATGACGATCATCAGCTGCCAGATGCGGATATACTCATGCGAATTGTAGCGGGTCCGCGCGTCCAAGAGCGCTAAACCATACTCAGGAATTAAAAGGTGATTGATCAAGTTCCGTGGGATCCTGATCAATCACCGAAACCTTTCCGGCCCAAGTCCCATCTTAAACTAATCGGTTACTAACGGATTGCCATTTCTCGCTCCAGTGTCGTTTTTCCTCAATAAAACTTTAAGAGATTGTGCCTTTTTCATATTAAGTACTTTTTCAAGTCTCGGTCTATTTAGAGGTCATCTTTAAATGTCTGGTTTACGGGGGTTAATGAGTATGTACGGTGAGGGATCCCTTAATGATGCAACTGATCTTCTTTCTGTTGTTCTGAAGCCCAACCTTTCTCAGGATGGTAACCCGAATCAGGCACACTCCCCATTTTCCGAAAAAAAGTTATCCTGCTCCTCATGCGTCACATATCCAAGATATAGGCCTATCGCCCTTGCAATAAACGGGTCGATTGCACATAAATCAGATGTAGAAATCTCGGATAGACTTGTCAAGATGGACTGTCATTTTTGCATTGTACACAACAAGGTCCGTTGGCGGTTCAAAAAGCCATTTGATCTCCAACAGGCGCCATCATGACAGTAGTGCCCATATAGATGGCATCAGCCCCGAGCGCCATCGCTTTTAGAACATCCCCCGGTGTAATTCAATCCCCCCGTTGCAATTAAGCTTACTTCACGGGTTGCACCTTTTTTCGCAAGAAATTTGGCCGCCCTGGTTATGGCAAACATCGTAGGAAATCCGAGGTCATCTTCCATAATAGGCGCAGTTGCATGAGTGCCTCCTTCGGCCCCGTCCACTGTAATAAAATCAATCCCGGCCTCCAGTGCAATGCCTGGGCTCCCGGTTTTCAATAACATCCATCCTGGAATATTTGTCTCTACTGTTTAGCCAACTCCCTCGGTACCATCATCGATACATCGATTCCTTCGAGGAAGATCGCTCCGCACAGATTGGTCGACCATCCTAACACGATTAGTGCTGGTGTAAGCTGATTATGTCGCATATACTGTGTCTATGGAAAGAACGCACTTTATTGTGCTATTAGCACCAGTAAGTGATATAGGTACCAAAAAGTTCCTGTATTTTATTGAAACGATCATTGACAGGAGGAGACACCTCATGGAACTGCAACCGAAACGAAAGTACATGATACCGGCAGAAGCCACAATCAATGTTATTGGAGGCAAATGGAAGACGCTGATTCTATGCCACTTGTCTTATGGACCCAAACGAACGAGCGAGCTTAAGAAGGCCATGCCGGACATTACGCAAAAAATGTTAACGCAACAGCTGCGCGAGCTGGAAGAAGACGATATTATCTTCAGGACGGTCTATAATCAAGTCCCGCCGAAAGTGATCTATGAAATGACCGAAACAGGTGAATCATTGAAATCGATTTTGGATCTGATGTGCGAGTGGGGAGAGAAATTTATTCAAGGCAGTTTCAAGAAAAGCAGGACCGAATAAAGACAGCAACGGCAGCCTGGGACGTGAACATTACGTCCTGGACTGCCGTTGCTGTTTGCAGAGGGATACCCTGCCATAAACGAAGTCAATATCAGCTTCTATTTTGCCAAATTCAGACCCAGATTATAAGCTTGCGTCAGCATGTTGATGATGAAGACTGCTATTGCCGTAAGCAAATCCGTTGTTCCACCTCGGTTGAATATTGCTTATGCTTACCTGTCCAATCGGGCTCGTCAGCGTCCCCCAATACAGGATCAAAGCCGCTGCGAAGCAAGTCCAACACCTCCGTCTCATGCCCTGCTTTTATAAGGCCTTGTACAAATCGATCCGCAACTGCAAAGCTTAAGGAATTTGTTCTTGGATGCGTAACAACCGTGAGTACTTTCATTAGGGTACACCTTCCTTTTCTAAACTAAGAACTTCGATTTTCATTTTCTTTGAGTAAGGTGTATAAAATCGTACGCACTCTTCTGTTATATAGGTACCAAAACGTACCTATTAGAACAATAGCATGACATATACAGGCACAGGTACTAATCAGTACCTATATCACTTTTTGGTGTTAATAGCACAATAAAGTACGTTCTTCTCAATTCTATTTCCATGCTTTAGAGTTTGATTTGCAGGAACATACACTTAACCGTTTTGAGGAGGATTTATATGAACAAGTATACAGGTAAGAAAGCCGTTGTCACAGGTGGTACCCATGGCATGGGGTTAGCAATTGTCAAGGCGCTCCTTGAGGGGGGAGCTGAAGTCGTGCTCACTGGCCGAAACGAGAAGAAGATCAACGAGGCCCGGAACGAGCTCAATTCGAGTTCGGCGCATGTCGTACGATCTGATGCCGCGAGCATGGCGGACATCGAAGCGCTCGGAGTATTTGTAGAGGAAAAGCTGGGCCGCATTGACTATTTGTTCGTCAACCACGGCATTGCAGAGATCAATTTGCTTGAGCAGGTGACTGAGGCTTCATGGGACCGCCACTTTAATATCAACACCAAGGGCTCGTTCTTCACCGTTCAGCGTCTTGCTCCCTTCATTAATGATGGTGGCGCGATTGTCTTCACTACAGTTGCCAATGATAAAATCTTCCCCGGCTTGAGCGCCTATTCCGGTTCGAAGGAGGCTGTGGTAGCGATTGCTCAGGTGCTCGCCGCTGAATTCCTGCCTAGGAAGATTCGCGTAAATTCAGTAGCCCCCGGTTACATTGATACCCCGTCTATGGGCGTTCCTGGTCTGACCGATGAGGAACGAGCGGAGTTTATGAAACAGGGAGACGAGATCACTCCGCTGAAGCGCCACGGCACAGTTGAGGAAGTTGCTGCCGCCGCCTTGTTTTTGGCCGCTGACGCGACCTTCACCACTGGCGTCGAGCTGCATGTTGACGGAGGGTTCGCTAGGGGTCTCGTGTAACATGAAAGGGGCTGTCCCCATAAATAACAAGTTTAAAATAAATAAAAGCATTAAATGACGTATCAATATAGTTTCTTTTTCGCCTACCCCGTTACTTAGGGAAATACGCACATTCAATTCGTTCAAGTCATATTTATAAAGATGTATTGAATCACGAAACTTCCCAACCCAACGAAGTTGATGAAAATAGCTTCGAACGAGCGTTTTCAAACCACTTATTCGAAAGGGGGGTTCTCATGGAGCCCGAGGAAGAGATAAAACAGTTGGAAGCATACGGCAAGCTTCCTCTGACGTTTATTCCCAATTCCGGGCAAGATGATGACCGGTTTTCGTTCTATGTACAAGGCAATGGCTTTCGTTACGCCTTCGCTCCGGACCACGTGATGATGACTTTTTATGTTATCGCCCCGCTCTCCTTGCCTTTTACCAAAATCGGGGCCGCCGGTTCACGTATTCGGGAACGGACGGATCAAGAACATGAGCGCCAAATAGATGGCGTCAACTTGATATGGCGTTTCTTAGATGCCCATTCCGCCATTACCGTGGAGGGCACCTCGCAGGAGCCGGGAAAGGTCCACTTCATTCACGGAACCGACTCCCAAAAGCATTACACGAATCTTCCGCTATATCGGGAAATTACTTACCGGAACATATGGTCCGGCATTGATGTCGTATTTCAAGGAATCGAAGGCAAGCTGAAATATGATGTGGTGATACAGCCGGGCAGCCGTGTGGAGGACATCCGGCTTGTATGCGAAGGTAGCGTTGATATCCTGATTGATGATGCCGGTAATTTGCAAATCTTTACTCCATTAGGAACGTTGACAGATCAAAAACCGGTCGCTTATCAAGTGGTAGATGGAAGCAGAAACATGTTAGACTGTGCTTTTCTACTCTCCGGAGAAGCGGATGGGAATAAGATCGTTGGCTTTAAAATGAAGGAAGAGTATAATCCGAACCTGCCTTTGGTGATTGATCCGATTCTGCTTTATTCCACTTATCTCGGCGGAGGCGGCGGTAATCTGCTTCTTACTCAGGCTCAAGGTATCGCTGTCGATGATTCGGGCCATGCGTTCGTAACAGGATATACGGATATCCCTAACTTTCCGACGACCCCGGGCGCTTTTCAAACGACCTCTCAAGGAGGATTTGACGCCTTTGTGGTAAAGCTGAATCCAGCCGGGACCGCCCTTGTCTACGCCACCTATCTCGGGGGAAGCGGTGAAGATCAAGGCTTCGCTATAGCGGTGGATGCTGCGGGTAACGCGTATGTAACGGGTTATACGGAATCCGCCGATTTTCCGGTGACCCCCACCGCCCTGGATCCAACCTTCAAGGGCATGCGGGAAGTTTTTGTGACTAAATTGAACTCATCCGGTTCCGCTTTGATCTACTCGACCTTTTTAGGGGGACTCGGTTCCCTTCGTGATGAGGGCCACGGTATCGCAGTAGACGCTTTGGGTAACGCGTATGTGACGGGATTCACAGATGCTACCGATTTCCCGGTGACCCCGGGCTCTTTTAACACGACGTTCAATGAGGGTATAAATGTATTCGTGACGAAGCTGGATCCAGCCGGCTCTTCACTCGTATACTCCGGTCTCCTTGGTGGAATGATGACGCCCAATAGTCAGGGTAGGGCTATCGCCATCGATCCTTCCGGCCATGCGTATGTAACGGGTTCTACCGAATCTCCCGATTTCCCGGTGACTCCCGGTGCTTTCGATGTCAGCTTCAATGGTGTTCTTGATGTTTTTGTCACAAAAGTGAATCCTGCCGGGACCGGTCTTGTGTACTCCACTCTTCTCGGTGGAAATGCAGCGGATGAAGGGTTTGGCATCGCGGCGGATATCTCAGGAAATGCCTATGTAACCGGGATGGCAACCTCAACCGATTTTCCGGTGACTCCGGGCGCTTTTAGCATAACGAACGGCGGTGGTGAAGATGGATTTGTAACCAAGCTGAACCCAGCGGGTTCCGCTCTCGTCTATTCCACCTATCTCGGGGGAAGCGCGAGCGATGCGGGGCGCGGTATTGCGGTAGATGCTTTCGGTAACGCAAGTGTGATCGGCGCGACATTTTCTGCCGACTTCCCGACCATTCCCGGCGCCTTTCAATCCAATTTGAGAGGAGCCGAGGACGCCTTCTTTACCCGGATAAGTTTAACGGGTACATCTTTGCTGTATTCTTCTTATCTTGGAGGAAGCAGTACTGACGGTGGTTTCGCAATCGCGATGGATGAATTCGGCAATGTTTATGCTGCTGGTCATACGGAATCGGCTGATTTCCCGGTGACCCCGGGTGCATTCGATGCGACACAAAGCGCATTTGATTCGTTTATCGTGAAAATAGGGGAAAATCTTGTGCCCGGACCACCGGGACCACCGGGACCACCGGGACCGCCTGGACTACCAGGTCCGCCGGGATCCGAAGGTCCTCAAGGGTCAACAGGTCTGCAAGGGCTGCAAGGACCGCCCGGGCTAAGAGGACTGCCGGGTACTGAGGGACCGCCCGGGTTACAAGGGGGCCCTGATCTACAAGGGGCCCCAGGACTGGAAGGGCCACCAGGTCTTAGAGGGCCGCAAGGGGATCCTGGACCACCTGGACCACCAGGTCCGAAAGGGCCGCCTGGCATTCGGAAAAAGTGTGCAAAGCGGATCCGCAAAAAACCGATCAAAAAGAAACGATTTCGAAGGGTATGCCGCAAAATTAAAAAACTCATTTAGGTCTATAGATAAATAGTTTTAGTGAAAACAATTCCCCCCTCCATCTTTCTTATAGATGTGGCAGTTCGGAAGAGCTACAGCTGACATGAGCGTAATGAAATAGCCCTGATTAAACCAAATAAATTGGTATGATCAGGGCTTTTAAACTTGTTCGCTTCGGGATCAGTCCACTATTAAAGCAAAATATAAATCAACACGATATTGCTTTAGAGATCAATACAGTTCCATTTGGGCGGATTCCTACCTCTTCGATTAACCTTCTACTGCTGTGAAAATGTTCCTACGCCCACCCATATCTTGAACTACAGCAAGTTCGAGAATAGCTGTAATGAGCTGGGCCAAATTTAAATTCTCGGCATCAGCAATGAATGCAACGGTTCCTCCACCAATTGGGAAGTTATTACATCCAATAATATATAATTGTCCGGGTGCAACATCGTAATTTTTTACATCTGGAGCTCCTGGTCCGGGAAACGTACAACCGGACTCTACTTGTTCACCAACCGTAGTTAAAACAATAACGTCTCCTATTGTTGGAACCGGTACTGTAATAGCCATGATAATTTTGTCCCCTTTCTTATCTATTTTTTTGTCAGCTGACATAGGTATCATATGAAATATAAAATAGAAAGTGTGGACTCAATACTAGTTTTTATGAGATATTCTCCTTGCTACTAACGAGAACTCTATCCTATTCTACCGCCCCTACCAGCTCAAACATGGTTTTTTGGAGGTCGTGAGAGAACCGTTTTTATTACGGGATCATTGCCCCTAAAGCCGCAACGTTCTCCCGGCTCCCCCATCGTAAAACGACTACAAAAAAAAAGCCAACCAGAAGATTCTGGCTAACCTGATAATACGAAAAGCCTGATAATACGAAAAGCCTGATAAGTCAGGCTTTTCAGCTGTAATAAATGTAGACACTTTTGTGTCATTAGACAGAATGTTTTCTTCATTCAAAACTATGGTCTCGTTAACTAACACATTTTATGGGTCCTTTTGTTCATTGCAGGATTAAATTCAGGATGATGGAAGTGGAAGAAATACCGTACTGCTCAATTTATATGGTAATCGGCGTAATTGCGATTCCCCGAGGGCTATCTCCAACCGGAATCACAGTTCCAATGACCGCGTTGGTGGCCGTACTGATCACCGAAACGGTATTATTGTTTAAATTGGCTGTGTAGGCGCGGGTACCATCCGGTGTGATGGCAATGCTCTCAGGACCATCCGCTGCGGGCGCTAGATTAATAGTGGTTATTACTGTATTCGTTGTCGTATTGATCACCGAAACCGTGTCGTTAAAATTTGCGATATAAGCACGTTCACCGTCGGGAGTGATCGCAATATCACTAGGACTGTCACCTGCGGGCGCAAGGCTAATGGTAGTTATCACCGTATTCGTTGCTGTATTGATCACCGAAACATTATCAGTACCAGCGTTGGCCGTGTAGGCCCGGCTGCCATCCGGAGTGAACGCGATCCCCGACGGATTGGTACCTGCTGGAGCCAGAGGAATCGTTGTCAGAACAGTATTTGACATGGTGTCAATCACAGTTACCGAATTGGTTCCCGTATTAATAGAATAGGCACGAGTGCCGTCAGGAGTTATGGCAATGTCATTGACACCGGTTTCCGGAGCCAGGGAAATCGTGGTGATGACCATATTGATTGTTGTGTCGATTACGGAGACGGTATTGTTCCCGGGATTTGCTGTATAAGCACGGGAACCGTCGGGTGTTATGGCAATACCGGTAGCATTGATTCCCCCAGGAAAAATAGAAATGGTCGTTAGGATGTTATTGGTTGCCGTGTCGATAACAGAAATTGTGTTTCCGCTATTTGCCGTATAAGCTCTTGTCCCGTCTGGCGTAATTGCTATTCCTTGAGGAGTATCTCCTACTGAAATCAGATCGATGACCGTATTGGTTGCCGTATTGATAACCGAGACCGTGTCATCGGCACTATTCGTTACATAAGCAAACGGACCAAAGTCAACGGAGCTAATTGTACAAATCGGGAAGATCCGTGTGCCAGACTCACCAATGAGAATCAGGCTTCCTTCATCGACCCGGAAAATTCGCCCTTGAATCGTATCAGGAGAACCCTCAGTTATTAGAGAAATAAACTGACCCACTAACCCTTGAAGCTTCGAACGAAGGTCTTGAAAGCAGATATTCTCAGTAGAGATTCCTGGTGGTCCGGAAGGACCTGGAACCCCTTGGGGTCCGGGTGGTCCAGCGGAGGCAGGAACTCCTGGAATTCCCTGAGTTCCTGGTGGTCCTGGAGGGCCGGGAACTCCTGGATTTCCCTCAGGCCCGGAAGGTCCCACTTCTCCTCGTAGACCTTGCAATCCAGGCGGTCCGATAAGACCTGTCTCACCCTGCGGGCCTTGCAATCCAGGTGGACCATGAATCCCCTGCAGGTTTTGAGGTGCAAGCGGAACATGAAATGACGGATTCGACCTACGGCGAATTCTCTTCTTAATATTACGAACTTTTTTCCTTTTCCATTTATATTTAAGAATGTTTCTAAGTTTGAATTCTCGAAGACGTTTGGTTTTTCTAAACCTAGATCCCATCCGCTGACACCCCTCATGACATTTGTATATTCTATGTATTCATTTATCAAATGGGTGTGCATAAACCTATTGACTGATTAAATGGGCATCCATTCATAACCTAGGTGGGGCTGTGATTTTTAGTATATTCTTATACATAATGCTAGGCGGTCTAAGCCGAGGAAAAGGTCCCACATAGTACTCCAGGTTACGTGTGGGTAGTATAGAATCAAACAATCGTTTGGAGAGAATACTCATAGTTATGGGTCCTAAATATCTAAATTAAATTCAAGAAGACGTGTCTGAGAAGAAGGCAAAAGAAAAGCACCCCAAGGATGCTACTTCTCCATCACAGGCCCCATATATTCCGCTTCGCACGAAACACAGGACCAAAAGAATGGATTGGGTTGATATTGCTTTACTTCCCCATCACATTTGTAACACTTGTACGAATTTTCTGAAACCTGAGTTAGTTTAAGAACCCTATGTGAGAGACCCTGCCTAAGAGTAAAATGTCGCTCGTGGAACATTAGAGATCCCCCTATCCTACTTGAGAATCATACTTCTTAAGTGATTGAACGGATTAAACAAGAATGGTTTTCTAACACCAGAGGCGATATCTTAGCTGGTATCGTGGTAGCTTTGGCTCTTATACCAGAAGCGATTGCATTTTCAATTATTGCTGGTGTTGATCCAATGGTAGGGCTATATGCTTCATTTTGTATTGCTGTAATTATATCCTTTATAGGTGGTCGGCCAGGAATGATTTCCGCTGCTACCGGAGCAATGGCCCTACTTATGGTTCCGCTCGTAAAGGAACATGGCATTCATTATTTATTGGCGGCAACGGTCCTCACTGGCATTATCCAATTGCTGTTTGGAATATTCAAAATTGGTAAACTCATGAAATTCATACCGAGAGCTGTCATGATTGGTTTTGTTAATGCTCTTGCCATTCTAATATTTATGGCTCAAGTACCTCATTTTGTAGGAATTTCAACGCTAACCTATATTTTCGTTGCCGTTACCTTGATTATTGTATATGTTTTACCCCGTTTCTTCAAAGCAATTCCAGCACCTCTTATCGCTATTGTCGTGCTAACTGCCGCAGCAATATGGGGCAATCTAGATTTGGGAACTGTCGGTGAATTGGGAGTCATCACTCAATCCTTACCCTCTTTTCTAATCCCTAACATCCCATTTAATCTTGAAACGTTACAAATCATTTTCCCCTACTCGATTTCCCTAGCTGTTGTGGGTTTGGTTGAATCTCTTCTAACCTCTTCGATTGTAGATGATATGACTGAAACAGACAGTAATAAAAATAAGGAAGCTCGTGGACAAGGCATCGCAAACATCATTACGGGTTTCTTCGGTGGAATGGCTGGCTGCGCGATGATCGGACAGTCTGTCATCAATGTAAAATCGGGCGGTCGTACTAGGTTGTCGACATTTGTAGCCGGTGTGTTTCTGATGTTTTTGATTATTGTTCTAGGTGGAGTTGTGGTACAAATTCCAATGCCTGTCTTGGCTGGGATTATGATTATGGTATCAGTTGGTACCTTTGACTGGTCATCATTCTCCTATTTAAGAAAAGCCCCTAAAAGTGATGCCTTTGTCATGCTGGCTACGGTCATTGTTGTTGTTGTTACCGATAACCTTGCAATTGGGGTTCTCTTAGGAATCATCCTAAGTGCCATATTCTTCGCTTCTAAAATATCAAAAGTAAGTGTTACAACCGATATCAGGGGGAATAAAACAACGTTCAAGATCTCTGGCCAACTCTTTTTTGCATCTGTAGAAGGATTCGTCAACGCATTTGATTACAACGTCACAGAGAGGGACATTGTTCTAGACTTTTCGAATGCACATATTTGGGATGACTCAGGCGTCGGCGCCGTAGATAAAGTTGTAATTAAATACCGTGCTAATCATAACCGTGTCACCATTAAAGGACTCAATGCATCAAGTGAAAAAATTGTAAATAGATTAGCTGTATACCACGATTCTAACGCGCAATTAAAATCTCATTAGAACAGGAGTGATATCCATGTATCAACATATTTTACTTGCTGCGGACGGTTCTAAAAATTCAGTTCGTGCTGCAACTGAAGCAGCTAGAGTCGCATCTCTTAGTGATGGTGCAACCGTTGAGGTTTTCTTCGCTGTAGATCCAACCAAAATAAAAGAAGAAGTGCTCCATTCACAGAACCATGAGGAAATTGAGTTAAAACGGAAACAAAAACTATTACCAGTTACAGAAGAACTGGGAAATAAAAACGTGAATCATCAAATCACAATAGTCATTGGTGATCCGGGTCCCACAATTGTTGATTACTCAAAAAAGAAAAATGTTGATCTGATCATTATAGGAAGTCGCGGCCTTAACTCATTCCAAGAATTTGTTTTAGGAAGTGTCAGCCATAAAGTAGTAAAGAGAGCCCGGTGCCCTGTTATGGTGGTAAAGTAATAATAATGAAATTAAACATGACCTATGTCAAAAGGAATTGTTAATCAGCTTCCGAGAAACTGCATCTAGGAACGCCACCGGAATTTGGCGGTAACATGAAGGTTTTCAATGGTTTGGCCGCTCGGACGAAAGATCTCTTTCATGCGGGAATATTTATATGCTTTATTTGCTTGGCGCAATACCTTTTATCAGCAATTCCGTCCATTGGGCGGTATAAGGGAGAATCTTCGGGTAGATATGCGGGCTGGAGATCCCTTCAACCAGTGCCTGGAAATAAATCAGAAGAAATTCATCCGAATATTTCAGATCAACCTTGCCTTCTTTACGCCCGCGGTGAAACAAATCCAACATAAGACTGTAGCTTTCCTTGACGTATTGCTGCATCATCAGAGATAATCCGTCATCATCTTTCTTTGTAAAATAATCCATTAAACCCAAATAAAATTGTTTGTTGATTTTTTCCAGATAATTGATTTTGTTCTGACTCATGGCAATGATCGTTTCTTCAAAAGGTTTATTCTCGGCCATGATTTCTCGGGCCGTTTCCCCCATTTGAGTTAAAAAATATTTAAAAACCTCATGAACCAGGTTTTCTTTGCTCCCAAAATACTTAAAAATCGTCGTTTTACCGACATGAGAATGTCTAGCAATCTCATCCATCGTTACATTTTCTATGCCGGCATCGGTATTTATCAATTTAAAAGCTGCTTCTAGAACTTGATTTTTCTTCGCTTGTGTCCTCTTTTCAAAACCGTTCATTCCTTATTCCTGCTTTCTAACTATTATGTCTAAAAAAATATTTTAAGGAGGATTTAGTTCGCATTTCCCCTTCCTATTTATTATATAGCTATAATTATGAATTATCAAACATAAAGGAGTTCTAAACTTATAAATTTTTGCGTTGACTATACGGATAATCGGGTGTATAACTGAAACTGTAAATGAACTTTGGTTTAAAACAAAGCAAATATTTCGAATTTACGAACTTAATATCATTTATTAGTTCGTTATTTATCAGCTTTGCTTTAAACTGGAAAGCACGTTACTAAAACTGGTCTAGAAGGAGTTTTAGTGCTATGACAAATATTGTAGAAGTGCAAGGCTTGCAAAAAAGATTCGGGAAATTCAAAGCGCTGCATGACGTGTCATTTACGGTAAATGCCGGAGAAGTTGTCGGCTTTATCGGACCGAATGGCGCGGGGAAATCCACAACGATTCGCACTTTGCTAGGAATCATCCATCGGGATGCCGGAGATGCAAAAATCTTCGGCAAGGATGTATGGAAGGATAGCCTTGAGATTCATAAACGAATTTCTTATGTTCCTGGGGACGTGGCTCTTTGGGGCAGTTTAACAGGCGGCGAAATCATTGATTTGTTTATGAAATTGCATGGCGGCGGAGACAAAAATAAACGCGACTATTTGATTAAACGGTTTGAATTGGATCCTAAGAAGAAAGCCAAAGGCTATTCCAAAGGAAATCGGCAAAAAGTCGGCTTGATCGCGGCTTTATCCGTTGACTCCGATTTGTATATTTTCGACGAACCGACTTCCGGCCTTGATCCGTTAATGGAAGCCGTCTTCCAGGATGAGGTCGAAAAAATCAAGCTTGCGGGAAAAGCCATCTTGCTGTCCTCTCATATTTTGAGCGAAGTGGAACGACTGGCCGATAAAGTAGTTATCATTCGTCAAGGCATAGTGGTTGAAACCGGGACATTGGATGAGCTGCGTCATTTAACGCGTTCTACAGTAACTATGGTAACGCAAGGCAATGTGGCTATAATGGCATCCGTTAACGGGGTTCATGATTTCAAGCAATCCGGCAATCAAGCGACATTCTCTGCGGATAACGAATTTATCAATGAGATTTTGTCCGAAGCGGCAAAATTGGGGGTTAAGAAGTTTGAGTCCGTGCCGCCTACGCTAGAAGACTTATTCATGCGTCATTATGAAGTCTAAGAGCGGAAACGGAGGAGATTATAATGCAAGAAAAATTTGCTCGTTCGCGAGTACTATTCGTCCAATACCTGAAACGTGATTGGAAAAAAATCATCATCTGGGTTTTAGGTTTAGGCTTGTTTTCAGCCGGATTTGTTCCGGCTTTTGAAGAAATCGGCAAAGGGCAAGGTTTGCAGGGAATGTATGAAACCTTGCAAAATCCTGCTATGATTTCCATGGTTGGTCCTACACCGATTGAGACCGCAGCGGATTATACTTTGGGTGCAATGTATGCGCACGAAATGTTGTTATTCTGCGGTTTGTTTGCGATGATTATCGCTGCTTTGCATGTGGTAAGCCATACTCGCAAAGAAGAAGATCTTGGGCTTACTGAACTCGTACGCTCCTTTCAAGTAGGCCGTCAAGCCAATTCGCTTGCGGTGATTGCCGAAGTCGTCATGATCAATATTCTATTAGCGCTCGTTATTGGCGGAATGATGACTAGCTTTGGCATAGATACGATTTCGGCCGAAGGATCCTTTTTGTTTGGCGCATCCATAGGGATGGCCGGGATCTTGGGAGCCGTAATTGCCTTAGTTATGGCGCAAATTATGCCGACTTCATCCGGTGCAACCGGTTCATCGCTCGGAATTGTAGGCTTGCTTTATATTATCCGCGCCGGAACGGATGTGTCGAATGTTGATTTTTCCATGATCAATCCGATGGGTTGGACTTATCTGACTTATCCATTTACAGAAAACAATGGGGTCCCCCTGATTTTGGCTATAGTCTTCAGCGTTATTGTCGTGATCATCGCTTTTGCCCTCGAAGGCGGTCGAGATATGGGTGCCGGTTATTTACCAGAAAGAGAAGGCCGGGAGTCGGCAAAAAAAACATTGCTTTCCGTACACGGCCTGTTTACCAAGCTGAACAAAGGCGTAATGATCAGTTGGTTGATTGCTTTCATCATCATGGGAGCAGCCTATGGTTCGATTTATGGAGATATGCAGACGTTCCTTGAAAGCAATGAAATCATGAGTCAGATGTTTACGATATCCGGCGTTTCCATCGAAGAAGCCTTCACCGGGACCATTATGATGGTCATGATTGGATTGGTTTCCATTTTGCCGATTGCGATCGTGAACAAACTTTTCTCGGAAGAAGCGCGGCAGCATTTAAGCCAGCTTTATGCAACAAAAGTGACGCGAGCTCAGCTCTATTGGACGAGTGTCATATTGGCCATTGTTGCTGGAATCGTTGGCATTTTGCTCGCTTCAAGCGGACTTGGCGGGACGGCCATTTCTGTCATGGGTGACGGCTCGTCCATGAATATGAGGGATTTTCTCGCCGCTGGCTATAACTTCCTGCCTTCCGTGTTGTTCTTTACCGCACTTGCCGCTTTGGCTTTAGGTTGGGCACCAAGATTAGGCAAAGCCGTATACGCGTATCTAGGCTATTCTTTTGCATTAAACTATTTCGGCGGCATTCTGGATTTGCCGGAATGGTTCTCGAAAACAGCCGTTCAAAGTTGGATTCCGCGGATGCCGGTAGATTCGTTTGATGCAGCAACCTTTATTACGATCACAGTGATCAGTATTGTTTTGATGGTTATGGGCTATATTGGATATCGCAAGCGGGATATGGTTGAAGGAGCTTAGCAGGAAAATAAATTCGTGATTTACATTATACTTTGAAATGAGAATTGAGCAAAAAACGGGCTGAAACGTGTATTTTCGGCCCGTTTTTTTGCATTTTATAGATAGCCAATACCGGTTCGGTGTCTAATCAAAACCAACTTATGCATCCAATAGACGGCGCAAACCAAAGCGTAAACCAAGAAGAATCCGTGCCGCCATTGGAAACGCAGATCGAAGGTAAATAGAACTAAACCTTTCATAAATGCTTCTTCCCTGTTACCTCGATGAATATTTGTTCCAATGACGCCTCCCTCCTGCGAATGAATGGTTTCAGGAGGATACTCCTGGATGAATCTAAGTTTTTGGCGAATCTAATCCCGTTCTTGATCGGAATTGTTTGGGCATAGCAATCCATCTCCTGGTTAATAATGATTGTATGAATAAAATCATTTTATATTCACAAAACACACCCTCTATGCTCGAATGTCAATCGATTTGGCGTTAAACGGGCTTTCGAGTACAATGGTTGGAGAATTTATCCTTTTGATGAGGGGTGCCTTATGCATCATTTTAATGAGGTTTTCGTTCAAGTGCTGATCTTGCTCGCCATATCGATGGGGGTTATCGCAATAGCCAAAAAAGTAAATCAACCTTACTCGATTGCTCTCGTTGTGGTTGGTTTGCTGCTCGGACTCATTCATGTGCCTGTGTTGGAAGAAGCCGAAACGTTCATTACGCAATCGAATGTGTTTCAGGCGATCATAATCTCGTTGTTTCTGCCTATCTTGCTAGGAGACGCAACTTTAAAGCTTCCTTTCTCGCATCTTCGTGAGCAGAGCAAGCCAGTGATTGCCTTGGCATTCGGGGGCACGTTGCTGTCTTTCCTTCTCATCGCCTTGGCGATGTACGGATTGATGGGATTGCCGTTGATTGTCTCTTTCACGTTTGCTGCACTTATGAGCGCCACGGATCCGATCAGTGTTATATCCATCTTCAAGTCCCTTGGCGTTCCCAAGAAAATTGTGACCATTATTGAAGGTGAATCTCTTTTTAATGACGGCATTGCCGTTGTCTTGTTTCAGATCTCTTCCATATACTTACTTACCTATATGGAAATGGGGTGGGTAGGAATCGGCAGTGGTGTATTGCTCTTCCTGAAGTTTAGTTTGGGGGGAATTGCAGTTGGGGCTGTTTTGGGATTCCTCTTTTCGCAGCTTATTCGCTTTTATGATGACTATCCACTCGAAATCGCCTTCTCAATGCTGCTGTTTTTCGGAAGTTATTTTATCGCCGAGCATTTTCACGTGTCCGGTGTCATTGCCGTAGTCGTAGGTGGCTTGATCTTCGGCAGCTACGGGGCTCGTATCGGTATGTCGGAAACCAGGAAGATGAACATCAATTCGTTCTGGGACGTCATCACCCTTGTAGCAAACTCGTTGATATTCTTAATGATCGGACTTGAAATCAAGCACATCGACTTCACGGACAAATGGGCACTTATTGGTGCTTCGATTCTTATTGTTCTGATCGGAAGAACGTTAGCCGTTTATGCGAGCATGAAATTCCTGAAATCCTTCCCCGCTTCCTGGCAAGTGATTTTGAATTGGGGAGGATTAAAGGGTAGTTTATCGATCGCGCTTGCCTTAAGCTTGCCCACGACCTTCGAAGGCCGTGACGATATTCTTGTGCTAACCTTCAGTGTCGTCCTCTTCTCTTTGCTCGTACAAGGACTCACAATCAAACCATTGGTTAAGAAATTGGGGCTCGGCAAATCAATGAAGGTAAGTGAATAGCTATAGAAACTGTAGAATGAGGCCGCGGTCATATTTTAAGTACCCAAAACAGAGTAAAGATATGGGGAATTTGCCGATGACCCGGCTTAACTTCCTCATACTCTTTACGCCGTCACACCTCTATGTACATTGCTACTACGTAAAACTTAATTCTAAGCGCTGCTTCAGCAGCCTTATCCTATGAGCACCTTCTCTTCGGGCAAACGGTATTTTTGTTTGAACATTCGCTGCGACAACGCGAATGCAAGTGTTAAGGGTCCAAGTCTGCCAATATACATGGTCAAAATAATGATCCCTTTTCCTAAGGGTGAGAGTTCTGGTGTTAATCCCATCGATAAACCGACTGTTCCGAAAGCCGAAGTCACTTCAAAGAGAACCTCCATAAAATCCTTCTGCAAACTATGCTCACTAATGGTTAGGACAAAAGTAGCCAAAATAACCACCCCGACTGAAATTACCATGACGGCTAGCGATCGAAGGATGATGGATTGAGGGATTCGCCTGTTGAGTATTTCAACATCTTGTTTGCCCCTTATAATACTTATCAAAGTGAACAAAAGAACTGCGAATGTGTTTGTCTTTATCCCCCCTCCTGTTGAACCAGAGGAAGCGCCGATAAACATTAAAAAAATCATAAAAAACTGAGAAGCCGTCATCATCTCAGCGATATTAATTGTATTAAACCCAGCGGTACGAGTGACTACGCCTTGAAAATAGCCCGCCCACATCCGTTCTGCCCACGTTAAGGAGCCAAACGTATGGGTGTTGAACAATTCGATGATGAATATAACCAAAAAACCCGTGAAACAAAGGAAGCCGGAAGTTGATAACACAATCTTGGAATGTAGGGATAGCTTTGTCCACCGCCTATGCTTCCACACATCTAAAACTACAGTAAATCCGAGGCCGCCTATAATAAAAAGCAGAGTGATGACGATATTGACTAATGGATCACCGACGTATCGGCTCAAACTATCGGACCAAAGACTAAATCCAGCGTTATTAAAGGATGAAATGGAATGAAACACACCGTAATATACGGCTTGGCCCAAACCCAGCTCCTCATTCCAGCGAATGATTAACAAGGCTGCTCCCATAAGTTCAATTATGAACGCTATAAGAAAAATACCCAGTGACAACTTCACAACACCTTGTGTCGATAAAGAGTTTGTAGATTCTTTTATGAGAAGGCGGTTTTTCAATCCGATTTTCTTACCCAGGACTACGGCTATCAACACACTAAATGTCATGAATCCAAGGCCGCCAACTTGAATCAAGCACATAATGACGATTTGACCAAAAAGGGAGAAATCAGTTCCGGTATCCAGCACAACCAATCCTGTAACACATACTGCAGATGTTGAAGTGAACAATGCGTTTAACCAACCGACACCGGTGCCTGTTGATGATGATATGGGTAGTGCCAACAAGATAGCCCCTAATACAATCGGGAAAGCAAAGCCTAACAGAATGAGACGCGAAGATGTTAAATGAAATTGCTTCATTGATATTTGGGGCTGTGATTTGCTCCGAAACATTAGATATCCTCCTTCTTGTCCTAATTTTCAATAAACGAAACCGTGCTGGGCTGCTTCTGCGTAGTATTAACCATATCAAAGCATTGATGCTACTGCAAAACAAATTTTCACAAAGCTGCTATACTGTATTTCGGTTACATTGACGGTATGGCAAACCAGATTCTTTGAATATGGAGCAGCATTTATCGCCAAACCAAACAAAAATCGTAAAACCTCAGAAATTATCGCGGAGACTGCCAACAGTTATCAAATAACGCAATTGATTATCGGTCAATCCGGACAAACAAGATGGCCACATCAATGATACTCATGAACGAGGAATCCAAGTCACTCTAATGAAAAATGGCCAACATTACCTGCTCAGCAAAGAGGAATCTGAAGGCGAACCATTGCCGCTGTTACCCCCTGCTGGGATTGGGATTCGAGTTACATCCGCTCCTTGCATACTGGGTGGATCCATGATTGCTCGGAATACGAATGTTCAAATGATCGAATCCCCGCTTATGAAGGTCCCAACCGTTTTAAACCGGGACGCTGGAGCTTCATTAAGAGGTCCGCTTTCGAGATCTACCTTTTAGTGCTGGAGAACATAAGTGTATTGGAAGGAACTTTGCCACACAAGAAATGAAAGTCATCGGTCCTCCCTTTCTCAGCAAGCAACAGACGTGAAGCAGGAAAAAAATCTAGAAAGACGGAGTAATGCTTACTGTTAGAAGTCAGCAGGAGCCATCGTACATAGGTTAAAATGACATGGGATTTTTTCATGGATATTGATGATATTTCAAATGGAAAGTATAATCAATATTTAATAGACGCTATTATCCTTTTTAGATGTTACAAAGAAACTCACCGGGATATCCAAGTTACCGGAATCATCGGGCTCATGGATAAGCGTTGACACCAACCATCTTTGCATAGCTATTCAACAATGGAAGGAGCAGTTTAGAATGACAACCGTTTCGCAGATTTTGGAGTTCAACCAGCAGTTTGTACAAAATAAAGAGTATGAAAAATACGTCACTGACAAATTCCCCGAAAAAAAACTCGTCATCGTAACCTGCATGGATACACGCCTTGTGGAGCTTCTGCCCAAGGCGTTGAACGTCCGCAACGGCGACGTGAAGCTCATCAAAAACGCCGGAGCGATCATCTCGCATCCGTTCGGAAGTGTCATGCGGAGCGTCCTTGTAGCTTTGTACGAGCTAAAAGCTGACGAAGTTATCGTCGTTGGGCACCTCGAATGTGGCATGGCAGCGCTCAACGCGGATCAAATGATTCAGCATATGAAGGAGCGCGGCATATCTGATGAGGTACTGTCGACACTGGAGAACTCCGGCATAAAATTGAACGAGTGGCTGCGAGGATTCGATAACGTACAAGAAGGCGTTAAAGGAACGGTGGGCCTGATTAAGAACCACCCTCTTCTTCCGCCCGGTTGCAACGTTCACGGGATGGTTATCGACCCGAAAACCGGCCAGTTGGAGCTAGTTATCAACGGTTACGAAGATTAAAATACGCTTGGCTTTAACCCCACACAGGTAGAGACTGACCTATAGTATGGTACAAATTAAACACCTTCAAGAGAATGCGCGTAAGTGCGTAACCCTTGGAGGTGTTTTTTTAGTGTTAACAACAAATCGTAATCTACCCCGTAGAAACTAAGATGGAAACGATCCTCGCTAGCAGTATTCCTGTAAGATGCCATCAGGGATAGCATCGCAGTGAATGACTTGCTTAGCAATGATTTATGCGCTTTCATATGTGATTAATGAAGCTCAGCGGCTAAGTGCCTACAAAGCGGTTAGTGAAATAAAGTTTTCAGTAAAATCCTTAAGGTCCATATGGTTTTGGACTTCTTCCTCTAAGTTTTAACCTCTCGTAAAATCCTTCTCGGTCATAATGAGCATCCTCTTCGAACCATTCTATCGTGGGTACTACGCTTGAATTCGATATCATATGTCTTTCGTATTATTGGGACTATGTTCTTATCCTTCGTCATTAGTGAAACCATTTTTAATGGACAAGAAATGGATAAATAAATGGATGATTACTTATACTAACAAAATCTAAAAATAAAAATGGAGAAATCTCTATATGATGAGTAAGTTATCGGAAGTATTCAATGATTGTATGGATTTTCAGAAACGCTCATTTTGCGAAGATCATTTACAAGTCGCGTATCTTAGCACGTTAATTGGCAATGACGAACTCGTGCGTGAACTTCTTCATCCTTTGTCAAAATTGGAAGAAAGGGACATTCTAAACCTATTAACCACCCCCCCTTTCCAATCGGCAGTTTCACTTGATGAATGTATTAAGGGTGTGTTGGAGGGTAAAGCTGCTTTGTGCTATAAGGAGCGAGGATTTCTTATTGATATCCACCACGTGGAAGGCCGGTCGATCCAAGAATCATCCATTGAGGGGGTCATCTCAGGTCCACATGATGGTTTTGTCGAAAATATTACGCAAAATATAAGCCTCATTCGCAATCGTGTCAAAAGCGAGCATCTTAAAACGTTCAAGCTTACGGTCGGATCATTAACTAAAACAGATGTCGTGTTAGTATATCTGGATGATATTGTCAACCAAAATCTGCTGGAGGATATTAAAAAGAAGCTTCAAGCAATTCGGATCAAAGCCATTTATGGGACACCGATGATTACGCAGCTAATCGAGGAAAATCCAGGGTCCATCTTTCCTCAATTTGTCATGACGGAACGGCCAGATTCTTCATGTTCTCAGATCGTTCAAGGCCGAATCGTTTGCCTGGTCGACGGCTCTCCTTCGGCTTTTAGTCTACCTACTTCTTTTTTTGAATTTTTCTCTTCTCCAGAAGATTATTATCAGCGTTGGCTGGTTGGATCGTCGCTACGCCTGTTTCGGTTTCTTGGATTGTTCATATGCCTGGTTTTTACTCCGTTGTATATTGCGGTAACCACATTTCACTATGAGATCATCCCATTCAATATGCTACTGAATTTAACCGAATCCAGACGCAAGGTTCCGTTCCCTCCGTTGCTTGAAGCATTGATCATGGAACTGACGATTGAAATGCTGAAGGAAGCCGGTGGAAGAATGCCTGCAAAAATTGGACAAACCATCGGGATCGTGGGCGGTATTGTCATCGGACAAGCTGCTGTGCAAGCCGGTATCACGAGTAATATCTTGATTATCTCGGTAGCGGTATCCGCCATTGCTTCTTTTATGATTCCTAATTTCATCATGAGTAATTCCGTCCGTTTCTTACGCTTTCTCTTGCTATTCTTGGCAGGTTTCACAGGAATATATGGAATCGTCATGGGTATAGGACTCATCATCGCTCATCTTGCTTCGATTTCAAATATGGGAACTTCCTATTTAGATCCTGTAGCACCAATGAAATTTAGGGAATGGCTTGATACGTTTATTCGTGGTCCCATACAAACTTTGAAAAATGAACCCACGCAGCCTAAGGAGAATAAATGAAACCGACATTAAACAGCTTCCATGCCTTTGTTATTGTCTACATGCTAGAAGTGAATGTCAGCATCTTCCACAATCCCCGCATCGGTGTCGAAAATATCGGAACGAACTACTGGCTGGGCATGCTCATTTTATCCTTGGCAGCCATGATCAACATATATTTCATTTCTCTTGTCATCCGCAAAGCGAAAGGAAGATCCGTGTTTGAAATCATGGAGGCCTCGATTCCGAAACCCCTGTTGTACCCAATCTATGCCGGGTTAGTCCTGCTTTGGGTCTCGTTTAGCAGCGTTTCTCTTAAACACTACGGACTGATTTCTCAATATATTGCTTTTCCGGTTCGAGATGGAATCGTCATTTATTTGATGTGCATTTTACTTGTTTATTATTTACTGCTACAGAATATTTACGGGCTGAGCAAAGCGATTACGTGCTTCTTTTTTATCGTGGTCTGGATACCGCTTATAATCTTGTATTGTATTCCTAGCTGGGATTTTTTGCGGTTAACTCCTTTTCTATTTCAAGGGACAACGAAACCAATCACTGTTTTCTCGTGGGCTGAGGTCTATCAGGTGTTTGTTGGCTATGAGATGGCGTTGATATTGATCCCCTATTTCGACAAAAAAGGAAAGTGGGTCAAGGGACTATACTGGGGGCAAGCACTTGTATCCGCAACGTACCTATTTACGGCAATTATCATTAGCGGTTTTTTTAGCTTTGAGCAGCTTCAGAAGATCACCTATCCGGTAATCACTCTTCTGTCTTATATTGAATTGCCATTCTTAAACCGTGTAGAAATCCTTTCATTTACCTTGTACACCTTCAATATTATATCTGTCACGACAATATATTGCTTTGCTGCTCTCCTGGTATTGAAGCGGCTATTCCCTGCTGGAAAAGTTAAATGGATGGCATTAGCGATCGTCTTGGCTTTGTTTGGTTTGGTAGTCGGGTTCGATATAAGCAGACACACTGAACGGTTCTTTCGAATATTGAACAACTTCGAGATTAGCCTTGCTGTGATAAGCCCGTTTGTTCTTTTAATTCTGTTGATGATACATCAAACGCGCAAAGAAAGGAGAACGTGATAAATGCGCCGAGCAGCTCTATTACTGTTATCCTTGCTCTTATTGTCAGGTTGTGAAGATCAACGAATACTTGAGAAGTTAGGCTTTATTTTGGCAGTTTCTTTTGATATGGAGAAAACAAAATCAGAGGAAGATACCTTAAAAATCGGCTTTAGCATTCCACGCTCTCAACAGGATAAACAAATTTTCATATCGACCCTCGCACAAACTTATAAGAATGCGATCTTGAATCTATCTCGAGAAAATAACTATGAGTTGGTGAACGGTCAATTGCGATTGATTCTTTTTAGCAAGGAATACGCCCAGTCAGGCTTGGACAAGCAGTTGGATACTTTTGAAAGAGACCCGAAAATAGCGGGGAATGCCAAACTAATTGTAGTCGACGGCGACGCCGGTGATCTTCTTAGCAAGGACTTACCGCAGTACGATCAGACTGGACTGTTTCTCAATAATATGCTTGAAACTGTGAACAAAGTTCACCTTATTCCCTTGGCCGACATCTATACTTTCACTCGTGATCTCTATGATGATGGAATCGACCCGGTCATCCCTGTTCTAAAAGCGAGCTCCGAAAAAATCCAAATTACTGGAATCGGCTTGTTTCATGACGCTCGTTATATCGATAAACTCGACCCTATGCAATTTCCAATATTCTCATTACTTCAGGGAACGTTCAACGGGGGCGCTCTCGTAATGCGAGTTAACGAAGAAACTGATAAAGCTATCCAGATTAGTCTAAATCATATATACGGTAAGCGAAAAGTAAATGTTACCCTTCAGCATCCGATTCAAACGGGCCATGATGTGAAAATCATGATCGATTTCAATATCAAAGGGGCCCTTACCGAGTATACGGGTTCACTAGATCTGGATAATCCTCAAAATCAAGTGAAACTTGAATCACTAATGAACAAGTACCTGGAACAGGAAGTCGCAAAAGTTATCCGTTCGTTCCAAGAGCTTAAAGTTGATCCCATCGGACTCGGAAAGTTTGTTCGCATAAAAACCACCTATCCCGAATGGAAAGCGAACGACTGGAGAGATATATTCGAATCTGCTGAAATAACAGTTAAAAGCAACGTGAAGATAAGAAACTATGGGAAAGTGCAGGAATAATCGGGCGAATATGTCTGGATAATCCACAATGACTGGGCTTCGAGGATTGCCGGGGTGCGGAGAGACCGCCCGAGAAGCAAGGGTTGCAATATAAAATAGAAAATGCGGACTCAATAATAGTTTTCATGAGATATTCTCATTGCTACTAACGAAAACTCTCAATGATACCGCGAAATTAAAAACGGGGGGCCACAACTCCACCACGGGGCAGCTTATTGTATTGTCTAAACCCTATTCATTGAACACAAGCAGACTCCGCGAAAATGCTATTGTTACGTCAGTCGGCACTCCCTAAGGACAACATCCTACATGCTGAATAATATGTGTGTGATGTGATGATGAAGTGCCAGAACAAAAAGAAGTAATTATTGTCTTTCGTAAAGAACATAATTTAAAACTTGTGACAGATTTTAGTATAGTTCATATTCTAAGCGCTAATATGAAAAGCACCAAATTTGGTTTGAAGTGCACCGCTTAGAACGGACATTGGAATAAACCCCTGGTTTATCCGATGAAATTCTAGGGGGGCATATTTTAAGATCTCTGAGACATCAAAGATTCTATGTGCAAAAGTAGGGTTTTCAACGGAGCTGACAGATGTTTGTCTCGATGGCGAACGGCAATCATTTCGTTTTTCAGCAAAAGGTCTTGAACAGACAGCGAAATCAGTTTCCCCTGCGATAGCGGCTCACTTACAAGAACATCCGGCAGAATCGTTATGCCGAATCCGGACTTGGCAGCTTCAATCAGTGCCTGGGAATTTACGCTTGTCCATGCAGGTTGTGCGGTATATCCGGATAAAAAAAGAACGCTGTCTAACGTATCACGGATCGCACTGCCCTTTTCACGAAGCAATAGTTTTTCGGAGCAAAATTCTTGTAGAGTCAATTCCCTGTGAGTGATGCGGTAGGCGGGAGCACAAACAAAATATAGCGGATAGGAAGCAAAAGGAGTACATATAAATGGTCCTTGAGGAGCCGCCCCTTCAATCAAAGCGATGTCGGCTTTGCCGTTCCTCAATATTTCAAGGGCATTTGCTGCGCTGACCACATCGACATTGATCTGTATATCAGGCCAATCTTTATGAAAGGCTTTCAATATTTTCGGCAACCAGAACGCTGCTATTGTAATACTGGAAACAATGTGCAGAGGGGCACGTTGTTCCAAACAGTTGATATGTGCCTCCAAAGTTTCGCACGCAGATAAAATCGGTAAAGTTTCCTCCAGCAAAAGCTGGCCGCTTCTTGTAAGTTGAACACTTTTTGACAATCGATCAAATAACGCAGTGCCTGCCTTTTCTTCCAATTCTCGTATCGCATGAGAAACTGCTGATTGCGTAATATACAGCCTTTCTGCAGCTCTTGTAAAGTTCCTCGTTTCAGCAACTGCCCTCAATATTTCAAGATGCCGAAGCGTCATCATAGATGGTCCCCCCTCCTTATATCATGAATAAAACTAATCATTATTATAAAATCATATCATTTCAATAATTGATTTACCATCTTTATAATGGAGAGGTGAAAAGGAGGTGACCAGATGATCAGCCAAAGAAACAAACTATGTATCTGGCTTCTGGGTATAAATATGTTTATTAGCGCATTTACATTTGGCGGCGGATATGTCGTTGTTCCAATGATTCGGAAGTATTTTGTATTCAGAAGAAAACTATTCAGCGAAGATGAACTCGTCGATATGGCTGCTATTGCACAGTCATCACCAGGAGCTATTGCAATTAACTTGTCAACTCTGGTAGGGTTTCGGGTAGCGGGGGTGACGGGGGCTGTAATCAGTTGCTTTGCTGCTGTCATTCCATCGCTCGTCATATTGATCTTCATCTCCATGTTCTATATTGCTTTTGCGGCAAACCCTTTGATCACGGCGGTATTGAAAGGAATGCAGGCAGGCGTGGCAGCCCTTATCGTTGATTTTGTTGTTGACATGAGCTGTATGGTTATCAAGGAACGTTCGTTACCTCTTATTCTAATGATTCCAACAGCATTTTTGGCAAACTTTATCTTTGAAATCAATGTGGCAATTATCCTCGCAGTGTGCTGTATTTTATGCATTACTCGAGTATGGTTGAACGAAAGGCGGAAGAAATAATGGCGGAACTTTTGAAACTGCTAATGGTCTTTTTTCAGATCGGTTTGTTCAGTATCGGGGGAGGGTACGCAATCATTCCGTTTATTCAGCAATTGGCAGTTGAAAAATACGCTTGGGTTTCGCAACGGGTTTTTACCGATATTATTACCATTTCGCAAATGACCCCAGGCCCGTTAGCAGTAAACACCTCCACGTTTGTAGGCTTACAAATTGCGGGGATACCTGGCGCAATTATCTCAACCTTCGGTTGCGTGATTTCAGGTGTCTGCATTTCTATTATGCTCTACCGTTTTTTTCAAAGATTCAATCAATCTGTCTATGTGTTGGAAGCTTTGAACGGCTTGAGGTCTGCTTCACTAGGACTTATTATTTCCGCTGCCGCAACAATATTGCTATTGACGTTTACTGGAACTTCGACAATGAGCGTGGCCACCAATGTGGATTGGATTGCCGTAGCAGTCTTTATAGGCTCTTTGTTTGTTTTGAGAAAATGGAAGATGAACCCTATTTTTCTCATGGTTTTGACGGGGATATTGGGCGGCATTATTCAATAAACATGGTATTGTTTATTATTTAAATAAATAGTAAGGAAACAAGAAAGCAAGGTAGCCATTTCTCACGACGCGCTTGTCTTTTCACGGCATGAGTTCGGCTACCAGTGGGGCCCTCTCGCATGTGGGTCGTTTTCGCTGATTATGTCTTTCTTCGCTGGAACTTGCCCTCCCTTGTGATATGGCTTAGCTTAACAAGTCTATGAATGGGTAAGCCGCTTCTGCTTCGGGTTTAAGCCATCCATCGCAAAGCATCCATCTGATCAAAAATAAATAAAAAACATCACTTCGTGCCAACGTTACGGTATCAGCGACAGCCTTTATTGCGCAAAGACGTTTCGATGAGATGTTATCAGGTGAATCCTTCGCTGCAACCCGTTTACCGCAGAACTCCCCGTAGTTCCATCAAATAAAACATATGATCGGTCGGGACCCCGGCATAACCCTGCTGCCTCAACATCGCGGTCACATTGCCTCGGTGATACGTCCCGTGGTTGACTACATGACATAGAATGTCGGAGAAGTTCGTATTAAATCGGCCGTAGCTCGGATGCTCAAGTGTCATCGCCTTATCACTGTCGGGCATCCGCCTCAGCAAATCGCGAAACTGTTCAGTAACGCTGGCGAACAGCCCCTGCATTTGATCAACTGTTTGGCCTCGTACCTCCTCCCTCCAGCTCGGGAATTTCTCAAAAATGTCCTCGTTAGGTACTTCCGCGAGCACAGACATATAGAGCCTTTCGGATACGTACATATGTGCAAACGTTTGTGATACGGACGGGAATACACTCGTCACTTCTGCATGAAACGCCTCCTTCGGGAGCAGCTCCAAATGGGCGAACAATCGGTCATTTGCCCAAACATGATAATCGTACAACTTATGCTGATGTTGAAGCATGGATGAATCACCTATTCCTTTATTCGTCGTCGTTTGGCTGCCACTGCCAGCCTTTCTCTATCGTATACCAGCTTCGCTGACAACGGTTGTCAGCGAAGTTAAGGAGGAATCATCTTTCGTCTTCGTCTGCCGCAAGCATGAGCTGAACTATTTTTCGTGTCGTATTTAAATTCCTGATCGTCATTTGTCGATACAACTCCGTGCCTATCAACTTTGTCATGTTGCCTTTGTTTACGTTTATTTTATCAATCGCCCATATAATCGCACCTGGAGCATATTTCACCGTTTCGATCTCCGGTTTGAAGATCAGCTTATCGAGAATGGATTCGTCATTGATAGCTTCCCATAAAAAAAGGATGTCGCATCTCAATTTATCATTACTCATCCATGATTCTGGGACCATGTATATCACTTTTTGCATGTCTTCTAAATGAAGCACCAGCACCTTGATATGCAAACTGAGGGTATCCATAATCGCCTTTTCGAGAATTTGCACGATAATGATTACTATGGAACGTACCGTGCGATGGAGGAACTCTATAAAGAGGGTAAAATCAGGGCGATCGGGCTTAGCAACTTCTATCCGGATAGATTGTCGATCTGGTGGAGTTCAGCGAAGTGGTGCCGGCTGTGAATCAGGTAGAAACCCATGTCTTTAACCAGCAGGCAAAAGCACATGAAATTATGAAAAAGTACAATACGCAGATTGAATCCTGGGGTCCCTTTACGGAAGGAAAGAACCATTTATTCACTAACTCAACCTTACAAGAAATTGGCGATAAATATAACAAATCTACAGCCCAGGTTGCTTTGCGCTTCTTGATTCAGAGAGACGTCGTGGTCATTCCCAAAACGGTCAATAAAAATAGAATGGAAGAAAACTTTAATGTATTTGATTTTACACTGACAGTGGAGGAAATGGAGAAAATAGTCGCACTCGATACAGGCGAAAGCTACTTGATCCGTTTTACTTATCCAACTCTCCTGAACTTAGTAGAAATTGACCACTGTCCATCCTGTTGTTCATGATGGCTGTTAAAAACCTGAGATCGGTTATGGTTATGATGCACCATTAAAAATAAAAAACTCTACTACCTGAGGTACCTAAGGACTCTATTTCTCCTAAGAAAACATCTCCTAGTTCAATCATTTTTAAATCCGTTGCCTTTAGGAATTTGAGGCTGCATATAACCCCCTCCTCAATTCAAATCATTATTCTAATATATGCATCGTACCTAATTCAGTACTGACAATTTACATACATCTGCCCAGCGCCCGATAGCTGAGAAAGACAATTGCCTACATATGTCTTTATTATGTTTATCCCCGCTCCCCTGCCCGTTAGCTTAATGAATAACTGTAGAATTTACGGAAATCGGAACATGTTCTTGTCCTCCGACACTTCCCTATCTAAATCATCAATGAGTTTTTAAAAATTTAATTTTCTTAATCTAGAAATTGTATTTTTCAGGATTTCTAAAAAAATCAAGATAATTATATCTTCCAATAGGTTCAAAGGTCTTCCTATCCTCATTGAACTCTTAAACAATTATATCTCCACTCAGTCCAAAATTAGTTTCTGTTTCAACTATGGCTATTCTGTTCTCAGCTAGCTGTACAACTGACTCGCTAGCGGATGGTGGAAATGGAACATCAGGTTCATTATTTTGGGGGTACGGCTTAAAAGCAATAAGTATAAGACAAATTAAGATTCCAATCAAAATATTTGTTTTGATTTTCTCCTGCATTGCTTCTCCTCCTACTAAGATTTTTTTAAGTATCTACATATGTAAAACACATTGTATCAAGTAAAGTTTGAAGTTATGTATCGGGACATATTTAAAGCCGGTAACTTGCCACAGCGGTAGCTACTGATTTCGGACATCACTACGAAATATGAGCAGAATACATTCTGTTTATGCGAGGTGTGTAAATGTTGGAACCAGAGTAAGCTTACGAATATTAATTAGATTTCTGTATAATCGGTTATCGGACCAAGTTCTTGCCCTTGACTCAGGACAAGAATTTGGTCCGATAAAACAAAAAAGCCGCTAAAATAGCGACTCTCAATGGGACTATGTTCTTGTCCCCCGACAGCAACATACCCGATTCTGCTTAATTCATCGTAAAGTGATTAGCAATACCATACTCTTTCAAACAAATTTAATACACAAATTAAATTCTCCCCTAGTTTTGGGATGAAGGTATATGCTGGACGTATAATCTATCTTTATGTTCGAAGAAAATAAAGTGTGAGACTGAGGTTGTTGATATGAAGCCGTTATAGAGTTGGAAAGTCGTCAGCATTTAAAAAATAAGTTCTAGAAGACTAACACATAGTACCCCAAACAGTGGAATGAATGGAAAAATAAAGTCATTGATCGCCACTGTTTTATTGAACTATCGCCCCTTTAGGTCACTGGGCCAATCGCAAAACTAAGCTGGAACGTAGGTCAACCTGATCACCTGCTCGCCAATTCGATCGCTTGCCACGAGTCGCAGTGGCGGCCGTGGACCGACGAATAACGGCTTGCCGCCACCCAGCACGACTGGATGTAGATAGAGTCGATACTCATCAACGAGACCGAGCTCCGTTAGACTGTGCGCCAACTCTGGCCCGGCAACTTCAATCTCCCCTTCATGCTGAGCCTTCAACCCACGTATGGCCGCCGAGAGGTCGCCCTCAATCAGAGAAGCGTTGGGACCGACGGACTTTAACGTCCTCGACACCACCCACTTGGGTTTGCTTTGCCACGCAGCTGCGTATTCCCGTTCAGGCGCATCCCACTCAAAATGGTCTCCGTCCCAATACCGCATGGTCTCGTACATGCGGCGCCCGTACAGGCAACCCGTCAGACCGCGCACGTCTTCGATGAAATGACGGAATAGCACCGGGTCGGGCTGAAATTCCATATGGTCGACGAACCCGTCCAGAGACTGGTTTAACGCAAAAACAATTTTTGCCATGCAACTACTCACCTCCCTGGTTTTTCTAGCACACTCATCATCAGGATTACACGTTCCATTTGCACCTCCTCTAGGTCTACATTTTATCATCCAACAGCATGCCCGGTTTCTCATGGATTGCTAATGTAATTGGTGGCTTGTAGAATACATTTAAGCCAGTTCTTCACCGAAATGCAATCCTGCAAATCGTACTCGTTGTGAAATAAAAAAGGCGCTAAATCCAATATCCAATCTCAAACTTAGATTGTTCATATCGAGCAAACGGTAACCAATGTTTCAATTCATTTATTGATGCTTGGATGCTTTCAAACACGACTTTGCCATCACCAGGAATTGGCATTCTAATGAGTAATCTATCTGTTGTAAATTGATGTGGAAAATCCAACATTATTGGATTCACATAAATCACTCCAATCACTTAAATGTTCTAATGTCTTCCGTTGATTTCCTATAACGTTCTCGAAAAAGGCAGCCGACTTTGGGGCCGGCTGCCTTCAATATCTTCATTGAGATATCGTGTCCCATTAACGGAATCTACTTTTGGAGACAAGGTCATCTAACCGTCTGGTAGACGAGGCCTATGGCTCCAGAATCAAATGTCTTGTTTTCGATAAGTTTAAGATTGACCTTCTCCTTGAGACCTTGGAATAACGGCAACCCGCTGCCGATCAGGACGGGAGAAACTGTAATTTTATACTCATCTATTAAATCAAGCTGCATAAGGTAGTGTGCGAACCTAGGACTGCCGAGGATGACCATATCCTTGCCTGGCTGCTGTTTGAGGTTTGTGATCACTTCCTCGACATCTTCTTTCACCAGTCTGGAATTGTTCCATTCGACTTTCTCCAGCGTCGTGGAAAAAACGATTTTGGCTGTCTTTTCGATCCACTCGGCATGATTCCGTTCATGCTGCGAGGCTGATGGGTTCGAAGGCACAGATGGCCAGTAACTGTGCATCATCTGATAAGTCCCACGGCCCCAAATGACAGTGTCGGCAGTACTCAGAATTTCTTTCGCGTGCTTCTCCAAATCAGCATCGTAGGAAACCCAGCCAATGTCCATTTCACCGTTCGGCCCTTCTACAAAACCGTCAAGCGATGCGTGCAAAAATAATACGAGTTTTCTCATTTTCAGTTCTCCTTTGTGCATAAGGGATTTCTCCATTAACTACATTATAGGACATTTCTGCATGAGTTGTTTCTTATGGATTGCTAATCACTATGCCATTTTGTCGTTTGAGGAGGTGCGACTTTCCACACTGACAACGTAACATTGATCGCCCATACTTCATTTTTAACCGACTGTAACAGAAGTAAGCGCGGCATCCGCCGATCGGCAAAATCTCCTCAACTTAACTTCCCCACCAAGCTGAAAAAGGAACAGTAACCTCTCCAGTTAATGAAACAGTTTCGCCAATTTTTGGAGTAATTAAATTAACATTTGCTTCGTTTGCCTTTTGTAATGCTCGTTCCACCGGTTCAGTCCAAGCATGATAAGCAAGGGTGAAAGCCCCCCAATGAATTAACATCATATTCTTCCCATTTACGTCTAAATGAGCCTGAACAGCTTCTTCTGGTGTCATATGTACCCAAGCCCATCGTTTGTCATATTGACCGCCTTCAATTAAGGTCATATGAAATGGTCCGTATTTCTTGCCTATCTCCTTAAAATGTGAATCGTATCCTCCATCTCCGCTGGTATAGACCCGTGTGTTCTTCCCAAGAATAACCCATCCACCCCATAAAGTAGTATCGCGATTGAAAATTCCTCTACCGGAGAAATGTTTCGAAGGAGTTAAAGCAACGGTTAAACCTTGAAACGCAATCTCGTCCCACCAATTGAGTTCTATAATTTTTTCCTTTGCAACTCCCCATCGATTAAGGTGGGCGCCTACTCCATGAGGAACAAAAAAATGACCGACCTTACTCTTCAGTCTTTGAATGGAAGGATAATCCAAATGGTCATAATGGTCATGTGTAATAAAAACAGCGTCTATAAATGTCATTTCATCAATAATATGCAGCATATTTTTTCCGTATCGTTTGCTGCCCGCGAAGGAAACCGGTGAAGCAACGGGTCCTAACATAGGATCTACCAATAACTTTTTATTATCAATACTTAATAGGAAAGCAGAGTGCCCGAACCACGTTAAACTATCTTTGTCGCTGTTTATTTTGTTCCAATCTATGATTGATTCCTGAATAGGACCGCTAGGACTACGATCTTTTCTTCCAGCAATAAAATCCTTCATCATGGAGAGGAGATCCATAGCACTCGTGCTCATCTTTGTTGGAACCTGATTGACAAATTTCCCATTGGAAAAATTATTAAACTTACTATATGCCGTTTTTTGTTTTTTCATTGCGTTGCCGCCAAACGTTGGGTGTATGCCTATAAACAATAAAACGATAAGAGAGACTACGACGAAAAAGAGGAACAAATAAAACATGATTTTTTCATTCCTTCCTGAGGTGTAAAAGCATTACCTGAACTGCAAACTATCAATCCGTAGGCAAAAACTGCACATAAGTGCACGAAGTATGGAGAGGCAGCCTTCCGATGCTGGTTGTGAAGTTAACGGCGTTAATATTCGGCAAAAAAACCCACCGCTTCTTTGTTCCCGACCACTCTGGTTGGGGATATGATCATAGGTCCATTTCCTATCTGCCATAATCATTCCTCCTTATTCGTGCTAGATTCGCATTCATCATGCAGCCAATCCAATCAACATGTCATCGTCCAACATTGATGATCTTCCTGACCCATGCTTGCTCACTCGTCGCCGCCCGCACTAGGCAGTCGGCACAGTCCATAAAGGGTATCGGCCGGAGCGGGGCGATGCGAGCTGATGGGCCTGCTGTATATTTTAGAGTGCCATCTGCGTATTTAAGCACGGACGCTCGTACAATGACCCAATCCAGTTCACTCAGTTTTACCGCATGCTCAGCAATCGCCTTATCCTCGATCGCCTTCCAATAGATGCGGCGCATCATGCTTACTGCCCAGCGATTTACAACAGAAAGTTCTTTTCCATTGCTCAAATTAATGCCGCTCTGCATGACTAGACGCTTAATGCCAGTCCGCTGACAGGCCGCAAGGATATTCGGAATCCCCTCCGACATGACGGTACCCGGTGAGAAGTTTGCTGCCATGACACTCTTTGCTGCCATGATATTCAGGAGTCCCTTCTTTGCGGTACCCGGCGAGAAGTTACTGGGTGGACCGATACAGCTGATTACCGCATCTGTATCGGCAATGGCATTAGCCATCCCAGGCGCGTCGAATACATCCCCCTGCCGGATGATTAGACGCTCTGCAGGGGTAATGACATCCGGCCGGCGAGCCACGGCTACAACCTTATGTCCCAATTCTAGCGCCCGCTCCATAACTTTCCTTCCAGTTCCCCCTGTGGCTCCAATAATCGCAATTTTCATTAAATGGTCTCCTTCGACAGTTGATCATGATTGACTTCATCCTCATAAACGCACAAAACTGCACAATAGTATACTAAGAAACAACTATGTATAATTGTAAACAGATGTTGAAAGTCTGCAATTATTAAAAAGGCAGGTTCCGTGCATTAGTTCACAAATCCTTTAGAACTGTGTATTTATTTTTCAGAGAAGCTGGTGATGCTCATTGTTAAAGATGGATCGAAGAATACGAAAAACCCAAGAAGCCATAAAAATGGCTGTAATTGAACTGATGATCGAAAAAGAATTTGATCAGATTACGATCCAAGATATTTCCGACAGGGCAGATGTTAGCCGAAGAACGATCTATCTTCACTACATGGACAAATTTGATCTTCTGGATAAGCTTATTGAGGAGCATATTGATGATCTGCGGAATATCTGCGAATCGACAGACGATGACGCCGACTATAGGGATGCGGGGTTATTATGGTTTGAATATTTCGAGAGCCATTCTTTATTCTTCTCCGCATTGCTAACGAGTAAGGGGAGCCTTTTTTTCCGCAATCGATTCCTTGCGTTTTTTATCCAAGAGTTAGAGAAAGAGAACAATATGTCCGAAGGGAGCAATCAAGGGTTAGCGGACGGTGTGAATGTTGATATCCAGTTTCTAGGAGCGGCTATCGTAGGGGTAGTGGAATGGTGGTTCAAGAATGGAAGGCCTCTCTCTCCTTCCTTTATGGCATGGCGGGTGGGGGCATTGCTTGAACGGAATCTTGATGCTGATTTACGCTTGCATGAAGGAGACTTCCACCAAACAACATCGGTAATATATGAAACTGGGCGACAATCAGACTGCACACGAGCGCCTCATTCATCCGCGGTCCGAGACACTTAATCCAGATACAGAATCTCAATCTCGCCCGGAGTGTAGGATTGCTCTGAGTTATTCCCTCCCCAATCACAAAGCGATCTCAAAATGGGTTCAAGTGACTGACCCAGTTCCCGAAGTGTTAGCCATAAGTTATTGACAAACGATCAAATTTAGAATTAATATATGGAATAATCGATCCATAATTCTTGATAAGTTAGAGACGAACTGGTCTCCTATATTACGGATAGGGATGTGTTGAAAGATGATAACGTTTAGAGACAAAACATATCGTTGCACCTCCGAAATTGTACTCAGCTTAGTTAGCGGCAAGTGGAAAATAGCTATTCTAAACCAGTTGGCAAAAGGTCCGATCCGATTTAATGAGCTGCAGCGGCTCCTTCCGGACACGACACAACGAATGCTTACAATGCAGCTAAGAACGCTTGAACAAGACGGACTCATTAGTCGCAAAGTTTATCCAGTCTCACCGCCAAAAGTGGAATACGATTTAACCGAGTTGGGCGAACAGTTGGCTCCCATGCTCCTGATGTTATGTGATTTTGGTTCGACTTATATTGAGAGCTTTCCCGATGAAGTATCGCACACCAATCAAAAGCATGCATGAGAAATAATGAGCTGAACGCAGCTCGCTGTCCTTTAATCGTTACACGCCATAAATAGAACATTAAGAGGTACCCAAAAAGGGTGCCTCTTAGCTTTGTATTTCGTATTCACAACCTTCCTTCGTATTGGCCGTGCTGTCCATTCTCCTCTTTTGACGTGCTGCTGCGGGCCACACGTTCCAGTCCATAGTTGATCAAAGCCAGCACCGCAGCTAATACGGCTACAATCCCTCCTACCCAAGAAATATCAATGAGCTCCATGTTCGTCGTGACAAATCCGCCCAATCAATGAAATTCAGCTGCATCGTCGAGTTCATAAGGTAAACAACAAGAGCCATGAATGAGATACTGACGAGGAGAATGTAAATCTCATTTCTTACGACTTACAGCAATAAAAATTGTGTACCGAAGCCTTTGCCTGAAACATAAGCCGCTTCCAGCTCCTCCGGATCCCCTTTGTCCAATAAAATCACATTTTCGGGATACAGTTTGCCTAACAAAGCCCATAAGACCAGTTCATTCCCGCCGGTTGCAATGAAATGGATGTCGTCTTTATTCGTCACCAATCCAGGGTGGGAGAGGATGTCTGCTGCAAAGTGCGAGCTGATGGTATTCCTCTGCGGAAATGAAGTGCCGGCATTGCCGCTTCTATGCGGCCGATACATAAAGCGCTGCCCCCTAAAAAGCTGACCGAGATCTACCGAAAATTCGTGTTCATCCACTTCTATGCTGAATCGCAGGGTCGTTCGATCGGTACCGTAATTTGGCAGCAACCAGGCAATGATAGGTTTATCGTAATTCTCCCCAGATAACGAAAATGTGTCTTCATTTAACGGTGTACCTTTTCCTGCTTCGACACGCGGCGCAGCATAATAGTCGTCATATTCATAATCGAAGGAGACCGCAATCACATCTTGTGTTTCATCTGCAGCTATCGTTTGTACCGGATGCCACTTCAGCAGATAAAGTGCCGCCGTCCGGGCCGATTCACCCAAGCCTGCCGGCAAGACGGTTCCCAGACTGTATTGGAAGCCGTAACCGGCTACGTTCAAACCCGAGCTGACCACACCTTGCGCATACTGAACAATCGATTTGTGCGTGAGTTTTTTTCCGAGTAACTGTGTTATAAATACCTCCCGGATCGGCTCCAGAAAACGCAGCCCATTAAACTCCGTATATTCCTTGACTTCAAACGGAACCTCTTCCCAGTTTGAGAACGGAAGCAAAGCATCCCGCAGCAAAACGAATTGGTGCAAGTATTCATTATAAATTTGCATGATTCTCGGGCCGCCATGTGGTCCCCATACTTGAGCGGTAGCTTCTGGGATCAGGGGATGACCATAACAATGGCTCCGAAATTCCAGCTTGCCAAGAGCTTCTGAACCATACTGTGCAAGCGCCCGCTTTTCTGAATTTATATCCCTCGCCCAGCTTACCAATTGTTCGCCTATGCGCACCGCTTGAGCTGTGAGCTCAAGGCCAGCTTTATCTTCTAGCGCCAGGGGGCCAAGCGGCAGGGCTGACAAACGTCCGGAAATCGCCAAGTTGGCCTGAAGGCTGTTCAACAGCACTGTCGGATCACCGTTTACCGGTTCCCCAAGCTGCACCAGCATCGCTTCAAGCATTTTGTCTAGCTCCATAACGATATCCTTTGCCCGATATATACCGGCAGGCAAATTCCAATCCAATGCCTCGTTCGTGCCCAATCTGATGGAGTCGTTCGGATACTTGCCAATAAGAGGCTCAATATCGATTGCCTTCCCCCATACGATTTGCTTATCCTTTAAAGCAAGTTGATACTTATGCATATTCTCGCACCTCACCTAACAGTTTTTTAAACGATCGTGCCGCTCAGTGAAATATGGAATGACCGTTCTATATGTAGGTTATCAGGTTCTTTTATGCTTGAGTAGTACGCACTTTATTGTTTGATCCGATCAATTTTGTAAGGTAGGATACTTTTTGATACTGGGACTATGAGGAGTAAAAAAACCTTCATTTCCTTATGAGCAGCTTATATGCATGCAGGATATTTATCTGGATTGCCGTACTTAAATATAAGTCGGATTAATAATCAAACGGCATCACTATTCAAAAGGAGACTTATAAAATGCGGAGCGAAGCCATATTGTTAGTGGATGATGAGGAAGGTATTTTGGTCATGCTTGAAAATCTGCTTCAAAAAGAAGGATTTATCAATATCGTAAAAGCCGGTTCCGCAGTTGAAGCGCTCCATGCCGTGCAAACAAGACGTTTCGATATGATCGTTCTTGACGTCATGCTTCCGGACATGGATGGATTTTCGCTATGCACGGAATTGCGCAAAACCATCACGACTCCGGTTTTGTTTCTGACTGCCCGTTCCAGCGACCTGGATAAACTTCGAGGTCTGTTCTTGGGCGGGGATGATTATGTAACCAAACCTTTTAACCCTCTAGAGGTTATCGCGCGGATTCAGGCACATTTAAGGCGGAGTATGATGGTTGAATCCAACCATAAATACGCCGAAGAACTTTATCAATTCAAGACGTTTACAGTGAACCGGTCAACGGGCCAACTCATTATCAATCAAAAGGATACCCCTTGTCCGGCTAAGGAATTTGAACTTCTTCTCTATTTCTGCAAACACCCCAACCGCGTATTTACTGCCCAGCAGTTATACGAACAAATATGGGGAACGATGGTTCATGGTGATGAGAAGACCGTCGTCATTCATATTTCAAGGTTACGCAAGAAGCTGGAAGTCGATCCGGCTAATCCTAAGGTCATCGTTACGTTAAGAGGAATCGGATACAAGTTCGTTCCGCCGTCGGGAGGCTAATACCATGAACTTTATGCTTCGCATCGCTCTTCAGCTGCTGGCGGCTTTCGTTGTTCTATTGATTTGTATTCAAGTGATCATCTTCGGGGTTGCTTGGTTATTCTGGCCGGATCTGATTCGAACCGGTAGCACTTCGAATCATTACGAAATCTTCGTGGTCGTCATGTGCAGCGTTCTCTTTGTTGTTACATTGCTTTTGATCGGATGGTATCTAGGGAAGCCGATTTACATCATGATCCTCTGGATCAGGCGCCTGGTTAGTGGACGGTTCGATCCGCCCCCGGGCTGGAAAGACCTCCGCTCCGATGACAAAGGCACGCTGAAAATTCCGTATTCGATATACAAGGAAGTGTTCGAGCACCTACGAATGCTTGGCAGCACGCTCCAAAACAACGAGAAGGCGCTCCGCGAAGCGGAACAATCGAAGCAGGAATGGATTCAAGGGATCTCTCACGATTTGAAAACACCGTTAACCTATATCTCCGGTTATTCCGCGATGTTAGTTCACCCTGATTATCGGTGGAGCGAAACGGAGCAAATCGAATTCCTGTCGGTTATACAGCAGAAAGCCGTGCATTTGCAGGAGCTTGTTGAGGACCTTAATGAAACGGTTAACGGTCCGATTCCTCTAAATGCCGAGCATACGGATATCGTTGAACTTGTGCGCAGAACGGTAGCGGATGTCAGCAGTGCTCCTTGGGCTGTCGGATATGCATTTGTCATGGAGTCTGAACCAGAACAAATATCGATAAGCTGCGACCCGAAACTCATGACACGTGCTATACGGAATTTGCTCGTTAATGCTGTCGTCCATAATCCGGAGAATACCCAGATTGAGGTTCGAATTAAGCTGCTCGATCTTCGGATTGCGGAGATTCGCATCAAAGATGACGGGGTCGGATTCAACCAGCTTGCGGAGCGTGATACGATTCAATCAACAAACGAACATGCGGGGCTTGGATTATCCATCGCTAAGAAATTTATTGAGGCGAACGGCGGGAAAATAACTGTCCAAAGCTCTCTTGGTGAAGGGACTTCCATTTTGATCAGGCTGCAGGCAGAACACATTTAGGGTGAAGTTTTGTTCCCGTTTACCTCATGTTTACCCAGGCTTCTTATACTGATCGTAATGATGTATAAGGAGGCGCGATCTATGAATCCCGCAAATGAAAAGAATGTATCCTCAGCCTTACCGGATCAATCGGAAACTTCAACTTTGCATTGGTGGAAGCGTTGGCCGGAGTGGGTCCCTTACGCGACGTTCATTTGGACGCTCACTTACGGTGTGCTTGGACTATATTGGTGGGCAGGAGGCCTGGGCTTCCCGCTAGGCTTGGTTAATGATCCTGGTGCGGCTCACTCCCTATTCCGGCAGGCAGCAGCCGTTAACGGCGGGCTGTTCATCGCTTGCCTGTGTTTACTGGGAGCATTGGCTATACTCTTATTAAATCGGAAAGCCCGCGGGATCACCCGGGCAATCATGCTGTTATACGCTTGGAGCGCAGCCATGGTCCTTTGCTTTGCGATCCCGGATCCCCGCGCTCTAATTGGGATGGCTTATGCCCCAGTATCTTTGATCGGAGCCTTATTCGGACAGTCGTTAAACTATCTCGATTTCTTCACATGGCCGGTCGTGAACCAATATATCTGTCTCATCGGCGGTTTGTTATGGGCCGCAACGGCTTTGACCTACCAGCGCCACACCCGCGATGCTTGCAGGTATTGCGGACGAAGCAAGGGTCATACGTTACGGCGGATGAACGCAATGGCTCGTTTGGGAATATGGGCAACCTATGCAGCGATTCTAGCTCCACTTTATTATGATATCACTCGTATAGCTTGGCTGTTCGGAGTTCCTTTGGGAATTACCAATGAAATGCTGTACAGCCTGCAGGCATCAGGAGCGGATTGGGCCGGTGCCGGACTTGCCTTGGTCTCGATCGGAGGTGCCTTTCTCACACATGGACTTATCAAGCCTTGGGGGGAAATCTTCCCCCGTTGGTTTCCTATCTTTGGTGGTCAACGCGTCCCTCCTGCCTTAGCCGTCATTCCTGCCGGATTCGTTGCGATCCTGTTAACGGTTACCGGCATCCAAGTCATTCTTGAGTTTACGATGAGCGGTGATTTTCAAAATTGGGGAGGCACAACGCCGCTTCTTCTTATGCCAATCTGGGGGATTGCTCTGGGGACAGCAACCATTTGCTACTATTACCGAAGACAAGAGAAATGCCGTCAATGCACATGATACGGGGTATCCCGTGATTCGGGTTACTCGGTCCGCACCTATCTTTTATAATGAAACTGGCGACATATAAAAAGAGTTTTAGACACTTTGTTTAGCTTTTGGAAAATTACTCTTGAAAGGTATGTGGTTCTGCCTCTATTTGGATAGCAAGAATTTAAGCACGGCGTTTAGAAAGTCATCAGGAAGCTGTATATTCGACATATGCACTACAGGTAATATGACTAGTTTGGAGTTAGGCACGGTTTGGGATATCAATTCACTGTGACTGGGGAGAGTTACCGTATCATACTGGCCAGCGATTACTAATGTTGGGCTTTTGATCAGTGCCCCAGTCCGGCGCATATCAAAATCGCGGATCGCAGCGAAGCTCCCTGCAAATCCTTGTCGATTGGTATGGAGTACCATGTTGCGAAACGTTGAAACGATCGAACGCTCTTTCTCCAGCATTTCTGGAGGAAACCAATTCCTCATAAACATGTCGGCGATTTCTGACATGTCTTCAGTTTGCAGCACGTTAGATATTTGTTGATCCCATTGCTCACTTGGTCCTAAGTATGATGAAGTGTTTGCCAGAACCAACCGGTCAATTCTTTCAGGAGTATGAATGCTCAACCATTGCGCAACGACACCACCCATCGATAGACCAAGGAAATGCACTCGATTGAATTGTAAAGCATCGAGTAGCTCAATCACATCTCGTCCGAGTCTGTCAAACGAATACGCCCCTGTTGGTACATCCGAGGAGCCATGCCCCCGGAAATCGTAGCGAAGGACACGAAAATGCTTCGTCAACTCGGGAATTTGCCTATCCCACATATGCAAAGTGGTACCAATTGAGTTTGCGAGAGCCAATACAGGTGCATCTTCTGGTCCATCCAGTCGATAAGCAATACGGTATCCATCGCCAGTTGTAAAGAAGTTTAGTTCGTTATTAGTTGTAAATATGTTTAATGTCATATTACTCATTCCTTTTCTATTAGTTAGCTAGTTTGTATAAAAAACCAAAATGGGTTTAGGAATCAACATTTCTCACTAATCAATTAGCTGGATCACTTATCTTTACAATCTGTTTCCCTAGGTTTCCCCCCCGAAAGAGATCAAGAAAAGCATTAGGAACATTTTCAAAACCTTCTTTAATGGTTTCATCGTATCTGATTTGACCTGTAGCTACCCACTCGGCAAGCTCCAGAAGTGCTTCATCATAACGTTTTTCGAAATCAGTAATATTAAAACCTTGCAATAAAGAGCGGGTTTTGATCATCTTGGGATGAATACGCGGACCAACATCCTCTTTTTCCGTGAGATTATATGTGGACATGGTTCCGCATAATGGAATTCGGGCAAAATTATTTAGAAAGTTCATCACCATATCTGAAACATGGCCACCAATATTATCAAAATAGACATCTACTCCATTTGGCAATGCTTCCTCAAGTGTTTTTTGTAAGCTATCTATTTTTTTATAGTTGATGCCCTTATCAAAGCCGAGTTTATTTACTAGATGTGTAACTTTCTCGTCTGATCCGGCAATACCTACCACTCTAGCCCCTTTAATTTTAGCGATTTGACCAGCGATTGAACCAACTGCTCCAGCAGCGCCGGACACAACCACCGTCTCTCCTTTTTTAGGTTGACCAATATCCAGCATACCAAAGTAAGCTGTTAACCCGGTTACACCGAGTACACTTAAGTACGCAGATAATGGAAAATCTTTGCGATCCATTAATTTGCTAACTTCTTGAGCATGGACGGTATTATACAGTTGCCAAGGTAGGAACCCTTGCACTTTGTCTCCAAGGTTTAATTGATCTGACTGAGAGGCAATCACTTCACCAATCATCGTTCCATTGATAGGTTCATGGAGAGTAAATGGTTCGATATAAGACTTTTCGTTATTCATTCTCCATCTCATATATGGATCAACAGACAGATAAAGCGTTTTGATTAGAACCTGACCAGTTTTCAACTCATCAATGGGAATATTACGGAATCCAAATGTTTCTTCTGTTGGTGTATTCGTAGGTCGATGGTTTAAAATAATTTGCTTATTTGGGAGATTCATTCTTCACACTCTCCTCCTATTTGTTTTTTTGAAAATAGTACTTGATTAAACATTTCCTCTTGAAGTTAGCAAACAATAGTGCTCAAGAGGTGGGTTGTTTAGTTTGCTTGTTTTTTAGTATAAGAAAACGCTGATTCACATTCTTGTAGAATCCAATCATCTTTTTGTACATAACCATCTTTTTTGAACCTCAAATAATTTGTCTGCGATATTCTTTTGGTGACAACCCCACTTCTCGTTTAAAATAACGATAAAAATGACTCTGATCAAAAAAACCTACCGAGGCTGCAATTTCTCCAATAGTTAGCTCTTGTTGCAGGAGTAACTGTTTGGCATGATCAATCCGAATCTTAATCAGATATTGATGCGGGGTTAACTGTGTCGCCTTTTTAAACAAGCGTCCTAAATGGGCTGGACTCATCTGAACCGCAGCTGATAACTCTCCTAAAGTAAAATTCTCTTTGTAATTAGTCTGTATAAAATCAAAAATACAACTGATCTGTGTTCTTTTTAATGTGTCCGGTTGTGATGGATCCATCTTTACCATCGGGTACTTTTGTAGTAGATGGATGCCCAGAAGATTTGCCAATGAATCAAAATAAAGCAATCCATTCCGCCCACCGTTTTTAAATTCATCTAATATCCATTGTGAAATTTGGAACATCTTAGGATCTAGTTGTCGAAAGGCATGAGCCAGTTCTATTTGTTGGGTATAGGAAAAATTAGTCTGTTCGGCAACTTCTTGGAGAAAAAAAGAAGCAATCTCTAGCCGAAAAAAAGAAAAATCCCGATCCCAAGCACAATAACTTTCCTCTCCAGCCGATGTCACATTGATTTCACCTGCATGGGCATAGCCTTCATGATGATACTGGTATGTTTTTTTCACCAATTTAACCGGTTGTGGATTTAGATGGACAGCAACAATATATTTATCTGTCGAAGGTACATATATCGCTTGAGGTTTCATATTTATCCAAGTTGAAGGACGAATACTCTTCCATCCTAATTCTTCAGAACTCAACTCAGGTTTCTTTTTTTCTTGAATCAAGGAGTTTATTTCGTCGTTTTTTTTCATGCTCTCCATAATAACTTCCTCCAAATGCGACTTATGTAGTTATCTGGCAGTTTTTCGCTGGTGATGAACCTGGAAAGGCTGCGCGTTCTTTTTTGCTTTATTTACTCATACTGTCTCGCCGCAGCCTAGTCCATAAAATCGCCTAGATAATCGTTCAGCGAGTCTTACTTAATTCCTAGCAATTAGGTCGCTGTTGACGATCGAGGAATTGATCACGAAAACTAGCCTCGTACTTGGTCCGCTGTCACCTTCATACTCCGTTCTTAAATTATGATCGCTTCTGCATTTATGACGATAAGAATGATATTAAGAACAGCAAATACAAGAGCAGGTGCCGTTTTGCCGAACGTATCCTTAGCCCTTACATGCATGAGGCACGCCACGAGCATGGTGATACCAAGCCAAATTGCGCCCCATGTTACTGCCAAGGCATACCAGTAGCCGACGATGAGCACTGCAGCACCGATTAATTGAACGACACCCGTCACGAGCAGAAGCCATTTCGGCAGTTTAAGATTCTCGAATATATCGGTCCAATATTTTACTCCGAGCATTTTTGCAGTCCCCGAAAAGATGTAGTATGCAATCAACAAGCTTTGAAGTGCGATTGAAAATATTGTCATTTAGAATACCTCCCTTATTTGATTAAAATAGGTCCGTTCTCTTGACCATCATGCATCGATGCTTCAAAATATTGGTCGTACTCACAATAATCAGCTCCTTCGTCTACAATAATCTTCCCGGGACATCTTCTATATGGTTTGTATTGCCCCGTTTCCCTGTCACTAACTATGTCGTAAGTCAGCAAAGAAACGTGACCAGTCCAGTAAAAAAAAATTGAGCAACATGCATTTTCGCACATCTCATTGTCACCTTTGTTGAGTTTCGTATGACAGATAAAACCTATGGGAGGAATGTCAGCAATGAATGATCCTGATTGGCTTGTAGAACAATTTGAGACACATCGAAATCATTTACAAACGATGGCTTACCGAATACTTGGATCTTTAAGCGAGGCGGATGATGCGGTACAAGAGTCATGGATACGACTTAGCCGCACTGATAGTAGTAAGGTCGAGAATATGGGTGGATGGCTGACGACGATCGTCTCCAGGGTGTGTCTGGATATGCTGCGCGTTCGCAAATCACGACGTGAAGAGCTTACGCTGATGAGAGTGTCGGAGCCATTGAATAGTAAACAAGACGGAAGCGATCCTGAGTACGAAGCTTTGTTGGCTGATTCTGTTGGTCTTGCAATGCTTATGGTTCTCGGAAACTTGAATCCCGCTGAACGTATTGCGTTCGTATTGCACGATATTTTCGCCTTAACTTTTTCAGAAATCGCACCAATTATCGGACGTAATGAGATTGCGGCCAGACAGCTTGCGAGTCGAGCACGCCGTCGTATTCAGGGAGCAAAAGTTGCTGCGGATTCCGAGGGGTTCAAGAAAAAGCGCGAACTTGTAGATGCTTTCCTAGCCGCATCGCGTTCGGGAGATTTCGAGAAGCTTCTTGCGGTTTTAGACCCCGATGTTGTACTACGACAGGATCCTGCATTCCCTCCGGTCGCAGCATGGCCAATTGTTCAGGGTGCGGAAGCTGTGGCCAAGGGCTTCGCTGGTCGTGCCCAGGGTGCACGACGGATTCTTATAAACGGTTCTATTGGCGCAGTCGTCGCTCCTCGGGGTAAAATGCTTTTCGTTCTCGAATTCAAGATTATAGAGGGCAAAATTACCGAGATTGAGATGATTGCTGAACAATCGCGGATTCGTCAGCTCGCCTTAGCGGAAATGAAGGATTAGATAAAAAGCAAAACGCATTGTCGCCGATCACAGACAGTGCGTTTTGTCTTTTTCAATGTAATTCTCCAAACCTCCGTGATAGCACTGCCCTTATTTACGCAACCTGCCCGTTAGCTTAACAGTTGGCATACTTAAATAAGCAGCAACTGGAGGTGCAGGAGAGGGTCATAATATTAGATGCGGCAATGCCTTTAAGTAAGACCTCAAACGTATGCTCAAAAGTGGGCCTGAGTCGCTCCATCAGCTGTTCTACCAGCTCCTCAAAGCTTAGGATTTGTATATGCGAACTCGTGTTCGCGTTCGGTATTGCCAGTTTGATTGGCTCGAAAGTCGGCGGCTACAGCGCTGATAGTCGGGGCATCAAATACACGCTCGTTTCAGGGATGGTGCTTCACGTCATTTCGTTGATTTTGCTATCCTTAGTCGGCTGTCGGCGCAGGAATCGGCGGGCTGATCGTTAACCGTGTTTCTTTGGCATCCATTTCCTGGTTCGGTGTACTCGGCGTACTCATTGCCGTGTTTGTTATGTCCAGCATGGATCACGGCATTCGGCGGTGCAGTCAGCAGATTAAGGGTATGCAAAACATACCTTACGGGACAAGTCTACTCATGGCAGCATAGCGAGCTCAGAGACTGGTTCGCTATGTTGCCGACTCCTTTTCCCGGGTCTGTGAACACGCACTGCAACCTCTGCCCATAACATTAGACACTCATCTAATCGGTAATCGGACTATGTTCTTGTCCTCGACTCGAGACAAGAACTTGAACCGCTAAAACAAAAAAAGCCGCTAAATTAGCGACTTTCAACGGGACTATAATCTTGTCCCGACAATTCCTACTACTGTTATTGCTTCTAAGAATTATCATATAGTATTGTATTCGATTTGTCGTAAGCACGAATCCCAAAAACCTCACCGGTATTAGTCTTAATATGAATATTTTCCGACCTAGTTATATAAAAATAATCCGCATGATTATTTACTTTCGAACCGGAAGCTTCTTTAACAGCAATCCATTATTCGTATAACGTCTTATCTACCAACTTCGTAAATGATTCCATATGTAGAGGATTCGTAAATTATAGAACTCCCCTGCCCTTTAGTTTAACACTGAGCATACTTTATTATTATTTTCCTCCAACATGAAACACACCAATTACGGTTGTACCTTCAACATCATAAAGAGGGATATCACGACCATCTGGTGATCTATTGTTCTGTAACGCGATGGCATCCTGGGGTGACATTGGTTGTTCACCGTCTAAATCTTTTTTCAGCACATATCCTGCAGTGCCATCTATGCCTATTGCGCTAATTAATTCGGGTCTGTTTCTGGAGAAGCAGCATCTGAGGATGAACCGTATGTTTGCCCATTTTCATTTTCAGGATAGTTAGGAGAATGTTCGGAGCTTTGATTATTCGTGCTTTTAGCAAATGAGCTTTGGTACCCCAGTACACCTCCTACTACACATACGATAATAACCAGACCAATCAATTTTCTGATGCCTTTAGAATACACCCTCACATTTTTCACTCCTTTCTCACACTTACTCTGTAATCGTTCCGTCCCGTTCTTTTCACCTTCTAGTCCCTCATCTTTGAATGTTAGACCGGATAAAAGCGTATACGATGAAATTATTTTTATTTTTTTTCATAAAAATAACCCCTCACTATTACCTGGTTTGTATCTTTGGTCACTTCCTCTTCAATATCTAGGTTAGCGACTTCATCTCTTGGAAATTGTTTTGGAAAAGGAGCATAATAAAAATCTCCATATTCAGTTACTACCCTTTCCGCCGGTTCCGTTAGTGCTTTTCTGTTGTATTCATTTTGCCAATCTGATACTGCTTTTTTTGGTGGAGTGGTGTCATTAATAGTCGAGTCTACAACTTGTTTATTAACTATAAGTTCTCTGACTATAAATAATGCGCTCATTAATACAAGACAACTTGCTGCAATGATTGTAGCTCTTCTTAAATACTTCTTATTCATGATCACTCCCCTCTTCAAAGATGTTTCAGGTATGCACTGGAATGTATAATCGTAAACGGTATAGTTTAGATATCTCCACTTCTCCTTCGTTTTTTTATTTTTGTAATATAACCATGTGTACGTTCATTTCTCCATATGATTTATGATCCACTTTCTCGTTTCCTTCAACTTAGTAAACACCAATAAAGGAAACAAAGTTACATAAAAAAATTGAATCAGATGAAATAGTACTTTTGGGTATATTTGTAACATGCCCATGGCCACTATTATCTCCAAGTGTTAGTGGAGTCATAGACAACTATCTAATCGGTAATCGGACCATCTTCTTGTCCTATACGGCAATCGGTATAATTTCCTGTCTTTGGCTCGGGATACGAAATTGTACCGATAAAATAAAAAAAACCGCTATAACAGCGACTGGACTGACCTAATGGTTACATTTTGTAAATCGTTATCCTTTTGTTATCGTAGCAAGATCATTCTCTATCCTTTAAAGTAGCCGATCCATATGGATCGGCTGCCTACTAATATTGAAACATAATCTTTTCATATTTCTCCAAATAATCAATTGGAATAGCAAGACCTACGGGGATAGAGCGGCCTCCCTGTGATGTAGTTGTTGTGGCATACACAACTGCAATCACATTTCCCTTATTGTTAATAACAGGGCTGCCGCTGTTTCCGTTATGAATTGGAGCCTGTATCATAAGCATGGGGAGCTGGGGACTCTCTAATGGAGTTAATCCTAGCACTGTGCCTTCAGTGGCGATTCGAGAGAATGCTAGCGGATTTCCGATGACATGAATAGGGTCGCCTTTTTGATAGGCTATCTCTGTTTCCAATTGGAGTGTAGGTAGGTTGTTCGCATTGTCTCTAATTTTTAGTATGGAGATATCGATCTCGCTGTCACTTACGATAACATCTGCCAAATATGTTTTTCCATTAAAGAATTGGATGATGCAAGCCTTGTCATTATCCATAACATGTTGATTCGTTATAATGAGTCCGTTTGGAGCGATATTAAACCCTGTACCTTTCCGACCACCAATACTAACGTTGACAACGGCTTGCTTATATTGCTGGATCTGTTCATCTTGTGATAACTGTGAATCCTTTTTCAAAAACCGTAGTGTCGGTAGATTATAAATCTGTGGTATAAAAGCAATTAGATTACCGAGTAGAAGAATGGCCAACATCATAATAATTGTTTTTTTGATCCATGTTCTTTTGGGTGGTGGATTCAACTCATCTTCTTCATTGTCATCTTCCAGGTTCCAAAATTCTTCTTCCCATTCAGGTGGGATATCAGTATCATTTACCGGATCGGCGGATGTTTTGGTATCATTCGGCTCATCGTTACGGATGGAAAATACCTCCCTGCTCAAGAGAAATAGAATAAAAACACGGATTCAAGATAATTATACCAAACCTTGGCAGACCGTGATCGGGAACGATTGGATAAACGTATAATACAAGTAAAACAAGCTACAATCTCATTGGAATGCAGCTTGTTTTTTTATTATTATCGTTTTGGACATAGTGTTCACTTCCTCTCTCTTTGAATCGTTGAGAAAAGTGGGTTGCCAAACCTCTTCATTCATGAGATAATTTTAGTTTTCCTAATAAGAATATGATAGTCTCGGAGGCGTAAGCGTGGAGCGATATCCTTTCTCCTATGATCCGTCAGAGCCGTTCGTCAAGCAGGTCGGCGATTGGGTTGCGGATGTTTTTTATGATGTGTTACCTGAACATGGATTTGATGTCCGGGATGAACAAATTTTTATGGCTTACCAATTGGAAAGAGCCTATGCCAGTAAGAAAACTATTTTCGCTGAAGCTGGGGTAGGTACGGGAAAAACTCTCGTGTATCTGCTTTATGCAGTTAACTTTGCAAGATATACTCGCAAACCTGCAGTGATTGCCTGTGCAGATGAGTCGCTCATTGAGCAACTTGTAAAACAGGAAGGAGACGTAGCTAAGCTTGCCCGTTATTTGGACTTACAAATTGATGCGCGGCTTGGTAAATCCCCTGATCAATATCTATGTCTTAAAAAAATTGACGGCGTTCGTCTTCAGGATGAAGATGCGGCGGTTATTGAAGACGTGTATGAAAATCTTCCTGATTTTGTTCATTCCCCAGGAACGATGCAATCTTTTTACCCTTACGGCGATCGTAAGGAATACCCTCATCTGAATGATGAACAGTGGAATAAGATCAACTGGGATTCATTTCAGGATTGTTTTGTATGTGATCAAAGACATCGCTGCGGCATGACCTTATCTCGGGACCATTATCGTAAATCTACAGACCTTATTATCTGTTCCCATGATTACTACATGGAACATGTGTGGACCTATGAGGGAAGAAAAAGAGAAGGTCAGCTTCCATTGCTCCCGGAACATAGTTCAGTCGTCTTTGACGAAGGACATTTACTCGAAACGGCAGCACAACATGCCCTCAGTTATAAGCTGAAGCATAGTGCATATGAAGAGATTATTACTCGTCTTCTAGATGGAGAGATCAGGGAAACGCTAGCCGAACGAATTGAAGATTCCATTGATCAGAGTCAGCTTGTGTTTTCTCTGGTAGCGGAGCAAAGTACAGCGATACCCGGTTCTGATCGAAAACAAATCCGAATGGATGAGAAGCTTCTTCAAGAACTGAATCGCTGGAAAGGTACGATCGAAGCTATTGATGAAGAGCTGGTCTTTGAAAGTGGCTTGCATACGCTTGATGAATATAAGCTGCGTATCGTTGAGGAGCATCTGGAGATGATCCAAACGGCTCTTCATCTGTTCCGTGATCCTGATACTTTCATTTGCTGGGCGGAAGAAAATGTGGATGGGGCTGCAACCCTTGCCATTATGCCGCAAACGGTCAAGGAAGTGCTGGAGGACCGGGTATTCGGGCTTCAGATGCCGATTGTATTCTCATCTGCAACCTTGTCGGTAGATGGATCTTTTGATTACGTAGCAGGAAGTCTCGGAATTAGCGAATTTTTATCTTTTTCCGTGAACTCTCCGTACGATTACGAGAAGCAGATGAAGCTCTTGGCACCGCGTGAACTTTTGCAAGATGGAGAGATTCGGAGTGAGGTTGCTGCTGCGAAGAAGCTGGCCCTGGCGGCCAAGCTGATCAAACGTACCGAAGGACGAGCTCTATTGTTATTTAGAACAATGAATGAGCTTCGCGAGTTTAAGCAAGCCGCTTCGCACCATCCAGATTTCGCATCCTATACCATGCTGTATGAAGGTGACCATGAAATTAGCAGCCTCATAGCTGAATTCCAAAATACAGAGGAAAGCGTGCTCTGTGCGGCAAGCCTATGGGAGGGGTTGGACGTACCGGGACCTTCATTATCCAATGTTATGATTTGGTCATTGCCTTATCCCCCGGAAGATCCTGTATTTATGGCTAAACGGGAAGCCGCTGATTCAGCATATGAAGAAGTAGACCTGCCATATATGCTGCTTCGCTTACGGCAAGGATTAGGTAGACTCATTCGCTCATCGACGGATCAAGGGATTGCAGCCATCTTGGATGCGGAAATTTTGCTCAATCAGCATGTCAGAGATAGAGTTGAAGCAGTATTGCCGCCTGGAGCTATACTTGAAGTAGAATCGTTGTAGTTAATCCTTCGAAATCGTATTAACGTAAGCTCGGAAAAACACCTGTTCTGTAACGCAATTCAAGTCATAAAGCAGACCTGGAGCGTCTCAGAACAGGTGTTTTTTATACTGTATTATGTGTGGGAATGTTACTCATAGACACTATTTTGAGATGTAATCAATATAATTGGAACGTAATAACTGAGTAATTTTCTGGATGTCTCGATTCTCGAACAGCCACTCCAATAATCATAAGATCGGACTCTCTTCTCTCCAATCATGGTATTTCCCATAGAAAGGATATCGAAATAACTATACATGTATTTTTTCTTCTGTGTTTAACTCGATTACATTTATTTAGAAGCTCCGAGCTTGGCTCCATGAATCCCTACAATAATCAGCCACGTAATCTCCGCCAAGATTAAGAACCGTCCGAACATACCGGCTAAAACCTCCGGTCCGAATTGCCCGTCTTGCGGAATTTGAAACACAAATACCAGCATCGCGACGATTGTAATACTCGCGATTGTGAGCAGCACTCTCTTCACAGGACGCCAAACATCAAGTCGACATAACGAAAGACTAATCAGTAATGCGGCTACCGGCGTGTAGTCCAGCATCGCTCCGATTGAGTGCATGCTGCCGCTAAACGTCGCATCATCCGGACTAACGGAGATGGGATCGGTCACGAAGATGCCTGCGATTATTACGCCTATTGCACTGATTCCAAGAATAACAAGTCCGATGAAACCCGTAACCGTACGTATATGCGGGAATATCGTAATTGCTACGCTGATTTGAGCAAATGCCAGCAATCCAAAAGCCAGGTGCATCATCCAACCAAAGTCGCCAAGAGCATATTCGCTAATAAAACGCCATGTCGGATCAAATTCGGCTGCAGCAGATGCAGGCTGCATAGGAGAAGCACGAACAATGCTCCTGAGAAAATTGACGCTAGCGCGAATCTGGAAGCCGTCACCGTTAAAGGTTTTGCTACCAACTGCTTAACCAATGCCCATCCCTCCTGCTGGCGAGACTCTCGTCATCGTCGTTTCATAACCTCCCCCGCCGGGGTAATGCCATGCCCCCGAATGGGTATCTCCGTCAGAGCGGAATGCCCCTTTATAATAGGAAGGCGATCCTTTGTCTCCAGCCCAAATGACGAGTGAATCCCCTTCCAATTCATACACATAATCGAAGGTATTGCCTAACGTATCAAAATAACGGGACCGAATATCCGGACTCTTGCTTTCGCCGAAGGGCTTTAAATGCCCAATCATCTCGATCCCTTTCACTTCTTGTCCGTTCTGGGAAAGATGGACGTGTTGTATCAAAAAGTGCCCGCCTTCCATCCACTCGTAGGTTACCGTTCCTTCTGCTCCGCCGCTGATTTGCCAAGTACCGACTAGTCGGTCCAACGTTTGAATATTCGTCATGCTCCCACTCTCCTTAATTGTTCGGAATCCGATATGGCTTTTGCTACAACATCAGGAGCCATGACAACCGCGGAATGATCTTGACCGGCAAGCGAATGTGCAGCAGACTTTGGAAGAAGTTCGACAAGCGCACGTGCCGCGCCATGGAAAAGCGGTTCGCTGTTTTCCCCAGTCATAACCAAAGTAGGAATCGTAACGTTCCATCTGCCGGTTGGCAGCGGGTTCCCGGATTGCGTCGTTCCCATAATGATGCCATCATAAGCAAGAGTATGCGCCAGGGACTCCATCTTGTTCCAAGAAGGATCGGCTTTCATATAGCCGATATATTCCCCGGGAATGCCTAGAGCCTCGGATGCGAAATATTCGACTGCTTCAGACCTTTTCTCATCTTTGATTAGTCCATTCAAATGTTCGACGTAATCACTAGGTACAGGCTTACGGCTGTCGTTAATAATGAATGGCGGTTCATACAAGAAGAGTTTTGCGACTGAATCTCCTAACAAGCTCGCGGCCTCAAGCGCCAACACGGCCCCGGATGAGCTTCCGAACAAGTAAGCTTGCCCTCCGGCGACTGCAATTAAAGCCTCGATATCTTCCACTTCACGTGTGATTTCGTAAGGTGAGGTATCCGTACTGCGGCCTCGTCCGCGACGATCGTAATTGTATACGGTGAAGTTGACCGACAAATGCTCGGCTAACGGAGAAGCATCCTTATAATCAGCCGCTGCCGATGATATGAGGATGATTGCAGGGCCAGTTCCTTGTTTGGTATAAGCGATTTGTGTCCCATCTTTTGAAATAACGGTTTCCATTGAGTTTTTGCCTCCTATTAAATTTTCTAAGTATTCTTCCAGTCGATCATAAGAATCGGTGAATCCTTCAATCATGCCCATCGCTTCAGCGTGGTCCCATTGTTCGTTGGTAGCGAATCGCGTCACGATACTAATCCGCGTTCCTCCGCTTTTCTCCTCGAACAACACGGTTGTGTACATTTCACTATCCGAAACGATATTCCAATCGCTGTCAGCAAAAGTGTCTATGTACACTAGTTTTCCCGGTGCCTCTACTACGTCATATGTGGCTCTGCAATAGGCCGCCTCGCCGCTATTGTCATCCGCTTGAAGACAATACCGCCACACTCCACCTGGCCGCACATCCATTTCGTAAACGGTTGTCGTCCAGCCCATTGGCCCCCACCATTTTGTAATATGTTTGGGCTCCGTCCAGCCTTCCCATGCCAGCTGAACAGGCATCGCAACGATACGCTCGACTGTGAGTTCTCTGCGACCGCGGTTTTTACGAATGGTTGTTTCTCTTTTCATTTGCAGTCATCCTTTTCATGTAGTTTTCAAGGGAATCCAGCCTTTGGTACCAGACTTCTTGGTAGTTCAGCATGTAGCTCGCGATAAAACTGTTGATACCTGTCATAAGTCCTCCTTCTTATTCTTATAGTCCAGCATATACTCCTCGAGATTGTCGAGACGCTCTTCCCATAGAATGCTGAAGGAATCAAACCATTCATCCAGCTCCTGGAACGGTCCGGCTTCGAGGCTTTAACTGAATTGTTGCTGATCTCATGAATTTAATATACATCATTGTGTATATACGCGTCAACACATATAAAAACAAATTAACTCAAATCAAAACCCGTAAACACGAAGAGACAGCCCCGCATAGATTTAAAGCTTTACGAGGCTGCCTCTTTTGTATTGGCATCAATGGATGAGTACTTTCCTATGCCCTTATATTTTGCGAGTACTTTTCTGCTAAAGTATCGTAATTTTAATTGTTTTGGCAAAATCCTCAAATGCTTCATGAGGCCGAATCGGGACATGTCGAGGGGCTCGCAGAGATCACTCAGTGTCCGCCCGCCAGAAGCGTGAAGCAAATCTAAAAGCTTACGGCGGCTGGGATCCGCAAGCGCTTTGAATATGTCAATCTCCATCAAAACACCGCCTTCCTGTCGATTTGAAAAAAAATTCATTTGTACCGCTTGACACGTTACCTTATGGTAACGTATTATAAAAACATAATAAGTGACCTAATGGTCACATGATATCGCAAACGGATCTGTTTGTCAGCCGGTGACTTGCATATCCATTCCGACAACCATTTGAAAATGAAAGGTGATGTTGAAGATGAAAATAACCTTGATTGCAGGCAGTAACCGCACAAACGCAAGCAGCACGAACCTACTTCGGTATATTGACAGCCTTTTAGAAGCCCAGAACATATCTGTCCAATTCGTTGATTTATCGGAGCTGCAGCTGCCGCTTTTTTCACCCGACAACTGGGATTTCCATCCTAACGTTAAGCATGTATTGGAAGCAATCGCAGAGGCAGACGGTTTGATCCTTGCAACGCCGGAATACCATGGCTCCGTATCAGGAGCGCTTAAAAACGCCCTAGACTATATAACCGGAAACCAGGTTGCGGGCAAGGCAGTGCTTTCCGTAAGTTCCGCCGGCGGTCCGCTCGGAGTTAGCTCGCTGTCGCATTTGCAGACTATTGTACGCAACTTGCACGGAATTAACTGTTCGCAGTGGATTTCGATCGGATATGGATCGAACACGTTTGGTCCCGACGGCGCTCCGATAGATGAGGGAATGAGAGACCGGGTACAAGATGCGGTGAGCACTTTCGTGGATCTGACCCGTAAGCTAACACCGATAGCAGCGGCAGCAAACTAACAGCACAATCCCTATTTTAAGAGATCAGAAAGTATAAACTTCCGTAGTTTAACACCCTTATCTCGCAAGAAAAACTACAGTTAAACGCGGTCTGTCTTCTTTGAAAGTACGTCGATAGACGTTTTTCTTATCATCATTAGGTTACCAAATGGTAACGTGACACCAAAGGAGATGTTTCTTCTTGATAATGAATCAACATAAGTATTCTGACGGCCATTGGATGGGATCTTGGTTTGCAAGTCAAACGTACTTTGATGGGAACTTTGCCGAAGAGCGATTCGAGGATCAGACCATCCGAATGATTATACATCCGCATGCCTTCGGTTCAAAGATCCGCTTGAAGTTTTCAAATCTTTACGGTTCCGAGCCTGCGGTCTTCGGCACAGTAACAGCAGCATTAGCCGCAAAAGATGGGGAAACCGTTCCCGGAACTAGTCGGCAAGTTGCCTTGAATGGTCAATTCTCCATCGTCATTCCTGCAGGGGAAGAAGTTTATTCGGACCCTGTCGATCTCCAAGTAAACGAACATGTTGACGTAGCTGTCAGCGTTTATGTTCCTGAGTCGACACGAACCTCGACATGGCATTTTTCGCCTCCTAGGTCGACTTATGTCGCCGAGGGGAATCATGCCGACGATAGTAGCGCGGATTTTTTCCGGAAGAAAATTCATTCTTATTACTGGTTATCCGGTATTGAGGTTTTAACACAAGGTGAGCCTTTACGTGTCATTGTCGCACTTGGTGATTCCATTACAGAGGGGAGTACATCTACTCCAGATGCTAACCATCGTTGGCCGGATATTTTCTTTGAACGACTTCGACGAGAACATACCTCCTATCCGATCTCCGTTCTCAATGCGGGAATCGTTGGCAATCAAATATTGAAAAAGGGGCCAGCGGTTGGTCTGCCAATAGGTGGAGAAAGTGTGCTTTCCCGCCTGGATCGTGACCTGTTTTCACATTCTGGAGTTACCGATGTGATCTTTCTCGAAGGAATCAATGATATTGGACTCGGATATGCGACCGCAAATCAGATTATTGATGGAATGAGGGAATTGGCAGCCCAAGTACATGAGAACGGACTGCGCATTTTTGCTGCTACCCTCCCACCGTTTGGCGGCGCTTCGTACTACTCCAATGAGAAGGAGCTCATCCGGCAAGAAGTGAACCGCTGGATCCTGACCAACGAAGTATTTGACGGTATTATCGACTTTAACACTGCGCTGGCTGATCCGGAGCATCCCGAACAGCTGCTTCCCGTCTATGATTTCGGCGATCATCTTCATCCTAGCGATGCCGGATTCAAAGCATTAGCCGATTGTATTCCATTGTCCCTGTTTATAAAATCTGATTTGGTTTGACCCAGTACAACTGGTTTCAATAAACATTAAAAAAGGAGATGTTTTATATGAAAACGATGGAACAAAAAAATGTGGAAACAGTAAACCAATTTATCGAGGCATTTTGGAATCAGAGTGAATTGGACTCCGTGGATCGATTTCTCTCCAACGATTATCAAGAGCTTTCTTACCAATCCAAGGAAGGTCTGAAAAAATTCGCAGCAACGATCCTGGAGGCATTTCCTGATAAACAATACACCGTGGAAGAGATCATCGGTCAAGGGGACAAGGTGCTCGTGAGAATGACCGTGAAAGGTACACATCAAGGCATGTTCTTTGGAACCGCGCCAACGGGTAATACGATTGATGTCACGCTGTACCGTCAATATCGTGTAGAGGACGGCAAGATCGCAGAGCATCGAGGCTGGATCGACATGGTGACCATGTGGAGCCAAATTCGAGGCAGCTAACTTCCCATAAATATCATCACGTACTACCGATCCAAAACTTGGGTCGGTAGTACGTTTGTAAGAAACTTATCGAATCGGCAATAGGTACATGTTCTTGTCCTCCAACACCTCAGCAATCGTCTCTTACCCTAAAAACCATTGATGTTACCGGCAATGCCAGCAGGTAACAATCCCATGAGTGTAGTGAAATAGTTAAATCTTATTCAAATCGACAGTATTCCTTGACAGGAATATTCCTGTATTGATATATTGTATCCAGAAAGGAGATACGTTTATATGGGCGATACCATAACAAATAGCAGAACGACCAGGCTCCATCAACAGCAGGTTTCTATACATCTACGTGTACTTACTGATTCCAGGCTTGTTAGGTGCATCCAAGTGTGAATCGCCGTATCTAAAAGCTGGGGCCGCAGCCCATTTTGGAACTGAACGATTGGATCCATTTGTTTTCAACCAGGTTCATTGAATGCCGGGAGACGGTAATTGAGAATACCAAAAAAATTATTGGAGGAATCGCGATGTCAACTCAAATCGAAATCACTTATACTTTCAATGCTCCACGAGAACTTGTGTTTAAGGCATTCACCGAATCACAACATCTTCGGAACTGGTGGGGGCCAAAAGGCTGGGCGTTTCATGTTGCGGAAGCAGATTTCCGGCCGGGCGGTGTCTTTCACTACAGCCAGAAACCTTCTGACGGCGACATCATGTGGGTTAAATTTGTATACAGTGAAATTGTTGCGTCGGAGAAAATCGTTTACACCAGTTTCTTTTCTGATGAGGAAGGTAACGTTGTACGTGCCCCCTTTGATGCAAATTGGCCACTTGAAATCTTGAATACCATGACGTTCATCGAGGACAACGGAAAAACAACGATTACAACGATTATTGTTCCCGTATCCCCGACTGAGGAAGAGAACAAAACCTTCTTATCTTCACGTGAGACCGTTCAAAACGGATTTACCGGAACCTTCGATCAATTAGTCGAGTACCTAAAGATATAAACATTTTGGTATAGCCGACACTAAAAAACACCAACCACAGGTGATTTTTTGTTTATAACTATCCTGCCCGTTAGTTTAATACCGCCATCGATGAAATCATATTGAGAATGTAACCATGTTCTTGTCATCAGTCGGGGATGTTATCAAGTTCTTGTTATTATGATTTGACTAGAACTTGATAACATAATTAAAAACAGCCGCCCCGACAAAGCTTAAGTAGTAAAAATCATACCGGATTCGGTATGAAATCTCCACCTCGGCATCGCTTCAAATAATGAAGCGCATGAACCTGTCCAGTCATCTCAAGCTCCCCATTATATACGGGATCGTGCCAGCCTTCAATATCGATCGTTCCCTCATAGTTGCCCTGCCGCAAAATCGTGATGATGTCGGTCCAGTCGATGTCGCCGAATCCGGGCGTACGGTGCCATACATAAGGCTTCGGCCCATGAATGCCATATTCCCTCACGATATCCCAAGCAATCGTCGCGTCCTTGCCATGGACGTGGAATACTTTATCCACCCATTTCCGCAGCTGCGGAATCGGATCGATTAAAGAGACCATCTGATGGCAGGGCTCCCACTGCAGGCCGATATGGTCCGACGGGATGGCGTTGAACATCATCTCCCATGCCGTCGGATTATGGGCAATATTCCAATCCCCCGTCTCCCATGTCCCGCCCATATCGCAGTTCTCGAACGCAATGCGGACGCCTTGATCTGCCGCTCTTTTGGACAGCTCGCCGAACACCTTCGCATATTGCGGAATGGATTCGTCGATGGATTCGCCCGTCAATCGTCCGGTAAAACCGGAAACGATATCGGTGCCGAACAGATGGGCATGATCGATCAGACGCTCCCAGCTCGCCAAAGTATCAGCATTACCGCCTTCTCCGGTTAGCGGATTGCCGAAGATCCCCAGCGTCGACACGATAAAACCGTGTTCAGCTTGCAGCTCACGGACTTGCTTGGCCGTCTCCACAAGATCGGTAGCACCTGTCGTCTGCCAGAAGGTAAGGCTGAACGATTCAAAGCCGTGGGGCGCAATCTGAGGAATTACGCGTGCAGCATCCCCGCCGCCAACCAACGTTCCGATGCGCAATAAATTCGCCATGTAATTTACCACTCCCAATTTAATGTTAGTATGCGTATGCAAGTTCAGTATAACTAGATTTCCCTCCTTTTTCTCCTCCTATCTTGTGCTTCACTAGTTCAATATTGCGGGAGTTTCTAGACTTGACTCCTCCAGCACCACCAAAGCCTTGATCTTCTTCGATTCCGGCAGGAGCCAGCTGTCGCCCTCCGCTTCCTGCGCGCTGGACTCCTGCCCCCAAGAATCCGAGCTTACCGCGCCGCAGCCTACTTCGATATCGTCGATGAATCGTAGGCAGCCTGCATGATTTCTAGATAACGCTGTATGTTCAAACCCTCCAGTCCTTTCACGTAATCCTCCCAATCTTTATCCAGACTCTTGGCGCCGGTAATGAACAGCAGAGCGTTCTGGTCGACATAGTCTTTGATGTTGGTCTGCATCATGCTGGCTTCATCGGCGACCAACGGATCGACCCATAGCGCCCAGTGAGGGAATATTTCCTTCGGCTCCTTGCCTTCCATCAGTAACGTTGCCTCGTACAGGCGGCGTTCGTAACCATCGTTCGCGTAAATATCCGTGCCCTGAACCTCGGCATCGCGGTATGCCCGGTGATGGTTATATTGGGTGAGTGCTCCCCAGCTGTCATTGCGGGGCTGCTCCCCGGATTCGAGCGGGATCGATTTATAGAGAGGCTCCACTTTATCGTTGAGTGCGATTTCCCCATCCTGCGGCTTGCGCCAGCTCTTGCCCTCTTCACCGAGATAAGAGAGCATTGCCCCTTCTTGCGTATAGAAATAATCCAGCATTTTAATGGCGGCGATCTGCGTCTCTTTGCTCGCTTTATTCGTCAGAACGAAGGATGCGCCCGGATCGATCGGATAGTTGAACGTTGCATAATTGGCGTGCGGTCCTTGCAGAGGCGCAAGCGGGTTGTAGTCCTTGCTGTAGGGTGCATCTTCTCCTGTGGTTAAAAACAGCGCGGGATGCATGCCTGCTCCGGCACCCAAAAGCTGTGCGTCCGCGTTATCCCCGATTTTTTTGTACGCGCCTGCATTTTGCGTAAACGCCCCCGGGTCAATGAGTCCGCCGTCATACAGCGATTTGATGTAGGCCAGAGCTTCCCGCCATTCCGGTTTGTTCGCCGCGGTGTCGATCTTGCTCTCCTTCATGATGAGATACGTTCTGTCGTCGTTGTAAATAAAGCCGTTCATGAGGTACGGAATCACGTGAACGCCGAAATTTTCGACGGATCCGCTGAGCGGCACTTCGTCCGCCTTGCCGTTTCCGTTCGGGTCCTGCGTCTTGAAGGCTTCAAGGACCGCTTTGAATTCTTCCGGCGTCGTCGGCTGCGCAAGCCCGAGCTGATCAAGCCACTTCGTATTGATCCACATTTTATTCGGGTACGAGCAGTGGAAGCATTCGTTTAAGCCGGTCAATCCGTAAATCTTGCCGTCAGGAGCGGTGTTCATAGCCTTATAATATTCGTTGTTCTCCAGTACTTCCTTAATGTGGGGAGCATGCTCTTCGATCAGGTCGTTAAGCGAGATGATCACCCCCTGCTGACCGAACTTCAGCAAATCCGTCTGCGAGAAACGGTCCACCCAAGGAATAAGCATATACAAATCCGGATAGTCGCCGGACGCAAGTGAAATTTGCCGCTTTTCGGCCGCGCCGTCAAACGGAACGGTTATCCAGTTGAACTTGATGCCGAATTGCTCTTCCATTTTTTTCGTAAACTTGTTCGTTTTCAGATCCACATCCGAGCTTTGATGGGCAAATACGTTGATCGTAACCTTCTCACCGGAATCCTGTAAGCCGCCTTCCGTTCCTTCGCTTCCTTCGTTGACATTTCCGCCGGAACATCCGGCAAGCGCGAAAATAAGCATTAGTATGAGAACAAGCAGACGGGTTCCCGTTTTTCTCAAATCAATCTCCCCCTCATGAATTGGTTATCAACATAACGGGCGAAGCCCAGGATCAGCCCTTCACGGAGCCAATCAGCATGCCCTGCACAAAATAACGCTGTACGAACGGATAGATCACCAGCACCGGGAGGCTTGCCACCACAATGAGCGAGTATTTCATCAACTCGGCCATTTGCTGCTGCTTCACCATCTCCCCGGCGTCCATATTGCCCGTTCCGCTGCCCAGGATGAGAATGCTGCGGAGAATGAGCTGAAGCGGATAGAGCGATTGCGATTTCAAGTAAATCAGGGCATCGAAATAAGCGTTCCACTGTCCCACCGCATACATAAGTGAGAGCACCGCAATGATCGGTTTGGCAAGCGGAAGAACGACGCTGAAAATGTAGCGGATGTCACTGCATCCATCGATATCCGCAGCCTCGGAAAGCTCATCCGGGATCGAGGTCTGAAAGAAGGTTCTGGCGATAATGACCTGCCATACCCATACGGCGTTCGGAATGAGCAGCGCCCAGCGCGTGTCGATCATGCCCATCGTTTTGACGACCAGATAGGTCGGGATCAAACCGCCGGAGAACAGCATGGTGAATGTAATGAAAACCATAAGCGGCGTGCGGCCGAAAAACGACTTTTTCGACAGCGGGTAAGCGACCATGATGGTCAGGGATACACTGATAAACGTACCGGCAACGGTATAAAACAGCGAATTGGCATAACCCGTCAGCACCTGGCCGTTTCGGAACACCGCCTCATACCCTGCCAGCGATACGTCGACCGGCCACAGCCACACCTTGCCTGCAGAGACAGCGCTAGGACTGCTCAGGGATGAGCTTACGATGTAAATAAGCGGATACAGCACGGCAATTAGAACCAAGGTCAGCAAGATGTAGGTAACGGTCAGAAAGATGCGGTCCCCCAGCGACTCCTTGATCCTCACGCTCCGCCGGCTACCGGAATGGGCCCGCAATGCGTTCATGTCACTCACTCCCTTTCTCGAAGTTTACCAGAGGCTGGTATTAGAAGCCCGCTTGGCAATGGCGTTGACAACCAAGAGCAGCACCAGATTGATCAAGGAATTGAACAATCCGACTGCCGTGGCGAAACTGTAGTTCGCATTCAACAATCCGATTTTGTACACATACGTAGAAATGATCTCGGACGTGGACAGGTTCAGCGGGTTCTGCAATAAGTACATTTTCTCGAAGCCGAGCGCCATGATGCTGCCTACACTGAGAATTAGAATAATGACCGCGGCCGGCAGAATGCCGGGGAGGTCGACGTTCAGGATCTTCTGGAACCGATTGGCGCCGTCCACCTTGGCAGCTTCATATAATGACGGGTCCACTCCCGCCAGAGCAGCAAGATAAATCACGGCGGAATAACCCATGGTTTGCCATACGTCGGACAGCACGTAGACCGTGCGGAACATGCCAGGCTCTCCAAGATAATTGATCGCTTCAAAGCCAAGCGCGCCAGTAATCGTATTCACGATCCCAAGACGCGGGGACAAGAACAGCATGATGATGGACACCATGACCACCGTGGAGATGAAATATGGCGCATAGGTGACCATCTGCACGTTTTTTTTGAACCTTGCGCTCTTCACCTCGTTCAAGGCCAGCGCCAGCAGAATCGGGATCGGAAACCCGACGATCAATTGATAGAACGAAATGTACAGCGTATTTTTGATCAGCGTCGCGAACGCCGGGTTGCGAAAAAACATCTCGAAATACTGCGTACCGACCCATGGGCTGCCCCAAATCCCTTTCACCACGTTATAATTCTTGAAGGCAAGCACGGCGTTTGCCATAGGCAAGTACTTGAAGATGATGAAGTACAAGACCGGCGGAATGATCAGCAGATACAGCTGCCAATGTCTTCTGAAGCTTCGGGAGGCAAATCTCCCGATTTCCGAACGTGTATTGCTCGGGGCTCTGACGGTTTTGGACTTGGAAAATAGAGTACTCAGTTCCATCCCTCCTTCGATGAGTAGCTGCCAATGAAGCCAGAACTTATTTGGCAGCGCTTTCTTGTGCGTAATCATAAAATTGCAAGCTCGGCTTCGTAAAGGCACACTTTCTCCCGTACCGTACATTTTCGGAAACAGATGCTCTCCAAGCCTTGATTTCACTCGGTTTTTCATTGGGCGGGTTCGATTAAAAAACGTCCGCCAAGACGTTCGATCCATTCGTTTAAGCAGGCGGCTGACCTTCCTCTTTCCGCGAAAAGATTGGCGAGCCCGCCGTCTCCTTAATCGGCCATTTGCCGAAATGTGCTCGGTGACACACCGCGAACCCGCTTGAAGGCCCTCCGAAACGAATGCGCGCTGTTATACCCCACCTGCGCGGCGATCTCGTCAATCGTCAAAAGGTTCTGCTGCAGCAGCTCGGCCGCCTTGCCGATCCTCACCAGTTCAATGTAGTCCGAAGGATTCGTTCCCGTATGTTCCTTGAACATTTGGGAGATATATTTCTCGGGCTTGCCGATATGCTCCGCGATACGATAAAGCGTCAGCTCGGCGTCGGAATAACGCTCGTGGATGTAGCGGATAATCTCACCCACGGTCTCGGCGTGCATGTCGCATTTTTTCTTCCGGACATCCATGCAGATCTCATGAATGAGCTGCCCGAATCGCTCCCTGAGCTGATCTACCCCATCCGTCGTCGTAACTGCAGCGATCTGCTCTTTGATATGGTCGGTGAGCGACTCGTCGTGGAATATTCTTTGTTCGGCCAGCTTCAGAAAGGTTCCCTTGAGCTCCATCACGAACTGCTGCGTCATATCGTACGACAGCTCCCTCTCTTCAAAGTTCCGGCTGAACAGCTGGTCAAGAAGGCGGCTTGTTTCCTCGAGCTCACCCGCCTTAAGTGTATTGAGCATACGTTGTTCGGATTCAATCGGATAATAGTACAGCTCCGTAGCCTTCATCGCATCGTCGAACCGGGTGATGCCGACCGCCCCGGTATGAACGGCATACTCCAGCGCTTGCTGCGCTTCGTTGAACGAGTCGCCCACACCGTTCCAAGCGTCGAACACCGAACCCAGCCCGATCGTAATCGACAATCGATGATGCCGGTATACCGTATCGACCAGTTGAAGCAGACCGGCTTCCAGGCGACGATTTAAGTCGTCAAGTGGCTCCCCGGCAAGCGGATGCACGAAAGCGATCTGGTCCGAACCCCAGTCCGTAACCAGCACATCGGGTTCCAGCCGGCTCAAAGCCTGCCGGACGATCAACCGGGCAACGCTGAGTTCCTGGATGATTTCTTCGCTGTCGGCACTGCCATATCCGGCGACTTTCAGAATGCCTGCGCGTCCTTGCTCGCCGCGGAGCGGGACTCCCGTCTGACCGGAAACTGCCTCTAACTCGCGCAGCGTATAGAAGTCGCCAGTCAGCAGCCGTTTGATAAACGCATCCCTAAGCAGCGGGAGCTGATCGTTCAGTGAGGACTCCAACAATTTGTTATTAGCGATCAGAGCCGCGATATTGCCGGCCAGAAAATCATACTCGTTGCCGATCTTCTCCCGGGAATTGTGGTTTTGCTCGCGAAACACGGACAGGAGCGACTGGACCTTTGCACTGTGCCGGTAAGCGAGGATAAGTCCAATCAGCAAGCCAATGATCAGCGCAGTCAGCGTAAACGTCATCGTGACCCGCTGAATTCTATCGGCCTTCGTCATCAGCGCCTGCTCGGGTATTCCGGCTATATAGGTCCAGCCGTTCAGGTCGGACCGGATGGAGATCAACAGCCGTCCGTCTCCCGTGGGGCTGACCTCGCCGTTCTCATCGGAAGAAGCTTCGGTGAAGCGCTTGGCTTCCTCTTCGTCGATGCCGCGGGACAGGATCAATCTGCCTTCCCGGTCCGCAACTACCGCCCAGCCGCCGTATTGATCCACGATATTTTGCAGCAGGCTGCCCATATGATCTTCATCGATCAGTACGCCGATCATCGCCTGCGGATTGTTGAAGCTGTTAAGCGGGATCGATTGCAGAAACGTGACGGCCGGCGACTCAACAAACACCGTGTCGCGGATTTCCCGCCTATATTTCTTAAGCGGAATCATCTCGTTTAGATGCGGTTTCTTCAATACGGCCTCCTCCCAATCCTCGAACGTCAGCCCTTCAAGCCGATTCGCCTCGTAATAATGCTCGGGCCGGTAATAGAGGGTATTCGGCGTAATAATGGCATTATAATTGCGTATGTAGATGAAGAAATTGGAGAGGTAATCATTCGTGCTGCTGTACATGGACAGGCTGCGCTGCATGCGTCCCAAGCCGTAAACGTTGTTGCTGTCGAGCGGCTTGGGATCAGCGATGAGACGATAAAGATCCTGATTGATCGCAAGCTGCTTCGTGAAGGCTTCCACCTCCACCAGATGACGCTCGATGATCTCTTTTCCCAGATTTAAGGAACTCAGACTGTTTTCAATCGAACTTGATTTTGCTACTTCAATTGAAGCCCTGTACGATGCATAACCCGCAATTTGAGGGATTAAGAGCACAATCAAGTAGGAGATCAGAAATCTGCGGAACACCGGGGAGAACTTGGACCATAAACGCTGCATACGTACCCTCCTCAATAGAAAGCGTTTTCAAAAACAAGGCAATTCGATGATACACTTCACTGTTCGCAAGAAAAAGGTACAATTCCTTCCTCGGGGTACAATTTGCTTACGATATGGCTACCGGCTAGGAGAAGAATGGCCGCAAACTCCTTTACAAGGCAATAGGATAAACCGAAGTAATCGCCTAGGGCATAGGGGGAACCCAGGACTGCGCTTTGCTCCCTTTCATGCATCCAACTATAATCAGCTGAAATTTCGGATCAATTCCAGCCCAAAACAAAGAGCTGCCCTTCCAAGTCGCCTGTATGACCTGGAGACAGCTCTTTGTTAAAATGATTTACCTTTGTGATAACTACCGGTACCGTTGACGGTGAGTTACCGCCCGAGTTCGCCTACAAAGGTGGTAACGCTCTGCGCGGGAAGATGGGCCCAGTAGTTGCTCCCCGTTACATTGAGTGTCGTTCCGGGTTGAAGATTGCTGCTGCTGCTCGTGATCCACCTTGATACCTGCGAAACCGATCCGTTCTGCAGAACAAAGTTCTGATTGACCCCGGCGCTGCTCCGATTAATCGCAACGATAACGATTTTGTTGTCACCTTTATAGGCTGATACGTAAACGTTGGATTCAGGATTTTTCGTGGCATCCACCCTGACATAACCGGGGCGGACAAATTTGGAGAAATGAGCCATATTGTAGCCGCGTTTGCTGATCGTGCCGTCCTCCTTCATCGGACCGTAAGATCTGCGGATATACCACCATACGTAAGCTTGAAAATCTCCCTCTACCATCGCGTTGTGGATATGGTAAGACACATCCAGAGCTTCGGGCCAGCGATCCGCCGAGTTGTTGTCGCTGTTCGGGTAGTAAACCTCCGTCATCCAGAGATCTTTTCCCGCTCCTTTTTGTTTGAACAGCGGATAAGCGAAATTGCTAATCTGCGTGCCGTACAGATGAGCGCCGAGGATATCCATATTGGCAAGCGCCTGGGGATCATTCAAAATCGGATCCGACATATTTTTCAGATACTGGAACGATTCCGGCGCGATGACTCTCGTGTTGATCGATCCGGCATTTTCTTTCATAAAGCGAAGCATTTCCTGCGGTGTCCACCACGTCCAGTCATGTGCATAATCGGGTTCGTTTTGGACGGATATCGCATACAGATCGACGCCATTGTTTCTCATGTACGTCATGAAATCGTTAAGATGCTGGGCATACGCGGCGTATTTGTCGTAACGAAGCCGCTTTGCCGTCGTATCGCCGTTGTGGTTGAAGGTCTCAACCATATCGGCCGGCGGATTCCATGGGGAAGCAAATACGATGGCTCCAAGGGCAATGGCCCGTTTGGCCGTCTCCAGCTCACGATGCCACTGATTTCGGTCTTCATGCACGTAGATTCTTAATATTGAGAAACCTAACTGATTCGCCCCGTTTCCGAATGCGGTATCTCTCTGTGCTGCCGTCAAATCGCCGATCCATGCCGGGTGGTTGATGCCTCCGAAGCCGCGAATCACTTGCTTCTCCGAGGAGACATTGATGACGGCATCGCTGGCTGCGGCAATATTGCCAGGTGCAACCAGAATGGACAAAGCGATGGCAAGAGACAAACATACGCATAAGTATTTCTTAAACCGTAAACTCATGAGACTGCTCCTCTCGAATTTTTTGGCTCCTCAAACCAAGGTCACGCGTTGAATCAATATTCAGCCGGTCAATTCCATTCCATTGCTTGCTCCGCTAACAATCGCTTTATCGCTTTGGATGCCACAACGAAAAGCCCCGGATTCGTGAATCCCTCGAATTTTCCGGCGGCGCGCAGATGCGGCTCCAACGACATAAACCCTGAAAATCGCCTGCGGCTGAGCTCATGAATGAGCTCGCGGAGCTCGCCGTCGCCATCGCCTGCAGGTACGACGGTCCCCTTCCCCATGATGGCGTCTTTCACATGAACATACGACGTATAGTCGCCTACCAGTGGATAGGCCTCATTGACGGGCTTCACGCCGCACTGCACGAAATTCGCCGGATCAAAGGCTGCCCGCAAATGGAAGGATGAAACCGTTTGAAGCAGATCCAAACATCGCTCGCCGGTGTCTCCATAAATATGGCTTTCATTCTCATGAAGCAGAACCACGCCTTCGCGTTCAGCCAACCGAGCGAGTCGTTGCATGCGCCGTAACACCTCAGGCCGATGCTTCTCGTAGTCCCCGTCCGGAATGTAAAAGGAGAACACGCGTACAAAAGGCGCATGGAAAAACTTGGCTAGACGAACGGCACGCCGAGCGTCTTCGAGATGGGTTTCAAAGTCGTCGGTGATTTGGATTTTCCCGATCGGCGATCCGATCGAGGAGACTCCGACCCTCCGCTCCGCTAATCGTTCTTTCACGGTCAACGCTTCCTTTTTCGTCAGCTGCAGCACATTTTTCCCCCAAACGCCTCGAAGCTCAAGATAACGGATGCTTTCGGATTCTAGGACATCCAGCTGTACATCCAAATCCGGGGATATCTCGTCTGCAAATCCGGTTAACGTAATCATTGGACCCTTCCCTTTCTTAACGGATGATTTCACATGATCAAGTGGCGATACATCGGGAAATGACCATCCAACCACAGGTTGTAAATGTTCATGAGGACATTACAATTTGTTTAAAAAGGAGGCGATATCCGCATGGAGCTCGAGTATCACCCTCATCTCGTACCGAATATTTTTCTGTTCGTGGACCGCAGATGTTATCCGGATTGGAGAATACAGAAGGCCCGGATCGGGTTTCACGATTTGACGTTCGTCGTTGATGGCCGGGCAAACTACTACATTGACGGCAAAAAATTTGCAGTTGAGGCGGGCGACCTGGTGTACGTTCCGGGGGGAAGCGTACGGGAAGCCCATACATGCAAGGAATCTCCCATGCATGCGTATCCTTTCAATTTTTTCTGGGCCGAACCGCACAATCATATCCGGCTTCCGTTTGGCGTCGTAACGAAGAAATTGATCACCAAGGAGATCCTTGCCTACATCCGGGAGTTCAACCACGTGTGGATGAATAAACAACCGTTTTATATGATCCATGCCCGTGCATTGTTCGAACTCATTCTCCACCGGCTGCTTCACGGTATGCATCGCCAAACGATCATGCACATGGATCCGCGGATCAAGAAGCTGGCTTCCATCATCGAAGAACACTATGCGGAAGACTTGTCGTTTAACGACTTCGCCGAGCAGTTCAACCTCCATCCCGTTTATTTAGGGAAACTATTCAAAAAGAATACCGGTTCGACCTACAAGGAATACCTGCAGCGGATACGCGTGAATAACGCTGAAATCATGCTGATGGCCGGCGGCGTTACCGTGACGGAAGCCGCCGAATCCTGCGGCTTTCAAGATCTTTCCTATTTCAGCAAAGTGTTCAAGGAAGCGAAAGGCTATCCACCGTCTTCCGTTAAGAAGCATTGACTTGAAATCGCTTCCATCTGTAACGCTGTACCTGACTCATCCCTTCAAAATGACGGGAGGACTGGCTGTGATTCCATTTGAGGCCACGATTACTTTTTCCAAACCGCATCAATTGCTGACTGGAACGGTCCTTTATATTTCTCGACGACCGTCGAAACCGGGATGCCTTCCATAATCTCCCCTATAAAATCGTAATAAGGCATCGATGGATATCCGCTCTCGGTATCGATCACTTTAATGCTCTCACCGGCCATCTTGGCATTTTCAATATCGTCCTCGTTGCTGAATAAAGTCTCCAGCGTAGATTGTTTCGGATAGTCGTAGATCGACTCGATATCGTTGATTTTCTCATAAATGTAGACCAGACGTTCGGGATGCTCCACCGCGCTTGGAATCGTCAAGTAGTTTGGGATCGTATTATGCGAATGATAACTTGTTGCGCTTGACCCTTTCGGGAATGGGAGAAAGCCGATATCGTAATCCGGCATGTCCTTCTTGAAGTTTTCCATTTCATAATCGCTGCCTGCAAACATCAATGTGTTGCCTTGGCGGAAAAATTGGCCCGGCTCGGTCCAGTCTCCCCCTTCCGTTGGTCTCCCGACCGCCTCGGTTGCGAGGCGCGACAAGAAGTTCAGCACTTCCAAGGTTTTTGGATCCTCGAGTCCTTGCTGATCGAGAATGACCAGATTCGCTTCGTTCGAAGCCATTGCAGGAACCAGCAATGATGCGGTTGCAAGACCCCAAATATCCAACTTGCCGTCGTTATTTGAATCTTTGTTCGCTTCTTTCGCGACTTGAATGAACGTATCCCAATTCCATTTGTCTTCGTTCACGTATTCCTGCAATGGCTTCATGCCCAATTGATTCATTAACGTGCGGTTATAGAAAATGCCGGATGACGCGCCGTTGATCCCCGTCCTGAACCCGTAGCCCCTTCCTTCGTATTGGGAGTACTCGTTCGTATACTGCTGGATGAATACCTTCTCATTCTTGGTGTATTCATCCACTGGCGCGAACAAACCTTGATTGACCAGCGTCGGAATCATCCATGGCCTTGCAACCCGGATGATATCGCCGATCGGTTCGCCCGCTACCAGCGAAGCTGTCACCTTATCCTGATACTCGCCGAAATCCACGGTTACGTATTCCATTTTAAAATTATGCTTTTCCATTAACTCTTCCAAATTTCGTTTCCGATTAATGTTGTCAGGGTTGTCTTCCTGAATGGACTCGTCATACCAGGACACCCATTTGATGGTGCTGCCGCCCATATCAAAATCCATTTCCGGCGTACCGGTTATGTCTTCCTCGCTGGTTGATTCGTTTGTCGGCTGCTCGTTTGTCGCTTCCGCAGGCGCGTTAACGGCCTCTTCCGCTTTGCCGGGCTCGACTGTCTTCGCGTCGCCGCCCGAGCCGCTGCTGCATGCCGTCATGATCACCAGAATCAGGCTGCAGAACAGCAGACTGATCTTACGCATCCACATGCGTTAATTCCCCCCTTAATTTTTGGCTGCATGAATATGCAGCGCTTTCATTTTGATGCTCACCAAGATCATATAACTGCTTGCGAAAACGAACCATAGAGAAACTAAACACGATTTGTAATTACTAAAAGTGTTGATGCTCTGGGCAACGCAAAGAGCCGGAAAGTGGAAAGCGCATGAGCGTCGGCTAGACGGTGTGCCCAATCTGAATTCATCATTGGCAAAGGATTAACCTCGGGTTCACGTCGTCAAAACGCAAAAGAAGCGCTGCGTACCCGCACACGGGAACACGGCGCTTCTTTTGTTCTTCATGTTCAACAATTCGCACAACCCAGAAAAGTTGTTGTTCCGTCAGCCTTCCACCAATGCTTCCACCTGCACATCCAGGTATACGGACGCAAGCGCTGGATTCAGGTCCTTCTCTTCCGTCAAGCCCAGCATCGGTTCACCGTCAACGTCGAAATGCACGCGACGGAGACCCGAGCAGCGGGGCTCTCCGATGCCTGGACGAGCGTGATATACGCTCCAGATCGTTCCTTCCTCGTCCTTCACATAAGAATTGTGTCCTGGCCCGTATTCGCCCGGCACGCTACTGGAGGTTAGCAGCGGGTAATTTCGCTTCGTCCATTGGTTCGGGTCAAGCAAATCAGCGTCAGAACTGACGCTGAGCATGCCGACGCAATACGTGGCATCGACCAGAGCACCGGATATCGTCACGAAGATCTTCCGGTCTGTCATGAGTGCAAAGGGCCCTTCCTCCACGAACGTTTGATTGTTCGCCCAGCCGTAATCGGGCTTGGACAGCAGGACAGGCTCCGATATCAGTCTCCACGGTTCCCTCGGATCCGCCTCGGCGATATAGATCCACGAGCCCAGGTCATGCGGTACCAATTCCCTTTGCGCCCAGAACACATATAAACGGCCTTTCCGCTCTAATACGGTCATGTCCAGCGTTATGCCGGCTTGAAACAGCGGGCTTCCGTCATTCCTGGCGACCCGGATCGGGGCCCCCCAATCCGCAGCCATTCTCGGATTGCCGCCATTCTTTAACCGCATAACATGCGATTGAATGTCTTTGAATTCGCCGCTGCTGCCGGCAAGAAAAATATACAGATCGCCGCCGATGCCATGAAGTTCAGGCGCCCACAGAAATCGCTTCAGATGATCATGCATGCCTGTACCCAGGATTTTGGTTTCTTCTGCCGAGACCAGACCGAATATGGAATCCGCCTCCCGGATCGATATCGTATGGTTGCCGTCGGCATCATTGGTCGCGACAAAATAATACCTTCCGTCCCACCGAGCAATGCAAGGGTCGGCACGGTTCGTCGCCATCGGAAACGTATAGCGATCCTGCCGAATGCTTCCAGAAATGCGATAAGTTCCGGGACGGCTCCAATCGATTTCGGACGCATCCCACTCAATCGGCTTGATCGCGGTTGTGCCATCACTGTATATCGCCGTCACTTTAACGGCTTGCAACTGTTCTTTGGACGTAACGGCCACACGCTCCGGCAGTTCATTACGCACATGAACCGGTACCGTAAGCTTATGAATCAGCCTCTGAGCCACGCCTCGCGATACACGTATCGCATTGCGGGGCACTGCTCCTTCAATGTCGACGCGTCTCGGGCTTAGCGTGAAAGCTTCGCACGGCTTCGGCTTGGCAGCGTCGTCCGGGCATGTCACGTCCGCCATTTCCCTTTGATAATACCTTCCGTCTTCTTCACGCCAACGAAGGATATACCTTCGGGAAGCAAGTTCATATTCGCACATGATATCTTGTACATGAAGCCCGTTCGTTAGGTTCAACAGACCGAGCTCCCGATACTGCAGCAAGTCCGGGGAAGTGAACAAAAGCACCGAGCCCTTGCTCTGCTGATCGGGAGAACCGTCCGCTTCCGTCCGAATGGCCAGTACGCCAAAGTTTCCGTCAGCCATGTGGAACAGGTACGGATTCTTCAAACTCTTGGCGGACAGCGTGGCGTTTGAGAGCTCGGCGGCTTTAGCGAACAGCACCCCCGAGTTGTGATTAAGCTCCCGATAACTCATCCCGTCTTCGGTGTAAGCGAGATGCATGCTATATGCAAGCTTCGGGGAATAGATTTCCGGTTCAAGCGGTTCTCTCGTATAGCAGAGAACGCTGAGAATTTCATTTTCCATAAGCTGCTCCTTCCCTCCTAACGGATAAGGCTTTTCAAGAATAATCTCTTCCAGCTTTGCACTCGGCTTCGAGTAATGAATATTCACTCCGATCGTCCCGCCGAACAGGAACGTTATATGAGACCTCCGACAGCTTACATCTCTCAAATCTCCATTACGAAAATGGCAATTTTACCGATCTCGGTATCCGCCTGTTTGATCGTACTAGTCATCAGCCTAAATCTATCGCAGGAATGGATGTTGATCGGCTGGACACACAGAATATTTTATTTTTCTCTCTTCACTATAATTTTGTACGCGTTACTTTGAAGTAAATTTGATAAGGTTCGTACCCGATATCCCGAATTCGTTTGAACGTGATGGCAGGTTCCTGGTTGACTGTCTTGAAGAAATACCGCCAACTCCCCCATTCACGTTCATTTTCGTTCTCGATAGCGGACGCAATATCCTCATCCCTCATATAGAGCTGCTGTTCTGATTCGCACAAGCCTGCCAGCACTTCTGGCCCGTATCGGAAGGCACCTGTTCGTTCGTCGTCCGGTAGCGGAATAAACCGAATGCCGATTGGCAGCATAATCGAGACGGTATCGCCTTCCTTCCATGCTCTGTGAATGTCATAGAAGTTCTCGCTGTCCAGAGTCGTCCCCTGCAGAACGTCATTGACGTACACGGATGCTCCCGCCATGATCCACTCAGGTATGCGGAAGCGGAGCGTGAACGTTGTCGGTGCGGCAGCAGATACAACGAAATCGTATTTGCGAAAAGTAGGTATATTTTCATTTGTCGACGCTGTATCATTAATAGCTTGGTACCCGGCCGTGTTAGACGAGGATAGGAGGCTGCCGCTCATTTTGTCCTGCGTCTGTACGATCCGTATGAGGGTTCCAGCGATACTTGTGTGCAACTCGGAATCGAAATATTGACTGATATAGACGATATCCCCGTCCTGATAATAAATTCCCATGTTCCAGGCCGCATTCGCCTGAACCATCGTGCCGTGGCAGCAGAAGAAGCTGTCGGTTTCCGTGCTCCACTCCTTGCGCAGACCGGCCTTCATGGGGAGGAAATAGGTCAGCAGGCCGGTTCTGGGATAGTTATGCTGACTACCAGTCAAACCATATTCCTGATAATAGGCTTGCGCCATAATGCCATTGTATAGATTGTACTCGATATATTGCGCGTAGGTAGGGTCGCTAGATTGACGAAATAAGAAATCTGCTAGTCGGATCATGTTATAGACAGTACAATGCTCCTGATTTTTGTCACCTAGGCGGGCCTTCATCTTCATCTTCGGCATCCAGACCTCTCCAGCGGTTTGACCGCCTGTCGCAAGGCTTCCCCTTTCCGTTACAGCGCAATTCCAATACGCTTGGACGATGGACAGCCACCTGTCGTCTCCGGTAACCTCATAAGCTCTCGCACAGCCGAGCACTTCCGGTATCGTAGTGTTAGCATGCATATTCGTAAGCGGATCCTTGCCCTCCAGCAAGGGTTGAAACAGCCGACTGCGATAATACCGGTCTAACAGCACACGATATTTGTCCGCTCCGGTTATGTGCAACAGATCGGCCCAAACCTCAAGCATTCCGCCTGTCTCCACATCGAGAATATCGTCGAATTGCTCTCTTGTGAATGTGCCGCTCCATTCGACAAACCAGTCCGCGAACCGATCCACGATATCCAGGGCCTGCCGATTACCGGCATATTGCCAGGCATCGACCAACCCCATTAATATTTTGTGCAAATTGTATTGGGGCGCCCAGATGCTTTTTCCGCTTGCAATCCAGTGCAGATATTTTTCGGGTATCGGACCGACCCACTGACCGCCGTTATCGCGTTGGCATTCATGCAATTCATGCACAATAGCATCCAGTTTGGCCTTTAATTCGATGTCGCCGCTTTCTTCATAATGCAACGCCGCACCAGACAACCAATGACCAAGAAAATGGCCGCGCAATTGGCAGACCGGCGTTTCCCAACCGCCGTGCGCACCTTCGGGAATCGTTCTTCCATGAAATCTTCCGGCCTCCAAATGATAATTAAACAACAGATGACCGCTGTCCAGCTTCATCAGATAGCTTCTGTTCGCTCGTTCCCTGCGAATCAGTTCTTGCTCTTTCAAAATGACCTGTTTGCCTCTCAATGCTTTCATTGAGTTCCTCCTTTCGATATATCGGCAGAACGAGCTTTTAATCTTTCAGCCCGGATACCGCAATGCCTTTAATAAAGTACTTTTGTCCTAACATAAACAGCATAATAGGCGGAACGAGAACCATCGTGGCCGCCGCCATCAACAACTCCCATTGAGCTGTGTAATAGCCAATAAATTGCTGCAGGCCAAGCGCCAGCGTGAACTTAGATTCCTTGTTGATGTAAACAAGCGGGCCCAAAAAATCGTTCCACACACCCAGAAACTGAAACAGCGCAACCACAATGACGGCCGATTTGGATATAGGAAAAATAACATGCGTGAAAATGTAAAAATAACCTTCTCCGTCAACAAGAGCTGCTTCGTCAAGTGATTTAGGGATCGTTCTATGAACTGCCTTATTAATAAAATGTTAAACGCTCCGCCACCGAACCAGGCTGGCAAAATCAAGGGCAAATAACTGTTGGATTCGACCACCATTTGCCAACCGAGAAAAGTCGGGATAAGCGTGACAGCAGCCCTCTAACTTACCCATCGCTCCAGCTGTTACGCAAAACGAACAGCAGACGGATCAAACCAGCGTGGAGTGGTGGAGCATCGCTCTTACGTATTCGTAAGCTTTGTCGGCATCCAACGGTTTGTACCCAGAAGTTGATGAACCACGCACGGCTCCAGCCGGTATGTCCGACGCCGTCAGCCAGCCTGCGATCCATGTCGTTCGAGCCGCTGCAGTCAGCTCGGGCGTGGAATTCACGTTAATACCTTCGCCCGGATAAAACGCAAACAAATGGGAAATGTGCGATGACCCGGCACCAATTTCTCATAATTATCCATCCACTCCCGGCTGGCTGGAGGTAATAAGGAAATATCGGCCGAATTGAAAATAGGTTCGATCAGCCCGTTTCCTCTCAGCCCTCCCTTAAACCGTTTCAGCCTGGTCTCCGGTCGACAGCGTGTTTTTTTCCAGGCTATCTTGCAGACTTAGGGTCACCCGGATGAACAGTTCAGTGTACTCTTTACTATGTCGGGCAGCAGCTCAGAATAGGAAGCTTGGCTCAATTTCTCCAACGTTCATAAAGATCCATCTTTGTGTTTTCCATCTCGTCTATTTCACAGTAAGCATCTGGCGGCGTCATACCACCACGGAAGGGTCGTTCTTGCGGGACATGCCGCGCTGGGCGGAGATCAGATTGTAGTAAATTCCCTGCTTCTTCATCAATTCTCGATGCGTGCCGATTTCGGCGATCCGCCCCTTGTCAAGGACGATAAGCCGGTCGGCATTTCGCAGCGTAGAGAGACGATGCGCGATAGCGATCGTCGTGCGATTCTTCGTCACTCGTCTCAGTGCCTCCTGGATGGCCTCTTCCGTCTCGATATCAAGCGAAGCCGTCGCCTCGTCCAGAATGAGGATTCTCGGATCGTTTAGAACGGCCCTCGCGATGGCGATCCGCTGACGCTCGCCTCCCGACAGATTGTTCCCGTTCTCTTCCAGCCTCGTGTCGTAACCGTCAGGCAAGCTGATGATAAAATCGTGCGCGTTGGCGATTTTGGCCGCCTCAATAACCTCTTCCGGCTTCGCGCCCGGCTTCGAGTATTGAATATTCTCCGCGATCGTCCCGCTGAACAGGAACGTCTCCTGCAGCACGACTCCGATCTGCGAGCGCAAATCCTCCTGCCGGATCATCCGGATATCGATATCGTCGATCCGAATCTCCCCTTCGTTCACATCATAAAAACGGGAAATCAGATTGATCGTCGTCGATTTGCCCGATCCGGAGTGGCCGACGAGTCCGATCATCTCCCCCGGTTTCACGGTGAGGTTGATCTCCTTCAGAACAGGCTCATAAGATCGATAACCAAAAAAAACGTCGCGGAACTCGATTAAGCCCCGAATCCGGTGGCCCACCGCGTTGTTTGCATCCATGACTTCCGGCTGCTCGTCGATTACCGAGAATACGCGATGCATCGAAATGACAGCATTCGCGATCCAGCGCGGCATGAACATCAGCCAGGAAATCGGCCCGAAAATCATGGCGGCATAAGCGCTGAACTGGATCAGCTCGCCTACGTTCATCTCCCGGCCGATAATCATGTAGCAGCCGATCAGGAGTACGAGATATTGGCCGATCTGAATCAAATAATTCGAGATCGGCGATAAAACGCTGTACAATTTCTCGCTCTTGATCGCGGCTGCGGCAAATTCGCCGTTGTATTTCCGGAATCTGCGGATTTCCCGCTCTTCCTGGCCGAACGCCTTCACGACCCGGATGCCGCTTAGAACGTCGTGAAGGAATGAGTTCGCCTTATCGGAGATTCGCCACTGCTTGTGAAACAGCTTGTGCAGCACGCGTCTCCAAATATAGTAGTGCAGATAAGCAACGAACGGAGCGGGAAGGAGCACGACCAGCGCTAGCCGCCAATCGGCGGTAAAGAGCAGCGCCGCTGACGCGACCAGGATGATCAGTTGGTAGATGGCCGTTGTGCACATCTCCTGAATCAAATGACGGATGCGGTCCGTATCAGCCGTCACCCTGTTCATCAGGTCTCCTGCCCGCTGGGACGTCAAAAATCCGAGCGACATGATCTGAATCCGATCGAATACCGTTTTGCGCAAATCGGCCGCAATGCCCGTACTGACGCTGGCCATGATCCGGTTTTTGGCGATGCCGAGCAGCTCGCTGAAGGCCAGGGAGAACAGCATCCCGGCGAGGGCAAGGAAGAACACCCTAACGTTCGCTTCTTGCCCGGCGGGGGGCAGCAGCGCAGCGTTGACGAGTAGCTTCTGGAAATAGGGTCCAGCCATCGCCAGTCCCGAAGCGACGATCAGAACGCCAAGCCCAAGCATTAAGCCTCGCCAGTGCCTTCTCGACACGATAAGCAGTCGTTTGAAAGCGGCTGTTCTGCTCATGCATCGGGGACACACCCGCGTACCCGGGACGAGCGATCGTCCGCAAGCTGCACAAACCGGATCCGCTTCATCATGATAAATACGGATCGGGCGAGTGGCAGCCATGTCATTCAAGATTTGGGCGATATAGCCGTACCTGGCCGCATGCTGCATCGTCACCCGGACGACGATTCGCTTCGTCTCGTTCTCCGTGGCTTCGAGGACTGCATTGCCAACGAACGGCACCAGCTTATAATCGCTGGCGTCAGCGATGTTTCCCTCGTCTCGCACCTGGCCGTCTTGCACATAGGCCCATCTGCCACCGCCAATCGCAAGATAGCCTTCCACCCGCCGCCCTTCCACCGACAGGTCGGCCGGGACGCAATAAGCGATCTCAGCTCCGACGACTTGCCGTACCGCCGCTAGATCCTGCTCTGAAAGCGTGAAATTCAAATTCATCGATTTTCCTCCGTTACCGCCGTTTACAATCTCATTTCGACCATTCGGTATTCCTTCTCGCTCAGACGGTCCACCTGCGGGATGACGAACCGGTTTCTGTCAACATCGATAATCAGCAGGCGGTTCTCCGCCGCGAACTTGACGTTGCCGCTGCCGTTTCGCACCGTAAACCTGCACAGTCCGGCAGTCGTTGCAACTTCCCAATAGGAATAGCCGAACTCCTCGGTTACGGCAATAACCTTCGTTATTTCCGGCGTAAAATAGCGGATTATCATCTGCCTTTCAATCAGGGAAGCCGTGCCTTGGGGAAAATCGTCAAGATGGCGGATCATGCCGATCTCCTTGTTATCCGCCGTACGAATCGACAAGAATGAGCGCTGGTTCGTATGCGGAAAGGAACAATGCACGTAAACCGGCGAATGCACTTCGCCCCCGGTACAGACCGATAGCATACGTCCGTTTGTCTCCGTGAAATCCGTATTGCCCGGGGTCAAATATCGGATGCCCGCCGCATCCGCCAGCTCTTTCCCCCGATGTTCGTCCATCGTCGTCATGCGATGATCTCCCCCTTCATTCTGAGCGCTTCGTCATGTTTGCGGACCAGTTCCCTATAGACGCCCTCCATCGCCATCAGCTCGTCGTGCGTGCCCGCTTCGACGATGATTCCTCTATCCATCACAACCAAAGAATCGGATTGCCTTAACGTGGACAGCCGGTGGGCAATCGCGATCGTCGTCCGTCCTTTGACAAGCGAATCGAGCGCCTGCTGAATTTGCAGCTCCGTCTCCGTATCGAGCGAGGCGGTCGCCTCGTCTAGAATGAGCACCTTTGGGTTGTGCAGCACGGCCCTGGCGATCGAAAGCCTCTGCTTCTCCCCGCCGGACAAGCTGTAACCGCCCGATCCGACCTGGGTATCATAGCCGTCCGGGAGCTTTTCGATGAAATCGTGCGCATTCGCGATTTTGGCGCATGCAGAATGTCCACCGTCTGACAATCGGGATCGGCGTACGCGATATTTTCGGCGATGCTGCCCGAGAACACATAGACATCCTGGGATACGATCCCGATATGACGACGCAGTGAAGCAACCGAAAGCTCCTTGACATTGACGCCGTCGATCCGGATCTCTCCCGCGGTTACGTCGTACAATCGTGACACGAGATTGACCAGCGTCGACTTCCCCGCCCCTGAATGGCCGACGACGCCGATCATTTGCCCGGGTCTCGCGCGCAGGGACACCTGCTTCAAAATCGGTTTGTTCGGCTCATAGCCGAACGACACGTTGTCGATCTCGATGTCGCCTTTCATTGTCAATAATGAAACGGCTCCCGGACGCTCTGCTACGCTAGGTACGGCGTCCTGGATCTCGAAGATACGCTGCGCAGCCGCCATGCAATTGGACCACCAGCCGATAATATTATTCATGAACTGAATCGGCCCGTACAGCATCATCATATAGTTGACGAACGTAAGCACGGAGCCAAAAGACATCCGGCCTTGCATCACGTACCAACCGCCGAACGCCCAGATCAATATTCCGCCCGCCTGCGTTAGAAAATTGAGAATCGGAAACACGGTTCCGCTCCATTTATTAAAGCGCTGCTCGGCTCCGGAGAATGCATCGTTTGCCTGCTGAAAGCGGCCGATCTCTACCTGTTCTTTACCGAATGCCTTGACGACCCGCGAGCCGCGAACCGAATCGCTGATGATCGAATTCAGAGCGCTTACCTTGCGGTGCCTCCGCCATGACAAGCGCCACAGCTTCGGGAACGCAGTCCGGACAAGCCAGAAGACCAGCGGCATGGGCAGCAGGCAGATCAGCGTAAGCCGCCAATCCATCCACAGGAGCACGGCAATGATGCCGATTATATTCATCGCATTCACGATGAAGTAGGAGAGCCCGTCGACGAAAAAATATTGCAATTCCTGCGCATCGTTGTTCACGCGAGTCATAAGATGGCCGGTCTGCCTTCGCATAAAAAAATCGAGCGACAACCGCTGTAACGAGGTAAATACTGCTGCTTTCAAATCGAAGGCAACCTTTGCCGCCAGCTTTGCGATGATGGTGCCGAACAAGATACCGAACAACAGCGACAGCGTTCGGAATGCGAGAATGATCACGATGACCAGACCGATCCGCCCCGCAAAAGCGCCATTGCCGGCAAGAGCCTGGTCAAACAGCACGGTGCCCTGGAAATAAGGAATGACGAGACCCGTCGCCGAGTTCAGCAGCATAAACAACACGATAAAAAAGATGGACAGCCTATACTTGCCCGCAAATGATAGCAAACGTGCGAATACCGCATGCCTCTTCATGCATTTCGGACAGAATGGCCTGCCTTCTTCGGGGTACATCAATCCGCATGTCGGGCATGAGGCCCCGTCCGATTTTCCGTCAATTTCGAAGGCTTCAAACGGCTCGTTGTTCTTCAATTTATCGAAGGCTTGCGCAAACCGGACGGCCTGATTCATATGGCCGCTTGTGAATGCACCGATCACTCGCTCCTCCTTTTCCTTGGCAACAACCATGCCGGAAGCGACCAGATTAACGATGGTCAAGGCTTCGAGTCGTTCGAGGGGAATGCGTTCCCAAGCCCAATCGCCGGAACCCTCTTGCTCCGGCTTGCCGGCAGCTTTGCGCCGGCCGGCTGCATAACCCGAAAATGTCTTCTCCTTCGTAACGCCGCTGCCGCGAAAGATGTGGAGGTGTTCTCGGGACAATACGAGATAGCTTTCTGAAAAACCGCCGTCCGGCAGCCGGTCACACTCCATCCCGTGTAGGAGATCAGCAGCTTTTATACCGTTTTGGTCCAAAATGGACACAATGTCCTTCGGCAATAACGTCATGATTTTACCCTTTCGTTTTTGGCTGAAAGTAAAAAGCCCGGCCAACATGGCGCAAGGCTTCCTTCAACATCAGTTATCTTTAAAAAGGAGCTGGGAAAAATGATACAAATCGTTCTTCCATACGGGCCAATCGTGTCCTCCGCTTTCCTCATACCAAACATGAGGAACCCGATGCTCCGACAAATACGCGTGCGTCCGGTCGCTTATCTGCTTCAGATTGTCCTCGTCGCCGCATGACAGCCACAGCAATTTGAGCCGTGCCGACGTTTCTTCCGGATTCGGGACGAGCTGCTCCGGAGATTTCGTATTAGGAGCCGGGGAAAAAGCGCCAATCCATGCGACGCGGTCAAGATGCTTCAAGCCGATATTCAGGGATTGCCCCCCGCCCATGGACAGCCCCGCAATCGCACGGTTTTCCCGACCTGTCGATACCGAGTATCGTGACTCGATAAAGGGAATCAGATCGCTTAGCAGATCGATTTCGAATGTCTCGAATGCTTTTATTTTGTCCGGTGCAAACAGGTCCCCTTCCGCCCGATCATTCGGCATCGCACGGCCATTCGGAAACACGACGACCATGGGCGCGAGTTTCCCGTCTGCATATAGATTATCTAGAATCGTCTGCGGATCGCCATGACGGTGCCATTCCGATTCATCACCTCCGATGCCATGCAGCAAATAAAGAACGTTGTACACGTTGTCTTCCGAATATCCCGGAGGCGTGTAAATCATCGCCTTTCGATCATTGCCTACCGTTTCGGATGCATATTCCACCGTATCGATGTTCCCCCTGGCGATCTCCCGCGGAACGTCGTATCCAGCCGGTGCCGTCTCCTTCATATTCCTCTCCCCTTCATCTTATTGATTGAGCGCCGCTTTATGTCCAATCAAGCTTACCCATGGAGCGTGAAGCTATCTAATGCAATTCTATGGGACGTAACCGAAACCCAGGATCGTAAATCGCTTATCCTCGTGGCCTTCCGCCATCTGGATCTCTACCGCATGTTCTCCTGACTTCGACTCATTGTACAAAATCACGGCGCTGCAGTGCGTCCAATTGACTTCATGCGGATCGGCGGTCTTCTTCAGCTTCCCGTCTACCCATATCTTCGCGGTCCCGAATGCCCGGCTTCCCGAATCTTTATAAACAAGGATAAGACGCTTGCTCCGGATGGTCATCTTAAAGCTGGGAATCGGCCGTGTGCATCCAGTTGTGCGGAAATTGCGGTGTCCCGTATGCATGATCGTCCAGCTCCGCCATTTGCAGATCCGTGTCGGTGTCCGAAAAACCGCCGGGATTAATGCGGGCGATGCGATCGCCATTCCTGCGATCGAGCAGCTGCGTTCCGGAGAAGTCATTTCCGATCAGCGGAGGCTGTTCACCCGTCAGGTCCTCCTCGTCGATGGAGGAACGATCGGTTACTTCGAATAACCAGTCCAAACAATCGGCCATCACCCGATGGCCCGCATTGGTTGGATGATAAATGTCGTAGAAAAACTGTCTTTTCGTTATCACGTTCCCTTGCTCCTTGGTCCATCGGAACTGCTCCGTGACCGCATCCTTCACGCTGACCATCGGAAGATTGTAATGCCAACCGACCGGGGCCAGACGGTCTTGAAGATTCCAGTCGTTCACGAATACGCTGAACAGCAAAATCACCGCGGGTTTGTGATCGGCGCAAAGAGCCTTGAGCACCAGGCTCTCGTAACAATTTCCTTTCGTTTCGTCGCCGGCGTCGTTGACGGCAAATTCGATAATCACAATATCCGGCCGTACCTCCCCTTCTCGAAGCACATCCCGATCATAGCGGACGATGCCGAGCTCAGACGGCGTACCGCCTACGCCAGCTTTGACAAGACGAATCGGGCTGTCGCCTGCGGGTGCAAACCTTCGCTTGAACAGGTCATAGGATTGGTATGCGTAGCATTGGGAATGGAGGGGGACAGCGCCGGCCCCTTGGGTAATGGAACCGCCGATGTAAGCGATGGTTACGGGCTCGCCCCGCTTCGCTTTTTCGATTGCCGCCTTTAATCGTTTGTTATGCCCCGGGCTTATGAGCGATTTCTTAATCATGTCTTGATATGCTTGTGATTCCACATCGACTGGGGGGTCGACTGCAGCCTCGGGGACTTGGTAACCGTCACGCAGATAGAATACGATGCTGACCGTTGCCAACACGCCCCCTCGCTCAAACTCGAAGACGAATTTGCCTGGAACATCGTCATCCGGATGTCGATCTTCGTCCTCATCCAGAGCCAGGAGCGTTTCCGTGCCGTTGGCTGGACAGGTTATACTCTGCCGAGATCCCGTTTCGTATGGATTCGCTTTTCCCCAATTCCAAAATGTGAATAGAACGCTCGATACGTCCCGTTCATGCGCATGAACGGATATTCCGATACAGTCCACCAGCCGGCGAAGACCCCTGCTGCTCTTTAGCAGCTCAAGAATGGCTTCATCCGTCACATCCCCGGTAAATCGGGCTTTATCGACGAGCTGACTCCCGTCCAGGTATATCTCTTGCGTGTACTTCCCGTCGGGACGATTCGTCGCTTCGATGATCGTCTCATACAGGATGTACAGTCCGCGGCGTTTGACTGCAGGATCCTGCGGTGCCACTGGACCTTCCGTTTCATTTCCCGCTGGCGTGAAATGGCCTGCCATGGTTCTTCATCCTCCTCACCTTGCCGCTCTCCACCTGTACGGCAGCGTCAATTTACGTTGATCAACTGCCATTGCTGATGCAAATCCCCTCGATAAGGATTCTGCTGGAGCTTCGCTCCGTCTGCGGACGAACCATCCGCCACTTCGACGGCTTTATTGCTGTTCGCATTAAGAATGCTCCAGTATCCGTTGCTTAGCTTGATCAGACGGAATCGCTGTGCTTGATTCCCATAATCCTGCATGAGCTGTATTGCTTCCCCGTTGTTTGTGGAACCGTTTCTAACATCCATCACCTTGCCGTCGCTCGAACTGACGCTGCGAAGCCGGTATAAATTGTTGTATGCTCCCATATCGTCCGCAACCCATCGCTGGGCCGTGGCGTTATTGTCCGGCCATTGCTGCAGCTGCAGCGAATTGCTGTTTTGTCCGCCGGGGACGTCGATCACCTTCCCTGAGGCACGGTTCACGATTTTATAGGTTTCTCCCGATAAAATCCCGTTCCATATGCCGTTCCATGGATGAAGCTGCGCACGTTCGTAATACCATTCGAAGATAAAGCGGGCCATGCCGTCCCGTGCCGGATCGCCGTCGAAGAGCAGCCCTGCCGTCGGATCGGCAAACGTGCTTCTTGCCCCTGGCTGCAGAAGAAAACCGTTCATGTGGACCGCGATGCTGACGTTCCCGGCTGCCGTAAATATGGCCTTGGTGTTTTTGCCGAAGCCTTCATTCGAGCCGTTGAACAGCTCCCAGTACTCCGAGTCTCCCGGCAGCCGTTTGAACCAGGTCGTTTCCGTAATATTGATCGGATAGTTGTCCGCACAGGGCTTAATGTTGGTATCCCATTGCTGCTGGTTTATCGAGCCGTTATCCTTTGCTCCGTAGCCCGGGTACCAATGCACGGCATATCCGATGTTGTTCAGCGGATCGGTTAGCGGACGCGTGGCGCATAACTGATAATATTGATCCCATCCAAGGCCGGCGGCCCATATCACGTTATCTGCCCCTTGACTGCGGATCGTGGAAATGATGGAATTTTGAAAATTGCGCAGCGAGTCCCAAAACGCCGGAAATTCGGGATCGGACGGGTGTCCTCCCCAGCGACCGTTCGCATAAGACAGCACTGGTTCATTGATGATCTCGAACATGACGTTGTCCGCGCTTTTGATCGCAGGCTGTGCCGCAAGATATCCCCAGATTTGATTAAATTTCTCGAGATTGGCTTGCGTCGTTGCCTGATTATCCTGGAGCGTGAAGTCGAGGCCTAGCGTAACGTAGATTCCCTTGGTCTTTGCATACTGGATATAAGGCACCACGACGTTCTGCGTAAAGGACTGGAGACCGGCAAAATTATACGTTCCGGCCGCCACGTCGCCCATGTCTTCACGGTCGATAAAGAGCCTGACCTGGTTCATATACCAGCCGTGACTGTTGCCGTATTTCGGAGAGGTATCGGAAAATGTGTCGGTAATATCCTTTAAATACGCCAAAATGGCAGCATGGCGATTCCCTCCGCTCCGGTCCAGGTAGTAATCGCTTCCCTGATACGTCCAGTACGAGCCCCCGGGCTGGTGCCACCCGCTGAGGACAACGGGCTGCCCCTCGCTGTTTACCAGCTGATTGCCGCTGACGCGAAGCTTGGACATCGGCATGCCCGACCATGCTTCGGCTGCACCATTATGGAGGCCCAGCGTTGCGGGCAGCAGGAGCAGCGCGGCCAGTAACAGCTTGAGCGTCCATCCTGTTCTTTTCATACATCGATCAACTCCTCTTCACTTCGGTTACGCGCTCTAACGCTCGGCTTTTTCGTAACGAAAATAATCGAAGTCGGCATGGCCGCCGGTTTGCCTGGTCGCATAATAATAAAGCCCGATGCGATAACCCATAAAGTGATCCAAGGTATACCGCATGTTCAGCTGCCCGCCGATCGGCATCCATTCGGCCCCGTCGACAGAATAATGAAAGGAGGCCACATCTTTGCTGTTCTCAAAATCAAAATCAATTCTCAAATGCACTTCCCTGCCGCGATACCGAACCGTTTCCAGCTCCTTCTCCCTGCCGCTCCCATCGTTCACGCTCATCGCGATGAACTTGTCGCCGTTCTCCGCGACCTTGACGCCGACGGTGCCGAAATGGCTTTGCAGGGCAACAAGCCCTGCATGATCGCCGGGCTTCATACGCCCCGTGTCCAATAAGACAGTCCCCGTGCATGCCGGCCCTTCCGTGCGCTGCGTCAGCGTATTCCGAGCCTGAAGCACACTCAATGCCGTGCTCCCCGTTGTCAGTCTTAGGAAACCGGGACGTTCGGTCACGGACCATAACCGATGATCCGGGTTGTGGTTCCATTGCCAATTCAGAGCCAGCTTATTCGATTCGTATTCGAATTCATCGCTGATCACGAGCGGCTTCGCAACGGCTTGCGGCAAGTCGACCTCAAACCGTTCCGGCACCTTGCCTTCGATGCCGAACACGGGCCAATCCTCCTCCCAGGCTACCGGGACCAGGCAAGGGATTCTACCGACGGCATCATGATCCTGGAACAGCATCGCGTACCACTTGCCCTCCGGCGTATCGAACACCCCGCCTTGGGCGATTCCCTTGTTATGGTAGCCGAGATCGTCATCCAATACGATTTTTCGTTCATAAGGGCCCAGCAATTCCCGTGACCGGTAACAGATTTGTCTGCGCCGGCCGCTGCCGAACCCTGCCTTCGGCCATTCAATGAACAGTAAATAATAGTAACCGTTGATTCGATAGGCATGACAGCCTTCGCAGCGCAAGCCGATGCCCTCCGTTTCCGTTTCAAAGAGCCGCTGGTGAATTCCGTTCGGCATAAGGGCGTCTGCATCGGCGGTCAGCTCGGTGATGTAAATATCCCCGTTGCCGTAGATCACGAATACCCGGTCATCATCAAAAAGCAGGCCCGGATCATGCCGCAGTCCATCGATGACGGATCGCTGCCACGGCCCCTGGATGACATCGTCCGTGCGGTACACATAAAACCGCCCGGTATCGTTGCTGGAGAAGCAGACATAGAATTTCCCCCGATGATGGCGGAGACTGGCCGCCCAAGAGCCTTGGCCGTAGATATTGCTGCCGCCTTCCAGACGATGGGCCTCGTTGTCTTCGAACGTATCGTATACGTAACTGACGATCTCCCAATGCATCAAATCCTTGGACCTCATGATCGGACAGCCCGGCATGGAATGCATGCTGGTGCTGACCATATAATAGACGTCCCCTACCCGGATGGCATCCACATCCGGCACGTCCGCCCACATGATCGGATTCGTGATCTGCGTCTTGTTCATCTGATGATTTCTCCTTTCAACCCATGGCGACTGCCGAAATACGACTTACGATCGTACATCTTGGAATGTTGTTTCGGGATTGGCTTCCTTCAACAGGTTCCAATAGGATTCCTTCGGAAGATGGTTCTCGTCGAACACGAACGGCCAATTTTTACGGCCCCTTACCGGAAAATGATCCAGCCAGGTATAATCGTCCGCCGCGCCCCAGAAGGTTACGGAAGTTATGCTGCCGCTGTACTCTTTAAGCAGCCGGAACAATTGTCCGTAACGCTCCGCCTGGCGTTCAAGCATTTCTTCCGTCGGCGCCGCCAGATCGGTCCGCTTATCCTCATGCGCGAAAACGGATATGTCAAGCTCCGTTATATGCAACATCAGGCCAAGGCTGGCATATCTTTCGATGGCCCTGCGGATATGATCAAGCGATGGAAACTCCAGATTCCAATGAGCTTGAAGTCCGACGCCGTGAATCGGCACATCCTGCTCCTTTAATGATTTAAGGAGCTCGTAAATCTTCTCCCGCTTCTCGGATACGGATTCGTTGTAATCGTTATAAAACAGCAGCGCTTGCGGATCTGCCTCGTGCGCGTATTCAAATGCCTTGGCGATAAAATCCTCCCCGATCGAAGCAAGCCACGGGGAGGAACGAAGAAGTTCGCTTCCGCTGTCAGCAATGGCTTCGTTCACGACATCCCAAGCATGGATATCTCCGCGATAACGGCCAACCACCTCATCGATGTGCGCTTTCATCCGCGCAAGCAGCAGCTCGCGGCCGGCTTTTCCGCCGGAGCTGTTTTGAAACACCCATTCCGGCGTCTGATTATGCCATACGAGGGTATGTCCTCGCACCGCCATTCCGTTCGATTTGGCAAACGATACAATCTGGTCGGCTTGCTCGAATGTATATACATCCTCCGATGGGTGCAATCGCTCGAATTTCATTTCATTTTCCGCCGTAACGCTGTTGTAATGGTGCGTCAACAATTCCTTTTGAGTCACCATCGTGATCGGATTCACGGCAGCTCCGATGTTGAAGCTATTTCCAAAGGCTTCATGAAGCTTGGGCAGCTTCTCCACATTCATTCTCATCATTCGGCTTTCTCCTCATCACGTTTTTTTCGGTAAGCGGCATTGAGCTATAAAATTGTTTATCCATAATGCTTGCTCGACTCTGCGGTAACGTCTGTTTATAACTCGGTCTTCGCCGCCTCAACAACGGCCCAGAACGCCGGTTTGGGCTGATGTTGTTGATCGAACAGCAAAGGCGCATTGGTGCGTGCGACCGGAAAACCATGAAGCCAGGTATGATCGTCGGCGAGGCCCCAAAAGACGACACCGCTAAGGATGTCCTTGTTTTGGCGGAATGCCTTAAACAACTCGCCATATCGTTCGGCTTGCAGGTTTAGGATTTCTTGCGGGAGATCTTGGCCGTAATCGCTGCGGTCGTTCCAGGCATAAATGCTCATGTCGAGCTCGGTGACGAGATTGTCGAGGCCAAGCTCCGCGAATTTTCGCATCGACGTGATGATGGAATCCACCGATGGACCATAGATGTCAATATGCGTCTGATGTCCGACACCGTCGATCGGAACACCTTGCTCCAGCAAATCTTTCACCAGCTGAAACAAACGGTCCCTTTTCACAGGGTTATCCGTTCCGTAATCGTTAATATAGAGCTTCGCTCCAGGTCCTCCGGCTTCCCGAGCCGCTCGAAAAGCCGTTGCGATGTAATCGGTACCGGTAATTTTATACCATTCGCTCGCGCGCATCCCGTCCGGATCCCCGGGTTCAATGACTTCATTCACCACGTCCCATGACGTAATCTCGCCCTTATATCGGCCGACGATCGTCCTTACGTGGGTATCCAGGCGTTCCAGCAGCAATTTTTTGTTCGCTTCCTGGCGCTTGGGGTCTGTCTCATCCACCATCGGCTTGCCTTCCGCATCTTGGAAAAACCATGCACCAACTTGGGTATGCCAGACCAGAGTATGGAAACGGACTTGCATGTTGTTCTCCTTGGCAAATTCCACGATTCGGTCGGCGTTCGTCCATATAAACTGGCCTTCCGATGGCTGGATCGAATCCGGCTTCATTGCGTTCTCCGCCACCAGCCAGCGGACATGCTTCTTCAGCAGCTCCGACGATGGGCCGTTGGTCTGATTCGGTTCGATCGCGGCGCCGATCGGAAAATCCTCCTCAAAGAGTTCATGCAGCGAGGGAATATCTTGCGCTAAGGACTGTTGTGTCTTCGGCTCGGTTGACGCCGTTTGGTTAGTGCCCGCAGGGGATTCGGCATTCGGTTTCCCGTTCGACGCTCCGGAATCCCCTCTTAGCTCCGCTGCTTCTTCCCCCGGTTTTCCTGGAGCCTGACTTTCGGCGGGCGGCTTGTCACGGCTGCCCATTTGGGGCAGGATTAACAGGACAACGACGGACGCTGCCACCGCAGCAGCCACCGCCGTGACCACCCATCGGCCGCGTTTAGGCATACGATGCAAAGCATGACCTCCTTTCCACTTCGAGCAAGCGATAGGGATCCGGTATCGGACCCGGCCCGAATATATCATAACCTCATATTAGCGCTTACATATTATTGAAACAACCTGCCAAATTTGGGATCGTTCACCCGTCCATTCTCCGGTTGCCAATGTTCCTTACGCTTACCAGGCCCCCTATATTTCAGTAAGAAGTAAATATCGGTTAGAAATATAAAAATCGGCACATTGTGATTCGGGTTTCCATTCCCCATAATGTTAACAAACCGTATGAAAGCGTTATTACAACGAAGTTGGGGGGAAGCTTTGTGCACGATGTTCTGTTTGTTGATCTGCAATCCCATGATGAAGCAACACCGGAAATCCGGCCGGATTGGAATGAGTTGAGATGCTCGCGGCGCCGCTGCGTCAGGTCCTCCTCGTCCGCCATGCAATTCATTGCTTTGGAGCCTTACACCTTGGTGATTATCCATGCACTCGGTTCAGATTCCGAAGGTATGGAGTTATGCGCAAACATCCGGTGCGTAAGCCAGGTTCCCATCATTGTTACCGGAGGCAGCACGGATTTTTATTGGACCCGGAAAGCCTTGCAGCTGCAAGTCAACGATTATCTGCCTGCACCGTTCACGGTCGAAGAGCTCAACACTTGCTTGCGGACGATCTCGCCGGCAACCCATTCCGGTGACGGGCATCCGGATAATAGATTGTCCCATGTCCATGCGGAAAAGGAGGATCAGGTCATTCAAGAGGTCAAGGAATATTTGAAGGATTCGATGTACCAAAACATCACCTTAAAAGAAATTGCCGAGCGGATGCATTTCAACTATTCCTACTTGGTGCAGAAATTCAAGTTTCACGAGAAGATGACGTTTAACGAATATCTGCTGCAGCAGCGAATGGAGAAAGCGAAATTCTTGCTGACGCATACCGGCATGAAGATATACGAAATTGCTGATGCGGTGGGATACAACGATATGGACTGGTTCTATAAAAAATTCAAGTCTTATGCAGGAGTAAGCGCTAACATGTATAGAAAATTGCATGGCTCCCGTACGGTTCCCGTTGCCTCTGGCCAGCACTAACTTGTACGTACATTTTCACCTGAAGCACCTAAATAAGGCGCTGCTTGACTCGCGAGCGCCTTTTTAGCTTGCCATCATCACGTTATGAATGGACGGGCTGTATATATGCAATCACAGCTCAAATTGCCATGCTTCGAAATCAAATAACTTCTGATCCTGCTTTCCGGTAAATACGAAGTAAAGATGATGGATGCCGGATGCGCCTGAAACTTCAATGGATATTTCCTTACGTGGTTCGGCACCGGATTCTGGCGGTACGTTCACTGTGCCGATCCGTTCTCCTTCCGGATGGTCCAGCCGAAGCTCCAGGCTTCCTCCTCCTTCCACTCCCGAGACCCAAGCCGTAAACGCAGATGCTCCTTTTCCGAAATCAACATTGGCCACTGCGATCCAATCCCGGTCGTGGATGTCCGTGACCGCCAATATCGTGCTGTCCTGCGAGTCTTCAGCAGCAGTAGACGGATTGACTTGAATTCCGGCATTCCATGCCATCGTTACTGCCTCCGTTCGCTGGAAGGGATTGTGCGGCTGGATCCCCTTCACGCCTTCCATGTCAGCGTCTATCTCCCGGATGGTACCGTCCGTCTCGAAATAAACGCGGTTCAGATGGGTTGAGCGATAGCCTTTCGGAACTCCCATGGACTTTGACAACGTTTGGGCGTGATAGGCAATATACCAGTTCTGTTGGAACTGAAAGATGGCGTGATGATTATTCCCTCCGACCCCGAAGAAATGCCCGGGATTTTTCAAAATGGTCCCTTGATACGTCCATGGGCCCATCGGATGCTCACTGACCATATAGGCGATTTCGCCGGGAGGGGGACTGTTCTCCGGCCGCGTTCCTTCCGAGAAATTGGAGCAGTACGTATAGTAGTACTTTCCGTCAAATTTGTTAATCCCTGAATCCTCGAACATATAAGGAGCCGGAATCGTGACGGCTTCGCCAAGCACGCTGATCATATTGTCGCCAAGCTGCATGACGCGAGCCGTATTCGGCATTTCGGCTTCGCCTTCCGGAATGCCGCCGCCAAAGTAGATATAGGCTTTCCCGTCGTCGTCAACGAGCACGGCGGGATCAAACAGCCACGTGACACCTTCCACGCCCGGCGTGTTTCTTGTGATCAGCGGCTTTCCGATCGGATCCGTCCACGGGCCAACAGGGCTGTCGCTCATCAGCACGCCGATGCCGCTGGCATTGTTGGCAAAATACAAAAAGAAGCGGTCCTCGCCGTCAATCACCTTATGCGCGGCCGCTGGCGCCCACGATTGCGTTGCCCATGCGGCAGCGCCGGTCGGTCCTGCGACCTGGATTGCTCCGTGATCGGTCCAGTTGATCAGGTCCGAAGAAGAGATGACGGACAGCTTGTTGATCGTGCTGTAGCTGTTGTCCTTGACATTCCCGTCATCGTCATACTCCAATGCGTCGTACGTGTTATATAAATAAACACGTCCGTCAACTACCAGCGCATAGGGATCCGCGCCGAATTTATGGGAGACGACCGGATTCCCGTTCGGCGGAATCTTGCCGATTGCGGCCGTAGCCTCCCCGCGGGTGCTATCCGCATCCCGGCTCGCAACATTGCCGCTGCTTACCTGGCCCATCATTTCAGTTCCTGATTTGCCGGGTTTGATTTCATCACTCATCTTGTCACTCAGCTCCTGGTTAAACATTTTTGGATCGTCTTGGCCACGACTCGCTAGGTTTGCAAAAACTACGATTATGCAAACGAAAGCAAATACGGTAGATATGACCAGTAACGGCTTTCCGGGCTTCATCCCTGAACACGCCCTCCTTCATCGTTACTTGGTGACCTGTCATTCCGATCTGGTCAGTCCCATCGCGGGTCGACATGAACGGAATTGTTCGTAAAAAGTGTACCTTTTGGTAAGCAGGACAACAACCGGACATTCCATCTGAAAACACCGGGCAAATGACAGGTTGCCTGCCTATTTTACAAGATGGTCCCGGTACTCCTGCGGCGTTAAACCCGTCGCCTTTTTGAAGAAGCGGGTGAAGGAATGGGCGGCGTCGTATCCGACCAGAGGCGCCACGTCCCTTACCTTCAAATCGCCTTCCTTAAGCAGCTCCTTTGCTCTCCGGATTCGGCACTTTTCGATATATTCTGATATGTTGATTCCCCGTTCTTGCTTGAACAAGCGCGATAGATAGGACGGATTAAAATAATAGCGTTCGGCAAGATGCACAAGGGTCACGTCCTGATCCAAATGCTCCTCGATATATTGGCATACCCGATCAATAACATGCGCCGTTTTGCCTCGTTCATCCATTCGTTTGAAAGCGAAGATGTCTTCGGCCGTTCGCCTCAAATACCGAAAAGCTTCCATCATGGATTCATGGCCTTCCAAGTCCAACAGCTTTCCCCGTTCACCGGTCGGATCCTGAAGCCCTAGCCGAGTCAGCTTCGCATACAGCACAAGAGCAATAGAATAATAAGCTTGGGCAGCGTGCTGATGATGATCGTCTCCGTTCAGCACGAATTCCGACAATTGCTCCAATTCATTCATGAATTCGTTCTCCCTTCCGGCCTCCAAGTGGGCTTCCAAGATGCCCGCCTTATGGCTCGTCTCCACTCCTTCCTTGCAGTGAGGCGCCTGGGAAGAGTCGACTTGATCCTTCAGAATCATCGGAATCCCGTCGCCCATCTTTAACTGCTGCAGCCTTCGCAGACGTTCATACTGCGGTGTCACATCCTCCCACCGGCAAAGGAAGCCGCTTATGGTGAACGATACGGCAAGCCCCAGAGAATCAAGGCAGGCTTCCTGGATAAGTTCAAGCGTCCCTTCCAAATAAAGAACAAGACGATCCCCGGATGGGTTCTCGGACCGAGGCTGAAGCATCCATAATAAATCCCCGTGTTTGTCCACGACGCCGATGCTGCGGACATGCTCCTCCATAAAAGAATTCCATATCAGCCGTACCGATCGATGGCCATTTTTCTTTTCTGCATACGCTTTGCCTGCTGAATAAGCTACGCGGCCAAGAGCCAGCAGCACAGGGAGTTTCGGATCCAGCCCGATGTTTAGGGTTCGGAAATCGTCAATCATCGCTTCGCTATCCGCTCCAAACAAGCTGCTGTCCGCTACGAATTGCCGGAAGTACTCCCCCTGCTCCATCCACTCCAGCGCTTCGATCTGCATGCGGGATTGCTTGAGCCATTCATTCATGCGGTTGCCGCTCTCGATTTCATCGATAACGTCCTTCACGACCTCCATGACCTTATCAAAGCCTTCCGTCTTCAACAAATAGCGAACATTGGACATCTGAATCGCTTGATAGGCGTAATCGAAATCACTGTAGCCGGTCAGAAAGATAATTCTGGACCTTGGCCAGAGAGCCCGGATGCTCTCCGTCAATTCCAATCCGCTCATACCCGGCATGCGTATGTCCGTCAGGACGATGTCGATTCTCGTGCGCGACATCCAATTCAGCGCTTCCTTGCCGGAGTATGCCCGGCAAACATCAAGCTTCTCGGGCATCCATTGATGAAATACTTCGTACAAACTGTTCGTTATAATCTCTTCATCGTCGACGACCAGCAGTCTATACATGTCCATTCCCCTCCGTCAGCCTGATTCGAATTTGGACCCGCAGTCCGTTCAATGGACTTCTTGAAAGGACTAATCCGCTGCTTTCCCCATACGTCAGGGCAATGCGCCGATGGATGTTGATGAGGCCCGTCACTTCAGGGGATTCGGCGGATTCGGACGTCCGTTCAAGCCGCCTGTTTAGCGCTTCGATTTCGTTATTCGTCAGCCCGTTCCCATTTTCTTCGATCACGATGGAGGCTTCGTCATCATCTAAACGAAACGCTACACGCAGCAATCCTTCATCCTGCATTTTTTCGAGGCTGTGCTCATAGGCGTTTTCGATAATAGGCTGAATGATCAATCGCGGCACCTTGATGGTCTCCATTTCCTTCGGCAGCTCCCCGAATTCTACGCGGATTCGCCTTGAAAATCTGAGCTTTTGAATCTCCGTATAAATGCGGGAATGCCTCGTTTCTTCCAGCAATGGAACGTTGTCCGCATCATTGCGGGTAATGAATCGAAAATATTCTCCCAGCATGTTCGTGAACAACTCGATTTGCGTGACATCCCCCGTTTTGGCCAGGGAGCTCAGGATGAAGAAGCTGTTATATAAAAAGTGGGGATTGATCTGGGATTGGAGCTGTTTCAGCTCCGCCCTTTGCATCATGAGCTTGTGCCTGAAATCCTGGTCAATCAGATGCTGCAGCTTGATGAGCATCTGATTGAATCGATCGTACAAATAGCCGAACTCGTCCCTCTGTCCGTGCCTGATCCGGATATTAAACATGCCATCCTCCATTTTTCTGAAGCTTTGGACAAGCAGAAGCAGCGGCTTATGAACCAATTTGTACGTCGAAACCGCATAGATGGCAATCGCCAAGAGGGTCGTGCCTGCAAACAGCCATGCCCAGACATAAAATTTACTTAACGGCCGTTTCACCGCCTCAGTTGGCAAGTACGTAAACACGGATAGGTCCAGCTTGTCGGAATACACCTTGTCGATCAAATACCTGCCTGTGCCGATATTCAGAATTTGACGATTCGCATGTTGGATGGCCTGCATGGCCTCTTTCATTAAACGATCCGCCTCCTCATGGCTGGCCAGGGCAAAGCCGGACGGCTCGGAGACGATAAAAGCCCCGCTTTCCGGATATACGCTGATTTGCATCAGGGATTCCCTGAGTTTGCTCGCATCCAGTTCGATCTGAACGATCAGAAGCGGCTCTTCCCCTTTTCGAGCTCCGTATTTGGCCGCCACAAGATGGAAAGTATCGTCGATCTGCAACAGTCTTTGATTGCCGCTCGCCTCTCCTGCATAAACATGGTTATACCGTCTCGAGTCGAATGCATTCATCGCGGTCATGGCCGAAATCGTTTTATCCATGCTGCGGATATGAATGAATACGTCTTTTATGTAGACACTGCTGTTTTTGATGGATACCAGCCGCGGCAGCAAATAATGCAGGCTTGCTTTTCTTTCGACCGTGCTCATCATATCCCATGTCAGCACCATTTTGTTCAGTTCCCCATCCTGCAAAATATCGTATTGCTGAATTTCCAGCCATTCGATTTCCCGGTTCAACCCGTCCAGGTAAGCCGAAAGCTGCGCTTGCGTATTTTTGGATATTTCCTGGCTAGCGTATTGGTAACTCCAGTTATACAGATAAACACCGAGAATGATAAGCGGAAGAATGACGAAGAGATAGGTAGCGACCAGTCGAATAAAGATGGTATTACGAATGGAATTCACAGGTAACTTAAGCAATTAAACTCCTCCGATGTGTGTCAATATGCGTGTTAATCGGCCGCCTGCCGGCCTTTAAAGCCAACCGTGCGGGTGCGGCACATTTTTTATGGACGGCTTTTTTTATCCTCATGCCATTGATTCACTTCAGCCGTAATGTCAGCACCGCCAAGCCGATACCATTCCTCCACGAACCGGTCGAATTGTTCTACGGGCTCGCCGAGTATGATATTGACAAAATAATCATGCTGAAGATTGTCCAGAATCGTTTGTTTTTCAATCATCGTTTCGGTCGGCGCGCCGGCAAAAGCATCGGACAACAACTGATGGTTATCCTCGTATTGGTCGAGAATACTCATCGCACCGGAAAGCCCGTAGATCTTCTCCCAACCCCAGCCGGATTCGCCGTCTTCTGTCTTATCCAGATATCGATCGATTCGGCCTTGTATGAATCCCGGCTCGCCCTGTAACTGAGACGTCGTGCCCTGACGACGCGCTTCGGTGATTTGCCGGTAAGCCTTGAGGTTTTTATCAGCCGGGAAAGGAGTCACGGGAGACAGTCCCCACACGGGCATGACATTGTTGTAGTAAGTCTCGTACTCTGCCGTTTTGCCCCAGTTTTTTTCAAGATGCAGATTGAACATTTTGAGAATCGCTTCCGGGTAAGCAAAATCCTTTCTTACGGCGTAAAAAGAACTTGTGGTAAATTTAAGCGGAACCTTTGGTGCTATGCCCGAGTCAGTAACAATGGGAAAAGCTTGCCACTCCGCATCCGGATCGCCGCTTCGGCTGGACTGAAGCAAGAATGCTCCCCATTGCTCGCCATAGACCATGCCGATCTTCCCATCAGCAACAAGCTGTTTGGCTTTGCTTCCGTTTTTAAAAATGAATTCACTGTCGATTTCATGATGGCGATACATATCCTGAAGCGCCTTGAGCGCCTGTTTCACTTCAGGCTGAATGCCTCCGTATACGAGCTTGCCGATCTCATCTTCAAGCCATATGTTCGGGTAAGCTCCATAACCGGCCATGAATCCGGTTAAGCCCATGACGGGGTCCCACAAATATTGGGTAGCCGCTATTCCATAGGTGTCTTGTAGGCCATTTCCGTCGGGGTCCCCTTCTGTAAACGCTTTCGAAATTGCCAGGACGTCATCCATCGTTTTCGGTGGCAACAGATCCAATCGGTCCAGCCAATCCGTTCGAATCCACAGAAACATCGCCTTTTCAATGGAGGAATCGGTCTCCGGGATGCCCATCAGCTTGCCGTCGATCATGCCGGATTCCAAGGTACCGCTCCCTTCTTGGCGGTGAACTTGCTGTGTCAACGGTGAAGCATATTCCTTGTAAATCTGCGTCAGATCCTGAATCAGTCCGGCGTGGCTCAGCTGCCTGAGCTGCTGGGCATTGACCTTGACGATATCCGGAATGTCCCCTGAAGCCAGCATAATATCCAGCTTTTTGTGGTATTGTTCGCTTCTCACAGCCCATTTGTATTTGATTTGAATGCCCAGAACTTGTTCGTACAACTGACTCCAGCGATTGTCCTCCAGCGTTTCATCAGGCAATGCCTTCAGAATATCTTCCAAGCCGTCGCCGATTTCTCTCACAAACGTGACTTCGATCGGAGGATGATAAGCGCGTAATGACTTATCGCTGTATACGCCCTCCCCGCGTGTTTCCGGCCCTCGATTGTGGTCGATACCGCTGCTTTGGTGACATGACGCCAGTGTTGAACCAAACAGTAAAGCGCTTAGCATGACTTTGGAGAAGTTCTTTACGATGATCAGCAACAGAAAACACCCTTTCCTATCGATTAATTGTATTATTATACTTTAAAGGCCTCGGCCCACAATAAACATTTTTTTACTTCCTATCCCGTTATTTACGTGTTGCTCGTATGCAAACAAAAACCGCCAACCCCTAGATTCGGGGTGGCGGTCTTCAACTTGAAATGTTAACCTACGATACCCGTACGCTCGATACTTTCCACGAAATATCGCTGAACGAACAAATAGATGACGATCAAGGGAAGGATCGCCAGCAAAATGCCGGTATCCTGCACCATGCTCAAATAAAAAGGGTCTGCCTTCGACGGATCGCCGCCCAGCATAATGGACAGGTTGTACGGCAGCGATGACAGCTGGGTGGACATGACTTTGCTTGAAGTCAGATACGTCGTCGTGTAGAAGCTGTCGTTCCACTGCCAGACGAAGGAGAACAACGTCGTGGTAATGATAGCAGGAATCGCGTTCGGCATCATGATGCGGGTAAAGGTGGTTCCGACGCCCGCGCCGTCAATATAAGCCGCCTCCTCCACTTCCTTCGGAATGCCTCGGAAGAATTGCCGGAAAATAAAAATGTACAAACCGGCTTTAAGCGAATTGGCGGTCAGCGAAGTCAGAATGAACGGCCAATAGCTGTTCAACAGATTGACAGACTTGCCGGTGAGGAGCGGAATCAGGCCCATCAGCGTAAAATCCTTCAGATTCAAATAAATCGGGATGAGAATCGTGGTGGGGGGCACGAGAATCGTCAGGACGACACAGGCGAACAAAAGCTGGCTGCCCTTGAACTTCAAACGGGCAAAGCCGTAACCCGCCAGCGCGCAAGAAGCGGCCGTCAAGACCGTCGTCGTCGCGGACAGCGCAAACGTGTTGAACAGCGTTTCCCAGTAATCCATGATGCGGATCGCATCAAGGAAATTGCTCATCGTGAAATTTTCCGGAATCCATACGACGACCGGTGAATAAAGATCGGCCTTGTCTTTGATGGCCGTCGAGATTTTTTGCAGAATCGGATACAGAATGACAAAGGACAGGCCAGCGATCAATGTTAAACGTATGAAAGACCAGAGCCATCGTTTCCAGCTTTCGAGCGATAGCCACCGAGAAACCGACATTGCATTCACCTTCTTCTATTCATGGTAAAAGACCTTCCTGGATACAAAGTACGTGCTGATCAACAGGATGACGGAGATAGCCAGGAAGTAAATCCAGGCCATTGCTGAGCTAAGGCCGAAATCGAATTGGACGAAGCCCGTGGTCTTGATTAAGTCTGTCAGCTCATTTCGGGAGAACGAGTCGATAATCGTATATATCATGTTGACCAGAATCAGCGGGCTGACCATTGGAAACGTGATTTTCCAGAAGGCTTCATAACCCGTAGCTCCTTCCATCTTGGACGCTTCGTACAGCTGGGGGGATATCGTCTGTATGCCTGCCAGGAAAATAAGGATCTGCACGCCGGATTGGCTTACGATCTCATAAATACGATCCACGGCTCCCGTTAAATAGTTTACGATCGTCTCGCTTACGCCGGCCTGAAGCATTAATCGCTCGAGTTCAAAGCTTCCCAATGCGTTAATCAGCCCCCCGGAACCGGCATTCTGATCATTGATCGCCTGAACGAGGCTGCTGCTTTCCAGGGTCAGAATGACCCCGGAAGCAAGAATGACGGGCAGGAAGAATATCGATCGGGCAAAGGAACGGCCAAGGAACTTCTGATTCAGGACGACGGCCAGAAACAGACTGAAAATAACGATCAGGGGCACGTTCACCGCCATGTTCACGATCGCCTCGGTCAGCATCCGGTTAAAGCTGGTGTTGACCGTAAAGGCAGTCACGTAATTTTTCATCCCCATAAACGTAATGCCGATTCCTTCGGAATTTGCCGTTACAGTGCTAAAACTGTAGATTAGGGAAGTCAGCAAAGGGATCAGGAAGAAAAAGATAAAGCCGAGCAGCCAAGGCATCACATAAGCAACGCCCCATAATGCCTTCTGTTTCCCATAGCTTCGCTGCTTTCGCCCAAATCGCTGGGTTATGGATTTCATGGCGCTTCACCACCCGTCACATAACTTTCGGCTTCAATGGTTACGCCGTCTATCGTCACCGGTGCACGATTGTAATTCACGATGACGTAAACGCCACTCTCGTATGTCGTCTTGAACACGCCGTCAGCCAATTCGTCATGCCCGAAGATCCGCTCATGGCGAACCTTTTTCAGAAATGCATTGACTTCCTCATAGATGCGGGCGGCCTCGTCGATCCATAACGCGTAATTGGCAGAGAACAGTTCGTTATGCTCTGTGTCCTTTATTTTGTGATTAGGTTCATAGAACCATTGAAAATACACGCCAGCACCGTACTCCAGGCACTTCAAAATATATGGCTTGGCATCGGTATACGCGGACAGATTGTAAGGCGCTCCCGTGTAATCGATATGCCCGCGGATAACCATTTGATAGAACGGAATTTCCGCGTCTTCGATTTTAAAGCGGCTGCTAGACATGGGCGCATGGGTGATATCGGTTAAGAAAGGCAGTGCATAAGCGTTTCCTCCGTCAGCCATGACCTGAAGATTGGCATCTGAAACCTTGTTCAGCGCATCCAGAGATAGCTGCTCGGACTCCGTACGGTCAATTTGACGATGCTTGCGAAAATCGCTGTCCAGCTCGGCGGCAAGATCACTCAGCGAAACGCCAATAGCGCCGTATTTTCCATAATCCTTTAACAAAGCTTCCGTGTAGCTACCTATGAACCGCGGCGATATGACATAGGCCGGCGAATCGGTCCGATCCCGCCGATTCAGCGCCGGATTGAAGGAATAGATCTCTGCGGGGATGCCTCGCAGCGTTCTGGACGCCTCCTTCGCCTCGTTGAACCCGGAACCGGACAACGCGGTAAGGATAGAGACATCCGGATACAGCTTTACCCCATTCTCGTTCGCATAGGAGAGCAGACGCCGAAGTCCCTTCTCTCCTCCTACCTGTTGATCAACGGAGACGCTGCCTGGAACCTCATGATCCAGCCCTTTGTTGAACCAGCCGCTATATTTCAATTTGATGTCATGGATGCCTCGCTTGCCCATCTCTGTCAGAATACTTTGCGCTTGTTCGAACGTTGTGAGCGGCTCCAGCGCCCGATACGGAATTCCTGCAAAATGCTTTTTCTTATAAATGCTTCCTACGAGCTGAAGATAGAACGGCATATTCTCTTCATTCCTCTCGGCAATTGCCGGGAGGCCTCCCTGTTGCTCCAAGTAATTCCTGTAATAGGCGGCGAGTCCCGGATAGGAAGCCGACTGCTTGCCCACGAACGCATACCGGACCGAAAAATCGCTTCGCATCGGATTCTCCTGGAACTTCGGGAGCGAGCGCTGCTGGCCGTTCGCATCCAGGCTTAAGTCGCCTTTGTTGATTACCGTGAACGTCGGGTAGACGTAGTTATAGCTGTTCAGCCTGCCGCTGACGTCGGCATTGATCGTCGCGGCCGGAGCCCCTTCCTCGATGATGCCGATAAATGCCCCGCCTTCACGGATGATGCCGAACACCGGCAGCCTGACGTCCTGGCTGCTGTCCGCCGTTTCGATTCCGCTCATCGTTCGGTCCATTCCGTACACGCTCTGCTGGTAGGAAGGGTACCGCGTCTTGCCGTTATTAAAATGGATCAGCGCTCCCGATCCGTCCGGAACGAGGATTGAGCCCTTATCCTCCGCCCCCCCTGCACCGAAGAAGCTCAGGAACGAGATCGTGTTCACCGGATATTCAGCGGGGAAATCGATGCTGGAAACCGGAAGCTTGGCGATCAGACTGTCGCCGTCCAGCGTATATTCGATCGAGGCGTGAAATACCCGCGGTTCAGGCTTGGTCTGATCCAAATGGTTCTCCTCGATGTCCACCAACAAATCGTCCTCGGTATATCCGGCATCCTCAAAGGCTTTAAGCGCACGCTCCAACTGCAGACCTTTGAGAGCGCCGTCGGACCGGACATACACCCCTTGCTCGGCATCTTCCGTGTACGCGATTTTCAGCGTTCGCTGGCCGGCGCTGTCCAGCTTGCTTAACAGGTTCTGTTCAAAGCGGGACTTGCTGATCTTCTTGGGCATGTCGTCAATCGTTTTTTTGTCCGTGCCGAACCGGTAGTTAACGCGAACGCCGTTTGGGATTTCCTCCATGCCGAGTTGCTTGTAAGCCGCGCTGTCGGCGTGCGAATTGACCGAATTTATCTGTCCGAAGCTGTTATAAAAGTCAAGCTTCAACTGAGAGGACAACAAGCTTTTGTTCACGCCCGCGGCCAGCGGATCCGACTGATGGCCGGGGGTATTGCTGTGCCAAATTTCGCCGCTTGCCTTATGCACGACGGCGATCCCCCCCGTCTGATCGTCCGCTAGCAGCTGGAGCTGATCGTTCTCGGCAATGCCTTTCATGCCTTTGACGCTCGGATTGACGAACGATGACTTAAGGGCTGCTCCCGGCGTGAAGCTGTTGGCGGGCCCGTTGCCTTCATCGCCAGCTGCCTTTTCCGGTCCTTTATCCGTACAACCGGCCATAATCAGCGCCGTCAGCACACTGGCAGCAAGCAGCATGTATTTAGCGAAATTGCCCATCTTTCCTCCTCCTTAAGTTCTCATGACCAATTCTTGATAGATGACGGAAATAAAGGCCACGATCTGTTGGACCAAGCTGAAAAACAGCAAACTGATAAAAGCCATGAACCCCATGGCGACCAGGGTCAGCATCATAATTCCGATCGTTTTGGACGGGGAAAACTGATGCACCGTCATATTGCCGACAAACAGCAGATAAACGAACCAGAGAACCGCAACGGAGTTGGAAAAATAATAGAATGCGGTCTCTTGCAGCGAAACGAGATTGCTGAGCCAAATCCATGGAAACTGTATGATCACGAGCGGCAGGAGCGCGAAGCAGGTCGACGTAAAAATTTCGACGAATTTGCCCTCCCCGTCCATCAAGGTCGTAAGCGACCAGTTGGCCACGCACCAGAACAATATCGGCACGATCACATATACGATTTCCATGACGCTGTTCATGCTCTCAGGATTGTACACATGGACTAGAAAACCGCTGTACTGGCTCCCCAAAATGTTCGTAACGGCAACCAGGAACAATACGCAAAACGAGATGATCAACGTGAATTTTCGGTTGCGATCGTATTTCAGGTCCCAATAGCCCTCAAAGGGATGAACCATGAGATTTAGGGGAAACCGAATCCAGTCCCTGCTCATGCGGAAGCCCCCTTTCTTCGTTCCTTCACTTTCCGAAGCCTGGACGCGGCAAATATCCCGATTCCGGCCAAGAACAGCATGGTCATGATCAACGGAAAATGTTCCCTCATGACCGCTTTGCGGTATAGCAGGAATGCTTTCGAATAGTTTTTCTGATCCAAGCTGCGTTTGAAATGCATCATGGCACCCTTATAATCGCCTTGACGAAGCAAGGCTTTGCCGATCCCCGCATAGGCGAATTCCAGATTGGTATTCATGGCGATCGTTCGATTAAACAACGCAAAAGCGGTCTCTTCCTCGCCACGATAATAGCTTTTGACTGCTTCATTCAGCGTTCGACCGTATTCAGTCGTTCGGAAGACGGTAATTTCGCCAAGCGCTTTATCCAGCACTAGAAAATCCACGCCGATTCGGTCGATGGCGGCCGGCGTATGAAATTGACCCATTTGGTTTCCCAGCCCGCCGAACACGTACATCAGATGTCCGTCCCCGTTGTAAGTGAACACCCGTCCCCGCTTGCCATCGAGAACGGAGTAAATCTCGCTGTCGGCAACATCGATGTCGATCAGCTTAGAAGGACCTTCGCTGCTGAGGTAAAGAATGTCGCCCTGCGGGTCGGAATACCCCGTTCTTCTTAAAATATCGCTGCCTTGCGCATTAAGCTTCTTAATGTTATTCCCCCACTGGTCCCCGTTCGTGGCATAGATGAACCCTTCCGGGTCAATATCCAGATTCGTAAACTCCGTAGGCGTAAACATGACCATCTGGCTGCGCTGCGCCTTGGTCGAGATTTGCTTCCAGAAATATTCGATCGGATCGATATAAACGCGATTCGCGCCGATGAAGGAAGTAAACGCCCCTCCGGCATCGAATTCCATGAACCCGTCAAACACGCCGGCAGACATGACATAAATTCGCTGCGCATGGTCCATGACGACCCGCACGGGTTCGAATTTAAACGAATCCTGCAATAGCTCCGACTCCGGCGAATCGATGATCTTGATCAGTTGAAAATCCGAATCCAAGTGAACCACCCGCTTGTTACCGGTGTCCGCTACGAGCACCTCGCCGTCATCGGTCACGAAGATTCCTTGCGGTTGTAGGAATGTATCCGGCTCGCCCTCTCTTGTGAAGGAATCCACGGTGGTTACCAGCTTTAGATCATGGTCCAGCACAACGATCCGATTGTTGCCGGAATCCAGCACGTATACGCGATTGTCGGCGGTGACGTGGAGATCGCTCGGCTCTTGGAAAGCTCCGGTCCCCAGATCCGAGCCGCTTATCCATTCAGTCGCTACATAAGCGGCCGGCGCTGCCGCAGCATCGCCCCAATAGGAATAAATATAGGAGTCCGAGGCGCTCTCGGCGCTTACGTTCCCCGCTCCTGCCCCAACCCCCAATATGCAGCAGATCATGATGAGGAGAGGCGTTTTCAGTTTGCGCAAGCTGTTCATCAATCTGACATGCCTCCTTTCTAGTCCTTCATCCCTGAAGTGGCCATCGTCTGCATGACACTGCTCTGGGAGATGATAAAGAGCGTGATGGGAACGATCATCAGGAGCAGCGCAACGGCCGCGCCGACGCCGGCTCTTGCGATTCCGCCCTCCGTGATCTGTCCGAGCGCGAAGTGTAACGTCTTCAGATGCTCGCTGTAAATGAAGCTGCCCCCATCGCTGCCCCAAAGTGCCGGAAATTGTAAAATCATCAGCGTCAGCCAGGCAGGCTTCACGTTCGGCATCACAATGGACCAGTAAATCCGATATTCGCTGGCCCCGTCGATTTTGGCTGCCTCAAGCAGGGCATCGGGAATCTGCTCCATGAATTGCTTCATCAGAAACAGCCCGAGCGGAAATGCCAAGGAAGGCACGATGATGGAGGCATGCGTATTGATCCAACCCAGCCAAGACATGACCATATAGTTGGGAATCGCCGTAACATGGGGCGAAAACATCAAGGCGAGCACCACAATGGAAAACAGCGCCCTTGAGCCGGGAAACCGGTATTTGGCCAGCGGATAGGCTGCTGCAGACGCCAGCAGGATATGTCCGGCCGTGCCAATGATGGTGATCAACAGCGTGTTTACGAAATAACGAGATAAGGGCACCCACGAATTCCCCATTAACACCATCAAATCCAGGAAATTATCCATCGTCGGATTGTTCACAAAGAACCGCGGAGGGAATATGAACAATTCGTCCAGCGGTTTGAATGCGTTGTTCACCGCGTAAATCAAGGGCAATGCCATGAAGGCTCCGAACAAGGCGAGCAGCGCAAACAGCAAAATGCTAACGGGCAAAGAGCGGTTCAGCGTTCTCGGCAGCCGGAAATATCGAATCATTTTCGCAGCCAACGTTACTCACCTATCTTTCTCAACATTTTTTGCGTTAATTTGTTGGTTCCGACCATCAGCAAGAACAGGAACGTCGCAATGGCCGAGGCGTAGCCGAGTTCGAAGCGGATCGTGCCGAAGTCCATCAGATGGGTAACAATGGTGTGCGCCGCATAGTTAACGCTCGGAAACCCGGCGAGCGCGATGGAGATATCCGCGACGGCAAATGCGGTTGTGATCTGCATGACGGCCCCGAACATCAGCTGCGGCCTCATGGACGGCAGCGTAATATACCAGAGCTCCTGCCAGCGATTTTTGATGCCGTCCATCGCCCCGGCTTCGATCAGCGACTTGTCGATCGTTTGCAGGCCGGCGATAAACGCCAAAAAGCTGGTCCCCAGGCTGAGCCAAAGCTGTACGATAATCACGATCCACAGAATATAGTTTTCATTCAGGAGCCATTGAATCGGTTCCAGGATAAAGCCGGCCTTCATCAGAAACCCGTTTAAATACCCGTAGCTGTCACCGGAGAAGATGATGAGCCAAATGAAATAAACGTTGCCCGATATCGAAGGCGCATAAAAGACCAATGTCATGAACGCCCGCACTTTTGGCGACAATTCATTAATGATCCAAGCGAATACAAAACAGGCGATATAACTGACGGGACCGGTAATGACGGCGAACATCAGCGTATTTTTCAAGGCGATCATAAAGATATCATCATTCAGAAACAGCCTCGAATAATTTTGCCAACCGACGAACCTCGGAAATTCCAGCATGTTGAAGTAGAAGAAACTTAGGGCAAAGGAAAAGACCACCGGAATGACCGTAAACAGAAAGAAAATAATCATATACGGACTCATCAGCAAATAATAGTGCTTGCTGCGCTTCAACTCTGTTATGAAAGAGACCCAACGGCTGTTCTTCTGCACATTCGCTTCGGGGCTCTTTACGGTTTGAATTACTGGTTCTCCTTGCATTGACTACCGCACCTCCCCTGTTAATATGGCAAATTGAACTCCTTCCGCTTGATCTCGATTTCATCGTTAATGTACAAAATATAATCGGATAAGGCTTCGCGCGGATTTTCGCTGGCATTTACTACTTTCCTGAAAGCATTGTCCAAATGCCGGCCCGTGAAATATCCTCCAGGCACCTGCGGAATGCCTCGTACCCACCGCCATTGGTTATCCAAATTCCGATAATCCTTCACCGGCCATGGCAGCTCCTCCAACGCTTCGATGTTGGCCGTCGGATAGCGGGCAGCCTCTCCCATCAAGCCTTCCATTTCTCGGCCATACGCAATTTGCGTCTCCTTGTCGGTCCACCACTTCAGAAATTCCCAAGCGGCCGCTTTGCTCTTCGAATTTTGAAGCAGCATGACGGCGGTCGTATGGCTGGCAACTTCGTGGTTCACGGTGCCGTCCTCGCGTTCAGTCCCCGGCACAATCGTGAAATCCCACAACCCCTTAATCTCGGGGGCCATCACCGTCAGCATGTTGTACGTCGTGTAATCCGCAATCCCGATCGGCATTTCCCCGGTCCGGAAACGGTTCGGGAAATCCGCTTGCAGCGGGAACTTGTAGCTGGTATAGAACTGCGTCCACTTCTTGAAGGCCTCCATGGAGATGTCGGAGTCGAGCGCACTCTTCGTATCGTTATCGCGGTAAAACTTCCCGCCGTTCTGGTACAGCAGCATCGCGAACGTCGCATTCGGGACCAGGCTTGCGTTGGTGGCTTCCAGCGGCAAATAAAATTGCATGTTGTGCTTCTGAAGCACGGAAATCATGTCATAGATTTCTTGCCAGGTCGCGGGCGGCTTCATGCCAAGTTCCTCCAAAATATCCTTGCGATAGAACAACATCGGGAAGGTCTGCTGCTCAGGCAAGGCGTACACCCCGCCGTTATATTTGTAAGGCTCCAGCCCGCTGTCGCGGAATCGGGTGACCACCTCTTCGAAATCATCGAATTTCGTTAAATCGGCTGCAGCGCCCCTCATCGCGTAGTTGACCGGCACGTCCTCGCCGATTTGCATGGCGACATCCGGACCTTCACCGGCAAGCGTGGCTGGCAGAAGGATATTTCCCGGAACAAGCCGGAGATGCACCGGAATGCCCGACTCAGGCGTAAACGTGTCGTCGATCAATGCTTTCAGTACTTGCGCCTGATCGCGTCCGGTCGTTATCCACACGGTAATGGCATCCTCTTCATCGCCGGCGTTCCCGATGGTGTCATAATCTTCCGTATACGAAGCTGCGTAAGCGCCTAACTCATGGCCCGCGACCTCGAGAAACGACGCGTCCGGTTTGGGCAGCTTGCGATCCGGCGAATGAACGATTAGATAATCAAGCGAGATGGGCTGCTCTTTAATCTGCAGCATCCAGGTTCCGAGACCGCCCACGTTCACCTTATACGTATCCAAGCGCTTGGCGACGGTTTCGGGATTTTCGGCGAGCTCGTTCAGCTGGTGCACCATTGAATGCAGAACGGCCACCTTGTCGCTTCGCTCGCCTGTCGCTTCTTCCAGGTAATCGGCCACGCTTTGAATGATTTCGGCCTGCTCGGTGAACACCTCCACCATATCCGGAATCCGCTTCTCCAATTGATAATCCCGGAACGGATCCGGCGTATTGGAGGTGATCATTAATATTTTGCGGTACATTTCGTTCAGCTCCAGCACGCTGGATTCAATCGTCTGCAAGAGCGGCGCGATCTCGCCGAGAGACACCATCATTCGGATCCGATGCGTCCCTTTGGTGAAATGGAATAAATAAGGTTCTTCCTCGCCCAGCACGTTCATTTGCCAATCGCGGTCATAATGAAAGCGGATTCGTTTCATTTCCTCAAAGGGAAACTCCCCGTCGATCATAAGGCTTCGTGTGGCAAACACGCCCCGGAGCTGGTCCTGCTTCTGCTTCAAGGCGATTTGGTACAAACCGTCTTCTTCCACCTCGAACTCCCATTCGATCCATTGTCCCGGCAGCTTCCAGTTAACGCCTCCGATGGTGTTGATTCTGATTTTGGAAACGTCGTACGGCTCAACGGTCGGGCTGGATCTGTCGGAAGTAGGATACAAGGTCGGAGACGATTTCCGCTTGGCATCCTCCGCCTGGATCAGAATGTACTGATCCCGGGTCGGTTCCAAGCCCCCGGACTCATATTCATTTGCCAGCTCCTCGTAGGCTTTCAAGGCATGATCCTGGTACAGCTCGATATAATCAATCGCCATCGGTTCCCGCAAGGACGTTAGCGTAAACTTCTGCTTGCCCTTGTCAAAATAAAAGGAATACGGCTCATCATAGTAGCCGTACCGATCGGAGAGCGGCGCAAGCTGCCAGGAAGGCTGCTCGATCTGCCTTGGCCGCAGATCGTTTCCGCGGTTATCCTGCCTGATTACCTCGTCCCGGTTTCCCCATACCCTGTCGAATAGCACGATATCCGCTCCCTTGAAAGGCACCTTGTCATTGATAGAGAATTGCCTTTCGATCGCCGAACTCTTCCCTTCAATCGGATAATATCGGATCCGGACATGGTATAAGCCCGGTTCTTCCACGTTCACGTCCCATGAGATGGAGCCAACCTCTGGCGTGATCACGGATTTCCCTTCGGAGCCGTGTAATTTCTCCGCGATCTCGAATCCCTCCCCGGAGGTTGATACAAAGGATTCGCCTTCGATGCGGACGATGCGGTCCGGGCGGCTCGCCGATGCATGGGCGTCTAAATACTGGCTGTACCCGTCCTGCCCTTCCGTTTCTATGACCGCTTCAAAGTCGGAGGTCGCTTGAACGAAGCCTTGGTTTGTCGATTTCGAAGGGTAGAAGGCCCATAGAGACAAAAAAAATAGGACGATGACAAGTATGGCGCTACCGAAACGCTTCTTCCTGGTGTTCAAATTCTCTCCCTCCCATACGGTTAATCCATCCAATGACAGTCCCTGCCGCAGCAATGCGCTGCGCAGGGACGATCGGTTCTTCGGCTAATGTTCAAGGTTACTGACCATATACTTCGTCGATAGCCGCTTGGAACGTTGACTTGTATTTCTCAACAACGGTGGAAACGGATATCCCCTCATTCAGCTCGCCGACGAAATCGTAGTACTTCAAATTCGGGAATGTATTGTGGTCAAGAATCATCATGTTTGGCGCCACCATTTTGGCGTTATTCAAGTCGTCTTCGCTCGAGAATAACGTTTCGTACGAGGCTTGGTCCGGATAGTCGTATACGGAATCAATGTCGTTGATTTTCTCCCAGATATAAAGCAGCTGCTCCGGATTTTCGACTGCTTTCGGAATGGTAAGCGCCTGGAAGAGTGCTTCGGCAGAGTGGTACTCTGTTGCGTTCGGCCCTTTCGGAAAAGGTACGAAGCCGATGTCGTAATCCGGCATATCCGTCTGCATGCCGCTCATCTCATGGAGGGCACCGGCGTACATTAATGTATTGCCTTGACGGAAAAATTGGCCTGGCTCCGTCCAGTCGCCGCCCTCGGTCGGTCTTGCTATTTTCTCGGTAGCAATACGGGAAATGAAATGAAGTGCATCCAGTGTTGCAGGATCATCGAGATTTTGCTTATTTTCTTTGGTCAGACCCGTATTGTTGGAATACAAGGCATGATCCATAAGCGAGGAGTTTGCTAGCCCCCAAGTGTCCGACTTGCCATCGTTGTTCGTATCTTTGTTGGCTTCTTTAGCCACTTGTATGAATGTTTCCCAATTCCAGTTGTCTTCGTTCACGTACTCTTGAAGCGGCTTTAAGCCAAGTTGGTTCATAAGTGTACGATTGTAAAAGATGCCTTGAACCAGATTTGCTTGATTTTCGGTGAATCCGTACCCCCTGCCTTCATACGTGTAGTATTCGCTCGTAACCTTTTGGTTAAAGGCAATGGGATTTTTGGTGTATTCGTCAATCGGCCAGAGCAGATCCTGTTTAACCAAGGTAGGCACCGTATAGGTTTTGCCAAGGCGAACGATATCACCGATCGGCTCGCCAGCGAGCAGGGAAGCGGTAACTTTCTCTTGGTACTCGCCGTAGTCGATGGCCACGTACTCCACTTTAAAATTATGCTTTTGCATCAGGTCTTCAAGGTTCTTCTTGCGCTGGATATTGTCCGGGGTATCCTCCGGAATCGTCATATCCCACCAGGAGACGACCTTAATCGTCTTACCGCCTAAATCAAAATCCATTTCCGGCGTTCTGTAGACTTCCTCTTCCTCCTCGCTGTTGTTCCCCGTCTCGCCAGGTTCCTTCGACGTACCGTTGTCGGTGCCGCTATTCGTCTCCGATTCCACGGTTTCTTGGGTGCCGCTGCTCGGGTTGCCCGAGCCACCGCTGCAGGCTGCAAGCAGCAGAACCAATCCTAATAACAGAACCATTAATTTGCGAACACGCATCTTTAATCCCCCTCAACGTTTGATGTTTGGTCCAGATTCATCCAAAGTTTAGCGCTTACATTTCCATGCAACAACCTGGGGAAATCGGGATATTCTACCCCTGAAACGCTAGAAGGACGCCTCCTGCAACGGCTTGTCCGCCGATCTTTTTCAACCCAAGCTTTGCAAGAAGTAAAGAACGGTTAGCAATGCAAAGAAAAGCACATTGTGGAAAAGGAGCTTCGGACAACATAATGTAAGCGTAAACATTTTATTGATATTCCGCTTATTGCAATATACGGGGAGGGAGTCATCATGTCTAAGTTTCTGTATATCAATCTGGGCTGCTGCTCCGATGACATGCTTCGCCTGCAGGATTGGGACAAATGCGGGATGAACATGGAAATCTGCGATGATGATTCTGAGGCATCGCTGCATCTCATTGAAGAGAATGGCTATTCGCTGGCGGTCATCAATATGAACGGCAGCCCCAAGAAAGGGCTGGGACTGTGCGGTCGGATCCGGAGGATAAGCCGTTTGCCCATCATTGTTGTCGAGGATACCATGGAATTTGCCTTCATCCGCAAAGCGCTGCAGCTGCAGGTAAGCGATTACGTACCGAGCACGTTGCCGGCTGAAGAACTGGTTAAGAGCGTAGCTGCTGTTGCCAACCAACGCCGCACTGAGGATGGCGTCATTCACAGGGTCAAGGAATATGTGGGGAAAAAGCTGCACGAAAATATTACGCTCAAAGACATTTCAAGTAAATTCCATTTCAACCGCTCCTATCTTGGCCAAAAGTTCAAAAACTATGAAAATATGAGCTTTAACGAATATTTGTTCATTCAGCGCATGGAAAGAGCGAAAATGCTGCTGGAGCAAACGGATCTGAAGATTTACGAAATTGCGAATGAGGTGGGCTATACCGAAATCGACTGGTTTTATAAGCGATTTAAATCCTATACCGGCGTAAGCGCGAACGAATATCGTAAGATGGTCGCCTCCTAATATGCCAGCCCAATGCAAATAAGTCCTTGGGTTATCCAAGGACTGCTGCCTGACCATTCGCCAGATCGCTTCATTTATAGCGTTCCATTCCGGCTTAGCCTGACGGTTCGGTATTCCTGCGGCGTCAGGCCGGTCCATTTTTTAAAAAAACGGGTAAAGGATTGCGGCATTTCGTATCCGATCAAACAACCGATCTCGGCAATCTTCAGCTCTTCCCTCTTCAGAAGCTCCTTCGCTTTGCGGAGCCTGAGCTCGTCCATATAATCCGAAAGATTAACGCCCCGTTCCTGCTTGAACAGTCTAGATAAGTAAGATGGATTGAAGTGAAATTCATCCGCCAGCCTCACAAGGGACAGATCTTCGCTTAGGTTTTGTTCAATGAAGGAGCAAATTTTATCGATTGCGCCGGCCGCCCTCTTCTGCTCTCCGCTTTTCCGGAGCGAAAACAAAACGTCGGCAACGCCTTTCAAAAAACCGAAGGCTTCCCTCCACGAACGATAGTCTTCCAGCTTCATCAGGCCGAACGAACCGATCTCACGGATTTCCCATCGATTGATATAAGACAGAAGCATAAGCGCAACCGTATAGCTAAGCTCCGTCAGCTCGGGGTCACCACGCTCGAGTTCGTACGCTGCCGGTTCGGTCAATTCGTTGAACAGCCCCATGAACTCCTCTCTTCTGCCGGCTTCCAAATGGACAGCCAGCGCCTCGAATTTTTCGCGCAAGGACCGGCTGCGGATCGAAGCGGATGACGGGGAGCCCTCACTTGGAAACACCTTCTGGACCATCCGCGTTCCGTCCCCGGTCCGATCGTACTGGTGCCGCCTCATTTTGTCGTACATGGCGGGTAATCCTTCCCAGGCAAACGCTTCGCCGCTTAGTGTCACGGCAACCTCCGCGTCAAGAGACTCCAGGCAGGATTGCTGAATCAGCTCAAACGTCCCCTCCAGAAACATGACCGTCTGTGCGAAAACGTCCGTCCTTTCCGAATCGTTCCACCGCTTGGGCTGGAAGAGCCAGATCAAATCGCCGTATCGATCGATGAATCCGATGCTGCTCGTCCGATCTGTCAAAAAAGCCTCTGCCAGAAACTTAATCGCGAGCGCAGTCTCCCGACGGTCGACATACGTAGGGGACGTTCCCGTGGATCCGGCAGACGTTACATTGCCCAGCGCGATCAGAATCGGCATCGACGCATCAAGCGGAATATGCAGGCGTTTGAAATCTTCTTCCAATTCCCATTCGAAAAGCACATTATGAAATAACAGGTTTCGAAAATAGTCCCCGTGCGCAAGCGTTTCAAGCGTATGCAGCTGCTCTTTCGACCGCCGGATCAGATGATTCGCGCGCAGCGTTTCCTCCAATTCCTTGAGCGCTCGCTCGACCGCAGCGATCAATTTCGGATAGCCTTCGTTTTTCAGCACATATTGGACGTCCGACGCTTGAATCGCTTGATAGACATAGTTGAAGTCGTTATGCCCCGTCAAAAACACGATTTTACACTGCGGCCAATTGAGACGTATCGTTTCCATCAGTTCCAGGCCATCCATGCCGGGCATGCAGATGTCGGACAATACGATATCGACCCGTGTCCGGTTTAACAACTCCAGCGCCTCTTGCCCCGAATAGGCTTTGTAAATGTCCAGGCCAAGGTTCAATTTCCCGAAAATATCCGCGAGCCCATCGGTGATGATTTCTTCGTCATCAACAATCAACATTCTATACACCTGACGGTTCACCTCCATCGCCAAGAAGAATCGTTACGGAAAGCCCCCCAAGCTCGCTTCGCTCTGCCTGCAAACCGCTATCCTCCCCGAACGTGATACGGATTCTGCGATGAATGTTCACCATCCCCGTTGTTTCGGCCTGATCCTGTTCCACATGCAATGACTTTCGGATTTGCTCAAGCGCCACATCGGTTAACCGGTCTCCGTTATCCTCCACGATGATGCGAACCTGGTCGCCCGCCTGTTCAAAGCGTACCGCAATCAAACCGTTCTTCGTTTTTTTCTCCAGGCTGTGCTTGAATGCGTTTTCAATGATCGGTTGAACGATCAACCGAGGTACGGGGATCGGCCGCAGCTCATCCGGCAGCGGATCGAAGCGTACCTGAATCCTTCTCGAAAACCGTAACTCCTGAATTTCTGCATACATTCTCGCATGATGAACTTCCTGCTCCAATGCAACCAAATCCGATGCATTCCTCGTCACGAATTCGAAATACTCCCCGAGCAGCGTCGTAAACTGTTCGATCCGTTCCGTATCTCCCGTCTTGGCCATCGTATTCAGGATAAAAAAGCTGTTATATAAAAAGTGCGGGTTGATTTGCGATTGCAGCTGCTTCAGCTCCGCCCGCTGCGTCATGATTTTCTGCTTGTAGACTTGATCGATCAAAGAGCGCAGATTGTCCACCATCTGGTTAAACCTGCCGTATAAGTACCTGAACTCGTCTTTGGATTCATGGGCGATATGGATGCTCAGATCCCCGTGCTCGATCCTTCTGAAGCCTTTAACTAAAGCCAGCATAGGTTTGTGGATGAACTTATAGGTAGACAGCGCAAAAACGCCAAATATCCCCAGCGCGGCTGCGGCAAATCCCCAAGCCCATTTGTAGAACTTGCTCAGCGGCTTCTGTACGACCTTCTCGGGAATGAAACGATAGATCGACAGCGCTAGCTCCGGCGAGTGCGCCTGCACGGCATAGTACCGGTTCCCATTTACCGTCAGCCGCGAAGGATTGTCCGCCAGAAGCGCCGGGATTTCCCGCAGGAAAAGGGGGAAGCTATCGTTAGCCAGCTCCCCTGTCCCGTTCGAGACGGCAACCTTGGCGCTGTCTGACAGGAGCAGCGTTCCGCTGCCGTTGTACGTATTGAATTGGGCGAGCGCTTCCTGCAGCCGCTGCTCGTCCAGCTCGATCTCGACCGTGAACAGCGGCTCTGCCCCTTTGATTCCCCGCTGTTTCATGGCGCCAAGGAACAAGCCTCCGTTCCATTCAATGAGCTGAGAGCCGCTGCCAAAGACGGAACGGATTTCCCGGAAGCGTTCGGTCCTGAATTCACGCACCCCATCGCCGGCTGAAATCGTGCGGCCGATCGCCGCGATATGAACACTGACATCCTTGATATACATGCTGCTGTTCTGAACGGTATACAGCCGCTTGATCAACGAATTCATGTTCTCGGTACGGGCGATCGTCGCCATCGTCTCCCAGGTCAGGACCAGTTCATTCAGGTTATCATCCTCCAGCAGGCTGTACTGCAGCATTTTCATGCGTTCGATTTCGTTTTCCAGATCGGTCAGGTAGAATTCGGATTGCGCGGCTGCCGTCTTGGTAATGTCGGAGCTGGCCGTTTGCACGTTCCAATGGTAAAGATACACGGCAAATAACAGAATCGGCACCATAATGAGCAGAAACGTCACGATCAACCGGAGAAATATCGTATTGCGCAGCGAAAAGTCCCGTCGGAACATCAATGGCATTGCCCCCAGCATTTTTTATTCGATTATAGCCTACATTTCGTCAGGGCAGCCAGACTTATGTCGGGCAACATCGACTTGCGCTGTGTCCTTAGCCTTAGCCCTTCACGCTTCCGAGAACGATGCCCTTTACGAAATATTTCTGCAAGAACGGGTATGCCAAAATAATCGGAAGCGAGCCGAGAAAGATCTGCGACGATTTCAGCGTCCGATCGGAGATCAGCGCCAGGTTCAGCATATCGTCCCTCGACATATTCGACAGGTTTTGCTGGATTACGATCGTTTGAATATAGCTTTGCAGCGGATAATTGGACGGGTCTCCCATCAGCAGCAGTCCGTCGAACCAGCTATTCCAGTGCTCCACCATGGAAAACAAAGCAAGCGTGGCAAGCGCAGGCTTGGATATCGGGACAAAAATCGCCCACATCGTCCGCCAGTGGCTTGCTCCGTCGATGAGCGCCGCCTCTTCAAGCTCCTTCGGAATTTCCCTGAAAAAATTAAGCAGCAGAACGACGCTGAACACGGGAACCGCGCTCGGCAAAATCAATGCCCATATCGTATCCAGCATACCGTATTCTTTTATCGTTGAATACCAAGGAATCAGGCCACCATTAAACAGCATCGTGATGAAAAAGATCCAAGCGTACGCGCTCCGAAGCCGAAAAGAACGTGTCTCTTTCGATAACGGGTAGGCAATCAACACGGTCAGCAGCAAATTAAGCGGAGTCCCCAAACCGATCCTCGTGAGCGATACCAGCATCGAATCCCAAAACTCGTGGCGGCTTGCCGTATACAAGTAGGAAGCCAGCGTCACGTCGACAGGCCACAGCTTCACATATCCCGCCGAGGCCGCCGCGCTGGAGCTAAAGGAAACCGCAATGATGTGAATCAAAGGAAGAACGCAAATTAGCGAGATCAAAATCAGGAATATGGCATTGATCAGGGAAAACCACTCAAACCGTCTTTTTTGCCGGATACGGCCCCTTCCAGCCGAAGTTGGCACCAATCGTTGCTGCATCGTTTCCCCTCCTTAAAAAATCCGGTATTTCGCAAACCGATAGGCCAGAAAGTAAGAGCCCGAGATCAAAGTGAGCGAAATGACCGATTTGAAAAATCCGACCGCCGTCGCCACCCCGTACTGGGCGTCAAGCAAACCGATCCGATAGACAAACGTATCCAGAATGTCGCCGCTTTCGTATACTTGCGGGCTGTATAAATTAAACACCTGATCGAAGCCGGCATTCAGCAGCTGTCCCAGGCTTAACACCGATAACAGGACAATCACCATGCGCATGCCCGGAATCGTAATATGCCATATTTTACGCCAACGGTTAGCACCGTCGATCGTTGCCGCTTCGTATAACCCCGGATCAATTCCGGTAATCGCAGCCAAGTAAACAATCGTGCCGTACCCGAAGTTTTTCCATACGTCGGAGGCGATGAGCGTGAACGGAAACCATTCGTTATCGCCCAGGAAAAAGATTTTGGGAATGCCAAGCAGGCCAAGAAATCCGTTGACGATGCCTCCGGACGGGGAAAGGATATCAATCAGGATACCGCCAAGCACGACCCAGGACAGAAAATAAGGCAAGTAAATGGCCGTTTGGACCGATCGCTTGACCACATTGTTTTTGAGTTCGTTCAACAGGACGGCGAACACGATCGGAACGATGAGCCCCAGAATAAGCTTAAAACTCGAAATAAACAGTGTATTCCACAAAACCTGCGTAAAATTCGGCAGGCTCATCACATACTCGAAATTGTCCCAGCCGACCCATTGCTGATCGCCGAAGAGGCCTTTGGCAGGGATAAACCTCTGAAACGCGATCGTGATGCCGGCCATCGGAATGTACGAAAATAAAACGATCAGAATCAGTCCCGGCAATATCATCACATGGAGCGGCAGCTCTCTTCGCCATTTCGCTTTCATTCGTGAACCTCCAATTCGTAGGTAACAGGTTCGGAGGGAGTAACGACAAGGTGCTCCCTCCGGCCCGGATTATCGCTTCGCCTGTTCGTACCACTCGTTGACTTCTTGCGTGATTTGATCCCCGCCGAGCTTTTTCCAATCCTCTACGAACCGGTCGAAGGTGTCGATGGATTCGCCTAAAATAATCTTGACGAAAACCTCGTTTTGCATTTTTTCGAGCGTCGTCTTGCGCTCCACCATTGTCGGCGTCGGAGCGCCGACGAATTTTTCCTGCAGGAATTGGTCGTTTTTATCGTATTGGTCGGCGATGCCCATGGAGCCCTGTTCCCCGTAAATCCGTTCCCAGCCCCATAGCGCAAAGCCTTCGGATGAGCCCGATTCGTAAGCTTCCAGTTTTTCCTGGATCGTCTTGGCCTCTCCGGTTAACTTCGAGAAGTCGCCGGCATTGCGCGCCGCATCGATTTCCCGGAACGCATCCACGTTCTTCATGACCGGATACGGCGTGACCGGAGACAGCTGCCATACGCTTTCGGCTTCCGGCGGCGCAAAGTATTTATCGAATTCGGCGGTTTCCCCCCAGTTTTTCTCAAGATGCAGATTGAACATTTTGATGACGGCTTCCGGATGGGCCGCATCCTTCTTGACGGCGAAGAATCGGGTGGTGCTGAATTTGAGCGGCACCTTCGGTGCTTCCCCCGATTCGGATACGATCGGGAACGCTTGCCACTGCGCATTCGGATCGTTATCGCGGTTCAGCTGAAGCGGCCAGATGGAATTCCACTGCTCGCCGTACTCCATACCGATCTTGCCGGCCGAGATTTGCTCCGAAACCTTGCCTCCGTCTTTGATACCGAATTCTTGGTCGATCTGTCCGTTTTTGGACATCTCTTGCAAAACCTGAAGCGCCTTTTTCACTTCCGGTTGGATGCTCCCAAAGGCGAGCTTGCCGGAGTCATCCTCGATCCAAATGTTAGGGTAAGCATTATAGCCGGCCATAAATCCCTCAAGCCCCATCGCGCCCCCCCATAAATCCTTCGTAACGCCAAGTCCGTACGTATCCTGCACTCCATTCCCGTCCGGATCGTTCTCCGTAAACGCTTTCGATATGGCCAGTACGTCAGCCATCGTCTTCGGCGGCTTAAGTCCCAGCTTCTCCAGCCAGTCCGTCCGGATCCAGATGTACATCGACCGCTCGATCGAGGATTCCAACTGAGGAATCGCCATCAGCTTTCCGTCGAACGTAGCGGCGTCAAAAGCACTCGTCCCTTCTTGCAGCAGCACTTCCTTCGTCATCGGGGAAGCGTACGTTTCGTAAAGTTCCGTCATATCCATGATTTGGTCCGAATCCGCCAATTGCTTGAGCTGGGTGGCGTTGACCGGAATCACGTCCGGCAGGTCGCCGGAGGCCAGCGTCACGTTTATTTTCTGCAGGTATTGGTCGGAGGTCGGGCTGCCTTTGACTACCCACTTGTACTTAACTTTGATACCAAGCTGTTCCTCATACAATTGCGTCCATCGATTGTTGTCGATCGTTTCGTCTTTAAGCACGCCCAGCACGTTATTTTCCACGACGTCGCTAAGATCCCTTACGAACGATACCTCGATTGGCGGATTATATTTGCCGAAAGGGCCGTCATTCGCTACGGTGCTTGGATCGGTCTTGGCCGTTTCGTCTGAACTGCCGCTGCCGGACCCACTGCCTCCGCAGGCCGAAAGCAGGAGCGAAGCCATTAACAGTCCGGATATCGCCCTTCGCCATACTGAATTCATTTTTTGCATGTGCATCCCCCGTTCTATTAAATTCACCTACGCTTGGTTACGCTTTCATTATCACCGACCTCCCTTTATTCCAACAACCCTCAACTCTTTACATCACTTCTCCGCTGTTTACCCTTATGCAATTTTGTACATGACAAAGCCCCGACTGCATGATTGGAGTCGAGGCTTCACTGATCCGTAAAATATTTTATATTTTCAGTTCTCAACTTGAATGTTTGTTGACGCGTCAATAGGTCTTCCCATATCCCTCCAGAGGATATGGTTACCATCATGTATTCGTCCACATAGTCGTATTCCTATTCCATAAATAAAAAAGCAATCCGATAACCTATTAATAAAAAGAATAATATGACAATAGGCTGCCATATATAATCTTCTTTTTAGATATGAATAGAGCCTCTAATCGCCATTTAAGTTATTCGCATTGAAAATGGTTTAAATACAATTAAAACAATATAATGATTATGAACTGTCATAAGAGGATTTAATTTCAAGGGTTGTTCATGTTAAGGGTGGTGAAAAATAGCTATGCGTAAAAAAGATAGGAACGTAACAGGTATTCTATTGGCCATAATTTACTGTGTTGTTCTTTTTGAGATTTTAATTGATGCACCTCCTGGTGAAGCTCCAAATAATCCGCCTTGGGCTTACGCAATGATTCCACTTGGAGCTGTTGTAATCACTTCGCTCTTTGATTTCGTGATCAAATTCGATTTCTTCAAAAAAAAGAAAAAGTGAATGGAGTGCACATGTATTGGATCTCACGACTGCCCCGGCAGGGGTGGCCGCGATACGGTTAGTCGGTGCGGATGCGTCGCCTAATCCTGCTTCACTGCCTATCTCTTTTTATTTTTACTGATAAATAATTTTGAAAATCTCTATCGCTTGCTCGGGATTGAACATATAATTCTAAAATGTTCCTTTCGGTAAAACGATTGGATAGTTTTTCACCATTTCTTTTTCTTATTTCCGAATAGGGCTAGCTTCAGCAAATAGGCTCCGTCTTTTTTGATAAAAGGAATGGTTGCAATTCCTAATACGACGATATAAATAAATGCAACCGTAAAACAAGTTGAGGTAATTTTAGAGTATTGGAACAAACTCGGAGTATCCGTAAAGTAGCAAATCAATTTCAAGATAGATATGTTCAAGGCTATGGAGACCAACGCCACAAACCCTGAGAGTGTACGTTTTCCCTCATTTTCAAGTTTTTGGGCACGAAATAACATCGACCAGAATAAGGATGTCCATATATAATACAGAATAACAATCAAAAACCAAATAAACCATAAAAATGCTAAGATTAACAATAGTATGTTCCCCAACTCCCTTCGTTGAAATCGTTGCTGATTTTGTTGTTTGGGGGAATGCTCTAGATGACCATTGCGTTCCTTCCAATTACAGAACCTGTTCCCCGCTACGATGCTTCCTTCTAACACCATTGCTTCTACTTAAATAATCCATGCCCATCATCTTAAAAGGTTTGGTGTCTTTTTGTCCATCGGATCATTTCTCCATTCATTTTCAAATCGACAAGCTTGTAATTGATTCGAGGTTATCGTTCGAAATGAAATCACCGACGCCTTTTCTAAGCCCATCGGACAACGCAACAAACCACGTAATCTCAAGTACATCTCCTACTAGGGTTATCATTCGCTACTCCTAGACCTTAAGTGTTTTCCTTTATCCAAGAGCGCAACTTATCGGCATAGAAAGAGCGTTCATCTGGATCGGACTGAGAACCCATTGTCAGATAAAGTTGATCATTCTCATATCTAGGGTAAACATGGAGATGATAATGCCACACGTCTTGATTGCCAGCAGGTTCATTATGTTGCCGCGTAGATATTCCATCACATCCATATGTACTTTTCATTGCATATGCTGTAAGCTGAGCCGCGCGGTGAATTTCCACAGCGTAATCCATAGGGAGTTCAAAGATGTTCTCGAAATGTTGATTAGGAACAACAAGAACATGCCCTTTATTGTTTGGCCACCATTTGCTCGCGATAAATGCCGTTACCTTTTCATTCTGATAGATGATTTCCCTTTGTTTTGTTCCCTGATTAGGTCGCTCGATACCCCAAATACGACAAAATGGACATTCGTATCCTTCGGGCTTATGTGAAAATGCTGCTGTCATCTTTCTCATCCAACTCCTTTCATATTTCTCCAAACAGCTATTAGACGCAGGCAGCTTCTGTTCGTTGCGTTATTGTTAGCAAAAACGCGGCTGGCCGATCCATCCGGCAGCCGCGTTGTAGTTATTTATCAAGCTAAGGTCACCCGTCCGTTAGTTCAACCTAAACTCCATTTTTCTACTCTTCGTTGTCATTCCAAATGATGTATAAAACGAATATGCAGAAGCATTGTTCTCCGATACCCCTAATTCAATACTATCGACTTTCAGGCTTCCTCCGAAATCAATAACATATTGCATAAGTCTCTTTCCAACGCCCTTATTTCTATACGTTTCGGAAACACACAAACTATTTACATATAATAGATTTCTCGCATTTACAAATGAATTTTCCGTTATGTCTTCTTCCTTCATCACTACTAGTCCGATTATCTCTAAGCCTATGGTAGCAACAAAAATATGCTGTTTGGGATCAATTAGCTGGCTTAAGAAAAATTCCTTCCCGACTGGAGTTGAGTTTTCTTTATACAAATCGGGTCTTTCAAAAACGTGGAGATCATGAACCTGCCTAAACAAAGGTAGCAAAGACTCGTAGTCATCTTGGTGAGCGTTTCGGATAGATATATCCATATTTCTGGCCTCCAATATTTTAACATATTATATCATGATTTATTTTCGGCTTTTTCTAATCTGCATTATTTCGAATATTTCAATGATATAAGGTAGTTGATCCCGATCTTCTTTGCCCTTTTCATAGGTATTTGCCTGCGTTTATATTCTTCAAAACCTAATTTAGAATAGAGTTTCATGGCTGGAATATTGGTATCAGCAACTTCTTCAATCAAGTAAGCCTCATAAGGTGTATGCTCAAGGATATGACGAATCATTTGAGAAGCAATACCCTGCCCCCTGAATTCCGCAGCTGTTCCTACGAATTCGATTGAGCCTACACCAGGTGAAGGATTAACAAAGGGAGATTCAAATTCTTTTTTTAGGAAAATACCAGCTAAACTTCCTTTATAAAAGCCTAAATGTTTGCGAAGCTCCTTTGTATCAAGTTTAACCGAGAGTGAAGTTCCATCCGTGCAAGAAGCCATCCCGATCACTTTTCCCTTGTATAAAGCCACATAAAATTGATCCAGAGCGAACATATGAGAGAACGCTGCAGCAATCTTCTTAGGATTTTTGGAGAAAAACCCTAGCCACTGTGTGAATCCCTCTGCGAAAATTTCAGATATCTCTCGCCTCACATCAAACTTGGCCTGATCAGCTTTAACCACGTTAATCATGGTATGGTCACTCCCTTTCCTTAAATAGAAATGCGGTGAGGATAGATGGAGAGGGCATGGTAAAGTTGCTCTTTAGTAATACTTTCATCTGAGCCAATCCCTGAATTGATGCATAAAAAAGAGCTGCCATTTCCTGCGCATCACCCGAGTGAAATTCCCCACGCTCTTGCCCCTTTCGAATGAGCTGTGCCGTAGAATCAAGCAGCCTGGCATTTACCTGTAGGATCTCTTCATAATGTTTCGAGGCTGTGGCGGCTCCAGCTAATAGAGATTGATTAATAAGGATCAGTAGATGGGTTAGTTCCTCCCCGCTGATCATGTCCGTGTAGACTTCGTCGACAAACTGTGCCATTAACTTTTTAGGCGATTGGCCGGATTCAAAGAATGTAATATTGCGTTTCAATCCTGTAACCGCGTAAGCAACCAACTCGTTAAATAACTGATCCTTGTTTTTGTAATGACGATACAGCAGCCCAATGCTAATGCCAGCTGTATCCGCAATATCTTGAACATTCGTCGAGCCAAAACCTTGATTAACAAATAACTGCATCGCGGCTGAATGGATTTTCCCCCTAGTAACATTGCGCATTTCTTCAAACTGTTCCTTGCTGCGTGGCAAACAGGCCCCCTCCTTTTTAATGAATGAAATTTCACTCATTATATAATATTGAGAGTGAAACAACAACATTCAACTCCAAATTAGCGAAATCAACTTTTACTTATCTATTCGATAACCGGCCTTTACGGCAATCGGGACAGGAACTTGTACCGATAAAACAAAAAAGCCGCTAAAATAGCGACTTTCAAAGGGAACATGTTTATGAACACCGTCAATATTGTGCCGGAAATAATGATAATCAATCCAAAAATTAATACGGAATGGCTCCGAACCAGCTTTCTACATCTCTACTAGTATCAATCTCGTAAGTCATTTTCATAGCTGCTTCATGATTCAGCCTCTTTTTAGCCTGGGATACTTTGTGCAGCTAAACTTCATGAATCCCGGGAGGTCGCAAGCTCTGCCTTCATCCGAACGGTGACGGAGGTACCTACACAGAGCTTCGACGAGACGCTCAGGCCATACCCATCGCCAGAGTACAGCTTGATCCTCTCGTTCACGTTAAACAAGCCGTAGGAGCTTCCGTTGCCCGAATGATCGCCAGAGCCGACTCGCTCCTCCGTCAGCAGACGGCGGGACAGCTCCTCGTCCATGCCGATGCCGTTGTCCGAAATCACGAAAACGAGATCACCTTGGTCCAACTCCACAGTAATATCGATAAGTCCCTTCCGGTCCTTCGCCTTACGTATGCCGTGAAGCAACGCATTCTCGACAATCGGCTGCAAAATAAGCTTAGGCATACGATATGCCTCCAACTCATCCCCCGCAGCCACCTTGAAGTCGAACGAGCCGAGGAAGCGGCTCTGCTGAATTTCGAGATACACCTCTGCCAGCCTCAGCTCGTCCGTCACGCTTACGATGGTATTGCCTTTATTCAGACTAAGGCGGAAATACTTCGCGAGACTGTCAATCATCATGCTGATGTCGGTCGCGCCCTTACCGATGGCGATCCAGTTGATTGTATCCAGCGTATTGTAAAGAAAGTGTGGGTTGATCTGCGCCTGCAGCGCCGACAGTTGGGCTTCCCGTTCGCGAATCTCGGCTGTGTAGTTTTCTTCGACGAGCGTACGCACACGCAGGATCAGGTGGTCGACGCTTCGCTCCAACATATGGAAGTCACCATTAACCGCCGGTAACTCATGTAGACCGTCGATCGCATCCTTGCCCTCCTTGCCTTCCTTCCGGATGACAGTGATCACGTGGTTGACGCGCCGATTCATTCCCCTCACGATAATCGCCAGAAGGACAAACGGAAGGATCAGGAACAACGCGACATATTCGATCAGCGAGCGCCACTCTGACCTCTTTGTCAGTCGCTGCGTAGCGGGCGACAGCTGGGATTCCGTTCCCTGGGCGACAAGCTTCCAGCCCGTCGGGGCAAGCGTCGTATACAGCACGTCGCTTTGTACATTGTTCAGCAGAAGCGACTCTGTTCCTTCCGCCCCCTCGTTCAGCGCATCCAGCATGTGAGGTTCAACCGCCGTGCCGATAAGCGCCGCATGGGGATGATAAACGATTGCGCCATCCTCAGCAACAAGGTAAACTGCTGTGCCAGGGGCGAACTGCAGCTCAGATAGAATAGTGGAGACGATGTCTTGACGGACGTCGATCATGAGCACACCGGACACTTTGTCATAATCATCGGGATCCCGCAGCATACGCGCAGCAGATAATATCGTCTCGTTGGGCCCGCCGAGATACGACTCCTCGTAAACGCCCGTCCATACGATTCCGCCGTTTCCATCGATGATGGAATGAAACCACGGTCTAACCATCAAGCTATCCAGCGTGAAGAAATTGATTCTCTCTTCTGCATACAGCTTAGATTTGTCCACGAACACTCGAACATGGAACACGTCAGCATTAGACTGTACGGTCTCGACCAAATAGCGCAAATCCTCAATCACCTTGATCTGTGTACCGATGGACTGATCATCCGAATTAATCGATAAGTACGAATGCAGGTTTGCGTTCATGAATGCGGCGTCGCTTATATCCTCGATGCGCTCCAGACGGTAGGAGAGATTACTCCCGGCCTGCTTAAGCGCTTGCTGCATCGTCCGGATGACCTCGCCCCTCAGAATATCCGCAGAACGCGCGTAATAGCCGTACAAGAAAATGCCCGCCGGAAGCACAATGAGCAGCAGATACGCGATCAACCAAGAACGGGGGATCGAGAAACGGCGAATCGCCGCTGGCTGGCACAGCGGCGAAAGCAGGCCTGTTACGACGTTCCAGGATCTACGCATGAGAATCCCGGTACGCGCTAGGTGTAACACCCGTCACCTTTTTGAACAGCTTTGTGAAGTAACTGGGGTCGGTATATCCGATCGCGTAGCAAATATCATAGAACTTGTACTGCGGATCGCGCAGCAGCTTCTTCGCTTGGTCCACGCGCACCTGGGTCAAATATTCGCCGACGGTCTGTCCCGTCTCTTGCTTAAACAGGAGACTGACGTACGTGGAAGACAAATAGACCGCCTTGCCGATATCGGCCACGGTAAGCCCGCCGTTAGCGTAGTTCTGATCGATGTACCCGCGTACTCGCTCTACGACGTTTGCCACCTTGCCAGTCCGCTTCTCCCGGATGTGTTCTCTGACACTCGCCAGATACGATTCGATCAGCCCCCGCAAATCCTTTAACGTCTCCTTCGCGTACAACGCCTCCGTTAGCTCTGCTTCCATGATTTCCAGCTCGGGGTCCCCCGCGCCAAGCTCCATGAGCAGCTGTCCAATCCCAAGCACCAGCTGCATGCACAGATTGCGGCCGTACTTCAGGCCGTCCGGGCGGGTGTAGGACAAGCTGGCAAAAATCATCTCCACGGCTTCTCTAATCTTGTCCTCATCGTCCGCCTTAAGTGCGGAGATCAGCTTCTCGTTGAGCTCAAAATCGTATCTGCGCATGGCGCCGTCCTCCGGAACCGCCCCCTCCAGACTGTCCATTGTGATGATACGGTTTTTGCCGAGGTACCACTTGTAATCGGCCGCTTCGCGGGCTTGCTTGTAAGCTGGCGCCAGTCCGGATAAGCCGCCTGCCAGATCGCTAATGCCGATCGTCACGCCGATCTTGAGCCAGCGCTCCAGATTGGAGCGAAGATCGCCGGCCAGCGCAAACAATGCCTCCGCCGCTTCGGTTGCTGAATCGCCGCCGGACTCCGATCTCTGCAGCACGCCTACAAATTCGCCGGTACGATGCTCGAAGGCATACCCTCGCATATGCGTATCCAGCAGTTCCTCGTAGATGTTCAGCACCGAATACCACAGCAGCTGGCGGTCGCGCTCGGAACGGCTGGCCATCACATCGGCAAGATCATCCACGGAGACGACCATCACCCAATAGGAGGCGTCCACGGGCAAGTTCAGTCCCAGAAACGACACCCGCTCCGCCAATTCCGGCTTCGGCGCACCCTCACTGATCATGGAGAGCAGGAACTTCTCACGCAGGAGCGGCATACCTTCTTTTAGTTTAACAAGCAGCTCCTGCTTATGAATCCGTTCGGAGCTCTCCGCGTCCAGATCGGTAATGACGCGTTCAATGACCGTACTCAGCTCCTGCAAATTAACCGGCTTGAATATATAGTCGACCGCGCTGACCTTCATCGCCGACTTGAGATAATCGGCGTCGTCGTGCCCGCTGACGAATATGATCTTAATGGAAGGATATTCGGCCGAGATACACTGCGACATTGTAATGCCGTCCATGGTCGGCATCCGGACATCCGTGAGTATAAGATCTGGCTGATCGCGGGTGACCATCTCGAGAGCCACGTCTCCGTCATCCGCTTCGCCCGCCACTTCAATTCCGTAAGCAGCCCAATCGAAATAAGTGCGCAGGCCCGCCCGGACCGCCGGTTCGTCGTCCACGATAAGCAATCGATACATCGCCCGCCATCTCCCTTCTCCTATTTTAACGGCCTAACAGTCTAGCGTCTTGATTGGCAAGCTCGGCTTGCACCTTGTCGATGTCTACTTCGCGAACGGACACGCCGTCTTCGAGCGAGATCGCGGCCGCAATGCCCGCCGCTTGACCCAGCGCGTAACAAGTCGCTTGGACGCGCATCGAGGACATGGCGACATGCGTTGCGGAGATCGATCTGCCCGCAACGAGCAGGTTGTCGATATCGCCTACAGGCACCATCGTGCGATACGGTATATCGTAGCCGTCGACGCGGCGCTCGTCGGTTGTCTTGCCCGCGTCCGGGCTATGAATATCGATCTCGTAATTTGTCTGGGCGACCACATCCGGGAAACGCGTACCGCTTACAACATCCAGTTCGGTCAACGTGTACAGCCCTTCGATTTGATTGGTCTCCCTAACACCTGTCTGCGGAGCGATGTGTGCGATAGCGTATGTCTCGAAGCCCGTTCTCTGCAAATAATGCGCAATGGAGAACACCTGCTTAAGCGCTTCGGTCTCCGCGTAATTGACTTGCTCCATATCGGCTCCGTTCGCCTTGACGCGCGACATGTTAATGAGCAACACGCCGTCGTCGCGCTGCTTCCAATATAACCTGCGTCCCTGCGGGAGGTCGGATACCTCCTCGTAATAATAACAGCCTTCCGGAAGTATCTTCTCTACTGGCTTTCCCGTATCCTGCATCGTAAACATAAGTGTCATCGGCTGCGTGAGTCCATCAGACTCGCGGCCCGAGCGGTAAGGCACACCCGCGTCGATGGCTACTCGCGCGTCGCCCGTGCAATCGATGATGACATCACCTTCTATCGCTCTTAGGCCTTCGCGCGTCGAGACGATAACCGCACCGACCCCGCTGCCGCTGCGTATCGTGCCAACGAATTCACAATGGAAGTAGACCGATACGCCTTCCTTTTTCATTTTGTCATTCAAGTATTGGCGTAGCAAAAATGGCGAATATTGCGGAGCGATCGATTCGTCGTGGCCGGCGGGCAGATAGTCGGCCAGCATCTCCTTGACGATCTCGCGGTAGATGCCGGTCACATTACCGACAGGCATAAACACGCTTACGTTGGCAAGCGTCCCCATCCCGCCGAGCTGAGCGGACTTCTCCAGCAAGATCACTTGTTTGCCGCGTCTGGCCGCGCCAATGGCAGCGGCTGTCCCCGCAGGTCCGCCTCCGATGACGACGACGTCCGCCTTGGTATGGGTTTTCACGTGACGTTCGAACGAATACACTGCATTATTCATAATGATCTCTCCCTTTGATAGAAGAAGCGGTGGGCGCAAAAAAGGATCACCGCCGCTTATCCTTTTTTTATTTTGTCGTTGCGTACCAGTCGTTAATTTCCTTGGAAGCCGCTTCCCCGCCCGCTGACATAAATTTGGATTGAAAGTCGGCAAGGCCGTCGATGGACTCCGCACCGGCAATCAGTTTGACCGTATAGTCGCCAACCATTGTGCTCAATTGCTGATTCGTCTTCGAATATTGCTGCATGTACGGAGCAAGACCCAGAACGTTTTTGATTTTCACTTCGGCTGGCTGCTCGTTGTTGAGGAAGTTAAACGCTTCGAACATAACCGGGTTTTTGCGAACGCGCGCTTGCCAGTATTGCGGATAGTTTTCTTCATCCGTGCCCGCCATGTAGTTATTCGCCAGGTTGCGCTCGTCGGTGAAGATCGGCTGGATTGGCTCGTATGCTCCATCTACTATTTTATAATGCGTGCCTTCCACGCCGATCGCCATATTTTTGAACGTTTCCGGATCCAGGCTTGCATTGATCCATTTGATCGCATCTTCCGGATGCGTTGATGCTCTCGGGATGTACGTCAGACGGTCAAATCCGGCGTTTGCCGCGAAGCCGGCTTCACCGTTAGGGCCCTTAAGCGCCGGCACGAAAGCGAATTTGGCCTCCGGCTTGGTCTTCGCAAGCGAATCCGAGATGGCCGGAATGTCCGCCCAGTGAACGACGATGGCGCCAGCCACGCCGCTTGCGAATTTCTCCTTCGCCGTAGCGTCCTTGTTGGCTACGAATTCTCGGTCGATCAATCCTTTCTCGTACAGGTTGCCTAAGTAAGCGACATAATCCTTAAATGCCGGGTCCATGACACGCGGCACGAGCTTGCCGTCTACGTCGTTCCAAGTGTTGGCGATGCCGAAAGCGCCTACGAGGTTGTCAATCATCGATTGGTCGCCCTTGATCGTGAGCGGCACGTTGCGGTCACCGTTGCCGCCTGGGTCCTTCTCCTTGAATTGGGTTAAAACGTTTGTCAGCTCTTCGGTCGTCGTCGGCATGGACAAACCCAGCTTGTCGAGCCAATCCGTACGGATGAGAATGGAGCTGTTGATATCGTACGTAACGGTTACCGGGAGCGCGTATAGCTTGCCATTTACCTTAAGCGCTTCCATTGATTCCGGCTTTATAGCCGCCTTAATATTTGGGCCAAATTCGTCGATGAGCGGCGTCAGGTCGACGAGCGCACCCTTCTGCGCATAATCCGAATACAAGGCCATGTCATTATAGGAAGTGACGATGTCATACGCTTCGCCGGAGGACATGATCAGGTTCAGCTTCTCCGCCCACTTGTCTTGAGGCAGCATATCGTATTGCACTTTGTAGCCCGTTTTTTCTTCGAGCAGCTTGGCTACCGGGTATGCATTGTATTCTTCGTTCTGCCATACGTTCAGTCGCTTTAATACTGGCTTCTCCGCATCCGGTTTGGTCGTCGCTTCGTTGCCCGTGTTCGTTCCGTTGCCGGAACAAGCAGCCATCGTCATTACCAGAAGCGCAGACATGGCCATGACAGACATAAGTTTGAATGCTTTTTTCATAATGAGACCCTCCTGCAATTAGTATAATCTATATCATTAATTTTCCCACAACGTCCCGATGACGGGGCGATTCTCCGGTACCTGAAGTCATGCCATGACGTGCATCGCCGCTGCGGGTAAAGTTAATGCCTTCGGAAGCTGGCTTACATGGCTGCAATCAACCTTTAACGGAACCGATGAGCACGCCTTTGATAAAATATTTTTGCAGGAACGGATAAACGAGCAGAATCGGAATCGTGGATGCGATGACCGTTGCTGACCGGACGCCTTCCGCTGGCACGTTCATGAGATCGTCGGCCGTCTTCTCAAGCGCCGAAGATGTATCGGCATTCATGACGATGTCCTGCAGGTACAATTGCAAGGGCTTCAGCGACGAGCTGTTGATATACAGCATCGGGTTGAAGTAGTCGTTCCAATAATAAACGGCATAAAACAGACCAATCGTCGCAAGCACGGGACCGCTTAGCGGCAAAATGATACGGAACAGAACCGTCAAATTGCTCGCGCCTTCGATCTTGGCGGATTCCTCCAGGCTGGCCGGCAAGCTCTCGAAATAACTCTTGATGACCAGCATGTTGAATACGCTGATGAGCGCCGGTAGAATGAGTGAGCCTAGATGGTTAATGAGGCCCAGCTCGCGGATGAGCAGATAGTTGGGGATGATTCCCCCGTTAAACATCATCGTGAAGATGAACAAAATGATGATAATGCCCATGCCGGGGAGCTCGCGCTTCGACAGCGGGTAAGCGGTCAGCGCCGTAATGAGCAGCGAAGCGAGGGTACCGATGACCGTAATCAGCACCGATATCCAAAGCGAGTTTAGAAACTGGCTGTTCGTGACGACGAATTTCATCGTGTCGAGCTGAAAGCCGACCGGGAAAATTCCGACCTGGCCCGACAGTATGGCCCACTCCTCGCTGATCGACTTGGAAAATACGTTTACAAACGGAAGCAGTGTAATAAGCCCCATCGCAATAAGCACAACGTAGATAGAGCCATCTAGCATAAAATCTTTGACGGTTTTCCTATACATGGTCGTTCCTCCTTTACCAGATGCTGCGATTCAGGAAAGTGCGGCTGAGCATGTTGCCGATGACGATTAGCAGGAATCCGACCGCTGAATTGAATAGGCCAACCGCCGTACTGAAGCTGTAATCCTGCTGGCCGAGTCCCATCCGGTACACATAGGTGCCGATGACGTCCCCGGTCTCGTACACGAGCGGATTATACATGGTCAAAATCTGTTCCGTCCCCGCCTCCAGCAGGCTGCCGATCCGCAGGATGAACATCAACACGATGGTAGGCAGCATGCCCGGCAGCGAGATCGACCACATCTGTCTGATCCGCCCCGCTCCGTCGATGGCTGCGGCTTCGTATTGCTCCTGTTCGATGCCCGCGATCGCGGCGATAAATACGATAGCGTTCCAGCCGATTTCCTTCCACCCGGCTGTGAAGACAACCAAGCTGCGGAACAGGCTGTTGTCAGTAAAAAACGAGATCGGCTCTCCGCCGAACGAACGGATGATTTCGTTCACGATGCCGCCGCTTGGTGACAGGATGTTGAGGAACAACCCCGAGATAATGACCCAGGAAAGAAAATGCGGCAAATAAATGATCGTCTGGATTGTCCGCTTGAAGAACATGCGCCGTACTTCATTGAGCATAAGCGCGATGACGATCGGAATCGGGAACAAAATCGTTATTTTGTACAAGCTGATTAGCAGCGTATTAACTAGCACTTGCAGGAATTCATCCGATTGCAGCAACCTCTCGAACTGCGCCATCCCTACCCACTCGCTCCCGGATATGCCGCCGAAGATGTTGAAATCCTGGAAGGCGATGATGATCCCGTACATCGGCGTGTATTTGAACAATAACAAAAACATCAGACCCGGTATAAGCAGCAAATACATATCCAAGTTGCCTCTAATCAGCTTCCAACGCCGTCCGCCGGCATCCAGGAGGGTGCCTTCTCCTCCGCTGCGTTTGATCACGATCTCCACCTACTTTTCTCTGTCTTGTCTCTTATTGTAGGGAAGGCGGCCCAGAGAGAGTAGAGGTTGATCCTTTTATTTCTGGTCTTTTCCGACACAGTTTGGGAATGGACCAGGGACATGGGGGGCCCCTGTAGCTTCGCGTGCTACTTTGCCAAAAATACGGACAACTGCTTTAGATAGGGCTTAAAATCCTTTAAATCCTATCTGAAAGTGATTTATTTAGATGCAAAAAAGAGCGTTCCTGATCATTCCAGAACGCTCTTTTTACTATCACCTGCTTTTCTCTAATCATAGAAAGATATGATGTTCGCATACGCAGCCAGTAAGCACAGGTGTTACTTTATTTTAATGACCACCTTTCCTTTGGCACTTCCTCCTTGCAGGTACGAGAATGCTTGCGCAGTCTCTTCTAGAGGATACACCTTATCAATAACGGGCTTAATGTGGCCTCCTTCAATGAATTCTTTTAAAACCTTTAATTGTGTTCCACTCGATTTCATAAAAAGGAAATGATATCTTGCATGGAACTTCTTCTCAAGCGCTGTGGTCTTAAGGCTCGCGATGGACAAAATGGCCGTTTTCATCCAACCCAACTTTGCTTCTTTTCCAAATCTTGCGTTTGGCAAGCCAGAGATGGATACGATTTGTCCACCTGGCTTCAGGACACGGAACGATTTTTCCAAAGCCGCTCCTCCTAGAGTATCGAAAACAGTGTCATATCCAGTAAGCATTTCTTCAAAGTTTTCTTTTTTATAATTAATGATCAGATCGGCGCCCATCGATTTAACCAACTCATACCCTTTATCGCTTGCTGTTGTTGCAACAAAAGCACCCATTAATTTGGCCAGTTGAATGGCGAATGTCCCCACGCCTCCTGAACCTGCGTGAATCAGAATTTTTTGACCCTTTTGGAGATGCAAAATATCGGTAAAAGCTTGGTAAGTCGTAAGTCCGACTAATGGAATAGATGCAGCTTCTTCAAAGCTTAGATTCTGCGGCTTTAACCAAATATCTTCCTCGTGTACAGCAATGTATTCCGCCAATGTGCCGATACGGCTCTTGCGTGGTCTGCCATAAACTTCATCACCAGGTTTAAATGCACTCACCCGTTCCCCAACCTTAACGATAACGCCGGAGAAATCATTGCCTAAGATTAGAGGGAACTGGTAACTCAACAGGAGTTTTACTTTCCCTTCCTTAATTTTATAGTCGATAGGATTTAAGCTGGCTGCATGAATTTCCACTAACACATCATGTTCTCCAATATGAGGCATTGGTTGTTCTGTCATAATTAAGGGAACATCTTTCCCGTATTTCTCAATGGTTATAGTCTTCATTTAATATCACTCCCGTTATGATTATTAGTTTAAACAAATAAACCAATAGAACAAAAATAATCTGCCAGTTTTCCACTTAACTCTTTTGGCACTCACTGAGGCCAAGTGCACTCTGCTTCAATGGCAGTAATCAAGGTTTTGAGTTGCTCGAGCGGTTTGCGGACAGTCAATACATAATAATTTTCTACGCCTTTTTTCTCGGATTGAATAAAACCAGACTGTTTCAGCACCTTCAGATGATGGGAGACAGCCGGTCTAGATAAATTGATATGGCCTGATATCGCATTTACATTAAGTCCCGATTTGTTCTGTGCCAGCACCATAATAATAGCTTGACGGTTTTCGTCGGTCAGCACTTCCAACAGCGGGATGGACTCTTTGAATTGTTGCAGAACTTGCTCGGTTCGCTGGCTCATACGATCCATCCTCTCCGTTCATTCGTTTAATCGCTTAAACACAATTATAACTATCTGCTTAATAAAATCAAGCCTAAAGTCTCTAAAATGAAAAGTTGAGCGGAGAAGCAGAATGTTATCCGCCCAACTTTTTGACTCTTCCTTTTGTATGAAAGCAGGCCGATGTGGCTCCCCACAGGAAAATGTGGGCCTACCACTTACTCCGCTAATCTCTCTTTACTTCATATCCGTTCGGAATTAATTCATACAAGGCACCAACTTCACAACCGATGGAATCGGCGATCGATATGGCAATTTTGAGTGGCATCACTCTTTTGTTTTCAATAAAGTCGTAAACTCGTTCCGGTTTAATAAGCAAGTCTTTGGCAAGCCATTCCGCTGACTTACCGGATTCCATCAATCGTTCATTCAGCAAGCAACGTCCAAGTTCAAATTTCAAGAAGCGATGACCTCCCGTGTAAGATTATGCCTATTTAACCTTAAGCCTTGTCCATTGCCAGTATGAATATACTTTATAAAGGGAGCCAAACGATGAAGGTAAAATTATTCTTTGATCCGTCGAATTCCTCGCGCGATTTGTTCCCTCTCATGCTCGCTTAGCGAATATAATACAGGCGCCCTTGGAATGTCGAAATTCAGATGAGAATGAGGGATTTCCGTCAATAGAGTTCCAATAGGTTGTTGACCATTCGTACTACGTATAACGTTCCAGAAAATTCTGGACCTATCTTGCTCGGTTCCCCATTTTTCAAGCGAATTGCGAAATAGCAAACAATTCCCGATGACGAAATCATGCTCCTTGAGGGGCTCCGTTGCTTCGAACCCGGCGTCTTTAAGGCTATCAAATAGTGCGGGCATCAACTGGTCCAAATAAAGCCCATAGGCAGCATCCTCGATTTCACGAAAAGCGATCGTTAACTCATCAAACATCGAATCGTATAATGTTTTCCACACCGATTCGATATACTGATTACCTGCCACGCCAATCTCCTCAATGGTCATGTCGTACCAAAATACTGGTTTTAACGTCATATAAACTCCTCCTTGAACTGGATTATCTCCATCATACAACATGAAAGCCAATTGGAAGGTTTGGGAGATGAAGATGAAGGTAATCAACAAAATACCTAGAATAACATTACAATGGATTTAATGTTTGCGCATTTTTTTATGAAGGTGGGTTAACATGGACTCTCGACCGAAAAAACTGGCAGAAAAGTACGGAGTAAGCGGCAGCACCCTGCGGAACTACGAAGCGAAGGGATTGATACCTCCTGCAGAACGTTCTTCAAATGGATATCGTATGTACACAGAACGGCATGAAGCTTATCTGGCCTGTATTCAAGCCATGGCTCCCGCATTCGGTATGGAAGTAACGTGCGAGGTAATGCATTGTATTGGACGAAACGAGTTAGACGACGCGTTGTGGATCGTCAGGGATCGAGAGGTTATGCTGCATCGGGAAAAAGGAAGTTTGGATCAACTGGTAAGGGAGTTGAAATCGTATTCTGAAGGTAGCCGAGCTCACGATTTTAACCCATATTTCAGCATCCATGAGGTCTCCAGACGGACGGGGGTTCCTAAATCGGCAATCCGCTACTGGGAGCAAAGCGGCCTGTTCACCGCTATGCGAGACCCTGATAACGATTACCGTCTTTATAATGAAGTGCATCTTTTTAAAATTAGGATGATTCAGGTACTTCAGAGCTCTGTTTATTCCGAGGAAACCGTGTACTTAAAACAATCCATTGCGGGCTTAGAACTAGAGAACATCGAGCATGCGATGAAGCTTATTGAACGTATTCAGGCTTACCTGCACAAAACGATCAAACTTCAGATGCGAGCGCTCTATTTTCTATATCGCTTGATTAAAGACTACTGTTAGTGTGAAGAAGATTACAAAATAACATTGACACCGATATAAAAGCAAAAGCCATAAGGCGCAGCGTGCAAATAACGCTGCGTCCATGGCTTTCATTAGGAATTACAAGTTCTTTCAGCCAATCGGTACGAACGAACAAAAATTGATAGTTGAACGGGTTGTATGAGCTTGGAATCCCCATCATTTTCCCGTCGATCATCGCTGTTTTCATTTGCATGCCGCCGTCCATGGTCAGAAACTTTTTTGTCTCTTCCGTAGCATGCTGATCATAAATCTCTGTCAAATCCATAATCATATCCGCTTCCGTTAGTTCTTTAAGCTGTGCAGCGTTTACAAGCAAGAAATCGGGAAGATCGTTGGATGCGATCGCAATTTTTACTCTCTCTTTGAATTGGCTGATGTCTGCAATCCACTTGTTTGTAATTTTGACACCGATATCTTGTTCATAAGCGTCATAAACGGAGTTTTTGTCGAAGTCTTCACCTTCGTCAAATTTCAAGTAAGGATCGCTTGGCGAAACCGTTGAAACCTCAATGATATCCTTGCTGTTTCCTGTGCTTGTCGTTTGGGTCGGTTCCTTGGAATTTCCAGATGGTTGGTTTGGCTCAGACGACGTTTTGAAGCCGCAGCCTGTAATCGCCAATGCAAGCGTCAAGGAGATCATTGCAAGTGCCTTTTTGCTCTTCAAATTTTACCCCTCCGGTACATTTCGTTTAGTTTTCTGTAAATTGTATTGCAGTCTTTCATAATTCCAGTATAGAAAGAAGCCCCCCGCTGTTCTATATACTAGTCTTTACTTTCGTATACACCTCTTGACACCAGGCAAAAAGCAAATAATTACCGTGATTCATTTATACAACGGCAGCGTTTACTTTTCATTTAGAAACACCTCAAAATGTATGTATGAAAGTAAATAACAGTATCTGGTTGAAGTCATCCCTTGTCTATATACTTAGCATATAAATTCATGATTGTCTGGAGGCGTTGGACATAATGAGACTTCATATTGCCTATGACCATCCCATTCCTATCAATGCTTTCGAATGGACCCCTGCCACGTATCGGCAGCCGCCTCATGTGCACGCAAGTCTGGAGATCGGTCTCTGTTTAACAGGCAAAGGCTATTTTTTCTTTGGCAACAAACAATATGCAGCTAATCCTGGCGACTTATTCCTGGTCAATAATGAAGAACGGCATATTGCCCAATCTGCCCCAGACGACCCGAGCCGCTATCTATTTGTTAACTTTGATCCCGCGCTGCTGCTAGCGGAAGAGCCCGCTCTGCTGCTGCCATTTTCCTATCGTTCCACTCATTTTTGCAATCATATTATGGGCGGCTCGCCCCTCGCCAAACAGCTTACGCCTTGGGTGCTGGCTATAGCGGAAGAGCTGCGGGAGAAGTCCCCGGGTTATTTAGCAATGGCCAAAAGCGCGCTCATTCAGCTGTGCGGCCGTCTTCTTCGACATTATGACGGTTTGCTGACCGATGATGAGCGTCATCATATGGTACGTTCCGTTCGCGAGGTGCAATCGCTGGCCGCTTTGGTCGAGCATCGTTACCACGAGCCGGTTAGCTTAGGGGAATTGGCTGATGAACTTGGTTTAAGCGTCTCGCGCGTGAGTCGGGCGTTTCTGGAAACGACCGGTTATCGTTTCTCGGAATATGTTTCCTTGCTGCGCGTCCAGGCTGCCAAGCGTGAATTGGCAGGAACGGACAAAGCTGTTGCTGATATTGCATTCGAATGCGGCTTTCAAAGCTTGCCGACCTTTTACCGCGTTTTTAAAGAGACTGTCGGTCTGTCTCCGGTCCGTTATCGGCAATCTATAGGGGTTAAGGAATGAGCAAAAAATGAGAATAATGCTTTCATGATTTGAGAAGCCATTGCCGGCATGGCTGGTTATAATCAAGGCATATTTTGATTACATGGATTTCAGGAGGGCAACCGTGATGACGAAATGGATTGGACTGAGGGAATTAGTTCGGGACGAAATAAAACAGCGTGGAGAAGAAGGCTGTTATGTAGAGGGGATGACCGAAGGTCTCGAAGCAGCCGGCACAGACGAAGCAAAGCTAATGGAAGTGTATCAGGCTTTAATGGCTCTTGAACCCCGCGCGGGTTACGAGTATATCGAGCCGTCGGAATTGGAAGCTATTCGCGCCGAACGTCCGGATGGACCGAGAATCCTGTCCGGAAACTGGGATGAACTTAAATGGCAGGATAAATTTCATGGTGCGTGGCTTGGCCGTTCGGCTGGTTGTGCGCTCGGAAAACCACTCGAAGCTCCTTCCTTCATGCAAGGCTCCGGCGGAAGGCCCGGCTGGCACAATATCAAGCTGTGGTTCGAAGGCGCAGGGCAATGGCCGATTCGTCACTATACACCGGGGGATTCAACTGCAGAAGCCGAGTACGGTATCGAGATCGCAAGGTGGAGCAGCTTGGCCAGCTGCCGGGAAAACATTCGCTTTATGGAAACGGACGATGATGTTCGATATACCGTTTTCGGCCTGCTTATGCTTGAGGAACGCGGGCTTGATTTCAACTCCTGGGATGTGGGCAAGCTGTGGCATCGTCATTTGTCCTTCGGGCAGGTATTCACGGCTGAAGCGCAGTCCTATCTTAATTTCGCTCGTGTCACTTCACATATTAGCGGCGATCAGCCAGATGACTGGGAGAAACATATCCACTCTGGACGCTCTTATCTAAATCCCTACCGCGAATGGATCGGTGCCCAGATCCGTGTGGACGGCTATGCATACGGTGCTGCCGGCCAGCCCCAGCTTGCAGCTGAGCTTGCTTGGCGGGACGCCTCTTTCTCTCATGTGAAGAATGGTATTTACGGCGCCATGTTTTGCTCGGCTATGATTGCCGCCGCATTCGTTGAACGTGATATGAAGCGAATTGTTGAGATCGGATTGAGTGAAATTCCGAAACACAGCCGCCTTGCAGAAGTTATCGCTTTAGCGGTCAACATTGCCGAGGAAACGGAAGACACATTAGAATTGGTGAGTAAAATATGGGAAGCATTTAAGCACTATCACCCTGTTCATACGAACAATAATGCTGCATTATGCGCGGCTGCGCTCATTCATTCCGGAGGCGATTTTGAAAAAGGCATTACGACAGCCGTGCTTGGTGGCTGGGACACCGATTGCAATGGCGCCACCGTCGGTTCCATTCTTGGCGCATCGCTTGGAGCTGCGGCACTTCCTGCGAAGTGGATCTCGCCGCTAAACGATACGTTGTATGCCGATGTCAGTGGCTTCCACCCCATTGCCATCTCCGAATGCGCTCAAAGAAGCTATCGTGTCTTCCGAAAATTGCAACAGCATTAACATGATTAAGGATGAATCCAGTTGGAGGGGGCGGCTAGCTCCCTTCCTCTCCGTCGAGTAGCCAGATGGAGTTTCACTTTTAGACTCTCACGGAACCTTACGTGAGCCTTCGGACTCTTTTACACTTAGCGACCAACTGACTACAACTTCATTCGATATACCCCAGCCTCACCGAGAAAATCTTTTCGGGTCAATTCTTTTTCTCCAAGCAATATCCGATAATTCGTTATCGTGCCATCATGTGAAATCATGATTACTTTTTTATAGCTCTCCCCGATCCAATCTAATAACCGCTTAGCATACCCTTCAAAAATATCTTGTTCGATCCTATTAATCCCTTCTTTCCAGCAATCCAAATTGAAATCAAGAATTTTAGTATCTCCATATAGATTTGTAATTTCAGCTATAGAAAGGATGTGATCACATGCTAAAAAAGGAAGTTCGGGGTTCTGAGGAAACATTCTGGGACCAACCAATGGAGAAACAATGAAGTCCACACCATTTTTTATTATGTTTGCCGTCTCAATTGTACGTTTTGTTGGACTTACAAGAACTAAATCATCAGGATCAATTATAATTTCATTTCGTAGCTGCGTTACTTGAAATTTTCCGTATTCTGTAAGACTAGGATGCAGAGTATTTAACCGATTTGGATAATCGTTGAGATGTTCCCCATGACCATGCCGAATAAATATGAATTCCATGTCTGCCCTCCCTTTGCTCATCTCATTCCCCTATTCGTTCGTTATGGGAAATATGTTTTTGCCTTCCGATAACTGTCACACTAGATTATGTGAATCTGCTAGATATACCAAAACACGGTTAAAAGCGATGTTCTCCCCTGGTGTAGCTTGCAGAAAAACTAGCGGACATTGAGGAAATCTCTTCTCCATTGTACTCTTCTCCACTCTACCTATAGGGGGGCGAAATGAATATTTAATATCCCTTCTGACAATGACGAACCTCATCAAAATGCAAGGCCACATAATGTAGCGTATATGTATCTGAATCGTCGGCGCGATTTTGCCATAGTGCGCAGGTTTTCCTGGCGTTGCCGGACTCCGGCTACTTTGCCAGCCATACTATTAGTGGAAACCCTGGAGACTAGATCGCACATCCGCCTCCGCTATTGCGTTAACAAATGCAGGTCTTTTTCTTGCTGCCGATACGGCCCATCGCCTCGATCTTGCCGATATATTCCGTCGCAAGCGGCACTTTGCATGCCGTATTGCCGACATCCACATGCACTTTGCCGACCACCTCCGCGACTGCCTTCGCTTCCTCCGTTAATGGCTCAACGTATGCACCGACCGAAATAACGAAATTATTCATAACATAGCGGACCCAGTTGCGCTCGTCGTGGATGGTGTCGCGCACTCTTGTCAAATAACTGTGTATCTCCTCCATGTCGAGCGCTTCGTCTGGCGCAACCGATACATAATTGGCATATGTGCTCCATCCGCTTACAGCGACCAGTTCCTCCGGCGAATCAATCCACTCCACCGCCAGGTCATGCGCGTGCGGACTTTCCGCGGCTACTCTCGCTACCGTATACTCGGCAGGCGAATGCCAATTGGCTCCTGCCACCCAATGCTGCAACTGTTCTTTGGTGATCGTCTTCGGATTGATGCTAAGCCCCGCCAGGTACATCGCATCGTAGTTGCCGGATTCATAGAGCTGCAGAGCGAGAGCTTGGTCTTTTTTCACATGCTTAACGAGCTTCTTCATGTCCCCGATTTTAACGCCGAAGAACGGCTCTTTCGCACCATGTCGAATATAAGTGCTTCTCGTCTGCTCACTGCCCATGCCAGCCAATGCCAGCATAATTTCTTCATAGGTCATCTATTATTCACGCTCCCAAACATATATTTAACCTTTGAGTGGTTCGTATTTCAGAAAGCAAAATGAATGCCAGCTTATCGTCTCGTCCCCTTCCATAATGATTCGCTTAGCTGTTTTAATAACTATCATCCTTGTTACGATCTCTGCCAGAAACTTATGTGATCTTGCGCAAATTGCCGGAAGGTCCTCGGCTTCCTGCCTAACAATCGCTCAAGGTCGCTCGTCACTTTGTTAGCCATGCCGAGCTTGGTCGTCAAGTACAGCACCGTCATGACGGTTGCGAACTCCTTCGGAATGCCGCGGGCGATGATCGTTTTCTTGAAAGTGCCAGAAGAAGGATTGGAATATGTGATGCGACGGTCCAGTACATCGCTTAATATATCCGCGGCTTGCTGGTAAGTTATCGCCTCTGATCCGGTTAGTGTATACCCCCGATTCTGATGGTTCTCTGAATCCATCAACACAAGGGCCGAAGCCTCTCCAATATCTCTCGTGTCGATAAAGCTGACCTTCGCTTTCCCCGCTGGGATGAACAAATCGTCATGCTCCCGGATATCGGTCTGATGCGTCGTACTCAGGTTCTGCATGAAGAAGCTTGGCCTCATAAATGTATAGGCTATACCGGACGCTTTAATCATCTTCTCGATCTTGTAATGCGGCGGGAAAGGATTGCGTTCGATGCCCAGCAGTGACAAAAAGACGATGTGCGAAATGCATTTGCTGACGCACCGGTTTAGAAAAGGTTTCATGGCATTCGGATCAGACATCGCGGGAGGGCGGATGAGAAAAACTTTCTCCACTCCATCCAAGGCGGCATCAAAGGTCGCCGGATCCTCGAAGTCGAAGCGAACCAGCTCAACCACCTCGTCCACGACGCTCCTTGCCGCTTCCGGCCTGCTTGTCGCTCCTTTCACTGCAATCCCGTGTCGAATCAGATGCTTGGCAACATACATTCCCACGTTGCCGGTAACGCCCGTCACTAACACTTTGCCCAATGATGTCATCATGCTTGTCGTACCAGATTCGGCAGCAGAATGAAGCCGGCACCGATATAGGCGCTACAATTCTTTTTGCGAGTCATTGTTATTCTCTCCCTGCTGCTTTGTAAGTTCTTATTACTTATCCGCAAAGTTGCAGATCATCGTAGTAACCGTTTGGCGAAGCGCTTCGACTGCCTCCGAATCAACCCCGGTTAATGCAAGCTCCAAGGTACGTTCGCTGAACGGCTCGATTTCCCGATACAACGATTTTGCTTGATCCGTCAGAGCAACGCGGAACGATCTGCGATCATGTGGGTTTGGCGTTGACTGTAGTAGGCCCTTTCTCTTCAATCTCTCCACAATGCCCGACATCGTCGGGCTGTTGCGTGATTTTGTTCAACAAATAACCGATGTTTCTTCTTTCTCTTTCACGCTTTCTCCCTTTCCGTCCAATTTAGTTATCGTGAGTTTATGATTAGCATACTAACTATATGGTTGTCATGCAATCACCATTGCCTCCCCCCCTCGAGGTCAAAAGCCGCTTGCGCTTTTTTATCCTGCAGGACGGACGCCGATACATGCATCTTACTGTTCGGTTCCTGTGGGTCGCCTTTGTTTTAATGACAATTGAAAAATCGCCATCTATACTAAACTCATAAAGCGTATGGAATGGAGGAGCCGTCTATACATGAAAATCCTACTCGACATCAACCCGCGCAACGAAGAAACCACGGTGACGATTCACTGCAAAGAAATGACCCCAGCCATCCAGGAGATCCTCGAGTACCTCAATAAGAATGACACGGATTTGATCGTCGGAAAAGATGGAGAGAACCAACACTTAATTAAGCACGAGGATATACACTACTTTCGTACAGAAGGCGATGTGGTCACAGCCGCCACCTCAGAAGGAATCTTTAAAGTGAAAGAAAAATTATATGAGCTCGAAAACTCCCTTCCTTCCCATCGCTTTATCAGGATCTCCAAGTCTGTCATTGCAAACCTGTATGCAATGAGCCATTTCGAACCATCATTTAACGGGACCCTTTGTGTTCACTTTAAATCAGGTGAGAAAGAATATGTTTCGCGTCATTACATTAGCCGAATTAAAGAAGTTTTAAAAATGAACCGGAGGGAAACGAAATGAATGCATTTATTTTCAGAAGCATCATCGGCATATTCTTCGGGGCTTTTATTGCTGTTATGACTACAAGTGCGCTTATTTATTTTGGTGGACAATCGACAATAGACGGGCTGCTTTTTATTAAAGATGCATTTGGCTATATTTTTTGCGGCTGGCTGTTTACTGTCACACCACTCTATTTTAAGATCCGCTCACTTCGCCTGCACATGCAGACAGCCCTGCACTTTCTAACAGTCACCATCGTGTACTTTATATTAGGCCTATGGATTGGCTGGATTCAGATTGGTGTAAGGAACTTTTTGATATACCTGGCAATCTCTATTTTCGGTTACGCCATCGGATGGATTGGGTTTTATCTTTATTTTAAAAATGAATCGAAAAAGCTGAATAAAGATCTTAGAAGACATTGAATATTAGGAGGATCAGCCATGGAGAGTGTCATTACAGTTAAAAATCTATCGAAAAACTTTGGCGGGACCCAGGCAGTAAAGAATCTTTCCTTTGATGTTTACAGAGGTGAGATCTTCGGGATTATCGGGCCAAACGGCGCAGGGAAAACGACCACCCTCGAAATTCTGGAAGGAATCTCTGATCCAAGCCATGGGGCGGTTGAAGTTCTTGGACTTGTTCCCAATAAGCAGCTTCGGGAGTTAAACAAGAGAATTGGAGTCCAGTTTCAGGCCACTTCGATCCAGAAGAAAATGAAAGTAAAAGAAGCGCTGGATCTCTTTTCTTCATTTTACGATAACGCCACGCAAAAAGATTATTTAGTAGAATTGCTTGGCTTACGCGAAAAGCTGAACGTAAAGTTCGATGACTTATCCGGCGGATGGAAACAGCGGGTAACTCTTGCTTTAGCCACTCTGCATGAGCCTGAAATCTTATTTCTTGATGAGCCGAGCATGGGGCTTGATCCCTCAGCAAGGCGGGAAATGTGGTCATTGATCCGACTGTTAAGAGACCGTGGAAGTACCATTGTGATAACCACGCATTATATGGAAGAAGCTGAGCAGCTGTGCGACAGGGTAGCGATGATTTACAGCGGCCAATTGCAAGCTTTGAACTCCCCTCGTGAATTATTAAACGAAGGTGCTGCTGGCTGTCTTGCCTTTATCAGCGAAGAACTTGGTCCCGAATATTTAAGCTCGCTTCCCGGTGTGGAGCGCGTTGACAAGGATCAAGCCGAATTCAAAGTGTTTTGTGATGACCAGCAGACAACGGCTTATCACATTTTCTGTTACTGTCAGGAAAAAGGCATCCCTTTGTCCAGCTTCAGGTTTGAGAACGGCTCTCTTGATGATTTATTTGTTCAGTACCTAGAAAAGGAGAAGATCGGATGAACGCAATCGTAAAACTCGCCAGTATAGAAACGAAAATGTTCTTTAGAGACCGTTTAAGCATGTTTTGGACATTCCTCTTTCCAGTAGTGATGATTGGGCTGTTTGGTTCCATGTTTGTTGGAGATAACATGAGCCAAAAGGTTTTTGCGGAATATTTTGTTCCTTCGTGGATTGGTGTCAATATCGTAACCACTTCCTTTTTTACCCTGGGAACTGTTTTAACCAATTACCGGGAAACGGGCGTATTGAGAAGATATCAATCAACACCGCTCCAGCCATGGAAAATCCTCGCCGCCCATACCTTTCAAGGGACCGTCATCTTTGCTATCTCCGCCATGCTTCTTATGGTCTTTGGCATGCTGTTCTATGATTTAACCCTGCCGGCCTATATCGGAAGCACCCTGCTTTCATTGCTTATTAGCATCCTGGCCTTTTTCCCGTTTGCTTTATTTCTGACTTCCTTAGCAAAAAACACTCAGGCTGCTTCCGCAATCAGTTCATTATTTCTAAACCTGATGCTGTTCCTGTCAGGGGCGACTTTTCCGCTGGAGTTGATGCCGACGGTTCTTCAATATGCAGCGAAAATACTCCCGCTCTATTACGTCATTCAGTTGCTGCGGGGGACGTGGACAGAAGCGCCAATTACGGAATATGGCTTTGAAGCTGCTGTTTTGATTGGCATTGCGATTGTATCTGTAGTGCTTGCTACACGGTTTTTCCGTTGGAGCGGGAAGTAGAATATAATAAGGAGAACATCTTCAAAGTGAAGGCCCTTTGCGTTTCCCTGCAATTCTCGGGCCTTTGTTTTACTACTATTTAACGAAATTTAAACTCTTTCTTAAGCAATGCATATAGGACATTATCAACAAACCGATTCCTCCAATAAAAATGCTCCTTTAATATCCCTTCTTCCGTAAACCCAACCTTCTCAAGCACCTTTCTTGACCCCATATTCTCTGGTTCTACAAACGCTTCAATTCGGTTTAATCCAAGATTGTTAAATCCAAATTCAATTATCTTCGGAATCACCTCAGTCATAATACCTTGCCGCCAATATTCTGGTGTTAGTTCATACCCGATTTCAATCTTGCCATGATTCTTCGCCCAACCATGAAATCCACAAGTTCCAATTACACAGTCTTCCGATCGCAAGGTGATTCCCCAGCGAATTCCTTGATTATTCTCAAATCTCTGATTCCATCTGCGAATTAGTTCTTCTGCTTGTTCGATATTCGTGAAACTCTCCAAATCATAAAATTTTGTGACTTCATCCATTGAGAAATATTGAAATATTTCTTGTGAATCATCTTGTTTAATCTGTCTAAGTATAAATCTTTCCGTTTCTAAAGTAGGGAATTGAGACATGTTTTTGTCCTTTCATGTTTTGATATTCTATTTAACTAGTGAATCTGCGATCTCATTTATCAAACAATTCTAAAGATATCATTTAGAGTATTCTTAATCTAGAAATTCCCATAGTATTCCCCTGTCATGTTTGCCTCTACTGCCCTTTAGCCAAGTTAAGGCAGCTGATCAAATTGGTCGGCTGCCTTCTCGTCTTTATTCAACTAACGTGTCCCGTACTTCCATGTTCCTTCATACCGAACCAAAGATGATATTTATCCCTCTATGGATGATCCAGCGCTCTGTATGTCTTCATCATTCAGGAGGTTTTTCGTACCGCGAACCACAATTCTACATAATTAAGGCCATTTCTGCCTCCATAGACTTCGAATTCCATTCCATCGACCTGCTCGTATCCTGCTGTTGGAAGCCATTCTGAATAAAAGCGGTGGTATAACGATTCGATGGAATCATTAAATTGATCCCATGTAAACAGCTCTGATGGGAATATTGCCCAAGTGAGTGAAGGGATCGTTATTTCCAAGTATCCATCTGTTTTACTGGAATCGCTCTTAAATGAACACAGCATATACGGAAACGAATCATTTTCGGTTCTTCGATAACTGCACACAGCATGCACTTTATACATATCCTGACTCAGATATACAGGCAATTCACCCGCATTGGCAGTAAGTCTCTCTACTTCGCCATTGGCATGGCATTGTTGCCATAATCCCCCCGGTGTACTCGGTCCATCGCCATCACCGCTTGTTTGAAACACTCTTTCAATGCCAAATACTTGGAAAGATTCCTTGGTTTCGATCCGATAATTCATCGCCTCAACCCCTTTGATTGAAATAAGAAAGGAAAGCCGTGGATATGCTTTCAACGCGACACCTTCTTGACGAGCCGTAGTTGGATTGACACCATGCATCGATTGAAAAGCTCTTGCAAAAGAAACCGGTGATTCGTAACCATACTTAATGGCGATATCAATCACTTTCGTATCGCTATTCAACAAATCAATCGCTGCAAGAGTAAGCCGTCTGCGTCGTATATATTCCGCCAGTGTAACATCCGTAATGAAGGAGAACATTCTTTGAAACTGATAAGACGAACAGCAAGCTTGGCTTGCTATCTTCGTCAGGTCGATTTCTCCGGATAAATTTGTTTCAATATAATCCAATGCCCGATTCATCCTCGTAAGCCAATCCATTTCTATCCCTCCTCTCAATCGAAGTATAGATTAACAGCGACTTTGTATCGCAACTTTTTATGCTCAAGTAAGTTGGTATTATCACCTCTCCTCATTCAGCAGGGACAGATACGGTGGCTTTCTTCTTCACTTCGACAAGATCGTTGACTCTTGTTTACAATGCAAAAAACCTCCAAGGTTGTCTCCATATCTTACGACATGGTTGCATTCTCTTGAAGGTATTTTTAATTTGTCTCACGTTATGGGGTCAGTCCCATTACTGTTTACTCTCGTACTGCTTTTTTACTTGCCACATATCCTATAAAAGAACCAGCCAAACTGAAAGCATAGACTATTATTACAGAGATGTATCCAAATCCTTCATATGAAACCGAGGGGAAGAAATACCTTAACCCATACACCGGTCCTATAATAAATATTCCAACTGGTATTGAAAAAAGTATTGCATCTATAAGATACATTACAAAAACACATGCAACTGAGACAAGACAGTAAAAAGAGCTGAACTTAAGAAAGCGCATGCTCCGTTTGTCCCTATAATTAGTGTAACCTCCCCATGACATCCACAAAATTAAAAAGAGAATAGTGCTCACTAAGTTCATAGTTGAAGGTGTGTTGCCTTTTAGGTATGCACTGAAATTTATAATCGTAAACGGTATACTAAGAAGTAAAGCAAAGAATAATTTCAAAATCATGGCTTATTGAGGATTATAGTCATGCTCAAAGTCATGGCTTTTATATAATTAGACATCCCACTACTCCTTCGATTTTTTAATTTTTGTAATGTAATCCTATGTACGTTCACTTCTCGAAATGATTGATGATCCCCCTTCATGCATGGGGGTTATTTCCTTCAACTTAGTAAACACCAAAAAAGCAAAAAAGTTACATAAGTAAACTGAATCAGATGAAGTTCCTCAATAGAACCTCACATTGTTTCAAATCCATCACTTTACAGGCTTCACTTCTTTTACTCCCTCCTGCATCGGGTTAGCTCCCCTCATCATAATCGGCTAAAAAAGCAGGTAATTGTCAATTCCGGCCAATCTAGATTGATTGCTGTTAGAAATAAAATCTATAATGTAATAAAATGAAATTAACAATTAATGTAAGGGGTTGATTTTATGAACATATCGATCTTAGCTCTTATTCTTGTGGGGATAATCACCATTTATGCAATTGCTTTTACAATGATAATTAAGTTACTTGGCCGGAAATTTAAAGACAAATCCAATATGTATTTTTTATATGCATCCATTATCTTGGTTATCCAATCTTATGTTTTAATTCAGGATTTTTTAGGAAATCAGTCTTTAAGTTCAGTCAATATTTTATTTTTCTTAATGGGATTTATGCTGATTTTCCAAGGAATAAAACGAAAAAAATCAAATATAAAAAAATCAAAGTAAGGTTCGTACGGAAATAGAATTATCCTCATTGTGACAATATCGGTCTATAATTCTCTCCAACATTCAAGAGGCAGCAGATCTCCATGTGATCGGCTGCCTATCGTTTCCCGTTATTTCAAGCGTATTGGTGAACCCACTCTCTTATCCGAGAGGCAACCTCGGTTACATCAGTAACCGTTGTATCAATAGTAGGCATAGGTGGGTTATAGACCTCATCGGCAATTTCAAGCAATCGTTTTGCAAAGTTTTTGTGGTTTTGAATCTCTTCCTCCGACCAATTTCTTTCACGTAGACGTTTTTCGCGCGTTTCCTCATCACAATGCAGGTTTAGGTAATATACATGCTTAAAAAAAGGAAAGTCCGCACATTTTTCAATATCCCAGGGCATCATTGTTCCGCATATTATAGTCATACGTCCACTTTCAGCGATATTGCGTGCAACTCGCAGCCAAATATTTCGCATTTTCTCCCAATCGTGCCCGATAAATTCAACAAGACTATCAGGGTCAAAAATATCAAAATCAGGCATTATTCTCCGCAATTCCTTGATGACATATGTTTTCCCAGACCCACTTGCGCCTGTTACGATAAATAAAGGCAATTTGCTTTCCATTGTTATGACCTCGTCTTATACTGCTGTCTATATTCGCTCGGCAGCATGCCTGTCTGCTCTCGAAAAGTTCTGCTGAAATATTTCTCATCCTCGTATCCGGTTTGCTTGGCAATCCAGACAATTGGCCTGGCCGTTTGTTCCAGATATTCCCGCGCTTTATCGATCCGTACCTTGCGCAGATATTCATTGAAGGAAAAGCCAACGATTTCTTTGAAACATTGATAGAAGTAGCTTCGGCTCAGATTGACCCGCTTCGCGACATCGATAGCGAATAACGGAAACTCAAGTTCATCGTGCACGATCTTGACCGCGGTCATAATACTGCCGCTTACTTCCGGGCTCAGCTGCAGGCTGCCTGACAGCGTTATCCCATTTTCCCTGAATTGTTTCAGCCAGTCGGCAACCTCCCGCCAGCACGTAAATGTATCAGGCATCTTGATCTCATCAGGTTGTATCGCTCTATATAGCCGGTTCCAGTCAACTATAAATCCGTAGATCCATTGCATTAGTTTGGAGACAGGTATTCGCAGTTCTTTTAATCGACTACAAAGCTTATCAAAGGCTTCATCGTCATGGACCCAAGTAAAGGCGTGCATTAATTTCTTCACCGTGTCCGTCTCCTCTTCTCCCGGTTCAGGATGTTCAGCCAACAGCTCCATGACAGACTTCTCAATGGGATAGGGCTCATTGCCGTCGCAGTCGTAAAAAAAATCTCTGCTCCTGTAAGCCCGTATCCGTTGATGCAGATCGGATGGAGATAAACCGGCTGTATGCCGTATCCGCACCATATGCCATCCGGAGCTGCGCGTTCCGTTTGGAAGCGGCGGCAACGGGGCTTCTTCATAATGGCCTTGAGGCTGAACCTCCTTGGCAAGATCCGTCAACCACATCAGAATAGAGCCTTCCGTTTCGGCTATCCAGCCCAAGGATACGCATTCCGCAACCATTCTGCTCGTTAACGGCTCGTCCGGATACGTCAATAGCGCAAAGGCCGTTTCGCAAGAACTAACCTCTACTATCGTATCCGCCTCGTTCTTGTGCTTCTGCTTCTCTGCCACAATGCGCGAGTGAATGCGCTGAAACACTTCTTCGAACTGTTCTTTTTCAAGCTCTACCTTGGCAATGTAATCAATGGCACCCAGTCGGAGCGCTTCCTGAATGTATTCAAAATCCTGATGAAGCGTCAACACGGCGATCGCGATATTCGGATATAACTTGCGTACAACCCGAATTAATTCGATGCCCGACATCACGGGCATGGCCAGATCGGTCATTAACAGGTCTACCCGATTCGCCTTCAGAAAATCGAGCGCCTTCTCCCCGTTAGCTGCTTCGCCTACAACTCTCATTCCGAACGATTCCCAGGGTAAAAAGGACATCAGTCCCTTACGTACAAGCTTGTCGTCGTCTACGATGAGAACATGGATCATTTCGTTTATTTCCCCTCCCCAATTTGTATCGAAATGATGATGCGGGTACCTTTGCCAAGCTCGCTTGTTACCGTCAGACTCGCTTTCCCTTCGTAATGAAATGCTAACATTCGTTTGACATAATTCAGCCCGATTCCCATCCCCACTCGATGGTGCTCAGTCTGTTCCTGCTCAAGCAACGTCTCAATCGTTTCCTCAGAGATCCCCCCACCGTTATCTCGAATTTCGATCTCTAGTCTGTCATTCTTTCGAACCTCCACCTCGATCCTGCCGTTGTCATCCAGCCCGTGATACAGCGAATTTTCAACCAACGGCTGCAGAATAAACCTTGGGACTGTCACTTCGAGCAATGCATCGTCTACGTGAATATTGACATCGAACTGAAAATTGTATCGAATCTGCTGGAGAATAAGATATTGTTTCAGTGAATCAATCTCATCCCTGATCGTCGCGACACTGTTGCCTTTGCGGAGATTGTAGTAAAGCAGTTTGTTCAACGAAGTGACAAGCCTGTCGATCTCCTCCTGACCGTTCATAACGGCAAGCCAGTGAGCGGTATCCAGCGTATTCATCAGAAAATGCGGATTGATCTGATACTGCAGCTTCTCGATCTCCAGATCCGCTCTGCGCTTCTCCTTGGCCTTGATTTCAGAATACAGCTGCGTAATCTGAACCTTCATATGTTGAAATTGGTTTAACAACATCTCAAATTCCGGGATGCTCGACTGTGTGGCAGCCGCATTAAAATTGCTGCCCGCAATCGATTTGATCTCCTTATGGAAGCGCGACAGCGGCCGGTACACCATTTTCCATAGAAGCCAGCCAATCGTCAGACTGACTACGGCGAACAGCAGCGCCAGCCCAAGCATCTGCATCATCCAGCGATTTTTCTCGCGGTTGTAGTCGGATTGCGCAATAAGCGAGACCACGCTCCAGCCCTGATTGCTGACTTGTCGATACCAATAATAGTCGGACGTAATACCTGTTACCAGAGATGGCGATAGTGTATCCGTAAAAAATGAATTTTCAGGAAAGATCTCTTGAAGTTCGCTGTATGAAATTCTTCCGTTGTTGTCCAGAATTAAATGATTGGTATGCTTGCTGACTTCATCCAAATCAAGAATACTCTGAGTCAGCTTGAAACCGGACTCAATGTAGACATAGGCATCCTCCCTCTCCGGCAAGTCCACCTTTCGCAACGCGGAAAGCACATATTGATTGTTGAACCGGTCTTGACTGATATGCGGTCCAAAATAGGTGATGCCATAATACTCTGCGAGGATTGGAAGATTATCGATATGGAATGGTTGTTTCATGCCTGTATTCTCAAAAAGAGTGGTCTGATCGTCGCGTAAATAATACAGCGTTAATCCAACATTGGGATTGGTGAACGTGATGAGATTCAGCTGATTTTTGATTTCATCCGTCAGATAACTCCGGTCATACGGCTGCTTCGCCATCAAAAACATCTCAAGCTGCCTGCCGACATTCCCCTTAAAGGTCAGTTGTTGGGAGACGTGATTCAGATTGTTCAGCGTGTTCTCAAGCGACAATCTGACCTGCTTTAAATTGCTTTGAATGCCGGATTGCAGCTTCGTATTCAGAATGGATGTAATGGTGTTGTATGAAAGATAACAAGTGCAGATGAAAGGGATCAATGTTGCTGCGGCGAACAGTAAAAGAATTCTATTTTTCAAGGTCAATCGCTTCAGGTGGGACTTCCAATTCTTTTCCGGTTTCAACGCTAGCATCCCCATCGATTATTGACTCCTCCTCTCTTCGAATCAGGTCTAAGACGTGCATAAATAGAAACAGGTGGGAAAAATCTTTCTAGAATATAACACAAATAAAAATGATTATTGAGCAAAGATTTCAATAATTCAGATGCCTGAGCTGTTATCTTTCAGTTGAAAAAAACAGGGTAGACAAATGTCTTCTCCTTAGTGGGTGAAATGTCCAACCACCCGGAACAGCCGTAAATTTTTGTACATATGACCCCCTCATTTAGAAACCACCTTCTATCCTTGAAGGCGGTTTCATTGTGTTACAGTTAAATGGTCCATAGGGATAGTTATTCCATTCAATCTGATAGAAGGGGTGTAATTATGAAAAACAAGTCAAAAACGTTAGCGCTTTTACTGGCCTGCTTTCTCGTTCTGGGTGCTTGCAGCAATACAACTAATAACACGCCGGCTGCACCGGAGAAAAGCGCGGAGTCAAGCGAACCCGCTGATCCATTTGGTCGCTACGAAGAACCTGTCCAGATCAGCATCAGTATTGAAATCGATCCCACCGATAATGAATTGCCGCCTGGCGACACGCCGCTGGACAATCAATACACTCGTCAGATTAAGGAAGCGCTTAATGTGGACGTCGATCATCAATTTGCTGCCTCCGGCCAGAATCTTCGTCAGAGAATCAGTCTCGCTATTGCAAGTAACGATTTGCCGGATGCTATGGTCGTCAATGCCGTTGAGCTGCGCCAACTGGTCGAAGCCGACCAAATTGCTGATTTAACGGATGTGTATGAGCAATATGCATCCCCGGATATAAAGACCATCATTGAAAACACCAACGGTGCTGCCCTGGATTCGGTAACATTCGATGGCAAAATCATGGCCCTTCCGGGTGTGCAAGCCAATGCCGATGGCATCCACCTCATGTGGATCCGACAGGACTGGCTGGATAAGCTGAACCTTGAACCGCCAACCACGATGTCTGAACTTGAGGCCGTCGCCCGTGCTTTCGTCGAAGATGATCCGGATGGCAACGGTCAGCGCGATACGATTGGGATTACCGGACCGGAGAGTGGTGGTAAGCTGTATGCTAACTTCCTGGAGTCGAAGAACAATTTGTACGGATTTGACGCCATTTTCTCCGCGCATGACTCGTTCCCTGGATACTGGCTTGAGGGCGAGGATGGCAGTCCTGTGTACGGATCAATCCTGCCGGAGACTCGTGAGGCGTTAGCTAGTTTAAGAGATTTATATTCCAAGGGACTTATTGATCCTGAGATGGGCGTTCGTAACAAAGCGGATGAGCCCATTATCGCCGGTAAATCCGGAATGTTCTTTGCGCCATGGTGGATGGCTTATGGCCCGCTAACCAATGCTGTAAAAAATGATTCCGAAGCCAACTGGCAAGCTTATGCCCTGCCTTTGAATCAGAATGGCGAATTTAGACCACATGCTGCTACGCCTTCTACTGAGTTTGTGGTGGTTCGGAAAGATTACGAGCATCCGGAAGTTCCGATGAAATTACTTAACAATTTGTTTAAAAACGAGCAAGAGAACACCTTTGACCCAAGCAAAGGCGGTCCTGGTTACTATCCGCTCCGCGTGGTGTACGCACCATCCGATGAAATTGAATTTACAGTCAAAGCCCTCCGTGATGTGCTGGCAGGCAATAAAACCGCAGAGGATTTTGCGAATGACAAAGCCTACAAACTGCTGCCTTCGGACATCGCAAGCATCAAGACGATCAAAAACGAGCCTTACGATTCTATGGATCTTTCAACATGGAACCCTGAAGCGAACTGGGGAGCATGGACACGAGCGTACTCCATGATGGTGGGCGGCAGGCCGCTGGTTGATACCGAGTTTGAGGAGGTGCCCAGTCTTCTGTATGAGCAGACGCCATTAATGGAGAGCCGTTGGGTGAATCTGCGAAAGTTAGAGGATGAGACCTTCCTGCGCATCATTATGGGCGCGGCTCCACTGGAGACATTCGACTCCTTCGTCGAGAACTGGAAACGTCAAGGCGGCGACCAGATTACCCAGGAGGTTAAGGACGCACTTGTGAAGTAATCTTAAGGCAAATTACGAACCATATAGCCAGAGCTCCCAGCACCTGTCAGGAGCTCTGGAACATTCGAAGTAGGATTCGGGGAAAGGAGTGCTGTCATGCGAATGAAAGGTTTCGCCAAACATTATTATCTGATGCTGATCCCGGGATTTCTATGGCTGATCGTCTTCAGCATCGTTCCGATGTTCGGCATCGTCATTTCGTTCCAATATTTTAATCCAGGCAAAGGAATCCTGGGCTCGGATTGGGCGGGGCTCGAACACTTCAAGTATATGTTTTTGCTGAAGGATACGCAGGAAGTCTTCATAAATACGCTTGTCATCGCGTCCATGAAGATTGTCGCCAATCTGATTGCGCCTCTGCTGTTTGCACTCATGCTCAATGAGCTTCGTCTGATGATTCTCAGACGCTGGATTCAGACCATCGTCTATCTGCCTCACTTTTTATCCTGGGTTATCCTTGGGGGCATTGTACTTGATCTGTTCTCCTATAACGGACCCGTCAATCAACTGACTGCTTTGTTCGGATACCAGCCCAAATTGTTCTTTGCCGATTCCCAGCTGTTTCCGTTCCTCGTTGTCGGCAGTGACGTCTGGAAGGAATTCGGTTTTGGTACCATTATCTATCTTGCCGCGCTTACCGGGATCAACCCGGCACTGTACGAAGCTGCCAACATCGATGGCGCAGGACGCTGGAGAAGTCTCTGGCATATCACGCTGCCCGGGATCCGCACGACAGCCGTATTGCTTACGGTACTCAGCTTGGGTAATGTGCTTAACGCGGGCTTCGACCAGATCTTCAATCTGTACAACCCGCTCGTCTACTCTACAGGTGATATTATTGACACCTGGGTCTATCGTACAGGTTTGCTCAACCTGCAATATGAACTTGCAACCGCCGTCGGCCTACTGAAGTCCGTTGTGGGCTTCCTGCTGATATCCGTCTCGTATTATCTGGCTTACCGTTTTGTTAACTATCGCATATTCTAAGGATTCATCCTGATGCAAAGCAATGTAAACTCATCCCATTCCAACTAGAGTAGGAGGTGCTGACCGTGGTCAGAGACCGGACGTTCGGCAACCGTGTGACGGATATTATACTGATTGTAGTCCTGATAGGCATTACTTTGTCATGCGTCCTGCCGATCTGGTACACGCTCTCCCTTTCGCTTAGCTCCAACTCTGCCGCTGCGGCCGGTAAGGTCTGGCTATGGCCGGTCGATTTCAATCTCAACGCATATAACCAGATTCTCAATGACAATCAGTTCTTCCGGTCCTTCTGGACATCGACCGAGCGAGTGCTGCTCGGGGTTATTCTCAATTTTGTCATGGTTGTGCTCATGTCTTACCCGCTCTCGCGGACAGCTAGAGAATTCAAGGGGCGCAATGTGTTCATGTGGATTCTCATTTTCACGATGTTGTTCAACGGTGGTCTGATCCCGCTGTATCTGACGGTCAAAGAGCTCAACATGCTGAACAGCATCTGGGCACTTGTCCTGGTCGGCGGCGCGCAGACACTCGTCTTCAATGTTATCCTCACGATGAACTTCTTCCGCAACCTGCCCAAGGAGCTGGATGAAGCCGCCCTTGTCGACGGCGCGGGACCATGGTACATCCTGTTCAAGATCTACATCCCGCTGGCCGTGCCGGTGCTGGCGACCGTCTCGCTGTTCAGTATCGTGTATCACTGGAATGAATTCTTGTACGGTCTGATCTTCATGTCCCGTGAACAATTCTATCCACTCCAGACGTATATCCAGCAGCTTGTCGTCTCGGTTGATCCATCGACGATGTCCGAGGACCAGTACCGTCGCTTGTCGGAGTTGTCCAACCGGACACTCGATGCCGCCAAAATCTTCATCGCGATGCTGCCCGTCCTTATCGTTTATCCATTCCTTCAGCGCTTCTTCATCCACGGGATTACGCTCGGTTCGGTTAAAGAGTAGCTCACACAGCCAGGACAACAACAGGTTTCAGAGATCCATACCATTTTCTTTACATTTATATTAAACCATATTGTAAATAGGGGCCGTCCCAAACGATCTTAGATCTTGAGAAACGGCCCCTTTTTGCTGTTGCTTCATGTATAAAAAACTTTAATATAATGGGACCATGAGCTCGTCTGCCTTCCTCTTTAACACGCATGCCGTATTGATGGGTTAAGGCATATGGTGTTATCGAAAGGAGTCTGTTCTCTGTTCCCTGGTTATCATCCTTCCCCGTAACTTGGGTATCCAATGTATAATAAAAAAACTACTTCGCTGCAATGGCTTCGATCTCAACAAGCAAATCAGGCGATGCAAGAGCTTTGACAATAACTAACGTCGTCGCCGGTGGAGGAGTTGGCAAGGCCCCTGCCCCAGCCTCCATGAAGGCACCCAGTTGATTTTCATCCGTTAAATAGATTGTGGATTTCACGATGTCGTTGGCATCCATATTCGCACCTGCAAGAACTTTGTATAAATTATTGATCGCCAATTCCGTTTGTTGCCGAATACCTATACCGGGAATTCCATCCGGACCTACACCTACTTGACCTGAGATGAACAGCATTTGTTGGAATGATGTAACCTCTACTCCGTGGTGATAAATGTCCGAGGAAACCACACCTGGAGGGTTGAATTTTCTTAGCATTTTTTCCATCTCCTTTATTAGCATATCGGGATTCGTGTTCAAAGTCGGATGCATGCATTAGATTTTCCTAACGGCGAACCACAGTTCAACAGTGTGAAGGCCGCCTCTTTCGCCGCAAACTTGCATTTCCATTTCATCCACCTGCTCATAGCCTGACGTCGGGAGCCACTCCGCATAAAATCGTCGATACAACGTCTCAATGGTTTCACCAAATGCATCCGAAGCAATCGGTTCGGAGGGGAAGATGGCCCATGTTTGTGCGGGAATCGTTATGGTTGAATACCCTTTTGTGTTGCTGGTTCCGCTCTTAAAGGAACACAGCATATAAGGAAACGTGTCGTTTCCCGTTTTTTTATAACTGCAAATTCCATGTACTTTGTTTGAATCTTGGCTTACAAAACGGGGCAAGTCGCCGGCGTTACAAGCAAGTCTCTCAACTTCGCCATTGGCGTGGGATTGCTGCCAGAATTGTGCCGGCGTGCTCGGTGCATCACCACTTTCATCACTTTGAAAAACTCTTTCAATACCGAAAACTTCGAATGATTCCTTCGTTTCAATCCGATAATTCACCGCATCCACCCCCTTGATCGTAATCAGGAATGAGAGGCGTGGATAGGCTTTAAGAGCAATTCCGTCTTGGCGAGCCATTGCCGGCGTGATCCCATGAAGCGATTGAAATGCCCGCGCGAATGAAACCGGAGACTCGTAGCCGTATTTTATGGCGATATCGATCACTCTAATCGCTTTGTTATTTTGCAATTCGAGCGCGGCAAGAGTGAGCTTTCTGCGCCGAATATACTCTGCCAGCGTTACATTAGTAATGAATGAGAACATCCTCTGGAACTGATGAGACGAGCAGCATGCTCTACGAGCAACTTCACTCAGTTCAATCTCTCCAGCCAAGTTTAATTCGATATAGTCCATCGCGCGATTCATCCGTTCAAGCCATTCCATCAGATTCCTCCTCTCGACAAAAGTATAATATCCTGTCAATTTCGTACCGCAACTATTTGTGCACAAATTAGTTGCGTCTTCTTGGACAATGTAAATGTTAATTCATTGTAGTACAAAGCCGAGCATGGACAGCGCCATCAAGGGAGCCGTTACAAATATTTTCGTTTAATATTCGCATTATCCTGCCCGTTAGCTTAATGAAATGTCTGGCACCGAAATGCTATCTCACAAGAAAAAAAAGGGCCCGCTCGGTCGGTAAAGCCGACTGCGGAGAACCCCATAATGATTCATCATTTACTTTTTCGCTTCCAAGGCTTTTTGGTAGATTTCAAGGTATTGGGTTAGCTGGAGTCCGTCTAATCCCTTGACGTAAGCATCCCATTCCTTATTGATGTCTTTAGAACCGGTAATAAATTGAGCCATGTTGGACTTCACGTAATCGATCAACGAAGTCTTGATTTGTGCCGCGATCTCCGCGTCTTCCAGCGCAATAAATACGCCATTTGGGTATTGCTCCTTGGAATGGAACGGCTCATATTCCTTGGATACCTGATTCAGCCGCGTCCCATATCCATCCGGTGCCAGCGGATCTTGCGGTGCGGTCCAGGAAGCTCGATACGCATAAGTTCTTAAAGAAGGCCCGATCTGTTCCCATCCGTCATTATGCGTTGGCTTTTTGTCCGTTTTCGGAATCGACGTATATTTTGCTTGATTTCCGTTAATATCCAGCTCTCCGTCTTGTGCCTTTCGCCAACCTTTGTCTTCCGGTCCGTTCTCCTGCAGCAGAATTGCTTCTTCGGTGTAAAGGTAGTCCGCGAGGCGGATCGCTGCAATCTGCTGGTCGTTGGTCGCTTTATTCGTAATGGCAAACTGGGAATTACCAATGCCGGCAAAATTCAGGGTTTGCTGAACGCCGCCGGGCCCTTTTAGAGGTGGAACTACGACGTAATCCTTATGCCGCGGCGCTTTATCATCCATGCTGTAGGCATAACTGATCAGCGCGGTAGACAAAGCTCCCATAACGTTGTCTGGTTCCCGGTTGGCCATTTGCTGAACCGCGTCAGCGTTTTGTGTAAAGGCCGCCGGATCAATCAATCCCTCTTTGTATAACTTGTTTAAGTAAATCAACCCTTGCTTCCATTCATCCTTATTTGCCGTAAAATCAACCTTGCCGTCAATGACCCTTAGGAAGGTGCCCGCATTCTTCTCGGTATAATCATCTAAAATAAAGGAGTTCATCAGAAAGGCCGAAACGTTTCCCGCCCACATCTCATCTGATCCCGAAAGCGGGAGTTCGTCGACCTTGCCGTTTCCATTCGGGTCCTTATCCTTAAAAGCCTTCAGGACATTGTAAAATTCTTCTGTGGTGGTAGGAACGGATAGTCCCAGCTGATCGAGCCATTTCTTGTTGATCCACATTTTCAATGCGTTATCGCAGTGATAACATTCATTTACTTGGGGAAGGGCGTAAATATTGCCATCGGGGGCCGTTATCGAATCCTTCATATATGGGATATCCTGCATTGCCTTCTTTATATTCGGCGCGTATTGTTCGATCAAGTCGTTCAACGGGATAAACACGCCTTGCGATCCATACTTCATCTGTTCTTCTTTGGAGAGGTCCCCATGCAGGATGACTTCCGGATAGTCTCCACTGGCGAGCATTAGCTGTTTGCGATCCTTCAAGGCATTGTTCGGAACCAGATCCCAATCGATTTTGATGTTCGTTTTCTCTTCCAGGAACACGGTAAAGGCATTGGTTTTCATATCCTCGATGGTCGGAAACTGCGGTGCAAACATTCTTATCGTCATCGGCTGCTTCACAATCGGATAGGTGCCGACCTCTGTAAACAATTCACTTTGTTCCGGAGGCGATTCCGCCCCTGTCTCACCAGCAGCAGCGTCCGGGTTCTCCGGATTGGAGGATCCTCCACAGGCACTTAGCAGCATCGTCAAGGTCAACAGACAGATTAACAACGCGATTAAAGACTTCGTCCACCCTTTGCGCATCAAAACAACTCCCCCCATTCTTTTTCATGTTATTCCTGATCACAATCAGTAAACTTCCAATCACCCGTATCTTCCTTGAATAAAAGACCGCACCACCTCCCTTAAGCTGGGTTCCCACTTATCCTTTCAAGGAACCGATCATGACTCCTTTGACAAAGTGCTTCTGAACAAACGGATAAATGATCAGTACCGGTGCACTCGCGACCACGATCAGTGAATATTTTAATAGATCCTTCAGGCCTTGCTGCGCCTGCACCTGATCCACATTGGCCATCATCGACGGATCCACCGTGTTCAGAATCAAGACGTTGCGTAGAATGATTTGCAGCGGGAACAAGTCCGGAGATCTCAGGAAGATCAAGGCGTCAAAATATGCATTCCAATGTCCAACCGCGTACATGAGCGTCATGACGGCAATAATCGGTTTGGACAGAGGCAGGACGATGCTGAGAATGAACCGGATATCGCTGCATCCGTCCAGCTCCGCCGCTTCGGACAGTTCATCCGGGATGGTTGTCTGGAAGAAGGTGCGGGCAACGATTACCTGGATCACGCCCATGGCTCCCGGCAGAATCATCGCCCAACGGGTATCGAGCAGCTGAAGATCCTTCACCAGGAGATAGTACGGTATCAAGCCCCCGTCGAACATCATGGTAATAACCAGCACAATCATAAAGAAATGGCGGCCGTATAGCGTCCGCTTGGCAAGCGGATATCCAAACATGATTGTCAGTGACACGTTGATCGCCGTCCCTACGACCGTATAGAACAAGGAGTTCATATAGCCGACGCCGATCTGCGGGTTCTGGAATACCGCCTTGTATCCATCCAATGTAAAATCGACTGGGAAGAGCCATACCTTTCCGGACACGACGGCCTGCGGCGAGCTTACGGATGAGCTGAGAATATAAATCAATGGCACGGCCACGATGATAAGAATCAAGGACAGGAAAGCATAGATCAAAGCGACAAATATGCGGTCCCCCCGGGATTCCCGAATAGTGGTTGTTGTTTTGGGCATTTTGTTCCCTCCTTGGCACCTTTTTCATTTAGGTATGGTTTCAGTCGGCCTCGGCGACGAATTCATTCGACTCACCACAGACTGCTGCTCGACAGCTTTCGGGCGATGTAATTCACAGCGATCAACAGGAGCAAATTCACCACCGAGTTGAAGAAGCCGATCGCCGCCGAGAAGCTGAAGCTCGACCCAAGCAGACCTACTTTATACACATAAGTAGATATGACTTCGGAAGAGGCCAGATTGAGAGGGTTTTGCATTAGATAGATTTTTTCGAAACCCAGCTTCATAATGTTACCAAGATTCAGGATCAGCATGATCACTGACACGGGAATCAGGCTGGGGATATCAATCTTGAGGATCTTCTGGATTCGGGAAGCCCCATCCACCCTGGCCGACTCGTACAGCTCAGGATTTACTCCGGCGAGCGCAGCGATATAGATGATCGCCCCGTATCCGGTGTACTGCCACACATCGGACCAGACATAAATAGATTTGAACAGATCAGGCATACCCATAAAATTCGTATTGGTTACTCCCATCATTTCGAACAGCTTGCTGATCATGCCCACTTGGGGCGTCAAATTGACGATAATGATCGATACCATGATAACCGTCGATATAAAGTAAGGAGCGTAAGTTATCATTTGTACGCTCTTCTTGAACAGCCCATTTCGGATTTCGTTCAGGGCGAGCGCCAGAATAATCGGTGCCGGAAACCCGACGGCCAGACCATAGAAACTGATCCCGAGCGTATTTTTGATGTAGAGCCAGAAGTTTGGGGATTCAAAAAATTGTTCAAAGTATTTGAATCCAGCCCAAGGGCTTCCCCAAATCCCTTTAATGACGCTGTAATCCTTGAATGCAATCACGATCCCGGCCATCGGCACATATTTGAATACAATCAAGTAAAGAAAGGGGAGCAGGAGAACCAGATACAGCTGCCAGTGGCGCCTGATCCGGATCCACGTCGTTTGCGGGCGGGAGCGGGAGCCGACCTGAACAGGACCGGGTAGCCCGGGACCGCCATGTAACTTATTGTTGAGACTTCGCATCAGCATGAACTCCTTTTCGTTGTATGTTGCGGATATCGTTAGCGCCCTTTTGGATGCGGCGGAATGTATTGCCATTGTAAACGCCCGATCTTGCGATCAACAAGAAACAAGAATAAACGGGTTAACCATTTTCGCCTGCATGATTTATAACGAAAAAGGCAGCGATGAACTCGCCACCTTAACCGTTTTCTACAAAGAAACCGTTTTCAACTGTTCGTTTTGCGGAGCTGATTGCTGCGGTATTCGCCCGGTGCCGCTCCCATAATCCGTTTAAATACACGCGTTAACGAGATGGCGTGGGTATAGCCAACCCGCTCCGCAATCTCTTGTACAGAGGCATCCGTCTCCAACAACAGCTTCACTGTCTCACGCATACGTACCTGGATAAGGAAATCGACGAACCTCTGTCCGGTGTGTCCCTTGAACAACTTGCTTATATATTTGGGATTCAGCTGAAAGCGATCCCCGAGCATCTCCAGCGACAAGTCCGGATTGGCATAGTCCCTTTCGATCAGCTTGCAGATCTCCCGGATAAGCGCTGCGTACTGCCTGCCTTCTTGTAGCTGACCCACGGATTCGAACAAACTGGTCATGACCTGCTTGATTTCAATCCGCAGCTGCTCCAGTGAACTGCCATGGTCCAACATTTCCGTAAGTAGGGGAAGCCGTTCCTGGGCCCACTCGCGGTAGACATCCTTATTCATGTCCGAAAGCTCCCGGCCGACGTTGTACAGTAAATAATTCATAAGGTTAAATATCTCTTCATTGGTAAGAAGGCTGCCCTTTAACTGTCCGAACCATGCCTCATATGCCTCCTCCCACCCTATGTTCAGCATTCGGTAGGATTGAATAATCGAGCTGATTTCTCCTAGGTGAGCGTACACTTCGGCATGGCTGGTGCCAGCGATATCCTCGCTGCGGATCAGTCGGTTTTCCCCGAGTACGATTTTGTATTTAAGCGCTTGGGCTGCGCTTTTATACGACTTGGACAGGTCTTGGATCCGATAAACCTCCTCGCCGCTTCCAATCGTAACGGTAAATTTCAAATTTTGCTCGGTCCAGCCCAGCATTTTCGTGCCAAAACGGGATAAAGCTTCTCCATCTCTCTCCTCTGTCTCCTCCCCCTCAAAGTAAATGAAGGCAAGGCAGGAGGGCGACGTCCATTCCGACCACAAACGAATACTCTCCTTCATCGCAATCTCGTTCACCACGTTCCGGAGGACGAATTTCAGCAGATTCTGATCACTCGCCGTATACTTCCGGCAGAACTCTCCGTAATTGTCCATTTCAATGATGAGTAACCTAAACCGGTCCAGCGGTTCGGGTAAATTCAGTATGGCGGCTTCCTCCTGCCACTCTTCCAGACTCATATCGGTTTGTCCTTCAATCAACTGATGGAACAGATACCTTGTCCGCAGATGAAGGTCTTCCTGGTATTTTTCCTGGTATTGCCTGGATTGCTCCAGGATATGATCGAACGCCGACTCAATAAATGCGAACTCATCGGGACTGCCTTTCCATAAGCCCGCGCCCCTTACAGGCAGGGAATAGTCGCTGAATCGCTCGGCGATCCGCTCGATCGGTCTGGCATTGCGCCGAGTCACATAGATCATCCAGATGAATCCGGCGGCGATCATGAGGAGTCCGATCACAAACCACAGATTATAGAGTTCTGAAATCGTGTTGACATATCCGCCATTGATGAGACCGCTTCCATATTTCCAGCCGGTGTAGTCCGAGGTATATTCCGAGAAGAGCTCGGATTCTTTAACTTTCGCCTCACTCCCAAACAACAGCTGACCGGAAGCATCTTTAGCCTGGATAAAGCTGACCTTGGATTCGTACATATTCTCCGTCAATTTTTTCAGCGAATCCGCCGAAACGTTAACCACGATCATGCCCAGATTATTTTTCATGTATGGCGATCCCCGCACCAGACTGACCACCTGTTTGCCGCCAATCATTTTGAATTGCTCGAAGCTGCGCCCGCCGGTCCACTTCGGAGTCTTAGACACCTGATATTCTTCGATAAATTTGCGGTCAGGATATGAACCGATATAAGCGTTGGTTGCATCACTCAACACATATCCGTCCGAATATCGCACCAAGTATATGGAATCGATCAAAGGATAGTAATTGATCAATTCCTTTAGCTTCTGCACGGCCCTGATGTTGATGTAGGCATCACTTCCTGAGGTTGCCTTAAAAAAATTGTTCAAAGACTCGCTGTTGATACTCTCGAGGACGATCATATTATCGATCACTTTTAGCGATGTATCCACGATCCGCATCGCCTGTAGAGACAGCGTCTTATTGGCATTCAGCGCCTCGCGACGGCTTTGCTCACTGAACATTTGAAAGAAAACAAAGAAAATAAACGTGATGACAATCATAAATACCGGCATGTAGGACAATAGTAGTCGTTTAAACCATGATTTGCGCATCATAACCCCGCCCCTATGCAATGTGGACATGCTCTTGGTATTAATGAATTATACAACGGAGGGCAATCCCCTGTCGGTTGAAGTAACTTTAGAATAATTTTGATGATAATCCGACAGTGGCGGATGGAACAGCAAGTTTACACTCCTCACAAAAGAAAAAGCAGTCAACCTTTGTTTTAGGGTGACTGCTTGCCGTCATCATACTTTAGCTTTGACTTCTCTTTATCTGTTTTGTTCACTTTTTTCCTTCCTTGCTCCCCTGCCCAAGTTAGTGTGCTCCCATTCATCATTGGTGATGACTGGACGATAAAAATCGATAGATTGGGTCAAATGCGGTCACGATTTGCTTGGTATCCTTATCTAGCCAGATCTTATTAAGTATTTGCTGGGTTTCGTTAAGCGCTTCGTCTCAGTTGACGAGCATCGGACGAAGAAAATCAGGGTCCGGCAGAGCTTTTTTATCGACTTTCCCATTAGGGGTAAGCGGCAAACTTTCCATCTGCACCACAAGAGAGGGCAGGAAATATTCAGGCAAATTCCGGGCTAAATACGCCTTGACTTCCGTTTCGGACAACACCTGTTTCGCAACAAAATACGCGCATATTATCGGATTTCCACTTCCGTCGGCTTTGACGGCTACCGCGGCTTTCGAGATTCCGTTGTGTTCCAATAGCCGAGTCTCGATTTCTCCCGGTTCCACTCGATACCCTCGGATCTTCACTTGATCGTCGATTCGCCCGATCATTTCGATATTGCCATCCGGCAACCACATGGCAAAATCCCCCGTTCGATATAACCTTTCCCCGAGGAGCGGATGTTCCACAAACTTGGCTTCTGTCAATTCCAGCTGATTCACATACCCCCGCGCGATACCGTCTCCTCCGACGCAAAGCTCTCCTACTACTCCGATCGGCTGAAGCTTCAACTGTTTATCAAGAATATAAGCGGAGGAATTGCATATTGGTCTGCCAATTGGAATGGTCGATTCGAAATCACGTTCGATCGGGAAGTAAGTGGAGAACGTCGTGTTTTCCGCCGGACCGTACATATTGATCATCCGCAGATCGGGGCACCTCTTCCTTACGGCATTTACGTGCTTTGGCGATAACGCTTCTCCGCCGACTAGCAAGGTGTCTAACGTACGAAAGACGTCTGGATCCTGTTCGGCCAGATTATGGAACTGAGCCGTTGTCAGGAACCAAGCCGTAATGCGGTGACCGATGATGGTTTCCTTCAATTTATAAAGGTCAAACAGGTCCGTGTCCTTCATCAAATACAAGGTAGATCCGTTCAAAAGGGATCCCCAAATTTCAAAGGTCGACGCATCGAATGTTATTGTACCGGTTTGCAAAATTCGATGCTCCTTGGAAAAGTTGAAATAATTGGTATTCTTGACCAATCTTACGATGTTGCGATGTTCAACCATGATCCCTTTTGGTGTCCCCGTTGATCCGGAAGTATAGATGATATACGCAAGACTTTGCGAGGTTACTGCAGATATCGTATGGGAACAGCTGTCAAGGCTTAGCTTCGCGTTGTCCCAATAAATTACTTTTCCTTCAAATGCAATGTCAGGCTTCCAACTGGAAGGGGCCAGCAAAAATCCCGCCCGACTGTCCTCGAGCATATATTCGATTCTTTCGCACGGAGAATCGGCTTCGATGGGCATATAAGCGCCGCCAGCTTTCAATATGGCTGTAAGCCCGACAATCATACTGACAGACCGATCCGCGACAATGCCAACGACGCTCTCCGGCTTAACGCCGTGATCCTGCAGTGCTTTTGCAAGCTGATTCGCGTGATCGTCCAATTCCCGATAGGACATCTGATGGTCCTCGGTCATGATCGCCGGGCGATCGGGGGTTAAGCGGACTTGTTCCTCAAACAAGTAATGGACCGTTTGGCTGGAAGGAAAGTCCCTCTTAGTTCCGCTGAAAGCCTGAATCTTTCTCTCCTCTTCTTCTGACATCATGCGTATGTCGGCAATCACCTTCTCGGGGAAATCAACGACTTCATGCACAATTCGGCTCAAGTGGCCGCTCATTTGCTCGATCGTTTCTTTTCTGTACGAGCGGGTCGAATATTCAAGGTGTATCATGATAAATTCCTTCTTAAAAGCCGTCAAAGCAAGCTCAAACGTCCCCAACTGATCGGATTCATAAGGAGTGGCATTGGCGTTTTGCCAAGTAAACGCCGCTTTGATGAACGGGTTACCGCTCAAATTCTTTCGCATATTCCGATCTTCGAGTGCTTGCATCGTGGCATGCTTGACTTCTATCAGAAACTTACCTAATGGCTTATGTACAGTAGGAGAGTAACGTATAGGAAACATCTGTCTTTCCAACAGATACCCGATTACAGGATCATCCTCGCCGGTATATTTGGCAAGTAGGATCGCATAACAAGCCATAAGTGCCATATCCACAGTTATTCCGAAATTGAACGCAAGTTCATGGAGTTTTCGGGTCGTTGCAAAATCAAGGGAAAAACTAACCCGGTTTCCTTCATCGTTGGCCCATCCCCCCCGCGGCATTTCGTCAATTGATACTTCATATGTCGTTTGTTCCATGACCATCAACCTCCCGGACTATCGATTCATTAATGTCTGATTGTTAACGAACAGAAAAATCCTCTTCGCATTCTGCGATGAAGCAGTGTCCCCCTTCAACCCCAAACTAGTTTTTTTATAGCGAAGCCATCGTTGTTTTATGGAACGTCAAAAAAACCCCTTTCTTCAATTCAAAATAATGAATAAAACGGAGGTTTCCCGTTGTATTCGGCAACTGGCTGGCATTGCGGTCGCAGTAGATCCCGCATTAGCCCCTATAGCTTTGCGTCGCCACCTTTCGGTGGGTTTGCTATTGTCGTACAAAAATAGTATTTAAATTGTAAACCATGATTATATTATGTATTCGATTTACATTTACTGTATCTTGTTTCCAAATGAAAATCGATAGGTCTTTTGTTCAATATTGTCTTTCAAGAATGGTTTTGATGATATTGATAACCCTCATGAGACACTAGGTCGCAATAGTTAATCTTTACTAATTTTTGCTATTCCCCGACTTCACTCCACTTCACTTAACTATGTATTAAAGCTATTTTGTTCATTAGACAGGATACGTTTTTCTGTTATTACCTGGACATTAGATGATGGCTGATTAAGTCAATAGTTCTATTTTACAAATTCACCCCTATATCCGTTGCCCTAATTACGACAACGGAAATCATTAGATTCAATAACTTTTGTCTCTTGTCATCCGGGACTAAAATACCGTTTATAACTGGTCATGACATCTCGCTTCCGATCAGAAAACTTTCATAAGTTCAACTCACTTGGTAATTCCATTCTTAAGTTCCCGGTCTAATGGATCACTGGACAATAAAATAAAGAGCCGTTGTCCAGGACAACGGCCTCATATTGCTATATGTCATGAACAGTTTTAAAAAGGGCCGGTTATTTTTACCTTGATTTTATTGGATTCAACCGTTATCCCGTTCAATGTAATTCGAATCGACAATTCGGCTTGCCCCGGATGCTTGGCGATAATCTTTCCTTTTGGGTCGATCTCCGCCTTATCCGGACGACTGCTCAAATACTCAATGTGAGCGCCGGATAACTCCTTAGTCGTTCTTCCTCTCTCAAGGAAGACTTCGTAAGAATAATCGACTTCATCCCCCGGGTGAAGCTGGAGCGATTCAGCCTCGAGCTGTACTTTGTCTAGCGGCATGACCAGATTCGGGTCGCTATACTTCATCAGCTCGCTGCCGTATTTGAAATAGAAGTTGCCAAAGTCGTCCTGCGCAAGCTTTTCCGCATTGCTCTCCAACAAGATGGACAGCGACTTGCTTGCTGTGTCAATCTTAAACATCTTGCTCGTGTACGTGTGGTCAGCAACATATCCCGTATAAATGGTACCGTACACATTGCCGTCGGTTCCAACGGTCAAGCGAGGATTGCTGTGTGCATAATCTGCTGTAGGAAACATATCCTCGCTGTAAATAATCTTTTGGCGTTCCGTATCATAGATGAACAGAGCCCCCAGCGCCATTCCCCATATGTTACCGTCCGGGCCCCATATCAAAGAGGTTACTGCTTTTTTGCCCGGAACAGGTACCTGTTCCAGCTCTACTCGGCCTGAAGCCGTATCGTAAATGGCAAGCTTCCCCTCTCCGCCGGTCATTGCTCCGGTGGCCATAAACAGCTTTCCATTCTTGTAAAGCAACGAATTGATCGAATGGCCGGATATAATGTCGCGCTTCACATCAAACTTTCCGGTAACGGGATTGTAGACGGTAAGAGCCCCGCCTGTTTTGCCTGCGATTGGATAGGAGCCGATATATAACAGGTTTTCTTCCTCGACCCCGAGCATGGCTACGGGCCGGTCTTGCTCCGAACCCAGCTGACCAAGCCGCAGCGGATTATTCGGTTCTGATGGGTCCGTTCGGTTCCATGGTTTGGCTGGATCGTATTCAAAGATGGTCGCTCTAGGATAAACGCCGAGATACATCTTTCCGTTCAATGAGCCGAATCCTTCGACTTGGCCGATTTGAGGATAATGCTTGGTCTCGTTACGGGTCGGCGAGTAAATTCCCATTCCCCCGCCTGAAATGAAGCCCGAAGACAGCATCTGCCCGTCTGTGCTCTTCCCGATATTAAACAATTCCACAAACTGTGCCGGAAACGGAAGCTCCGGCGTCTCAATCAAACCGGTTTCCAGATTGTAATAAAATGCCCTGCCGCTATTTCCGGCCAATCCGACCAAGGTCCAACCCGGATACTTTGCCTGATCCAGCTGAACATAACCAAAAGCGACGCCTGCTCCTTTGACATCCACGCCCAGCGAGCCGTAAACTCCCGTTCTCACGTTGTATGAATGGAGAGACCATTGCTGCGCACCACCTGGAAGGGTTTCGTAATAGGTGTAGAATACCTCTTCGCCGTCAGGCGATAACGGTGAAAATCCCCGTGCATTATAGGCAGTATTATTGTTAACGATCCAGCTTGCGGTATCTGGATCATACACGAACATTACCGGTCCGGGATCCACGCGCACGAATAATTTACCACCTGCATACTGGAGATCGTAAACCGAGGTCTTACCGTTAAATTCAGGTTGATGAAGCGCAATTGACGTGCCGCTAGCAAGATCGTATTGATAAAGCTTGGCGACGTCGGCTCCCCCCACATAGATCATTTGACGATCGGAATCGTAAGCAAGGCTGCGGATATGAGCCTCTTTCGATGAAGTCTTGAAGGATTTAAGGATTCGAGTCTGGTCGGTAGCGGGATCATATTCAAACAGCGATTGGGAATATCCTGTTCCCCCATACACTTTTCCATCTTCTCCGGCAACAAGCGTCCAGATGACGGTATCGGTAGGAACCGGTTTCCCGATGGCACGCAGCTTATCCTCTGCCGGGTCATACTGAAATAACGTCCCGTTTGGCGTACTACCGATGTATACTTTTCCGTCGGAGGCTGTTACAATCGCCCAAGCTGCCGATACGTTGCTTCCGTCTAGAGCAACAAGCGGATGAGTGGACTTCACTTCTCTCGAAGCAACATCCATCACGATGAATTGTGCCGGATCACCCTGTGCGACGGTAAACAAAGCATCCTGACCATTCTTATCTTTACCGAATGCTGCCGTCATCAAGGTTAAACTCGAAGATTGCGGTCCTAAATTCGTTAAGTATGGGGAGGAAGCTTGCATCTCCAATGTGACGCTGTCAACGAAATACCTGCCGGTTTGATCGCCATTAAATTTGAAGGAGACTTTGACCTCTGCAGCATTTTTAGGTGCCGCAGCAGCCACTCTTAAACTCTGCCATTGGCCCGATGGTTTATCGACCAGGCCGCTCACCACGGAGACAAGCTTTCCGTCTGCATCATAAAACCTGAGGTCTGCTTTGCCGCCTTGGCCTTCATCCGATAGCACACTTGCTGTCATGATGACATTGCCGAATGGCTGTACGGCGTATGCATCGCTAACCGCTCCGGATCCTGCATCTGGCGACAGGCGTTCCACCTGAAGACTTCGTTCCCCTTCTGCGTACACGGACTCACTTACGGTAATGGCAGCTGTGTCTTCATCGGGCTGCCAGCCCGGCAAACGTCCATCTACTTCAGAATCCTCGAAACCGCCGTTGATCATAACGTTGGCCAATTCTTCATCTGCGGCATACGTGATCGGCATGGCCCACGGGATAATTGCGAACATCATGATAACCGTTAGGACTGCGGCAACTCGACTCTTCCACTTGCTTCTCACTAAACTCTCCCCTTTACGAATAAATTTTTTCCCAGTCAGTAAACGCTTTCAATACGATCTCATCTTATCATATCCCCTTATTTGTATACAAGTAAAATACATGTAAATAACATACGGACTCACTAGACCTTTATGAGATTAAGATATGTCATCATGGTGGTTGCTGCCGCTGATTGCAATATGGATATGCTCGGCGGCAGCGGTCGAGCTGAGCCTGACCCACAGCAGTGTCAAAATACAGTTGGCAGCCGTTCATGGTCTAACGCCAGTCGGCTCCGTCCTCTGGCGCCGTCATTAATTGAATACAAAAACAGCCGGGAATACCCCCGGCTGCTGCATTTGTTGGACACCCAACCATTATTGTCTCTACGCCTGTTGATGGAAATGAATGCCTAAGCAAACATTGGCTATTCCATCGAAACCCTTATCACTCCGAAGAAAATAAATACGTTGAAAAATCCCGATTAATATAGTCTTTAAAATGCCTCTTGGCTTTAACGGGGAAAGCATCAAGCTCCTCGGTAGTCCAGATGCTGCGGTGGGTCTCGAACTCATTGCCGTACACCGTGCCTTGCGGCCATTCCGATCCGATGGGAATGTTAAGCAGAACGTGCTTGCCTCTAACAATGCTGGCATTCAACAGGGTAAGCGCCTTATCCTTATCGAAATGCTCCAGAACATCGCCCATAATTATGATGTCATATTCTCCGGGCGAAGTTGACGGAATAAATTCAAAAGCATCAGCGATATGAATTTTATCGTAGAAATACGCATGATAACGGTCAATGTTTTTGGGGAATATTTCAATTCCTTCCACCCTTACCTTCCAATCCTTACGAAATACCCGCCCTGACCACACATCGAGGAATTCGCGGCATAACATGCCCCAGCGGCCAAATCCAACGCCGACATCAAGTACCGAGGACGGCGATATCTGCCGGAGCAGTTCCACACAATACGAAATATTTTGCCAATTGGATGTTCCCATATTGTTCTTACCACCCCACTTCTCGTTGAGGCGATGGTTCATCATTCATCATGAGATTGATGATGCGAAAATCCGGAATGGCGTACTCTTGAGGAAGTTTGGCGGTAATCTGATCCCATACCTGTCGGTTGACAACTATATGCGGCTGGGAAAGCTGGGTTAAAAACAACCCGTTGTATCTATCCCCGGGAACGTGATGCATGTTCATAACAAACACCGCCTTTTTAAATTAGGATTGTTTTTTTAGAGACAACTGCTCCGAATAAACCCCTGTCAAATGTTTGATCATCGTCTGAAGTGACCGGTTTTTTAAGGCCCACTCCAGCGCATTGTCCCCAAGCCTGCGTCGGAACGAAGGATCCGACAGCAGCTGTCCCAAATGCAGATAAAGTACATGCGCGTCTCCCGGAGGAGACAGCAATCCGTCAACATTATGCCGTACCGCTTCTTTTAATCCGCCTGCACTGGATGATACGATGGGCAGACCTGCTAACTGAGCTTCCATAACGGAGTAGGACAGGGTTTCCATCAAACTGGGCATTGCGAAAATTTCGGCCTGACTCAGCAAATAGGGGACGTCCTCCCGGCTTCCGAGGAAACGAACCGCCGACTGAATTCCCATCTGGCGACATAACTCCTCGTATTCATATCGTTTATCACCGTCTCCAACCAACCAGCATTCCCAATCCTGGCGGTCCACGTGCAGCCTGCACAAGGCATTCAACAAGACGTGAATCCCCTTCTCGTAGCTAAGACGCGATGTGCTGATGATCACGGTTTTATCCTTGGGCTTCATGATCGGATTTCCGGAAACCTTACGCATGCTGCTTTGAAAAAAAGGGATGTCGATGGCGTAAGGAATAACGGCAATTCGATCGGAAGGAGCCCTAAATTGATGGACCATTACTTCTTTAAGCCATTCGGAAGCAAGAAGGACTTTATCGCTTACCGAACTCCCCAAGTATTCCATAGATTTATAGTATTTCCAGACCAAGGAGCTCGTGGGGTCTTCCGAAGAAGTTTTCTTGTTCTCAAGCATATCCCGTACTGTAAGAGCTGCAGAAGCGTGAATGGAGGTCACTAACGGTATTTGTTCTGGTTTTATGCGTTTTATGGCAGCGGCGGCAAGCACGTCTTGCGCGTGTATGATATCGTATTGATCAAGACCGATAAAGGCGAGCGATAACTCCATACAATACCTGTCGGTCTCCGCTTCCCTGACCCAGGGATGCTCCGCAATCAAAGGCGCGGTAGCAGTGGTTATCTTGTAATCGAACATTTCCTTGAAATGAACCTTCGGAACCTCCTGGTTGCTGTTGAAAATATAAAACCGGTCCAGTCCGTTCCCAAAAAGATCCACCTGATGTCCCTCTCGTTCAAGCCCCTGCTTCACCTGCAACATATATTTCCATAATCCACCGACGTACGGGATTTGAAAAAAGGTAGCCAGCAATATTTTCAAGGCTGCCACCCTCCTGTCAGTAATACCTGTCTTCGCTGCTCCAGTCTGTCGCCGTATATGGCCTGAAGGGTCCCGATTTCCCGCTTAAGGGCGTCTTTGTGCTTTAAGGTTCCCATGTTCGGATGATATCGGTAATGCAGAAGAATATCATGCAAATAATGAAATTCGTACCCGGCGAGCACGACCCGGCACCACATGTCGTAGTCCTGCGTGTATTTAATCTCTTCATTGAACATGCCGACATGTTCAATGAGCTGCCGCTTCATCATGATGGTACAGCCATTAATTGGACATTCCCTCTTCAATCGATCAAGCAGCTCCAGATTCGAGGTAAACGAAAAATTCGGGGCTTCCATGAGCACTAAGTTCCGATCGTTGATGAAGTTGAAGTTTGTACTGCTGATCCATGCCCCACGTTCCAGCATAAACGACATTTGTTTTGCTGTTTTGTTGGGAAGATAATAGTCGTCCGAACTGAGCCAAGCAATATAATCCCCTTTAGCTTCTCGAATACCGGCGTTTAGAGCCGAAGCCGTTCCCCCGTTGATTTTTCGGATATACCGGATGCGATCAACATAAGGATTCAGGAGATCCATATGTTCGGTAGACCCGTCATCGACCACAATGACCTCTATCTCGGGATAGGTTTGCGCCAAAGCACTCTCTACGGCCTGTTGAACATAAACACAGTTGTAGAAAGGGATAATAACCGTTACCTTCGGTATCATGTTATCTTAACCTCCTACCCGCGTATTGACCCCGGTTAGGAAAGTACCGGTTTTCCTATCGGACTTTTTATAAATTCATTCTGGGTTAGATAGATCAGCTGATGTACGCTCCATTGAAAGAAGGAAAAAACGGAGGGACCTTCCACTTTTCGCAGCGTTCGCCGTTCGCCGTAATAAATATGACCGCTCGGGGAGCTGTACAGGCGTCCGTTAAGCACCGGGTACTGAAGAAAAAAAGAGGCGTCGATGGTGTGTCCAATCTGCAAAGATTGAACCAAGGAATCCGGGACATGCACGATTTCGTCCATTTGACACCGCAAACGTTGGAAGACTTCTCCAGACTGGATCGGGAATAAACAATTGTCCATCCACAAAAAGATCCCGGATCCGCCCCCCTTTACGAATAGCGTCGCCGGGGCGCACTTCGCCCACTGTCCCGTAACCGTCACGCCTTCTCCAAGGGGATACAGGTTAAGCAGCATATCCTCAAGCGGTATGATTTTCCTGGCCATCAGTTTGTAAAAATAAAAGGAGTCGATATCCATAATGGGCCGTTTTTGGCCGTGTTCAATCAAAAATACAGCCGAGCCCGAATCGCGGACAAGCGTTCCATCCGGGATCTTGGTAATCATGTTCTGGACATGGTTATTGTAGATAACAATCCCTCCCTTCACCAATCTTTAATAATATACTCTTTGTCTTAGCGACCTGAGCCGACGCGTGACTATATCTTCAAAAAAAAGACTCCTTGCAAGAGTGACTTGCAAGAGTCTTTTCCGTTCAGGAAATCGCATCCATGAAAAGTTATTCGTCTAGACTCGGGACATAAACTTGTACCGAAAAAACAAAAAAGCATCCAAAATAGCGACTTTCAATATCACAACGCAATTTCCCCCGACAGTCTCCTATCCGCTATAGCCATATCGGATGTGAAGCGTTCGGAAACTTAAAAATTAAGAAACTTTTTTACGGCAGACAAGAAAGCTGGTAAATTATCATCATGCACAAAGTGCCCAGCTTCCTGTATCATTACTAACTCGCAATTCGGAAAAAGCTCAGAGACTTCCTGCAATTTGTTTTGAGGAATATGACTGGACTCACCGCCTATAATAAGAGTCGGCATGATGATCTCATTAAGACGCAGCCACCATTCGGGATTAGGTTCATTAAGTTGCCGTAAAATCGAAGGCACTACCAGCCAATCGAACGGAAGGGGATCAGAAGGTTTGGCAGGAATTTCGATGGGCTTATCCGGAAAAGGAGGTGGAGTGTCTTCTACGATCAATCTTTCTATTCTCGAAGGATATGTTTCCGAGAAAAGATAGGATACTGTTCCCCCCATGGAATGGCCAAGAAGCGTAAATCGTTCCAAATTCATAGCATTTGCAAAATGAAACAAGTCATCGCACATCAGTTCAAAAGTGTATTTACCTATTCTTGCACTCCCACCGTGCCCCCGTTGATCTAAAGCTAAAACGCGGTATTTTTCTCCTAATGCAACAGCGACTTGATCCCATGATTCTGCGCTTTTTCCCAGCGCGTGAAGTGCAACAATCGGCGGTGCAGAAGGTTCCCCACTCTCGCGATATTGAAAAGTGCGTCCATTCAATTCAATTTGATTCACACGTGTTTCCATCTCTGATCATCTCCAAACCAATTTGGCCCAATAGTAGAAGGCGTCTACTGGAATTTTTAGTGTTATTTTATTATTGAATGAACAATTAGTCAATATAAAAATGAGAACTGCTTCATATCAGCTGCATTCGTTGTCATTTGGCTCGTTAACTAAATAAAGCTGTTGTTAGGAACTTGAATACTTATAACAAAAGGGGTATCCCACCATCATCTACTGATGACTTATGAGACAGCCCCGTCTATTTTCATTATTGAGCGATCGTTTCCCGTTAGTTAATCAATCTTTTTTGCATATATATCACAACTTCTGTTCCGATTCCTTTACTTCCATTCTCGTCAATCTGTTCCCAACTGATTAAAAAATCCCCATGGCCCCAATCCACATAGCCCAATTTTTCATAAAGTCGCATGGCTTCCGGATTATTTATTCCCACTTCTAACCCTATACAGGTACAACCCTTATCTTTTGCTAAACGTTCGGCTTCTTGGATTATGGCTGTTGCAACACCTTGTCTCCGATATTCATATACTGTTAAGCCAGCCTCTAAGAAAGCGCTATGGGTAATATCCACTATTTTAGTAACAGGCTCATCATTAGGACCACTCCAGCGTAGTAAGAAATGGCCAACAGGGGTGTTATGATGCCAAGCGATTAAGTATAGTCCCTCACCTCTCTTTTGTGTAGCAAATCGGTTGTATTGAAACATGGGATTATCAGGTGAAAAATGAGTAACAAGAAAACTCAATTGGGATTCTTCTGCTTCTTTTATTTCCAAACATAATTTGTCTTTATTCATTTCATCTTCCTCTCTCCCTATTCTTATACGCCTCTGCGTCCCCAGCCAAAGACTTTGACGTGCACGATGGCTTTGGTTACCCAGAATCTGCCAATTCTTCATTTTCCGCAAAAATTTGACTGGCCACAAAAATATTTTAAATAACATTTCGTTATGTTGAAGCGCCTCTAGAAATTCATCCTGGTACTGTTTGTCTTCTGGATCTAAGGCTCATATGGATCTATTCGTAAGGCCTCTTGCAGAGCTTCTTCGAAAGCCCGGCTTAACTTCTTCCGTTATTGTTGTCCTACGACATTTTTGTCGGAGGAATCACTGTTCATTCCTTATCTCAAAGATTTTTTGCAGGGTATGGATGTGCAGTGTTCTTTCATCGTCCGTTTCTTGGAGTTTGTTACCTGATCCTGCGTCCATATACCACTCTACAAGCCTGTACCCGAACATAAGTAGGATCAACTCATAAACGCAGTTATCCGTTATGTGTGAAATATCCGCATATTCCGAAAAGCCCTTATAATACGCCGGGATACATCTACGGTAGTATTCAACCATGTCTTCAACATCGGCTTCGTCTGCGATAAGGCTTGCCATATCTTCACCTAAATAGCCCCACCCCGCGGTATCCCAGTCCATGAGTATGGTTTTGTCGTCTGAATAGAATATGTTTGCTACCCAAAAATCCCTGTGGCACAGCACGATGGGGAGCTTTTCAATACGGCTCCATATTTCGTCTGCGTTTTCATCAATATCGATGAGCATTTGGCATAGGTATTTCGGGATTTTGCAATCGTCGGTGCGTATATAATCGTACACTCTATTCCATGACCGATAATGAAGATAGAAATTTTTCATATAATCCGCTTTGCTCAGGTTGGTCAAACTCTGTAAGACAGCTGGCTGTTCGGCATATAACTTGCCTTGGAACCGTCCTAATTCCTCGGCTGCGCGTTCATACATATCGCCGGTCAAATCTAAACCCGATATGCCGTCGATATATTCCATCCATATCTGCGTTTCGTTTTCTTCTTCGTTCATTTCGACGTGATAGCATTCAGGCCAACGGAATGATTCAGAGAACAGCGCGCCGAAATTGGATTTATACAAATCATATTCCCTACGCCATGAATCGGGATCGTTGTAGCGCTCCCATTTCTTCTGCGTTTTTAATACGATTTTATAGGGTAATGTCTCACCGTCAGTGGTTTTGACATTACCCGTAACAAGCTGTACATTACCTACTGTACCGCCATGTAACGGTTTGGTTTGGAAATCGGTGCAGATTATTTTTGTACCGAGCATTTTGTTTAAAACCTGTGTTAGAGTTTCAGCTTTTATTTCGTTCAATACGAAGTCCTCCAATCGTTTTTTTAACATGGGAACGCCTATGCATAATCATCATATTGGAAAAGAAGCCAACGATGAAAGGTGGACTATGGATTTATTCATTTATTACCTCTTCCTGCCAGCTAGCTTAATGAAATCGCGATTGGAGAATGGTTAGATATCGTCTATCCGGTATTCGGAACATGTTCTCGTCCTTTTCGGGATAAAACAAAAAAGCCGCTTAATTAGCGACTTTCAATGGGAATATGTTTTTGTCCCCCGACAGATGGACTCTTTTTTTCACTATCTATCATGAAGGGAAAGCACCACGGAAAAGTGCTCTTTATTTCACATCCTCAATCCTTATCAAAATAAACGGTTTTTCCTGTATCTGCGGATATATACACCGCCTCTAATATTTGTGAAACAATCATCGCTTCTCTTGGTTTAACCAAGGGTTCGGTATTGTTCACGATACTGTGAATCCATTGTTTGGCTTCATACTCGAAATCGGTCATCTCTTCTCCCCTGAAAAGTTCTCTCGCATTCGCATTCACCTCGATTTTATTCAGGAACAAACTCCCGTCCCGCTCGCCATTGATCCGCAGTTCATTTTTAGCAAAATCCGCTCCGCCCTTCGTTCCGCACAGCAGGTTGCCGCCACCTTCCGCAATGTTAAGGGCCCAACTGGTTTCAATGATGACCGTCGCTCCGTTTTTAAATTTCACATACCCGAACGCCGAATCTTCTACCTCGAATTCGTTTGGATCCCAAGCTCCCCATTCGTTTGCGGCATTTTCGGTAAACTTCAGCTTATGGAAGACACTGCCGACGACACTCTCCGGTTCATAGTTATCCATCAACCATAGGATCAGATCCAAGGAGTGGGTTCCAATATCGATCATAGGACCGCCTCCCTGCTTCTCTTTATCCAGAAACACGCCCCATGTCGGCACGCCTCGTCTTCGGGTAGCGACCGCTTTTGCAAAATAGATATCTCCAAGCTCCCCATCGGCGATCATCTTTTTTAGCAGTTGACTCTTGGCGTTGGAGCGATTCTGGTACCCGACGGTTAGCTTCTTGCCTGTTCGCAAGTGGGCTTCGTACATCGCTTTGGCCTCCGCACCTGTGACGGCCATTGGTTTTTCGCACATGACATGTTTGCCGCTTTCAAGCGCATCAATGGAAATCGCTGCGTGCGAGCTGTTTGGTGTTAGCACATGGACGACCTCAATCTCTTCCATGGCAAGCAGATCCTTATAATTTGTAAATACCTTTGCGTCTGGCGTGCCGTACTTTTGGGCGGCTTCTTCGGCTCGTTCCGGCTTCAAATCGCAGAAGGCCACCATCTGTACGTTATCTAACTTGGACAAACACGGCATATGCTTCCCGCCCGCAATCATCCCGCAACCGATAATCCCTACTTTTACGGTCCTCATCGTATTCCCTCCCCCGCGTTATTTGAACTCTACCGTTCGATTTTCCTTATGCGCGATGTATGCCGCTTCCAATAGCTCCGTCAATTTCGTCCCGTCCTCCAGTCCGAAGGGCATCGGCTTGTCATGAATCAATGCATCTGCCCACTGGATAATCGGAAGGGGCTGCTCTTTAGGGAGTTGAGCGGGTGAGATCCATCCGGAAAAAGGTAACTCGAGCTTCTTCGAGATGACTCGAACGGTATCGTCTGAGATCATCAAAGTGCCCTCCGTACCGTAAATCTCAAGGGCAGAAGGGGTTCTGTACGTCACAAGGCTGGTTTCGACCAGAGCGACCGCATTGTTGACGAACTCAATGGAGCATTGTGCGTTATCCTCCACTGCCCGATTGGTGAAGTAATGAAACATGGATGTGATTCTTTTGGGTTTACCGAGCAGCCAACTGGCGATGTACATCGGATGACAGCCCAAATCCATCATGGCTCCGCCCCCGGTTTGCTTCTCATCATACCAGTAATCGGGGAGCCAATTATTCAAAGCACCGTCGTGACCGTTACGAATACGCAGCAGCGTAATGTCCCCTAATACATGGTCATCGATCAGCTGCTTCGCAAACAATTGGTGCGGCCTTGTGCGGGCGGGAAAAGAAATGCAGAACTTGACGCCTGCTTTGCGTACCGCTGCAGATATCCGATCGCATTCCTCTACGGTAAGAGCCATCGCTTTCTCGGTAAAAATATGCTTGCCGGCCTCGGCGGCAGCTACCATGACGTCGGTGTGCATGCTTGTAGGGGCATCCACCACAACGCCGTCGATGTCTTCCCGCCGCAGCAGCGTATCCAAGTCCGTTTCAAAATCCGCTCCCAATCGGGCAGCCCATTCCCTTCCGCGTTCAGGCTGTTCGTCCCAGACGGCCGTGAGCTTCACGTTACCGTGAGATTGCAGCTTTCTTGCGTAATCCTCTGCATGCACATGCCACTTACTTAGCATCGCAACGTTCAACATGCTTCTTCCCTCCGTAACCGTTTATATTTTTACCAAATCTTATTTATCTTCCAAGGGAGGCGGTGTTATAAACAAGGTTAGAAAATAATTGGGGATGGAGCGACATCATCCACACCATCCCGCAATCTTCCTTCATTAGAACCCTACATCATCCCGTTCCGCAGCTTTTTGAGCCACGAACTCCGCCATTTCTTCCACGCCGGCCGCTCTGAATTTTTCCTGAACACTATGAAGCATATTTAGAGCCTCATCATCGGACGCCGCAAAAAAGGCTTTCTTAAATTCCTCATCAAAATTCAAACTGCTGGTTTTATCGATATATTCCTGATATTTAGGCCACTCTCTGGCAAGGTAGCTGGCGCTTACTTTGTCTATGATTTTGATCGGCATTCTTGCCGAAAAACTCTCCTCCAGCTTTTGCCACTCCGTTTTTTGATCTTCAGGCGTAGGCCAAGTGACTTCGGATGAGAAGGCGCCGATGAACCTTCCCGGAAGATAATTGAGTCCTGCGTCTCTTTTCAGATCCGGGTTGTCATCAAATTGTTTTTTTACATCAGAAATCCACTGGGGTATCCCGTTTTCCATGTTGTAGTGTGTTCCTTCGATCCCGAAATTCGCAAGCAATCGGCCTTCTTCGCTGTTGACATAATCAATGAACCGCAATGCCGCATCCGGATCTTTGATGTCCGCGCTTAAGAATAGGACAGGGAAACCGGAACGACCGGGCTTTTCCACTTGCGTTCGAATGTTTCCGCTCTTATTCTTCATCGGCCCGAGCAGTTCATATTGCATTTCCGGATTCGTCTTATACAGCGTTTTTTGTAAATCAGCTAACATCGGCTGGGCTCCGAATATGGCAAGCTTGCCCGTCGTCAGCTTTTCATTCGCTGTTGTACTCGTATTGTTGAAGGCTTCAAGATCAAACAAACCTTCCGTTAATAACTTCCTCATGTATAACAACCTGGCTTCATGATCCTTCGTTTGCGTCCAGTGAATCAGTTTTCCATCCACTTCTCGGAAGTCCGAAATCGTGTAATCCGTCCACCCGGCAAGGAATTGGCCGTAATCCCATCCATTCCACATGGTTCCGGCCGGGATGACCGGCTTTCCGCCAATATCCTTGAAACCGCCGTCTCGGATCTTGACCAATAGATCATATAATTCTTCTTGCGTATCAATATCCTCCGCTTTTACATTTAAAGCTTTCAGGATATCTCCCCTGGCAAACAGGCCGTAGTTCCAATTATGAATGCTCTCCGGGGTTCCGTCCGGGGTCTCCGTAGGAATGAGATAAGTCTTGCCCTCAAATTCGGGACTATTGAGATCGAACTCGGCAAAATCCTTCGCAATCCCGGTCGTCACAAGTCTTTTAACATTCGGATATTTATCGAGATAAGGGGTTAAATCCAGAAGCTGTCCTTCCGTGGCCGCCTTCTTGATGACTTGTCCTTCTCCTCCTGTCGTAGACCAGAAAGGTGCATTAACGATATCCGGAACCGTACCGGAAGCAAATATGGTGTTCAGTTTTTCTACTTCGCTTGTTGTGATGGATTCGAGCTTTAACGTAACCCCGGTTTTCTCCCTGATCTGTTGGGCTACGGGATTATTCTCCTGGTCCTGAGGGAATCCGGCTCCGCCGCCGTTCCAGGCACTGAGGAAAGTCAAGGTGACCGGCTTTATTGCTTCAGTACCTGGCTCTTTCGGACCCGGTTCATTCGTGCCTGCTTCCTCTTTTCCGCCCGTTCCTGTGCATGCCGTCATTGTCATGAAAAGCAGCAAAGCGATAAGTGCCATGCCAATAACACTCTTGCGCTTGTTCTTTCTCATCCTACAATCCCCTTCCATTGGAAGTTTTATATAAGAGGCTTTGCCTTTTATACCTACTACTCCTTAAGAGAACCTACCAATACGCCTTTTACAAAATACTTCTGAAGAAATGGATACACACAGATGATCGGAGTCGTAATAATAATGACGAACGTCATCCTCAAGGCTTCCGGCGTCACGCCTCGCAGCTCCATCTGCGTCTCGGTCATGTTTTGAATCGCAGATCCGCTGTTACCCGACGATGACGTCATCGACTGGAAAGACGCTTCGCTGATCATCTTGTTCAGGAACGTGGCTGCAGGCTGCAGGTTCTCATTCTGTATGAAAAACTGACCGGTAAACCAGTCATTCCACACGCCCACCCCAACAAACAAGGCAATGGTAGCAAGCACCGGCATCGAAAGAGGCAGGATGATTCTTGCAAATACCGACAACTCGCTGGCTCCGTCGATTCGAGCCGATTCCGACAGACCTTCAGGGATCCCGTCGAAGAAGGTTTTCATGATAATCGCATTAAAAAAATTGTATAGGGACGGCAGCACCAGCACCCAAAACGTATCCAGGATGTGGATTTGCCGGAACAGGATAAACGTCGGGATAAGTCCTCCGCTGAACAAGGTGGTAAAGAAAAAGAAGAATACGATATATTTTCTTCCGGGCAACCCTTTCCGCGAAAGCGCGTAGGCTAATAAGGCCGTCAAAAATACGGAGGCAACCGTTACGACAAGGGTTCGAGTTATGGAAATATAAAACGAATTTAAGATCAATGAGTTACTAAAAGCTTTTGCATAGTTTTCTAGTGTGAACACTCTAGGAAAAAAGTAGATTCCACCCTTCATCGCATCGTAGCCGTCATTAAAAGAAAGGGCTAGAAAATAGATAAATGGATAAAGTGCCGTAGCGCAGAATAAAAGCAACACCGAATAGTTAAGCGTCATATATATTTTATCTGCTGGCGTCAGCCTTCTCGCATCCATACACACACCTCCTTATCTTGAGTGCCAGCTGATTACCATAACGATACGTTACTCACACGCCTGGATATATTGTTGACAGCAACAATGAGCAGCAGCGAAATCGCAGACTTGAATAATCCAATGGCCGTGGAATAGGCTAATTGCCCCTGCTGGAGGCCGGTTTTTAAGACATAGGTGTCCAAGATCTCCGAGACGCTTAATGTTGCCGGGGACTGCATCAGCCAGATTTGGTCAAAGCCCGCGTTCAGTATTCCGCTGAGGGAGAAGATAAGCAATATGCCGATCGTTGGAGTAAGGCATGGAAGCGTGATCTTAAATAGTTTGCTCCACCTTCCCGCCCCGTCGATTTCGGCTGCTTCATACAAGTGCGGATCGATATTCGTTAACGCGGCTAAATAAATGATCGAACCCCAGCCTACACCTTTCCAGATGTCGGAAATGATGACCAACGGATAGAATAATTCCGGTTTTCCCATGAAAAAGATCGGATCCAAACCCATTTGGTAGCGAATGTCATTGATAAGCCCTACGTTCGGAGACAGGATTTTTTGAAGCAAGGTAACGACAACGACCCACGATACGAAGTGCGGCAGATAGGAAATTGTCTGAAACACTCTTTTGATTCTCTTGTGCATGACGGCATTGAGCATTAAGGCCAGGATCAATGGCGCCGGAAATCCGAAAATAAGCTTAAGCGCGCTGATGGATAACGTATTTCGGAGCACATCGTAAAAGCTGGAATCATTCAAAAACTGTTCGAAATATTTAAAGCCTGCCCAAGGACTTCCCAAGATCCCCAGATTGAATTTGAAATCCTTGAACGCGATTAATATGCCGTACATCGGATAATAGGCAAACACCAGAAACCAGATGATCGCAGGAAGCAAAAACAAATAGATGTGCCTGAATTGCCAGATCTTCGTTAATTTCTTATTCTTTTTTAACTGCTCAAATCCAGGGATAACAACACCTTTGGGTACCATTCTCCGAACACCTCCTCCATCATCGTCGGATCGGATGGTTACGAATCCATTCCCGATCGCTTGGGAACAGAGCCAATGTCATTGGTTTTCGATTTTCGACGGTGAATTACTACTGCCTCCCCCTCCTTACTGCAAGCGGTTTCACTTAACGGTAGTTTAAATATATTCAATATACTGTTGGAATCATTCCATAATTTCTTCATTCCGGTAAAAGTATTTTTAGGCCGATTAAAGTACGGGTGGTTTCGTTGATTAATAAATCGGAGGTTACAAAAAAAAGCTGCAGTTGGCCTAGAGGAGCCTCCTGTTCATTAGGTTATTAATGAACGGGGTAAGCCCCCTTCTCCCGCCCTTATTTTGGAGGCGTTTTATTCCTTGGCGAGGATACATTATATTCAATATATGTTTATACAATGGTTTGAAGAGCCTCTGCTGGATTTCGTTATGGATGCAGGACATTATTATGGGGAGGATTTCATGAGAGAAAGTTGCGGTTGACCTAGTAGAGGAGTCCGGCCAGCCTCGCATCTATTGTCAAATTCGAATAGAAAGCGCATCGGACTCGTAATTAGGCTACATATATAGGGTAAGCGGGTGTGGAATATCATGAAGTGGAGAGAACGTTTTTTCCCGTCGTTTCGCCAATCACCAATTCCGGCTCCACGAGGGTTTTAAAGTATTTTCCTTGATGCCCGTCATCACTGTTAATGACCTCAAGCAGCGTATAGGCCGCTCGGTAGCCCATGTCCCGTTCAAACTGTTTAACATGCGTAAACGTGCTGTAGCCTTCGATGATGGAGGTCGGATCATCAAAACTGATGATGGAAATGTCCTCAGGCACCTTCAATCCAGCTTGACGCGCAATCTGATAGATTTTCACGCCAAGACTTCCGTTTAGCGTGATATAGGCGGTTGCCATTCGATTTTGGATATAGCGGTACAGGGGATGGGTTTCAGCTTGCTCCAAACTTCCGATTTCAAAATCGGTCACGATATGGGCAGGGTTAATGAGGGACCCCTTTTCCTTGAAGGCATTCATATATCCGTCGATCCGCTCTTGAACGGTAACGGTTTGTATGGGCGAATCGGAGCATATGGCGATTTCGCGATGCCCCAGCTCCCACAGGTAGTTTACAGCCATGTTAATGCCAAGCCTGCCGTCTGATGCGATATAATGCGTTTCGACCCCTGGAAGGTAACGGTCAATGAGAACGAACGGAAACCCTGCAAATTTCATGCTTAGAATTTCCTCGTTGAATAATTCCTCGTCGACCGGGAAAATCAGTAACCCTTCCACTCCGATTTTACAACATGACTTGATTGCCTCTTTTTCCTTATCAAGGCTGCCCTCCGATAAATAGATGACACAGCGGTAATCATTCTCGTTGAGTGCCTGCTGAATACCTTGTATAAGCCGAATCGTAAAATAATCATAAATGCTGGGCAGAATCAGGCCTATTAACCGTGTCCCCATTTCTCCGCCAGCTTTATGAATAGACTTAACGGCGTTTATAGGAGAAGTCGCCGACATTTCAGATTCAGGTTCGCTTACAAAAGTCCCCTTTCCGGGCACCCTGGTTATGATTTTTTCGTTAACCAAGCCGGCCAGGGCATTAACGACCGTAATCTTGCTGACTCCGAAACGCTCCATGAGTTCTTTTTCCGTAGGAATACGGTCTCCAACCTTCAATACTTGCGACGATATCAAGTCGCGTATATACTCTTGAACCCTCTGATACAAAGGCATTCTTTCCGTAGAGCTCAACCGAATCACCACATTTCATTCAATATGTTTAATATATACATTACGAATGGCGCAAGCGCTTTATTCCATATCCTTTCATTGTTTGTGTAGAGCCGAAAGAATGCATCGGATGCGTTCTCCCGCCTCTTCCATTATAGTAGAACATAAAAGCTGTATGCTAGCTGCTGTCAAGGTCTATATGTTCTTGCCATCCTGCGCTTAGAGATGACCGTCCATGCGCTGGGCGCACAAAATAAACGGACAGTCGAGACCTGCTCAACTGTCCGTCCATTAAATCAAGCTGTCATGAGAATGACTTACACCATACAAACATTTTCCCAAGGTCTTGGAAGCCAACCCTCTTGTAGACTCGCATCGCGTCATCCGGTTCAGAATCCAGCGTCCACATTCCTCCATGATTAATGTAGAGCTTGCTGACGCCGAGTTCTTTCAAGCGGCGCATACACTCGTATAAGAGGTTTGTCGCCAATCCCCTTCTTCGATGGGTAGAAGCTGTTCCAAACGGCTCGATAATCGCGATGTTGTTTTCGCTGTCGTGCCAGATATTTGCAAAGCCGACGACTGTATTCGCATCGTCTATTATAACCAAGTCCAAATCCTGACTGTACGTTGGACAGGTCATCAAACGGCGGTATATATCCATATTCGGCGCAGTCAACCCAGCTGAACCGCTCATGATCATAACCTTTTGCTCCATATTATCCGTCTCAATTGGCCGAACCTTGAATCCCTCGGGAAAACGAGGCTCGTGATTCGCAGTTTCCAAATCCATGACCCCGGAATACATGTACCATGTATGCTGCTCATATCCCCTTGCCTTTAGTGTCTCTACACGCGGATGATCTTCGACATAACCCCAAATATAAACTTCCAATCCACTCCGATCTTCAAGCGAACGACCGCAGTAGTGTCTTTCCACCCAGGCGAATATTTCATCTTCCAGGTGAAAGTATTCAGGTCCGGTAAAGATATAAACAATTCGGTAATGCCCCGGCCAGATCGCGCCGATGATCGTTCCGTCTTCAATTTCGCAAATTGACAAGCTTTGAAGGAACTTATCACCACCAAAGGCGCGGTTGTAGTCAAAATCTCCAAGACTCGGGTAAAACCGGCGGTTCGGGTCGGCAAACTTTTGGGTGATCAACTTGCGAAGCGCCATGTAATCGCTCTCATCCCTATAGGGCCGAAATTGTACTGTCACGTCTTCTCACTCTCCGTTTCTCACTTCAAAACACCCATAACCTTGTCCTTGTTCTCGACAAATAATCATATTCTGCTTACATAAAATGATTCGAAATCTGCAACAGAGTCGAACTGGTTCAAAGATACACCTTCTGTTCTAAGATGATTCTCTAATTGTTCGATCAGCTTCAGGACAGCTATTCGCAATGGTTCGAAATCCTCGGGATCCAGAAGCGCAGTGAGATCCGGATAGCTGAAGTGATGATAATATTCCCGATACTCCCCCAAATCGAAAATACCAGGCCAGCGTCCTTTTTCGGCTGCGTACAAAATACGTGCCAAACCATCTTGTGCACCTGTAGCAACGAAAAACGCGGTTTCATAGTGGCCTTTTTCGCAAGCAGTTAGGAGCTTGTTAAGCATTCCTTTTTCCTCTTCATAGTATCCCTTCATCCAATTATGGTATGAACGTAATCCTTTGAGTTTGTTTCTTCGTCCTGAAATTAAATGAAGAGTGTCTAAAGTCAGTTTCTCGCAAGCAGATTTGATTTCATCTTTAGAGTGGCTGAACATCATGGTATCAAGGTGGAGATCCAGTTGGTCTGGCTTAATTGGGAGATTTTTGACTTGCTCGCGGTAATGGCCCCAACTGCGTGTATAGTACGTTTGGTTTAACAACGCAAGAGATCTAAAAATGGTAGCGGCAATTTCTTGCGCCAGTATCCGACAAAAGGATAAATCCATGGAGTCTCCGGCAAAACGAAGCTTCATCAAGCTAGTAAAACAATCACGCACGACAACCTCAGCTCTATTGATCAATGTTAACGTGTTGGACGGCTCCCCCATGTAAGAGATGGTCTCACGGAGTTTCATGAATTTCGCCAGGTCTTCTTCGGAACGCACATACAATAGTTCACAATCCGCAATAATGGTCGTACTCCAATCTTCGGAAGCTGACATTCTTTCAGCACGATCCCATCCAATTGGCCAAAAATCAAAACTAATACCGTCGATTATAAACTGTATTTCCACTTGTTTTCCTCTAGGTGTGGCCGGAATGAAGAAAAAGTCTAAGTCCGATCGCTCTGTCGCCCTCCCCTGCAAATAGGATCCGTAATATCCGACAATCGCAACATCTTGCGGGTAATGGGTCTTAATATGTTTGACAATGACATCGGCTACAGCAAAAACATCAACCATCAAATCCCCCCTCCTACATACTTCCTCTTGATCACGTATTGGAAATACGAATCATGGCATATGCTGATTATCGCTCATTCTAGTGGCTGTACCCTCGGCAATTCATTCTGATACGAACAGTTGCATGGGATAACGAATTGTATTGAAGCTTGAAGCTAAATGCTAAAATTCTGAACAATATCTTACCAGCTAATCATGGTTTCTTCATGCCAAAATTCTTTCACTTCGTCAAGGATTTGAGCGGCAGGCGTAATTGTAGCCTCGAAAATCGTTCTTCCTGTTTTTCTTAAATAATATTGGATTAAATGATATCCGCAAGCGTATCCGGCGCTATAAGGCATGTTGACCGGTGTAAAGTTTTGAAGTTTTGCGATCTCGTCACCGTAAAGATAAGGAGCAAATTGATCAAACCCCGTTAAATGCAATTTCTCTCTAAGCACAGGCTTTATGCGCATGTTAAGCGTTTCTGCGTTAGTTTTCGTTACCCAGGGACCGAGTAATTCTTCCCCAAACATGAACGTAGCATAGTTTTCAGCTAATCCTTCACTTACAATGAGCTCGCCCAAATTAACGGTGTGATCCCACTGAATAAATTGATAACGCACATTGTGGTTGCATTCGTGCGCCAGCGAAGCCTTCATTCGAGGAATCGTGTAATCGTTTGGCAAGAGTGTACCCCAGATAAACCCGGGAATGCCCCCAAAGCCGCTATATCCTTCGTTTATTACTAAAGCACGGCTTTTCGGATTCCCTAGTTGAATCGTAAACAAATAGTCGGTTACAGGGAGGTTAATTTCATGCTCTGCAAATAGATGCAGGCTTTTCTTCACAGCATGCTCACACTCTAACCAAAATGATTCGGACGAAATCAGCTCGATCTCTGCTGAAATCTGAGGGGTAATCTGATCTGGGGATCGATGCATCATACTATTAAACGTAATAACGTCAAAACCATTCGCCTCTTCAGCTTTAAAAGGAATCTGTTGAATCTGCCATTGTTTCATAAAGGGAGCCATCATTTCGTTTCTGAACAATTCAAGCTTTTCCTCGGGCGAAGCTTGAGCAACTTTTTGATAAATATGATCTGAGCGCAGTGATTTAATATTCATTTCTCACACTCCTAGTTATGTATTCGTAGAGATAATACACAAACATCATATTTGAAAAGAAGACAACGATGATACACCAACTATAGATATATTCAATTATTACCCTCTTACCTCAAATGGAAAAGGGAGCAGCTGCCGCGGCATCATCTGCTCCCAAGTCATTCAACTCGATCCTTGTTCATTTTTGGTAATGCATGCCGAGCAAGTCACTTTGTGGCACGTTAACCCGGCCACTCAAGATCTGCTGTTTCTTCCATATACGAAATATAAAGTAACGGAGGACATGATCATCAATATCACCGAATAAACCAAGGTCAACGCTTTGGTATCCGCTAGCGCCTGAGCATCCGTGCTGTTCTTGATGACGATTCCTAACGGCTGATACAAAGGATGATAGAGGAACACGGTTACGTCATAATCGGCCAAAATTCCGTTGAAATTCAAGGCAAGAACAGCTAGCGTCGATGGCAGAATGATCGGCAGCAATACTTTTCTGAACGTATAAAACGGTTTGGCACCCAAATTCCGTGCAGCGTCTTCCAAATTGCTGTCCAAACTGAAGAAGGAGGCCTTGACCATTCGCAGGGTAAAAGGAATATGGATGATGACATACGCAATCAGAAGCATCCAGACCGTGCCAACCAGCACCGTATTCCCGATCATCAGCTTCGGCGTGTTAAAGGTTACGATCAGTCCGATCGCAATCAGCGTTGACGGCAGAATCCACGGAATCAGCAATGCGTATTCCAGGGCAAGCGCCCACTTGTTCTTATATTTATGCAATATCCTTGACGCAACCAGCGCCATTGCGACAACAATGACCGAGGCAGCTGCGGCATATAGAATACTTACGAGATAAGGCTTGAATGCCGACATGGATGAAAATACTTGAATGTAATTATCCAACGTGAAGCTGTTCAAATTCAACGTGGCGGTAGAGATACTGGCCGCATCGGTGAACGAAAAGATGATGATCAGCACAACCGGAACGATGTAGAGAACAAACAGGCCGTAAGCCAAAATATGAGCGGCTAAATTCCCCGATTTGCTGCGGATTTTTTGTTTAACCAGCTCCGATTTGACTTTGGAGACCGACATGAAGTTGCCTTTACGTTCGAATCGGATCATCACAGTCAACAACACCAGTGTGGCCACTCCGAGAATAAGGGCCAGCAGCGCAGCCAAATCTCTTGACGTCATGCTTCTCGAGAACGTCAGAATCATCGGCGTGATCGTCTGGAATTCCTTACCTCCGAGGATAAGCGGCGCGGACGTGGCAGCCAGGCCGGTGAGAAAAGTCAGAATCGTCAGCGCATAGATCGTAGGTTTCAGGACCGGGAGCACGACCCGCCGGAGGATATACCAAGTAGACGCCCCCATATTTCTCGCGGCCTCCACCGTTTGAAAGTCGATTTTGCGAATCGCATTGCTCAGGAACAGGAAGTGGTTGGACGTGCAGGCGAACGTCATGACGAATAGAACCGCCCAGTAGCCGTGAAACCATGTCGTATTAAAAGAAGGGAATAATTGAACCAGGAGCTTGGTCATAAACCCCTCTTCGCCATAGACGAATTTATAGCCGGACACCAGCACGACTCCGCTGTAAATCAGGGTCGTAAAATAACCCAATCGCAAAATCTTCGCGCCTTTGATATCGAAATATTCCGAAATCAAAACCAGCGTAATCCCCACCACATTTACCGTAATAACTAGGGAAAAAGCGAGAATAAAGCTGTTATATAAACTTCGCATCGCGCGTTCGGACGACAGCAGTTTCTCTGCCGCTTCCAGCGTAAATTTGCCGTCCTTCATGAAAATTTCGCCGTAAATATTCAAGTTCGGATAAATCAGAAAGGCAATGACAAACCAGACAATCAACCCGTATAAAAGGATCGAGACAGGGTTTATGGAAGCCAGCCGGGTGCTCAGGTTCCGGGCATTCATGCTTCGCCCTCCCTCATCGGATATTGCAAAATATCGCGGGTCGGGAGATAGATGTCAACATCGTCGCCGACCTCATGATGGACGAGCCTGCTTTCTATTTCGATGGTCTTTAACCGTCCGCCGCCGGCAATCTCCAATACGTACTTGCTGTATAAACCGTAAAATTCCCGGTCCGCGATCTTGCCTTTCAATTGGACCGTATCGATACCCTGCAGGGGCTGCAGACTTACCTTCTCGTTGCGGATATAGGCGATATTCCCCGGCTGAACAACATCATTCAACCGGCTGTTCTCTACCATCCGCGGATCGATCCGATTAATATCCCCGATGAAATTGCACACAAATTCCGTTTGGGATTGATTGTATACTTCCATGGGCGTGCCCACTTGCTCCAGGACTCCATGATTGAATACTCCGATCCGGTCGGACAGCGTTAACGCTTCTTCCTGGTCGTGCGTGACATATATCGTTGTGATCCCGAATTTTTTCTGCAATTGTTTCAGCTCATTGCGCAGCTGTACCCGCAGCTTGGCGTCCAAGTTGGATAAAGGTTCGTCCAGTACCAAGATGCTCGGCTTTAAAACCAGCGCCCTGGCAATCGCAACGCGCTGCTGCTGGCCGCCGGATAGTTCCGATACCTTCTTGAACAGCTGATCATCTTTCAAATCAACCTTCCGGGCAATGTCCCGAACCTTCTGATCCAATTCCGCCTTGGGTAATTTCTTGACTCGCAAGCCAAAAGCGATATTCTCGTACACATTCATCGTTGGAAACAGCGCATAGCTTTGAAATACCATCCCGATCTCTCTTTTTTCGATCGGCAAGCGGGTAATGTCGGCGTCTTTGAGCAGGATCTGTCCGCTCGTAGGCATAATAAACCCGACCAGACTGCGAAGGGTTGTCGTCTTCCCGCAGCCCGAAGGACCAAGAAACGTGAAGAATTCCCCCTCATGAATATGCAAATTAAGGTTTTTGACCGCATGAAATTCACCGAATTTAATATCAACGTTCTGGAATGTAATCATATTATTCTCTTCCTTTTTGTTGTACTTGAATGAACGGCTGCATATTGGCATCCCCAACATGCAGCCGGCTTGACTCCATTCCGTTACTTAATGCATAATCTCCAACTCGATTTTCTCCGCCCACAGATCCATGTTTTCAGCAATAAAAGCCCAATCGAAATCTTGTGGTTTTAACGAAGTAAACAGTTCCTTGACGGACTCATTGGCTTGCTCAACCGCTTTCGTATTTGCCGGCATGGCATTGAACTCAGCCGCAAATCCCCCTTGAACTTCGCTGGATCCGAGCCATTCCACGAACCGCTCCGCCGTTGCCTGCTTCTTCGTTCCGTTCACGATTGCCGCATGTTCCACGACCATAGGTACGCCGATTTCCGGGCTGACAATGCCTGCTTTCACGTTATATTGCTCTTCCTTCTGCTGCAGGGTTCCGGAGACGAGCGCTCCTAGCGGCGTTTTACCGCTGGCCAAATTGGCATAGAAGTCTTCGCCCTCGACTGCGCTGACGCCGTTGTCATACAATTGCTGAATTTCATTCCAGCCTTCCTCGGATATGCCGAGATCACCATTTGGATCTTGGAAGCGGGTCAGAATCCCCGCTACAATAAGGCGAGGCGTATTTTGTCCAAGCAGCGTAGGAGCTTCGTACTTCCCTTTGTACGCATCGTTCTTATAAAGATCCGTCCAGTCTTTTGGCGCGGTATCGGCCGTGAATTCGTTCGGGTTATAACCAAGGAGAATCGCTTGCTTCACAAGACCATGATAGTAGCCTTCCGGATCGTTTAAGCCCTGCTCAACATCGCCGGCCCAGCTTGGAACAAACTTAGCCAGAGCGTCTTCCTTTTTCAAATTCTCATAAAGCATATTGTTTAAGCCATATACGACGTCCGCGATCGGGTTGTTCTTCTCGGCAATCAAGCGGTTCGTCAAGTCGGCGCCGCCCGCTCCGACAATTTCGATGTCAAAGCCCGCACCTTTCGCTTTCTCGATCAGCCATTCGCCGCGGCCGTCAGAGTTCGCATTCGTGTACACGATCAGCTTTTCATTCTGGTCTGGTTCCGTAGACGACGATTCCGATGAAGCCGGTGTTCCGGCCGACGCTCCGGACTCCGAAGTGCCACCGTTTGCATTGCCGGCATTGCTGCCGCCTCCGCAAGCCGAAACAATCACACACATAATGAGAAGTAGTGCCATTGAAAGTTTTCTCATGATTCCCTTAACTCTCCTTTGATCGTGTCATTTTGTTTGGTTTAAATGTTGATGATCAACCCGTCATATGCCGGTAAAATCCCGGCGGGGCTGAAGATACGGACAAAATCCTCATGTAGCAGCTTGGAATTATGGCTAAAATGTGTGACGACGATTTGGCCTTCAGGCTTCAGGATATTTTCTTTTTGGAACTCGCGCTGGACTTCCAGCACCGTTTCCACGCACATATGATTGCGGTCGCGGGCATTCCCTGTATATCCATGCGTGCAGTCGAGGATGGCGCAATCCAGGTTTTTGCCCTTTAACCATGCCCAAGTCGCATCCGGGAACCAGCCCGAATCATGCCCGTACAGCAGTTTTTTTCCTTCCTTTTCAATCACGTATAATAGACAGGTTTCCATCCGGTCATGATCGGCCAGCAATGGTGTTACCCTTGCATCGCCCATAGCAAAGGTCTCATACGGGCGCAACAGATGGAATTGATACCTTTGACCTTCAAAGCGGCCGATGGCGGCACGCGTGTGATGCATCACGGTACCATTCCCATAGATGTGCATCGGATGCTGGAGGCCGTGCGCAATCCCTTCCCTGCGGCATTCCAGATCCGCAGCATTGTAATGGTCCGAATGCGAATGCGTGACGAGCAGGTGCTCAATTGCCCCCAGATCGATATTGTCCCGCAGCGCCTGCATATAGGAATCCGGGGAATAGTCAAATTTGATTACATCGTCCATGATGGCCGAAGTTCGTGTACGGATATTTTTTCCACCAAGTTCCCGTGCCTTGGTACAATGCTCGCAGCGGCAAAATGCATTGGGAAAGCCCTCTGCCGCTGCGGTTCCTAGAAAGTGAATTTTCAAAGTCATTTCTCCTTGCCATGCAAACTGTAGTGATCCATTTTAGGTCCTGGACAGAACGGATTGTCGTTCTACAATCGATGTTTGAATTTTAATGGTGATTGGATTCTCGTTGGAGTTGCCAACGCGTTTCATCAGCAATTCAACGGCCGATCGAGCAAGCTTCTCGGTATCTTGTCGAACCGTCGTAAGCGGGGTTGGAATATATGCCGCTAACTGGATATCGGAGAAGCCGACGATGGACAGCTTTTCAGGAACCGGAATACCCATCTGCAATGCGGTATGAATGGTCGAGATGGCGACATGGTCATCCCCGCACATGATGGCCGTCATCCGGGGGTTGTCCTGAATAAACCGCTCCTGCTCCGGATCGAGCTCATTAATACGTCTGGTATCGCAAGCGACGCTTCGAAAATGAATGTTCTGGTACTTGACCGGAATTTTATGGTCGAGCAGCGCTTGGATATAGCCTTGGTACCGCTCCTTCCTGCTTGTGATATGATCGATCGCGTTCGAAGTGTATCCGACTTCCCGGTGCCCCTTCTCGATCAAATACTTGGTCATTTGATAAGAACCCATATAGTGGTCGTGATACACGCAATCGATCTCCACTTCATGAAAAATACGGTCGATGATCACCAGCGGCAGTTTGCGAAGCTTTAATCGCAATACTTGATCGCTGCAGGTCTTCCGCCCCTGGGGAAACAGAATGATACCGGTAATTCCTCCTTCGGCCAACCTCTCCAGACAGAGATCCTCATCGTCGCAATCCTTCGTCATTTTCAGAATGAGGTCGCACCCGTGCTTTCGCACTTCAGCCTCGGCGGCGGCGATAATCCTGGAAGTGTAATCGGACAAATGGGGCAAGATGAGCGCGACCTGTCCGAACGGCCTCTCCACGTTCGGCGCCGCCACGGTGCCCTGGGTAGAAATCCCTGCATCAACCATCAATCCTTCTTGAGGCTGGGCAAGGAAGGTCCCTCTTCGGGGCAGGCGGTACACCAATCCCTGTTCGGCCAGCTTTTGAAGCGCCAGCTTACTTGTCATTCGGCTCACGCCGAACAGCTTGGCAAGCTCTCCTTCGGATGGAACCGGATCATGGGGCCGCAGCCTGCGGCTCTTAATGATCTCGATCACCTGATCAGCCACCCGGTGATATAATTGATTCTGTTTAATCAAACGTACATCTTTCATCAAATTATCCCTCAAATCATTGAGTCGACTCGTATCCGCAAGGGATCTAATTTGACGTTAAGTTATGTCACTGACATATTCAATGATATATATGTAAAATTCTCGTAAATTCTATGTTAAATCGCAATTCTGCGTTCCTATATCAAGTAATACATATCAGTGATATATGATTCGCTTCACATATTAGAGCTTTAAATCGGTGATTTCACCATAATCGTTAGCAAATGAATGGGATAATGCCTCACCCCGAGTAAAAATGTCAAATGGTACACAAAATAGCCGCCAGTCTAAGCCTGGCGGCTATTTTTAACCTGATCCCCGTTCACGCACTGCCCATTAAAGTCTATAAGTTCTCTGACTGCATAATCCCTTGGTCTAGCTGTATTTCTGCCTAAAGCGGTCCGCGATCCAGTGATTGATCTCAAACAAATCGGCCACAGGTTCTCCTGTAAATGGAATGCGAGGCATGTAGCTGACCGGACCGAACTCAGGGGTTACCGTGAAGTACGGCTTGCCTGCTTGGCTGCAATGCGCCCAAATCTGTTCCCACCAGCCTTCGAACCTTGCCAGTTCCTCCCCATATTCAGGTGCTGCCGGATGAGGAACCTGTGGTCCGTTAACATATCCCACTCTTCCATGAGTATGCTTAGTCCGCCTAATCATAAAGGCCAGATCCTCTTCTTGATCATGAAGCAATGATTCGCAGACACAGGTAAAGTGGCTGAAATCCGCCGTGATTTTCAATTCCGGGAATTGTTTCAGCAGCTTCACGGTTGCGCGAGGAGTGAACATGGCGCGTCCTCTATGGGTTTCATGCGCCACGTCAACGCCCAGCTTCTTTTCCATGCTTAAAGCGAACTCAAAAAGTGAAAACTGTTCTTCCTCAGTCAAGTAATCTTTACCGGTTTGGGAGTTTACGAAGATCGGCGAAAACTCCAATGCATGCTCCAATTGTTCATGATAAACTTCCTTATGATTGCCATAAGTTGAAATCTGAGGGATATATAACAGCTTGAACTCTTGCAGCAGCTCCTTAAATTCATTCTTGTCAGCATCATTCGGAAGCCCTGTTTCAATACCTTGATAGCCGTTCAGATAAGCTCGCTCGAATTTCTCTCTTAATGTCCCCTCCATGCCCCAAAAAGCATGAAATAATTGCAGCTTCATCATAATCCTCCCTAGATTTAATCGTCCTTCGTCATCCCCATCGGCATCATCATGCCATTGTCCATTCCCATCATGGTCACGCTATTCGAATCTTCTTCCTCATCAGATAAGAACACCTCGGTACCGAATACAGGCTCGGCGTACGGGAGATGCGTGCTTCCGCGCGCAAGAATTTGGCGGTAATTACCCGAATCCCCTTCGAATCCGTCATGATCCCAAGGAACCCAAGACCGGGCGTTGCAGTAATGGCACACATAAGATCGGCGGTAACGGTCCGAAGTTCGATTGGGATAAGAGCGGTGGAACAGGTGTGAATGGAAAAACAGCACGTCACCCGGGCTCAGAATAACCGGGATTGGCGGCGGATAGCCCGCGACTACCTTTGACAGCGTATTCACATTATCGTCTATATGGCTGACGTTCTGGACCCTGTTCAAATCCTCAAACGCATCCACTGCATGAACGTTCCCTCCACCGATTCCATCAGGCGGATACACAGGTTCGTGATTCGACCCCGGAACGACCCATAAGCAGCCATTCTCCTCATCCACTTCTTCCAGCGCAATCCACGCTCCAATCAGTGTATCGGGATGCGTCTTGATGTAACAGGAATCCTGGTGCCAGCCTTGACCTCCCTTCCCAGGCGGGTTCAGGAAGAGCATGGACTGAAGAGCATAGACGTCGGGGCCGATCAGTGCTTCTGTCACATCAAGAATTCGTGGATGGAGCATGCCTCGCTCAGCCGCCGCATTCAGCCGGGACAGCATATGAATCCGTGTCGCCTTCGCGAATTCCTCCTTGAGAGGATCCGTGCTGCCAGCATCCGCCGTCTTGTCCGGCTGAAGACGGTTGAGCCTAGAATCCTCCGCCAGCTCAAACAATTCGGCGATATCATCTTTTGACAACAAGCCTCTAACAATCAGATAGCCTTCCTTGTGATAGTTCGTATATTCCTTCACACTAACCAAATAACGATTGTCCCTGGCGCGTGATTTCGGGACGTAAAATTTACCCATAATCTGAATCCCTCCGTCATTATGAATGTACACATTCATTGTAGCCGCGCCACAATCGTGTTCTCAATGGTCTGAAACCGGAAAACGATGTGTTTATTTGATCTAGGGCTTGACTAGGATATAACGATTAACCGGGTAAGGTGTGCGCGAATCCAAGAGGTCGGCCGTATGACGAAATAATGGATCATTGCAGCGTTTTATATAATCAGAGGCCGTTATACCCCGAATCCGTTTATACATTTTAGAGAAATGGTGCTCATCCCCAAAGCCAACCGAAAAGGCAATTTGTTTGACCGAACCTGCTCCCCTCAACATCAATAACTCTGCGCGGCGCAGCCGTCTTTCCAGCAGCATACGTTTCGGCGTCATACCCAGGGACACAACGAACACGCGGGTGAAATGCTCATGCGACCATCCGGATCGCGCCGCGATTTCTTCGATGGTAATAGGCTCGCCCAGATGCTCCTCCATGAATTCCAGTGCCTGTTGAATAGGGACTGGCAAGGGGAGCACGCTCCCTTCATCTGGACATCCAGAGTAAGACGACAGTTCTTCAAGCGAAGCGGCAACAAGAACAGCCAGCCGTCTCCGCCAATAAGGAGATTGGTGATTCGCAATCCAAAGCATCTTCTGCATCATACCAGCAACAAGCGTATGCTGGTTGGAGGGAAACCGATTGCCCTGGCTAAACAGTGACTCGTACCTTTCATTCTCTTCCCGAAGAGCTGCATAGTCAAAGTGGACGAACATATGCCGCACATTCTTCTCCGCGCAGAAACGATATGAATGCTGTTCTCCTGGACGAGTGAAGATGAAACAAGGCTCATCTAATAGAAAGGCTTGACCGCCTATCTCATAGACTGTTCCAGAACCGTCGGGGAAGTAAACCAGTTCGTAATCGTTAATGGTTCTCGGACCGAGTATGAAACCGGCCTGGATAATAATGTCGCCGACGTTATGAACTACCGGCCATTCTTGCTCAGTCATTCCTCTCTACCGCCTTCCTCCCTGCTTTTGTCTGTTGTTGTATCGATTGTACCAAAGGTCTATGGTTAACCATATATCTTCTTTTCATATTCGACTAAGTATATATGGGGTTTTAACAAGAACATTTATCGTTAAAGCACAAAAAGCCGCAGCTTCGCGGCTTTTTAGCGTATTTTTTCTTGTCAAATGGCTCTTTCTTGCTTATAAAATGAAGTCCAGACTTTTCCTATTATCGATCCATCTACCGGATCTGGCTAGGCTACTCTTGGCAAACAGGGCCAAGACCAATGGTGGAAACATCGATGGTTCGGCCACCAGGGCGGCTGACCGTTAGATGTCGTGGGTTGATGGCGGACGTATCAGGCCCTGGCTCGGTATCAGTCTTCTATCGCCTGATAGACCATGGTCCAGAAGTCGTGGATAAGATGCGCCGAATCCGGGGTGGACATTCCGACTTGAGTGAGCAGGATTCCGGTGAGTTGTTTGTCCGGGTCGGCGTACGCCGAGGTGCCGCTTCCACCGTCCCAGCCGAACTGGCCGATGGAAGCATAGTCGCCGCGGTAGGTGCGTACCGCCATCCCGAAGCCCCAGCCGCCGTGCTGCCCTTGGCCATGCGACAAATGGACGTTGTTTTTGGCCAAGTCGTCTCGGAATGCTTGCTGCTCGGGCGTGAGGCGGTTCGTGGTCATCAGCTCGACGGCGGGCCGGGACAATATCCGTTCGTTCCCGTGCATCCCTTGGTTCAGCAGCATCCGTAAAAACGCGTCATAGTCGTCGACGGTTGAGAGCAGTCCGCCCCCGCCTGCTTGGAATGCTGGCGGCTTACTGTAGCGTCCGCCTGCCGCCTCATCCCACACGATGAACTCTCCGGTCTGCGGATCAGGGACGTAGGCGGGCGGCAGCCGGTCAATCTTGCCTTCGGGCACGTAGAAGCCGGTATCCTTCATCCCCAGCGGTTCAAAGATGCGTTCGCGCAGGAACGTCTCGAATGTCTGACCCGTGACCCTGGCAACGAGTACGCCGAGCACTTCGTTGCTCATGTGGTACTGCCACCGCTCTCCGGGCTGATAGCATAGCGGGAGCGTACCCAGGCGGCGCATCCATTCATCCGGCTCAGGCATCTCCTGCCCTGGCGTGTCAAATAATCCATTCTCGAAGATCGCGTTTTGGATCGGAGAGCCCATTAGTGTCATATCCACTCCGAGCCCGAACGTAGAAGTCAACAGGTCCCGGACGGTGATCGGCCGGCGTGCCGGCACGGTTTCGTCCAGCGGGCCGTCGGGCCGTTTCAGCACCTGCCGGTTGGCGAGCTCGGGCAACCACTTATCTACCGGGTCATCCAGATGCAGCTTGCACTCGTCGAGCAGGACCATCACCGCCGCGGCTCCGACCATCTTGGAAGTGGACGCCATCCGGAAGATCGTGTCCCGGCGCATCGAAGCGCCACCGTCATGGCGCATCGTACCGATCGCTTCAACGTGCGTCTCCCCGTTCCGGCTGACTAGGGCGACGAGCCCTGGAATCTTTCCAGAATCGACATGCCTTGCCAGCACGTCGCGCATTTTGCGCAGCCCTTTTTCAGTAAATCCTTTGTTGCTATGTCCCATTGCAATCTCATTCATTTGATATCCCTCACTTTAATTTTTTTTGTAAATCCCATTGTTTTAAACTACACTTTCGCCCGGCTTTGCGTTTTCCATTTGTCTTAATAAATAACCGTAACCTTGGACAAATCAGCCTCCAGGCCTTTAAGCGCCGCATAGGTCAGCTTATCCATCGTTGCGCCGTCAAAGCAGACGGTTTTGATGGCACGGTAATACTTCTTGGACAACAACGATCCTTGGAAAGACGAATTCTTGATTACCGCGCCCTTGAACGAAACGCCGTTCAACCCTGCTTTGTCAAACTTGACGCCGATGAAGGTTTGGCCGTCAAACACCAGCCCTGTCAGATCGCTATTTGTGAAATCTACCCCGTCGAACATACAATTTTCAAAGATGGTGTTTCTAAGATCGGTCATCGTCAGATTGACGTCGGTCAGTTTGGCGTCCAGGAATTTTGCGCCGGCGAACCTCGACTTACTGAAGTCGGTGCGCACAAGAACCGTTTTATTGAAGCTTGCATGGGCCAGGTCAAGGGTGGACAGGTTGCAGTCCGTCAGATTCGTGCCGTCAAAATGGGTACCGTGTACATCGCTGCTCTTAAACGAACTGCCGGTCAAATCAGCGCCCGAAAAGTCGGAACCGGAGAGCGAGCTGCTTTTAAACTGTCCATTATGGGCCGTAACTCCTGCAAAGTCGCTTTTCGCCAGATTGCTTGCGTTAAAGTTTGTCACTACTTGCCGTTCCTGCGAGTTAGAGGTTTTGGTTTGATTCATGAATATCCACATCTCCCTTATAATTAGTTTTCGAACTATCACTTTGAATCCGGATCACCTATTCATACCAACCGTTGGTATGAATAGGTGTGAAAATAAGCTGCCTTTCGGCAGTTTAGTTTTCTTTGCTGACTTCTCTCGCTGACACTCGAAACAATTCCTCGTATCGTTGATACATTTGCTCATCGAACAGATCAAGCCCCAGGCCTTTCAATATTTCATCGAAAAATCTTACCTTATGCAGCATCATCTCGGGCGAAGCCTCAATGACCTCCGGGTTTAGCCAAATATTGGTGAGAATCACTAGGACTTCGCTAAGCTCCTTTGGATAGTCGGTTCGAATCGAGCCGTCTCGCATTCCCTGCTCGATGATGGGCTGGATATAGACGGGTACGGCATTTTCGAGGATGTTCTCGATCTGGGCCGCCAGCAGCTTCGGATTGCGCAAGAGGTTCGGCCCCACCGATGCCAGTTCGTTACGGGCAGCATTGTCGAGAGAGGCTTGGGAAATCTTGCGGAGCTTCTCCAGTCCGTTCAGCCCTTTATCATCCCGGATGCCGGACAGCATCTCGTCAACGCCTTTGAACGCATGATCGATGACGGCCTGCCAGATCTCTTCCTTCGATTTGAAGTGATGATAAATCGCTCCTTTTGTCAACCCACCCAGTTCATTGATGATATCCTGAATGGAGGTTTGCTCGTATCCTTTTTGCATGAACAGATTAAGCGCCACGGTTAGAATTTGGTTGATGGTTTCTTCCGGATATTTATTTCGTGCCACTTGCCCTCTCCTTTCATACATTCGGTTGGTATGTAACAAATATATCCAATCATCCGTTTGCTGTCAACCCCCTTTTTGAAGTTTATTTGATTTTAGTTATTCATTGCCCAGTGTTATTGGCTTCTGTATTCAATAGAAGGCGCGGATACGCGGCTATACCACCATCTTCAGACAAAAAAAAACCACACCAGACTAGGCGGGGTTTCTGTTTGATACAAATTCATCTTTCAATCTCTGCTAGTCCATCATCAGTTCAACAACTTTTTTTGCGAACGCAGCATAGGATTCGATCAGATCCGGATTTCGATCAATGGCCCATCGAAGGTTATCGAACGCGCTTAATAGCAGCAAATGTCTCATATCAGCTAGGTTTTCTGCACTTATGCCGTACCCGTCTAGAAATGCTTTGAATTCTTCCATATTTGGATTTCCGTCTAGCATTTGGCACCGCATCAGCCAAATCATATCCCCATGCGGTACCGTTCTTACTTCTGCATTGCCCCAATCCAATAATATGACTTGTCCCGACTGATTGATAATCGTATTCTTCAATGAAAAGTCTCCATGGATTAAACCGAAACGGAACCTTTCTTTCTTCAAATTCTCAAACAGTTTTCGCACTCTCTGCGATTTCGTATGATTAATTACTCCAAGCTCAATCAACCGATCATTCTCCGTCAAACTATTGATATTATACTGCACATATCCTAGCCAACTGCCGTCCGATCCTGCGTGGGAAGGGGAATGAAACTCACCATGGACCGGATCTATTAGATTTTCCCCATATCCCTTCACTGGGATCGAATGAATAAGTTTGGCATATTTGCCAAGCTGCCTCCAAACATCGGTCTTGAGAACCGTACTATCTGCCCCGTTGTCTCCCTCAACGAAAGCTTGAATCATATATGCGGTTTCATCAATTACACCAATAGTCAACACTTCAGGTCCGGGAATACCAATTGCGGCAGCTTGTTCAATACACCATTTTTCTTTCACATAGCTTGGAAATGCAGCTGAGTCGTTCATGCGAACTACGACTTTACGACTCTCTGTTTCAACTACGAAAACCTGATTTACGATGCCTTTTCCTATGATCTGGTAAGATGTTTTTATTTCTTCATGAAGAAAATCGCTTGCAATTCGTTCTGCTTGTGCAGCTACAGAGTCTCCCACAGTTTTTCACCCTCTAAAGTGTCGTATTTCGAATAGATTACCACACTTTTTTTGGAAAGTACGTTTATAACTAAACTATCCTTGTGCGTTAACTTAATGAGATAGCTGGGGGAACCTCCCCGCCCGGATACAATGTCGAGCAGGACAAGCGTTTCGGCTGTGACAGCGGAATACCCGAAGGGATCTCGCTCAGATCCGCAGGCATGCTCGAATATATGGACGCGGTTTCACTGCTGTATATAATGACTTGCTCTGTATGGCTGCCCCATAGGTCAGCATGGACGGCATAGCCCTCGGAAGGAAATTCCACAACCGCGTTCATATGACCGTCATACAATGTCGGGAAGATGCCCCCACCGCGCCGGTATGCCAAAATATAGTCTGGCGCGCCATCCGCCCACCCGCTCAAAGGCTCGATAATCGTAAGCCAGCCGGGTGTCTTGCGGTCTTCCTTCCACACCTCTTGTCCGCTGCTGTCAAGCAGGAACAAGGCGTCCTTGCCAATTAAGCCCTTCCCGTCGTCCTCTCTCACGACTCGATCCAGCCCGGCAATTTGCATTCCCGGCAAGTCGCTTCGGAAGCGCCCGAGCGCGATATGCTGTGACTCGATTGAGCCTTCGTAGCGCCATAATTCCTTGCCGTAACGGTCATACATGACTGTTACGCTGCCTCCGATTACAAGCTCAGGCTCTCCGTCGCCATTCACATCACCGATCCAAATGCAATCGGCGTGATCATCCAAATCACGGCAGCTCCATAACGGCGTGCCGTCATGGTCCAGCAGCGTATAGCCGGCCATCACTTCGTCGTATCCATCACCATCCAAATCATATGCCCAAGGGAAGTGGCCGGGGTTGCCCTCGTGCATCCAGAGCAAATTGAAGTTCCGGTCCATAGCCCACATGCGATGATAACGATCCTTAAGAATGAAATCTCGCCCATTCGGGTTGCCTGTCAAATTCGCAATGATAATGCAGTCGTGCGCCTCAGGGTCCGGAAGCTCATGGGACGATCTAACGCTTCCGTCGTGCCCATTGATGACAACGAGTCGGCTACCCATAACGCATAGCACCTCCAACCGGCCGTCTCCATCGATATCGACTATTTGTGCCGGATAATCCGATCCTTGGCTGCCTGCTCCCGGATCCGGCTTCCCCGTTTGCCAGAGCAGATCCCCCTCTAGATCAAACGCAGTGAGGCACTGCACCTGATGGGGAATATAACGCACGTCTTGGCGGTTGTCGGGCTGCACGAGCAGCATCTCCATCCGGCCGTCTCCGTTTAAGTCGCCGAGCAGCATTTTACAGCGTGGACCTGCCGCCCGTATATCCAGCTTGCCGATGAGTATAGGTTCTTTGATCATCTCTTGGTTCATCCAACTTCCCTCCATTCCTCTCTTCTTATTAAAACTTGATTAACTCGCCGCCTTTCACTTCGAAGATCTCTCCGTCCACGTTCAACCAGACGTTTAACGCTGAAGGGTTGTAAACAAAATCCAAGTCAGCTGCAAACTTCAGCCTTTCGAATGCCTTGGCGTAATCGACAAGCTCAATGTTCGTACAATACCAAATGTCCGGATTGCCCCCAATATAGGCGCCGAACTTTTCCATAAGCTCCCAATTGTTATCGTTATCGAACTCGTAGCTGTGGCCCCATACGTACATCAGATACAGATATTGCTTTTTGTGCAAGCTGACGAAGGTTTCCGCATGCTTCATCAGGTCACGATTATGGTGGCATGTCGGCTTCCATTCCAAAAAGTCATCCGGCATTCCGAAATGTCCAGTGCTGTCAACGACTCTGGCATACTCCATGCCGAGACCTGGCAGCATTTCTTTGATTCTGTGGTTGTAAGAGCCGTTCGGATACGACATCCCACGCACCGTATAACCCACGATACGTTCCAGATTTCGCCGGTCTTCCATGATTTCGTGCACGATTTGCTCGTTCGGGCAGCGAGCGATCGTAGGATGAGTCAGCGTATGTGCCGACACCTCGTGACCTGTATAGAGCGTTTTGACCTCATCTGTACCCACCTTGTCATGCGTTCCGAGCAGTCCGGAATTGATATGAAAAGTTCCTTTAAGCCCATATCGGTTAAACGTGTCTACCAGCCGCCGATCGGCGAATCGGCCGTCGTCGTAGCTCATCGTTAACGCTTTGTGCCGCCCTTCCGGAAAGCACATCAAAATTTTCGCCATCCTGTTTCCTCCTTAGCGTATATACTCCACAGCAAGCATACTGTAAATTCCCTTCGGCAATGAGTGGAGCGCAACTGACGGATAACCTGGTTTCACTGAGAAGCGGCCTGTACTTAAACAGATCATTTGCCCCAACAAACAAGTCAACAAACATGGATGACCACCCGCGGGAACATCAGTTGCGATCACGTATACATACACGAGGTAAATATAGATTTGGGGTAGGGACCTTCGCCCAATCGATATCGGAAGCAAAATAAAAGCTTGTGTAGCAGGGCTGGTTATAGACCACATTCTGCCATGCGACACCGGTTCTGTACTGGGCATCATGCATTAACGTATACAATTTCCGGTCGGTTACCTCAGTGCTCAGGTAGATCCGAATCGCCGAGCTATCCTTTGTTCGTACTAACAGCTCTTCTCTCCAATCTCCGAAAACGTCAGCGACAAGGCAAGGATTTCCCTTCGTTCCGTTATTGGTAACTGCACCTTCTGCCGTAAGCAGCCTGCCTTGTTTCCAATCATCGATTGTAACAGGCTCGTTGAAACGGCCGCCTATCATCTGTGTTGTCATGTTGGCCGACCACTTGATGCTCATGTTCGTGCCCGGAATCTGTTTTGCCATTTGGTCTCCTCTACATGTCATCAAGCCGAATGCTCCATCGCTTTCATAACCCTCGCTGCACCATGTTTGAAGACCCCTTTGGTTCGGATCAACTTGCCCGATCATCCCGCGCCCTACGTCATCGGTGGCGAAGCCACCGTATAATACCTCGCCGGTTGACGCATCACGCAGCGTATATCCGTATGGTCCCGAGGCACCGCTTTCATGCACCATGAAAATCTCCAATCCCTGCCGGTCTGGATCAATGTTCGCTACATGAAGGGCATCGCCGTGACCAAGCTTGGCGATTTTACCGGGCTCCGTGCTTTCCGGAGGCATTACGGCCCGGGAGCTGTATAAAATGGATCCGTCATGGTCGATGGTCGCCGCCCCGTAAATAATTTCATGGCAGCCGTCTCCGTCCACATCTGCAATGCTTAAGGAATGCGCCCCTTGTTTAGCGAGGCTGCCAAAGTTCTCATTCCGGCCGTCCTCCAGACGGAGCGTATCATGAAAAGGATTATTCATCGAAACCCAGCCGCTGTCAACCAACCAGTGCTCCTTAAGGCGCGTGCCGTCCCAGGAATAAGCTGCGACGGCAGCCCGGGTATAATAACCGCGAGCAAAGATCGCAAACGGTTTTTTCCCGTCCAAATAGGCAACTCCTGCTAGGAATCGATCCACGCGGTTTCCGGGCTCGATGCGATTCCAAGCATAATCCCCCCACATCAGACCGTCATCATGCCGCCCCGGCTTATAGGGGATCGTCTCCAATTCTTCGCCTGTTTGTCCATGGAACACGGTTAAATATTCTGGCCCTTCAAGAATGAAGCCCTCGAATGACCGCAAGTTGTTGCGCCCGCTCCGGCCGGGAGCGTATACGTCAAGAAAATAATCGGCCAGCCGCTCCGCATCCTCCTGTGACAATGGATACTTATAGCGACGCTCAATCCCAAAGCATTCTTCAAGCGTAGAGGGCCAACAGCCTGTCACTACCTCTTCATGCAAGTGCCAGCTCATAAACATATGGACAATATGCTTATAGTAGTTCGCGCTGGACATTCGATAGTCGTCCTGATGACTATACCCTGCAGCCACATCCTCCATAGGCATGGTTATATAGGTTTCGGAGGATACTCTTCCTTCCTGATCGTACCGTATGACCTTTGTACCGGGTGCTGTCTTGAACATCAACTCGGCTTTTCCGTCTCCGTCAAAATCATACACCAGAAATTGTGTATAGTGAGCACCCGCCCGAATGTTCACTCCAAGCCCAATCCGGTAGAGGAGAGTTCCGTCCAGCTTATAGCAGTCGATATATACCGGACCGGTGTAGCCGGAATGCGATACATCCTTTGCATTGGACGGGTCCCATTTTACAAAGTACTCATACTCACCGTCGCCATCTACATCCCCGACGCTCATATCATTTGCCGCGTATGTATAAATTTGGCCAGTTGGCGTGACACCGTCAGCCGGTTTTCGCAGAGTTAATTCATAGTATGGACCCACCCAGGGAGTGACATCGGCACATCGGTCGACTTCCTGTCCGTCCACAACGGCACAAACATAATAAACCGATGTTAACGTCCCGCTGGGGTCCAAATAGTTGGTGCTGTCATGAACAGCTGCGATAAAGTCGCCACAACGATACAGGTTGAAATTGGTGCCGATCATTCCGTTACCGCTATAACCGGTCACTTCATTCCCGAGCAATCTCCAGCTGAGAAAAATCCCTTCTGTTGTCGCTGCTGCAACCAACCCCCGGTCCAGAAATTCCATTTGTACCCCGGATGTCTTCTGTGCATCAAACTTGTGCTGCTCATGGACGGTTTTCATAAATCGACACCCCTCCTTAATATGAACATCTATCCGTTATCCTGTTCTCCCGTGTTGTTCATTTCGATAACTGCGGAAAGTAAGGCAAGCGCAAGTCCCTGCCCCCAGCCCTGGGCCCATTTTTTATCCACTTCGAGATAACCCCTGATATCGTTCATGACGGCAGTTCCACCGGATACGTTAAGCACCCGTCCGCGATCGGAAATATTAGCCAGCACGCCCTTTAACGCCAGCTCTACATGTTTGGCATGAAGCGGATTATTCTGCATCACCATTGCCGCGGCAATGCCAGCCGTGGCTGACACCTCGCCATAAGCTTCCGGGTAGTCGAGCACGGTGCCCCAGAGGCCGTCGTCTTTCTGCAGCTTTTTGATGGCGGCAAGCTGGTCTCGCAGCGAGCTTATAATATGCATAAATGGAGGGTACAGGTAAGCTTGCGGCAGCACATGTCCCACGCGAGACATCGTATAGGCCGCCCAAGCGTTGGCGCGCGCCCAATACATTCCTGACATATGATCCTTATTAAGGTGGTTATATCCGTGATACCACAGGCTGGTATTCTCGTCCTGCAAATAATGAATATGCCAATAAAACTGATGAAGTGCATCGTCAATAAGCTGCTTCTCCCCAAGCACCACACCTGCGCGTAATAGGAAATATCCCGCCATAAACAGGGTGTCCGCCCAGCATTGCTCCGGAAAATCGTTTTTAGCCGACACCGTGTGCTGGAGCACACCGTCACCGAAACGCAGGGCGTTGTTCTCCAGATAGTCCACCTTGCTCATGATGATATTGAGGTATTTCTGATCCTTCGTCTGTTCGTAAAGGGTAAGCAGCATATGTCCCATCGAGCATGTGTTGACCGTCCATCCCGGAAGTCCTGCTTCGATATATTCATCGCACCACTCTATCATCCGTTCCAAATATGCTTGCTCGCCAGTCACTTCAAAGGCACGGCTGATCCCGTAATAAGCGACGCCGCACGGCCAGTCCCAAGTCAGATCCATGCCGAAGGTGTAGTCTGCTACTCGTTCGACAGCTAGCTTCAGATCTGCATTAGCGATAGTTAACTTCAATTTGCAAAGCCTCCTTAGCCAAAGCCCCTACTGAGATGGAAGTGGCTCCGGCAGTAATTATGGAAATAACGGTGTAAACTACGATTTAATTTCGGCATATACGGTTAAATTCGCGTATTCTCCAATCATAGGCGCCATCTGGCGGAAACCGAGCTTTCCGCCAGCGATCGGAAGCCCGTACGTCACGCCGTCGTCTTCCCATGAGAAAAGCGGAAGATTGTTAACGGCAAACGTAATGCGATGTCCGCTCTTAACGATCAGCATCCGGTATGGTCCGACTGCGTCCTTGACACCTGGAATAGGGTCGGCACCTTGCGCGACCAGGTGGAAACCGTAGCTTTTACGCAAATTGCATGTATGAAACTTCCGCTCCTCCGCCCATTTCCTCCGGAAGTAAGAAACGTGGAAAACGTTCATTTCGCCGTGATGATACTGGTCGTATTCACCAGTCCGTAGCTTGATGGAAGAATCGAACAAATCCCGGCCTTCCGTGCCGCTTGCACTAAAAAACATAATCGCCAGGCCCGGCTCGCGTACCGGCCAAAAATCCCATGAGACGGCGGCGTCCGCCGGAAAGTCCTCCGGGCACCACAATACGAAATTGGCTCGCTGCCCCTCCGCCTCGTCGCGAACGCTTTCGAGCCGCATACGTCCCAAAGGAAACGTGATGGCTCCATCTCCCTCCATTCGATAATCCGCGACATGCTCGGGCTTGGCGAGTGGGTTTGCATAAATCGCACGCCAACTTTCGGGAATCAGCGGGCTTTTAGCAGTATGCACGACCCCTGTTTCGGTTGGTTGATCTGTTGTCATCGTATTCACGCTCCTTTCTTCCCATGTCTGGGTTAGCGCGCATGGGCGACGAGCGATAACCGAGCTGCATTACACATTAGCTTCCTGGCGGGACGAGTCTACATGGTCAGGTAAAGAATCTGGGATCAGTTCCAGGCTGATGATCGTGTTCAAAGACCATTGCGACGCCTCATTCGTATTCATCCAGTCAATCTCCTTCAGCTTGTCGACGTACGTAACGTCAACGGCGTCTTTTTCCAGGTCTGTGGTTGCAAAAGGGTGTCCCAGCAGCGTCGACCAGGCAAAATCGGCTGTACGTCTGTCCTTACGGTACCAAGCGCCGTAAGCGACGAGGGCGAGCGTCAGGACTGGATGCTCAAACCGCTTTGTGCTGATGGCGCCGCCTGTGAGTTGATCCTTTTCTTCCTGCGAAAGATTATAGAAAACTCCGAAATCGGCCATCATGTCGTCCCACTGCTTATCCTTCAGCATGCCGGACAGCTCGAACCACACCTGCGGCGCACCCATGCATAATGCCAGATGGCGCCCCCAGTTGTCGTCACCCATCGACGTCAGTAAGCCGGTATTCGGATCATAACCGTAAGTCGGACCGGAGATCAGACCGTAATTCGCCTGTTTAATGCATTGAATGCCGGTAAGCAGTTTGTCGCGGTAAAACAAATCCTCTTTGCGCTCCCAGCGGGTCATCCAGTTGGAGCTGAAAGCCGCCCAATCCGGGCCGACCCGGATATGGGTCTTATGTTCATCCTTGGGAAAATAGGCGCGCATCGGGTCGATATGGACGGTCGTATAGTCGGCATCCTTCGCCTCGTCCATCATATCCCCGATCCGCTCGTCCCCCGTTAAATAATAATAGTAGCGATGGAGTCCGGCCATGCCGATCCGGGCTTCCTTGCAGCCGCAGCCCCAATGGATGACGTTATGCCGGGAGCCGAGCCCGGCGTATTCCCCGAAATGATAGACGTCGACCTCGCTCGTATGGCGCGTCATCGCCTCCGCCATCCGGAAAATGTCTTCGCGTCCCGAGCGCAAAAACATCAGCCACAGCCACATGTTCGGGACCAGCTCCGTATTTTGCCAAGCACAGCCGCCGAGGTCATAATTCCAGACATGGCGCGCAGGGTCGTAGCTGTGCATGAAATCGCCGTAATCCCAGAAGCCGTACCAGCGCCTCTGCTCCACCTCCCTTTGGTAAAAGGCAATGATCCCGTCCAGCTTCTCTTCGAGGCGGGCTTTGGCGGGCGTTCCCCGGTCCGGCAAGCTCCAAATGCCAAAAGCGCCCTGGCTGCGCAAATAAGCCGGCTCGCATACAAGCTGCGAAGGCGAGTCGTTATAGCTCGCGTAAGCCTCCAGCTCAACCGGCGACGGCGTAAACGCCCGGCACCAAATCGTCAGCTCGCTCGTATTGCCGACGCCGTACGGAGTTGCGCGCAGCTCTTCCGCGCCTTCGTAGGAAGATTCAACATGCGTTAACGTATCGTAATGGCGCATGTCCATAACCGGCGCTTCCGGGGACCAGAACCAGGCGGTCAGCTGCGCCTCGTCCGTCGTAAGGCCGTGGGCCTCCATGCCCGAAGGATGCTTTTGCCAGAAATTGCGCATCGCAAGAGCCAGTCCGCCGCCGGGCCCACCAACATATGCAACGCCGCGCGCTCTCCGGCCTTCGCCGGATTTGATCCAGCTGCAGCCTGCCCTGGTACGCTTGGCCATCAGATAATGGTCGGCTGAGAACTGTGTCACTTTAAAGCCGTCCCAGCTTGCGGAGTCTTGCAGCAGACTCATAAAGTACTCGTCGTCCAATTCTTCGTCGGTCAGCGTTTCCCCATTGAGCTGACGCTTGAACAGCTCCAAATATCTGCCTTTTGTGCGCCGCGAATGAAGCGTTTTGGGCGATTCGCTTAAATAACCGGTATCACCGGCAAACCGGATGTGGCGGTTGTACAGCGGCCCACGGATCGGCAGGATGAAACGGATGCCGAGTCCCTTCACGAAATCCTGGTTCGGATTGCCGTCATAAAAAAACGTATGCACCATCCGGATCGACTCCAGACCCGCGTAAGCGTACAGGCGAAGCGAAAAAGGAAGCCATTCACCGGTTCCGTTCACGGCACGGTGGCGGCCCGTCAGCTTGACGACCGCTCGTACCGGACCTGCTTGCTCCACCTTCGCTTCGTAAATTTGGGATTGATAACGTTCCTCCCGGATCGTTCGGCTGCCGGTCAGCTCGCTTACGCTTTCCTTGATGGCGATCAACTCGCCATAAGAGCTTATGCTGACACCGTTTCGTTGAACATCGGCGATCATTCGGCAGCCTGTTTTCGGTACCCGAAAGGAAATGACGCCCGTGTCGATGGTAAAGCCATCCTCTGCCTCACGTACGGACAATGAAGCCGCTGTTGGTGAATGTTCGGTATCTCCCTTCACGATGGTATACCCGTGAGGGGCACCAGTCGGAAAAGCGACGGCATGCGCCGTCCATTTGACGCTGCCGTCCGGCCAATATGCAGTCGGCCAGCTTTGCAGTGCGGGTGCAGTCCCGCCCTCCAAGTGCAGCGACAGCCGGTCGTCCCGTGAAAGCTCCCCCTCCTTCCACGGCATCCCCCAACTCAGCCCAGCCGGAATATCAGCGGCTGCCTTTAACCAACGCAGTGATACTCGCGTGTCGTTCATGGAATCATCTCCTAAACGTTTTGTTGGCTTCCGTTGTTTCAACGCCCTTATTGTAGACAGCTGCAACTTTCCCGGCAATGGCACTTTCTTGATGGCATCCGCCAGGCTAAATTGCACGATTTCTCGAGAATAGCACTTTATTGCACGATAAGGTTCTCCTGGTGCTTCACAGCCCAACGCATCACAATAAAGCCGGCAGCGGTCACATCATGAACCCTGCCGGCTGCTTCTTTCGATCTGTTTATCGCGGCTTGCTTCCTAATCTGCCCGGCTAAGCTCACGATAACGGGTGGGAGTCATGCCCTCGAGCTTTTTAAAGATCCGGTTAAAGTAGCTGTGCCGATATCCGACTTGTTCGGCGACCGTGTTAATTTTCATCTCCGATTCCCGAAGAAGCTCCTTCGCTTTTTCCATACGCAGCTCGGTCAAATAATCGATAAAGTTTTTGCCGGTGACCTGTTTGAATGATTTGCTCAGGAAAAACGGGTTCGTGCCGATGTGGTCGGCGCAATTGTCGAGCGAAATGTCGTGCATATAGTTTTGTTGCATATAGATCATGGCATGCTCGATCAGCCGTTTGACCTGGCCATCCGTTCGGGTCGTCAGCTCCTTCATGAAAGGAGCGATCACCTTCACTTGGAACCATTCCCTGGCGCCGGCAGGTTCTTTAATCTGGGAAAGCTGCTCATACAGGTTGGCGCCCTTGAACAAACGATTCGGCTGAATACCGGATACGAGAATCGCATGCTGGATGGAACCCAGCAAATGAAGCATCCCCTGCTGGACATCTATCGCTTTTGCTTCCTGCACGGACAGCGCATTCTGGAATTCGACGAGCAAGGCGTTGGCATCCGCTTCCTGTCCGGTTCGAAGCGCCTGAAGAAATTCTCTTTCCAGCGTAAAAGGGTACTTCGGTTCGGACGAATCCTCGAAATTCAGCTGCTCCATTTCGATAATCTGGTTATCGTTATCGAATTTGCGGAAGCTGGCTGCGTGTTTCACGCCTTCAAATGCGAGCGGAATGTCGCTTACACGGCTGGTAGCCTGGCTGATCGCCACCGTGATCACCATGTTCAGCAACCGGTTAACCGTCTGCGCAAGCTTTTCGCAAAACGATTTGATCGTTTCTGTACATGGCTCCCCTTCCGGCAAGATGAGCAGCACCCCTGATCCAAGATCATGGAAATTGATCGTGCTGCTTTGCTCGAAATACGAATCCGCCAGCTCTTCGATCATGTTGACGGATGCAAAGGTGACGAGTCCCTCGTCGCCAAACTTGAACTTCCCTTCCATGCTGGCGATCCCGGTAAGCTGTACGTACAGCACGACAAATTGCTTGCCGCACACCTGCCATTTATACCGCTCCATCCGTGACCTCAGGTCCTCCTCCGTATAGGCGTACAAATAGCCCTGAAGGAGCTGATGGAGAAAGCTTTCCTTCACATGCGGCAGCTGCTCGAGCCACTTGGCGTTCAGCTCCCGACTCTCCCTGCTTAAATGCTGCCATTGCCGCTCGATTAGCGTAAACTCGTCCTCCCGGCCTCCGCCCGACAAGGAGGCGCTTGGCAGCAAATCCTTCATTAACCTTTTTACAGGCAAGTACATTCGGATCGATGCAAGCCAAGCAAGCCCTACTGCCAGCAGGAGAGCGCTCAAGCTGACCGTCAAAATGACTTTGGATATAAAAACGACCGGTGCCGTTATATTGGTGATCGGCGAAGCCGACACGTACAGCCAGTTATCCATGATTCGTGCGAAATAACCGTACGTGACCGCATAGGTCTTGTCGTTCCATTCATAAAGAAACGAGCCTTCCTTGTTCACGTTTGACTCGACCTCGCTCCTGACTGCCTTTACGAACGTCGAATCTATCGAGCTCCCGTTGGCGGATACGTATAGATGACTGCTCGGCTCTGTTAGAAAATTTTCGCCGTCGGCATAAGGGGTAATCGTCTGCAGCGCTTCCGCGACTTGATCGCTGTCCAAGCGGACGATCAAGGCTCCAATCGGTTTTTGGCTTCCGCCGGGAACGAGATGCACAAACGTCAATTCCCGTTTTCCCTGCTGATCGGGATCCAGCGTTAGCTGTGTCCAATACGTCGTTTTTCCTGCGTCAAGCAGTTGGTCGTATAGCTTTATGACACTTGCATCATGTAAAGCGGAGTATTCCGGATAAAACAATACCGGCTGGCTTCCGCGCAAATAGAGGCTGACGTTACGAATCATCGTATTGGAGCCCTGCATGACGAGCAGCGTATTCGTAATATCGCGGGTCTTCTCAAAATCACGCACGAAATCGCGTTCGCCGAGCGAATAATCGAAGCTCGTATCGAACGCCCAATGCGCCAGCATCATTTCGAGATTGGACAGCTGTTTATTCAGGTTCTGCGACCGCTGCTCAATCTGGTTGTTATGGAGCTTCAGCAGCTCCTTTTCCAGCTTACCACCGGCCATCGAATATACGAGAACCCCGGTAATTATGCCGGGAATTCCGGCAACAAACAGGAACATGATTAAGCTTTTCCTATAGAAGCTGCCAGATCTCCCGGATAAGCGGGCCAATAACATTTTCCATCCATTCATCGTCAGCTCACCAACCATATCTAAAATTAGTTTTGCCTTCCCTTGTTAGGCGGTCCTTTGCCTTTCAGATATGTAAGCGTATTCAAATTTAAAACCGCGAAATAAAATCGACTGTCTTAATTAGCATAACGCGGTCCTACTAATAAAACCTGCATGTTTTCAGAGTAAATTGTTTAAAAAACAGAGGAATTCCAAAAAACCGGCCATCGTGGAGTCTTGGCTACAAAGTTGCTACCGTCATTTTGCGGGAACTCTCGGAAGAAAAATTCGGATAGAGAAAAAAGAGGCCGCTGGCCTCTTTTTTCCGCTGAACGTCACTGCTCAAATGACCTCGCCTAGGATTTGGACGCTGCGTACAGCTCGTTGATTTCCTTCACGTAATCGTTGCCGCCGGATTTTTTCCACAGTTCGATTGCATCGCGCCAGCCTTGCTCGTCGATTTGACCGACGATGAATTTAATGCGCGCATCGTTAATAATATTGCCAAGCTGTTGTCCTTTTTGCGAATACACCTCAGAAATAAACGGCTCCGCCGGATTGGCGACGATGGTTTCCCGGTTTTTCATTTGAACCTCTGTTTGTTTTAAGCGAAGCGGTGTCTGGGCCACTTGCAGCCCTTTTCCTTCGGGAATGTAAGGTACCATCTGGTTAAGACCTTCGACTTCAGACTCGAGCAGCACGGAGTCCGTACTTCTTTCCAGCGTTGTATCGTCGATCTTGGTATAATGCACGCCTTCAAGGCCGAAGCTGGTCAGCGTTTGCAGGTCAGGCTCGTTCAGCTGGTCTAGAAATTTCAGAATGCGGTCGACCTCCTCCTCAGTCTTCACACTCGACTTCGGAATGGCCAATAGGCCGGCAAAACCGGAGGTAGGCAGCGTACGAATTTGACCATCCGCACCGGTTACTGCACCGAACACATCCATGTAATGCTCCCTTGAATCATTGCCCGCCGCCGCGTTCGCCGCCTTGATTTTGTCGTCGACTCGAGCCGCTCCATCGACGACGTCGATAATCACGCCGGCTTGCCCGTTAACAAGCGGATCAGTCCACTTCGCCGAATCCATGACGGCAAAATCTTGGTTGACGAGTTTTTCGTCATACAGCTTTTTCATGAACTTGAGCGCTTCGAGATATTCATCGTATTCGAACTCCGGTACGAGCTGGCCATCCCTTTCACCCCAAACGTTAGGTGCACCAAACCACAGTTTGATCTGGTCGAAGCCCGCTCCCCAGCCTGCCGTCCATTTGACCATAACCAGTCCGTACGTGTCGTCTTTACCGTTGCCGTCCGGATCCTTCTCTTTGAACGCTTTCAGCATGTTGTAAAAATCGTCGATCGTTTTCGGTTGCTCAAGTCCGACGTTCTCCAACCAATCCTGGCGGTAATAAACGCCGTTGCGGCCAAGCTCGCGCCCGCGATATACGCCGTACGTTTTGCCGTTAATCGAGGAGTTGTTCAGAATGATTTCGCTGGCCTGGCTGAGGTTCGGATAATTTTTGAGTTTGTCGGTCAAATCCCAGAACGCCCCCGATTTTACCGCACTAACGAAACTCGGGCCCTTTGAGTCCGGCACGTAAATGATTTTCGGCAAATTGCCCGAGGCAAGCGTAATGTTGAATTTATCCGCATAGGAAGCGTTAGGCACCCATTCGAAATGAATGTCCGTGCCGGTCAGCTTCTCGAGCTCAGCCGCTACGGGACTGTCGTCCTTCGGATAGTTCGTTTTAAAAATCGGGAGCATGATGTTCAGCTTAAACGCTTCTTGCGTATCTGCGGAAGCGCTTGCAGGGGGAGCCGCCGTCGAATTGTTGGAAGAGTCTGTGCCACCGTTGTTTTTACCGGACGAGCAGCTTGCCAGCAGTACGATACAAACCGTGCCTAGAATTAGAAATGTGGAAGCACGTTTCGCCTTCATTGCCTTTTTCTTCATTAAATAGCCTCCCTTTATTATTAAGATCATATTGCAAACCGCATGAGCTCCAAGCAAATCGATCAGTGCGTCGAGGGTATTAACAACAGAGCCTAAGCGGAATCACACATTTGGAAAAACAAACTTTAGCCTTTGACCGAGCCAAGCAGGACGCCTTTGGCAAAATGCTTTTGCAGGAACGGATACACACACAAGATCGGAACCGTGCCGACAACGATGACGGCCATTTTGATCGATTGATCCGGCGGCTGCACGAAATTAGGGTCCATCGAGTTCAAATCGCCTGCAGCCGCTTGCGACAGCAGAACGATCTGGCGCAGCATAACCTGCAGCGGCCATTTTTCCGGATCGTTAATATACAGCAGTGCCGCAAAGAAATCGTTCCAATGCCCGACGGCGTAAAACAACGTAAACGTAGCGAGGACGGGCATTGAAAGCGGCAGCACGATCCGCCCTAAGAGGCCAAGCTCGGAGCAGCCGTCGATGCGGCCGGCCTCCTCGATCTCCTTCGGAATTTCCTGAAAAAAGTTTTTGACGATGATCAGATTAAACGCGCTGATCGCCCCTGGCAGCATGAGAGCCCAGAGCGAATCAAGCAGGTTCAGCTCCTTCACGACCAGATAAGTCGGAATCATGCCACCGCCAAACAGCATGGAGAAGATGACGAGATTCAGCACCAGATTCCGGCCGTACAACCCTCTCTTGGCTAAGGAATAGGCCATCGTGACCGTGAAAAACAGGTTAACGAGCGTGCCGATGACCGTTATGTAGACGGAGACGCCGATGCTTCTCATGATCGTATCTGTCGAAAAAATAAACTTATAAGCGTTTAATGTAACTGTTTTGGGTATGAAAAATACCGCTCTCGACGTAAGCTCCGCGTCCGAGGCAAAAGAGCCCGCAATCACGTAGACGAAAGGGAGCACGGCAGCCAGCCCGAACAACGATAGCACGATGTAGTTGGCAGCATCGAACGTGACACCGGCCGCGGATTTGTATTGCTTGGCCATGGATTGATTCCCCTTTCTTGCTTATCAGTAAAGCCCGGATTGGCCGAACTTTTTCGCCAGCCAGTTCGTGCCGAGCACCAGCGTTACGCCAACAATCGATTTAAACAGCCCGACAGCCGTACTGTAGCTAAAAGCGCCTTGTGTAATGCCCATCGCATATACGTATGTGTCGAACACTTCGCCTACCGAGCGGTTAAGCGGATTCAACATCAGATAAATCTGTTCGAAGCCGTTGTCCAGCACGCTGCCCATCCGCAAAATCAAAAGAATTACGATCGTGCTGCGGATCGCCGGCAGTGTGATATGCCAGATTTGCCTCCAACGGTTTGCCCCGTCAATCGTCGCCGCTTCGTACTGCTCCACATCGACGGCCGCCAGCGCCGCCAGGAATATAATCGTTCCCCAGCCGCATTCCTTCCAGATTGTCTGCAAAATAATCACGGGGCGGAACCAAGACGGATCGGACAGAAATTGGATTTTGTTCCCCGTATATTGGAATAGCAGTTCGTTGACGGTGCCGCCTTCCGTGGTTAGGAACACGTACGTCAGGCTTGCCACGATGACCATCGATATAAAATGCGGAACGTAAATCATCGTTTGAATCGTGCGCTTAAAGAACGAAAGCCTTACTTCGTTTAACAAGAGTGCCAGTATAATCGGAGCGGGAAAAAAGAAGATGAGATTATAGAACGATAGCAACAGCGTATTACGCAGCAGCATTAAAAACTCTGGATTGTTAAAAAACAGGCGAAAATGCTCGAAGCCTACCCATTCGCTTTTCAAAAAGCCGGTAAACGGCTGATAGTTTTGGAATGCCAGCATGACCCCCCACATCGGCACGTATTTAAAAACCAAAAAATAAAGCAAGCCTGGGAGCAGCAGCAGGTAGAGCCATTTGTCCCTGCGAAGCCTCGCCGCGAAGCTCGTGCGGTGCTCCGCCTGCTTGGACGTTTGCGGGAAATCCCTTTGAGCCGTAGCTTGCTTCATCATTCTCCACCTCCATATGTCGTTCATCACCTCGCGAGCGGTGTGGCCTTATTATGAGGCAGCGCTTTCTTTTCCCGCAATGAGACATTTTTGAAGAGCAAAAAAGCCTCGTGTTTTCGGCATTTTTAAAGAAAGTGCAAAGTCGGCAAACGAGTGGTAAGACGCGTAGAGCCCTGTATAAACAAGCACTTCTCACTGAAACAAAAAAATAAAACCTCCAAGTATCTGGAAGTTTTATTGTGTAGTATTGTCTTATTCAACCCCCGTTAGCTTTATAAGGAATGTTGGCTTCATTTGTAAAGTTAGCGCCAGCCCATTCCCCCTCAATCTTAAACAACTCATACACAGCCTTATGGTCTGTAGGCGGTTCATTTATCCAATTTAGCAGAGTGCGAATGATTGATTCTTTTTCTGGAAAGTGATGAAGAAAGACTTCAGACTGTTCGTGAAGTCGTGTCGTCCAAATCTGAGAACGCTCCATCACCATTGAATAGTATGTTCGAATGAGTTTACGAGCGAAGCTTTGTGTAATTTTTTTAGAATCTTCTCCAGAAGCTGTTGTTAACCTTGTTAACGTCCGATTAAGAACCTCATTAATATCACCATTAAAACGGATGGCTATCTCTGATGTAAGTTTATAAGGACCAAATCGTTCACCTAGATCCTCTCCATATACACAAACACAGAGTTCCTTAAGAAATGCATTTTCGTAATAATTTGAGGGGTCAAGCGTATAGTCATAATAGGCTACAGCTATACCAACATCCCGAACTATAAAGCGATAATTATTAGATAGTTCTCCAGCAAGTTTCTTTAATTCAGCTAACTTATCAGAACTTAATTTGGTATTGAACATCGCGATAAGGTCTAAATCTGATTTAATTGCAATCGCTTCTCCTCTGGCTATGCTGCCGTACACATAAACACTATGCAAATGTTGATGAAATAAATGTTTAAGGCTCTCGATCGATTCATGAATGCAAGTCGCATAGACATCCGCAATTTTGTCTTTACTCACATCGCTTACAATAAAGCCATTTTGGTCTAAACCATAACCCGCTTTTAAAATCCCTATTTCAATCACCAACTTTCCTTTTGCCTAGTATTCTCCTAATTATGACACCAAAATCATGTGACTAAAAAGCGAGTTAGGACGCTCCATCGGCTTCTTTAAAATGGCTTAACGACCATGAGCACCAATATGGCAATCATCAACAGCTGTGCTGCCGTCTCGATGGGTACGATCTTTTTGATCAGTAATCCGAACTCGGCGGGTATATCATTACCCTGCTCTTGACTTTCAGATAGGATCTTAATGATCTTTTTCATACGAGGCTCGATCCATCCGTCGATCATGACGACCATGAGCAGCGATAAAAGGATGGACACATTCAGCCATAATTGGGATAACCCCATCTTGGTTATGATCATAAGCCAAATCCCGGTTAAAATAAGTACGGCTCCGCCAATTTTAGGCATGATGGCAAGCTTGGTCGCTACACCAAGAGTAAAGTGCAGCTGGCCGACGGTTCTTGCCGAACTACGAATGATGGGCAGCACGAAAGCGGGGCCAATAATGGCGATCGAAGCCAATATATGCAAAACGAGCAATAATCCAAACAAACTCATGCTCCCCCTTCTCCTCAGCGCACCGATATCTTGCTTTGATAGGCTAGACCGACCCTTTTCCTCATAAACGCTCCTCCGAGCTCAAGATGGTTAAGCATACACATGACGACATCGTCATAAGCAACATTCAGCTCTTGAAATCGGCTGAACAAGTGACCAGCTATTTCTGCCTCGGAATATTCCTTCATCGTCTCCGGCATCGGAACGGGCAAGGTATCCGTTGTTACATGCAGATGAACCGGCTCTGGTTGCTCGATCGAATCCATCATGGTTCCCGGACACATTATGGACCAATCGAGCCCAGTCCGTTGCAGCCTCTCGAAATTCCGGTTGTGATTTTTATACTCAGGTGGGAACCCGGGTAAATTGTTGCCGATAAGATCGGTATATGGAATATCCAGCAGACCGGCTCCTCCCATGACCCATACTCGCCCAGAGAAACTAGGCTGGATTTCACATTGGCTTATAATGTTATCGACGATACGAACAAACTCTTCTCCCTGGCCCGCATGGCCGGCTGCAATAATAGCGGCGTCTTGATTCACGAGCGCTTCACTGACACTTACCGGGTTCATCATATCGTCTACGATCACCTTCACATGCTTTGCGGAATGCTCACCTAGTTGATCATAAAGCTTCTCAGAATTTCGCACAAATGCGGTCATTTCATGCCCCATTTTTATCCCTTGTGCCAGCACTCTTTTCCCTGTATTCCCCGTCGCTCCAAAAACAATAATGTTCATTGTTCTTTCCTCCTCTTTTAGGGTCCCAAATTTTGGTTAACTCAAGCTTAGCATCACTTCAAAATGATGTTAAGAACCCACTTTAAAGTAGGGTACTTACTTAAAAGTAAGCGTGACAGAAAGGGATACCATTTATTATTCGCGGAGGTTTGGAGGACAGGGAAATTCAAAAGACAGATTGACGACGATACTACTCTAATAGGAGTTTTGTTAACTCAAACCCGATTTTTGATTCTTACCAGGAGTCGGACTGTAGGTAAACAAAAGCTGCCCGGAATCCCGTGGCAGCTTTTGTTTGGAGTTGATTGAATTCGTGTACAAGTTCATTGAACCAGCTTTATGACGCTGGCTCTTCATATTTCCGCTTATTATGATTTTCTCCCCAAGAACACATAATTTCTGCTACAGGAATCAATGTTCTGCCGTATTCACTAAGAGAATATTCCACTTTTGGAGGGATAACCGGGTGAACCGTTCTATCGACTATGCCTTCTCGTTCCAAATCTCGGAGATGTTGTGAAAGCATTTTTTGTGAAGCATCAGGTATAAGCTTTTCCAGATCGTTGAACCTCTTCTTGGATTCAATCAAATGCCATAAAATCATGGGCTTCCATTTACCGCCTAAAACATGAATGAGTGTCTCAATTGGACATTCGCGCTGATGAATCATAATTGAATCATCCCCTTACTTTTAAGTAAGTGCATTACCTATAATTGACATAACAAAATTTTACGATACCTCTACAATCAAGTCAATCTCAGACGTCCGTTTCCGTCCTGTCATCAAATGATAGATGATTAAAGGCTTCCATTTTCTCCCCATTACTTCTAATGCCGCCTCCACTCCAACTTTATACTTCTTTTGAACATTATTTTTCCTCTTCTCAGTCATCACTCATTCCCCCGTTAAAAGCCTGTGGTTTTTCTAGGAACATAAGATTCATTTCAGTCCGTTACTCAGGTAAGTTTCTAGGGCAACTGTCTAGGGCACTTCGATGTTTCTAGGGCACCTGTATCATCCTATAGAACTTGAAAGTGCGTACTTCCTGATAATTTTATTACTGTTTATAATAGCATCAGCCATTGATCGTGGCTATAAGATAGCTGTTGAGAAATGAGAAAGGTAGTGAAGATATAAGTATGAGAGTATTATGCGTTGTTTCCCACCCAAGAAAAGATTCCCTGACCTTTAAGGTTGCCGATCGTTTCGTAAAAGGTCTTACCGCGTCGGGCCACGACTATGAGATCTTGGATTTACACGAGATTGGTTTTGACCCTGTTTTAAAAGGAGTAGATGAACCTGATTGGTCAGCAGAGGAACAGTCCTTTTCCCCTGAAGTAGAACTGGAAATAAGGCGAATGAAGAAGCACGATGCCTTGGCATTTATTTTTCCAATATGGTGGTGGCATTTGCCTGCCATGCTAAAAGGTTATATAGACCGTGTATGGAACAATGGGTTTGCGTACGGTTCAAACCAGCTCCATCATCAGCATGTCTTGTGGATTGGTTTGGCTGGCGTTTCGAAAGAACAGATGAAAAAGCGTAACTATGATGAAATGATGATTCATTTGCTCAATGTGGGAATTGCAGATTATTGCGGTGTATCCAATTCCAAGGTTGAATTTTTATACGAGACCTTAGATTCCAATCCCAAGCATTATGAGATGCTGCTTAACCAAGCTCATCACTTAGGGTTGAATTATGCGAAGGAACAGTAAGCTTGAGATTAAGTCTGAACTGACTGATTGCTTTAGTATGCGTTTACTTTAAAACCTACTTCTTTCATCAGATTCGGATAAAACCAAAGACAGAAATTCGACTCGGCAACCTGCTCCCTTCGGTGATTGAGCTACCACACCCGCTGTAAACGGTGCTGAGTTGTTCATTCCAAAGTATCGAATCAATTTCCAAACTTCACCATCTGATGAGTAGTAAAAAGAAATAAGTTGATCATTCTTCGTTATTTTTAAATAAGGATTGCTTACTAATACACGCTCAGAATTACAATCATCCGACAAACCGTTCTGCGTAACAACAGACACGATAGTAGCATACTCACCGTTGAACTCTAAACAAAGCTTAGCCCAATTGTTCTCATCTGCCATCAACATCAGACACCCGGAATCATACAATTCGTTCATGTTTACCTGAAGCTGCGTTATAAGCTGAAATGTTGAATTCACCTGGATGTGCAGAAAAGGTGCTGAATGAGCTACATGTTTACCTCCAGGGTCTTTGAAAAAGTCAGCTTTCGTTGGAGCATCAATGATTAGCCTGTCGTCTGCTGTAAACTCCCAATGTTCAGGTTCATTTAACCACGTTAAATTCTTTCTTGTTTCTGGCTGAAATAAATTCTTAATCATAACTCATCTCCTCTATTGAATTAACTTTCATTTCTTACGATGGGATGTTCAAGTTCAGCATGTCCCATGAAACTTTCAACCACTTCACCATCTTTCATTGTCGAGATCGCTTTATCTGAGGCGCGTTGTTTAATGAAACCTGTTTATTGTACGAAGCTGATTTTAATATGACAATATTCTACATAAATCCATATTTCCCCTTCTTAATATATCATTAATATCCCAAACTCAAGCGTCAGTTGTTCCCATCTTTAAAAATAAGTTACAATGACACATGGTAGTAAATACCTGTAACTACTTTATTTTTCTAGGAGGATTTCATGAAACTCACTACCTTTTTTCCTTATCGAAACGATGCAAGAATGATACTGATCCCTTATTTAAATCAATTGACTGAGGAACAGTGGCATGCAAGGCATCCGGATCATCCGAATTCGATCGCTTGGATCGTTGAGCACATCGCGCGCAGCGAAGACGAATGGATTAACGTGATCGTACTTAAGGGAGAGCGACGACTTCAACGAGTCTTGGATCGTCCTCAGCAAATTTTGCAGGCATACATCGACATTCGAGACCATACAGACCAGAAACTCGATTTTATGGAATACGATGAACACGAGCCAGTTGTTGAGCTCCCTCGTTTTTCAGATGGTTGGGAACCGCCTTCGCCGCCGACGCTACGATGGATCATCCATCATGTTTTCGATCATGAGTCGTACCATGTCGGTCAAATCGGCGTCATTGCACGTTTAAACGGATTCGCAGGTCCTCTCTTCTGAATGTAATGACTCGATAGCTAATCGTACGAAGTTCTTGTCCATTTCGGTAATCGGTACAATGTCTTGTCCCCCGCTCGAGACAAGAAATTGTACCGATATAATGAAAAAGCCGCTAATATAGCGACTTTCAATAAAGGCCATGTAGTTGTACCTTTGACATCAGGACCAGCCGGATCGCTTTATAAGGTTAGTTACAAGTTCTTCGTCGAAGACGATTCCGAAACCCGGCGTGGCCGGAATAAGAATCTCTCCGTTTTCGATTCGATAGCCTGATGCATCCATTCCTTCGATTGTAATGTCGTCATATTCCACAAATTCGAAGTTCCGCACCGCGGCTGACAAATGTCCAGACGCGTAAATACCATAGGCATTTCCGTAACAATGAGGCGCAGTCCGCAAACCATGGGCATCCAGCTTCTCGCCTAATTCCATCCAATGCGTGAAACCGGGCCTGATGATATCGTACTGCAGCACATCGACAAGGCCGCGTGTCGCCCACTCAATTAGATGCGGCGAGGCAAGCCCTTCCCCATCCGCGATAAGCACATTCTGCCCGCGTTGCCGGAGCCATTCCTTCAGGTCCTCGTACAAGGCATCATCCTCATGGAACGCTTCTTCCAGCCAATACAAATTTACATCCGCTAAAGCCGCCAAGACCTCTTTGGTTAAGTTCAAATTATATGCATTATTCGCATCGATCATGATCTTACCTGTGGGACCTGCTACCTCAGAGATCCCCCGAACGATCGCGATATCTCGTTTCGTCCCTTCCCAGAGTGGCATATGGCGTCCGCCACGGCCAACCTTAATCTTAAAATGACGTTGGCCCTTCGCATAACCTTGCATCGCTTCTTCCTGCATCAACGCGACTGCGGACCTCTCATCGGGCAAATGCAAATCGTCGAAGTACAGTGAGGTATCATAGCAGGGAACAACCAATGGGACTCCTCTTTCCATGTGGACACCGGACACCAAGTCATACACGGGTTTGTCTTGTCTTTTGCCTAACCAATCGAGCACTGGGTATTCCAATTGCAAACGATACGCTTCGAGCAGTCTGCCCCGGTCATCGAATAAGTCGAACAATCGGCGGCCTATGATGTCTTGTGCCCATTCCGGCGTCATGTGAATCGAGCTACCGTACCCTGTTTGTCCATCGATTGTTATTCTGGCGATATCCACGGTGCAGCTTTTGCCATGAATGCCGATCCTGCCATTGGCCCCCGCGCTTCTGGCTCGTTCTCCCGTTAACTTGGCGAATTCGATCTTTTCCACTTTCCAATCAGATTGTATACCCGTAATATTCATAGAATCCTCCTTCACCGACTCGACGGTTTCATGTCCCGATGTGATTCGTAAGCAGAACACCATATTATAGAATTATACTGTTAGAAGATAAGAACATTCTTCTTCCATTGGAAATCTGTAAATGACCTTTCACTTCAATTGCTGTTTCCAGCCCAATATCCCACTTTTACTTTGTTTTATCCGTATCCTTCTTTATGGCTTTGTTACCCTCTTGATCCAGAGATTCTTGATAGATGTCAGCGTACGTTTTTGAATCTTTGATTAGATCGTCGCAGAAAGCCGCTACGTCACTGCCCGTCACTTCGAGCACGCCTTTCCTTAAGGCCGCACCCTCTTCAAAAAGATCAATTATCCCCGAAAGCAAACCCGTCCCGTCCGTTAGTTCAACAGGACCGACCTTAAAGAGATATTTTTGAATCTCTTTATAAACAATCTGATAATCTTTCGGGAGCGCTTTGACACGCGCCACGTGCGCTCGCCACTCTTTTTTGCCTTCAATGATATCTTGGATTCTCATTTTCATCCTCCTATTTGCCTAATTTTTTAGCGATATTGTTGTTGAGTTGCTTGCGCCACTTGTCGCGAAAAGAATTTGCCTCATCGATGCCGGCCAGCGCTGAACAGAAACCTTTGATATCGTCACCCAAAACCTCTTCGATACTCTGTCCGTCTGCCGCCGTTTCTTCGAGCAGGCCAAGCACACCGTCAAGAATGGGCATGAGGTTGCGACCGGTGAAATCTGAGTGCGGCCAAAGATGCGCATTAATTTTTTCCCATGCCGTTTGATAATCAGGCGGTAACTTTTTGGCTCTCAATTCAAAAGCTTTCATTTCCTTAGTCATATCGCTGCCGGTGATTTTCTCCCAAAAATTCATTATTTTTTCTCCTTTAACTCGTTAATTTTTTCCCGTTGCTATTCTGTATCACTGGTATAAAGTAATACATATTACAGCTATAAAGTAACACGTAGTAGATGGATTGTCAATAGCGTTTGTTCTGATGTCGATTGTACATTTTCAACTATTCTGCCGTAGTCCTTGGGGACAAGAACTTGCACCCTTAAAGGAAAAAAGCCGCTAAAATAGCGACTTTCAGCGGGAGCATGTTTTGTATCCGGCAATTATAGTCAAATCCTTGTTATCCGTTGTTCAAATTCAAATATGTTTGCACTAAGCCTTTGTAACAGCGGATATTAGCCTTCCTAACGGTTTACATCGGATCTGGCAATATGGGCATTTGCCCAATCCGCATGGTCATAGCCCGTGCCGTCTCCGCCATCAGTGACGACCAGTTTCAGTACGTTGGCGCCGGAGATATCCGCATGAACTTTTTTGACGGAATCAGATCCGGTAACAAGCCCGCTGTCATATACTTTCTCGCCGTCTGCCCAAATTTGAAAGACCACCGACCCTCTATTTCCCACTTCATCATCGATTCCGATATCTGCGGTAAATGTCGAGAAGTTACCGCCTATATAATAAGCAGTCTCAGCATTCGCATGCACACCTAAGCCTTTCGTATATTTTTCGCCGCCAATCGTTATGGTTTTTCCGTCGTCTTTTGCTTTTTCACCGTTGCTTTGATCCCGTTCTACGGGACCCCAATGATTAGCGGAATGAATCCATTCCACGTCACTTACATAAGAATCGGCAGCTGGGAGCCGTTCTGGTATCCAGACTATGGAGTCGGCACTCCATGCTGTTTGCTTATTATTTTCCCCATATTCAAATGATACGGTTGCATTTAATTTTGCGAATCCAGGCTCAGCAGTATCTGGGGGCGTCACACGCCAATCCGTTTGAATCGAACTTCCAGGCGAAAGATGGGTGACCATAGGATCAGTTACTGCCTCTACGCTCCAACCATCAGGGGCCGTTAAGTCCAAATGAATGGCCTCGACTGTGTTTTGTCCATAATTTGTAAAGGTTGAGGTTAATAGGGTAGTTTCACCCGGAATAACATAGTTATTACGATAAGAAAATGTTGTTGCCGATTGAACATCAATCGTGTAATGCACTTCAGGAATCCATTGCTTACGGTAAAAGTCGCGTCCCTGGACTACGACCCTGTCATCGTAAATTTGCACATATAATCCTTGGCTTTCGTCCCAGTTTACTGTCGGTGCGAAGGTTGTATAATAGACAGAAGCTGTATTGATACTCGTAAATTTATTCTGTGTTAGGTTAATATTTGGAAGTCGCATATCCCGGTGAGTATGGCCAGTGAATAAAATAACTTGCGGATACTTCGAGAAGAGATCGGTTAGACGCTTTTCTACTGTTTCATGTACGGCGGAAAGAGGTTGATGAAGAAAAACAAACATAGGCTTCTCGCTATTACTACGCTTCTCCAACGTATCTTCCAGCCAATTCAACTGCTCGTCGCTCAGATAGGCATGGTCTTTGGCGGGCGAATCGACTGGCCCCCAGCTTTCAGAGCCAAGGAATATAAAAGGATATCCTTTTACGATTTTCTCGTAGTACACATGCTCCTCTTCGATAAAGTCTGCGAACCGACTGGTGTTCACTTCATTTCCTTCTCCATTAAAAAACTCATGATTCCCAATGGTCATATGCAAATTCTTCGGTTTAGCAGATTGATCAAGAAGTTCGCGAACCTTTGCATATTCTTCGGGAAAACCGTTATTCGTTATATCTCCGTTGATGACCATAGCATCTGCCAGCGGATCAGTGGCATGAAGGTCTTGAAGCGCTTTCAATAGTTTGTTATGCGAGAACGATGTATCCCTAATATGCAGGTCACTGATCACTTGAAAGGTTGCTTTTGGTTTTTTTACATTTGCATTTGTGTCCCCTTGGGTTGATTGTGCGTGCGCTGGAGCAATCAGGGGGATAAGCATACAAGCGGCTAAACCGAGACAAGCAATTACTTTTTTCATTATTATACCCTCCTCAAAACCTTCATATATTTTTCATTTCGCTTTTCTCGGTACAGCTACTGCGGACAATAAGTTTTGTCGGCAAATAGCTGATCAATGGCAATGGTATCCCCCCTTCCATGCGCTGAAGCAGTAATTTGACTGCGATTCTCCCCATTTCTTCCTTGTGTACCTGTACCGTTGTTAACGGAGGGTTAATGAATTCTGACATTTCGACATTATCAAAAGAAACAACAGATATATCATTTGGAATCGATAGCCCATATTCACCAATTGCCTTATACGCCCCGAATGCCATTTTGTCGCTAGCTGTAAATACGGCCGAAGGCGGACTCTGCGTGTTTAAAATTTTTTTCATGGCTTCATAGCTCTTGGTCAGATCAAAGCTGCCGTCTTGAACCCACTCCGGAACAATTTTAAGATGGTTCAACTCCATCGCTTTTTTATAACCATAAAAACGTTCTTCTTGGTCAATCGGCATTCCAACTTGAGAGCTTCCGCCAATATAAGCAATATTTCGATGACCGAGATCTACCAAATATTGAACTGCTTGCATTGCCGCATGACGAAAATCCACCGTAACATAATCCATTTCCAGCTTAGGTATTCCGCCCACCGATATAACAAATGGAACCCGCTTATTCAGCTCATTTATAAAATCATGCTTAAGCGGTCCAATACAAATAACTCCTAAGTCACTCTCGTTCATATCCCCAAATAAATTGAAATTAAAAATATCCTGCACTTCAAATGTAAAGTCCAATATACATTCTTGATCAAGCAATTCACTTTCGATTCCGTATATAATTTCTGAAAAATATGGATCCTGGTATTTAGCTTTTACATCATATAAAACAAGTCCCACTCTCTTTGGAATCTTTTTATTTTCTGAATATTTTTCGTTTTTTTGCAGTGAATTGTTAAACTTATGGTAACCCAGATCCTTCGCAACTTGAATAATTCGCAGGCGGGTTTGGTCGTTTACAAGTGCTGGCGAGTTTGCGTTGTTTAAAGCCCTCGAAACCGAAGAAATAGATACATTTGCATGATCAGCAATGTCTTTTAAAGTTATTTTCATATCGGCATAACACCTGTCTGTTATAGTTTTGGAAAGCGCTTACCTCTCCCTTTGTTGCAATCTTATACTGCGTTGGCAAATTATTCAATGTTTTTTTTGCGCAATTTTTCACTTTTTTGCTGCAAATAAAAATTGCGATTGCCCACTTGATCACTTGAGTAAGCCCTCTACTTCTGCCAGTTAGCCTCTGAACAAGAACTTATACCCTCAATGCAAAAAAAGCCGCTAATTTAGCGACTTTCAATGGGACAATGTACTTGTCCCTCGACCTTACTACTATCTTTTATCCTTCAATCTTTAATCACTTTCGCTGAATTACCACCAACAACCATAATGTTGTCCGGTACATCCTTAGTCAGCACGGCTCCTGATGCGATAATGACACGGATGAACCTTTCATTTTGATGAAGAACTGCAGTTCAGATCATACTCGGAAGATGTCTATTTGAAGAAGGAACCGCGGCGGCCCCTTGTTTATCATTGTTAAGCTCTTAATCCTGGGATGAATCCTCATCCATGCCAACGGCAGAATCAAAAACACTATCTTGCGGAACGCTCGTGAGATCCAGCTTTTGCTTCACCTGATCGTTGATATCCCCATACCAGGCCTCAAAGGAGTCATCCAACTGCTCTTCTCGATTACGATCCTCGTTCACATCCGAATCAACTTCGATTTTATTGCCTAATTCCCCATAGTCGTCTTTGGGATGGATCATACTCTATACTTCAGCTCCTTCGCATACGGATTGAATTAAATTTCCCTGTAAAAGTAATTCTATACATATCTGCTCTTCCATCTCCGGCGCACAAACATCGTTACCATAAAAAAAAGCCGCTAATTTAGCGACTTTGCATGGTACTTTATTCTAGTCCAGCGACATGTTTCTACATTCTACCGCGACTTATCGAATAACCCTCTACGAATCAAGTTTGCTGTAACCGGCGTCTTTCCGATTTCTCGAGACCATATTGACAATTGACCGATATGGTGAATTTCGTGGGCGATCACGTGCCGCATCACTTCACCGAATGTAAAGCTTTCCTGCTCTCCGTTTTGGTTTGTATCATACATGATACGGTCTTCCAAGCTATCATTCCAAGCGTAGATGAAGGGTGCAATTTCCGCATGGCTTCGTGCCGAATAATCTCTTAATCCCTGCACGCTGGCACAATCCTCGAACGAAGGGATTTCCAGCTCTTTCCCTTGCAAATCCCCGCACAACCAGGCATATTCAACTGTCACGATGTGATAGAGTGTGTAGAGAATGCTTCCTATGCCCCCGGTGCGTCTTTTCAACAGTTCTTCCTCACTCACCGTATCGCACCAGTCAAACCAATCTTTGCGAACTTGCCAGTTATACTCGAACAATTTCAACATGTCACAGCCTCCTGTAATACAACTTTGTTGCTTCTAACATGATTCGCCATATAATCCTGTTATCCTCCAATCTGTGAAGATCCCTGATCCCGCACATATGGATAACAAACATATCTCCTAGGATAATTGAATCCACCGTATGGTCAGCAACTGGAAGATGCTCAATTTCCCCTAAACGAAAATCTGTGTTCACGAAATTCCCCTTCGTTGCATTGTTACGAGCCCGGCTAACCATTTCAGGTGTCATGACCACACCGATCACTGACCCTGTCTCCCCCACCTGCCGGGATGCTAAAAAGCAGTCAAACCCACCAACGCTGCCTAAGTCCAGTACCACTTCACCAGGAATTAACGACACAATAGCTTGCGGATTGCCGCACTTAACCCCAGATTTGCACCATCAGATACCGATTCTACGTCTTCATTTGAATAACCTAATTTGCTTGAAATCGTATTAACGTCAGAAGATGTAGTGCAGCAGATGGTTGCTTGTATATTGGTATGGCAACACGATTCAGCATTAGCTTCTTAAACGGCCACTTGCTTATACCGGCTTCGTACATTCTGGCGGATTTCATCATTATTATTTGCAAAACGCAAATGTTATTTGTGTGATTATTTGCCTTCACTTTTTGTTATCAGATCTGATTTTCCGCCGATCGAAGCCCTGGCTGGATACAAGAGCTCAGCATGCTGTCTCCGTCCTGAGACGGAGACGAAAACCATTCTGCCGCCCGTCACTCCTTAGCAAGGTTTTGCGATATCTTTAGACTAACGCCTGTTAATTTACCGTTTAGTATACTTAGGCATCATCCAACAAAAGTAATTACCAGTCAAGGAATACATACTTTCTCTGTGTTCAGGCACACACCAGCAAAACCATAGTAGGAACAGAAAGGGGTAAGAATGATGAAGCTGATTTATCAATTAGAGCATGTGAATAAAACGTACAAAAAAGGAAAGGTTGTTGCCAATCGTGACATAAGCTTCGATGTGCAAGAAGGTGAAATTCTCGGTTTGCTCGGTCCGAATGGAGCAGGCAAATCCACGCTAATCAAGCAGATGGTAGGACACCTTGCTCCCACCTCAGGTACAGTACGCTATAAAGGAACCAGCGTGAAAACCCAAACCAAGCGAGTTGCCCAGGAGGTAGCCTACTACTCGCAAGAGCCTCACGCCCTGACCAGTTTAAAAACCTGGGAAGCTTTGTATTTTACGGGAAGATTGCGGGGGTTGACGAAAGAGTCCGCCGTAAAGCAAACAGAGGAATTGTTGGAACGCTTTGGAATGCAGGACCTCCGTCATAAGCTGCTGAAGAACGTTTCCGGTGGACAGAAGCGTTTAATCGGGATAGGAACTTGCTTGATCGGCTTTTCCCCCGTCATGATCCTGGATGAACCGACCAATGAGCTGGACCCGAAAAAGAGAAGACTCGTATGGGATCTGATTCAAGAACGGAATCGGCAAGGAGTAACCGTAATCTTGGTGACACACAACGTGCTGGAGGCCGAACAGGTCGTGGACAGAGTAGCTGTCGTAAATCACGGCAAGCTGCTCGCCATCGATCATGTCAGCGTATTAAAACAAAGGGTCGATCAGCGGATGAAGCTGGAAATTACGACCTCCTTTGGTGAAAGCGATCATGTATGCCGAAGCTTAATCGCGCTGGGACAGTGGACCAAAACGGGAGAAAACCGAATCCGGGCATTGATCGAGAAGCAGGACGCCAGCTACGCAATTGACTTCATAACAAAGCAGCATTTACCGATTGAAGAATATTCCTTAGTCCCGCCGAATCTTGAAGATGTCTATTTTCATATCGATGACGAACAGGATAAGCCTGACAAAGCGGAGGTGATCTAAACATGGAAAATACTCAACCATCTATGCAAAGCAAAGACTTGCAACTGCAAGAAGCGGTCTTTCTTCAAGAGCACGAGCAGCAGAGCGTAATCCAACGCAGAATAACAGAATGGCTGATCCTTGCCCGCATTCAATTCACGATCATCCGCGAGGCATGGGTTTGGATTTTCATCATGGCATGCATGTTTCCATTAACGACGCTGCTGTTTCTCAAATTCTTTACAGTCGACCCAACGCCGGCTGTCATGACCCGTATAATTACGGGGAATATGCTCTTCGGTTTAATCGTCATGGGACTCAATTCCATGGCGCAGGAGATATCTTATCAGAAGCACCAAGGGCACTTCACGTACTATTCGTCCCTGCCGATTGCGAAGGTAAACTTCATCTTTGCCAATCTGCTGCGCGGCTTGATCATGAGCGCCCCCTCTTTTATCATCTTGGCGATGATTGGTCAGCTGGCTTACGGCATTCAATTCCACTACAGCTGGGGACTTGTCCCTGTGTTGCTGCTCACCGTCTTTAGCGTGGTTGGCGCAGGTGTGTTGATCGGCTTCTGGTCGCCTAGCCACCAATTGACGAACATGCTGGTCCAGGCGCTGATGATGTTCATCTCGTTTTTGACGCCAGTCATGGTGGATATGGATCAGTTGCCTGCGATCCTGCAGTGGCTCTCTTATCTCTTCCCAACCACTTATGCCGCCGAGGCTATGCGGGAGGTGCTGATTTCTGGCTGGTCCGGGTCTGTCGCCTGGAACACGCTTGTACTCTTGCTCTTTTCGCTGATTTCCATCGTATTGATCTTAAAAAAGGTAGATTGGCGTGTTGAGAAGTAGGGATAAGTACTCCTGTCCTTCGATTAGTCGATGGAAGAGTGCTCTTTGCCTCCTTCTATGTTTAATAGTCGCTGTTCATTTTTACCGAAAAAAAACGATTCCTCGAAAAGCACCTATAGTAGACCGAATCATACCTACTTCACGGTTAAGTCAGGATAAGTCAATCACATTAGACAATCACCTAATCGGCTAACGATGGAAGTTCTTTTCCTAAACTCGGGATAAGAACTTCCATCGTATAAACAAAAAAAGCCGCGAGTTCTGCGACAACGGATGTATGTATGTTCTTTACTCTTAATCAAAGATATTGGACACTCCTTTAATTCTCTTGTTTCCTCTTCTTCTATTTGATTGAGCTATCGTTCGCTGTTAGTTGAGCGAATATTGAGTTCATTAAAAAGTCTCATCAATGTCGAACCCTTGATTTCTATAAACTTGTGCCTTTCTTCTGAATCTCATATATTCATCCAAGTTCATCGATAAGAAATACGTATCGATTATAATCCAGTTCTTGTTCAATCCGTTCTCTCCCTCACTTTCTTCTTCATAATGATTAATAATTTCATCGATCACCTTTTCCCCATCACACGCTTCCTGATAACAGCTTTCTAGCGTGATATAATACCCCGTTTCAATATTCTCCCACATGTTTAATCCTCCCATTGATCAAGCGGCTCGCGGTTTTTACCTGTAAGTCGGTGTTACGCATAAAACAATTATCAATTGTATTATACATTTTATTAATCTGATGCCATCCCTATAATGATGTCTATAAGCAATTATAAACGGGATGGTCCGCTTGAGTATCTCGCGCATGAAAAGGGCCATATTGCGAATTGGAGGATTTTTATATGTGGGAAGAAACGGAGTTAAAAAAAAGCTGTTGATTTTTTCGTTCGAGGTGAATATTACTTCCGTCATAGACTTTTCTACTTCCAGAATAATGACGCCGTCATTTTCTGTAATCTTATAAGCGGCTCTTCGATGGCCGTAGCGCCCACGAAAAGATGTTTAGTGCAGCGTATGAAAGCGGGAGGATCAGATTAAACCCGTAGTCACCATAATCGTTAGCAAATGCATGGGATAGTGCCGCACCCGTCATTAAAAAGAAGATACCAGCGTGAACCCATTCTTTAAGTCGAGGTAAACCTGGCACGACGAGAGCGATGGCTCCAAGCACTTTCCAAATCCCGAGAATGGTCAGGACGTATAATGGGTAGCCCAGATTCGTCACCAACTCGAGGTTTCCTCCAAATTGCATCAGTTGTCCGATACCACTTAACATAATAGCTGCTGCGAGCAGCGATGTGACTGTCCAATAAGTTACCATTTTTCCGACAGGACGGGCATTTACTTTCATAGTTGTTTCCACACTGGTCATTTTATTCATGGGTTCCCACCTCATCAGTATAATTTTTCTTAATTACAAAGAACGAGCCCCGAATGGTTCCGGCTAATTTTGACTTCTGCCTAGCAAACTTAAACTTCCCTTCTAATTCTTCTGGTACCTCCATCCCCTCCGAAAGCTTAAAACCAACGGCTCGCTTCTTAGGGTCATCAACCGTATACATGACATTGAGTCCAAGACCATTCTCATAAAATACATAGGCAAATTGGATGTTTTCCACTTGAAAACGCGACGTTTCTAAAGGTTTTGCCGCAAACTCAAGATGTCGTTCTTCTTTCAATATTCGATTCACATACTCAAGGGTCTCCTGGCTCTCGCTGGCGGGTACAACCGTAAATTCATGCTTATACTTGTTCATAAAGTAACGGGCTTCATTCGCTCGTAAACCAGCAAGCGCTTCTGCTACGGGTGAAGATTCTAAACCAACGGTAGATACATTTTTAAAATCAATGATATTGGACATTGTTTTCCCTCCTGAATGTTTTGTGAGCTTTAATTCTATGAAGCTACTTCGAGCCAAGCTCGCACCGAAAGCATCCACGAACCTCTTTATTTCCTGACAACGGGAATCCACATTTCACCAACTACTAGGCCGGTTTCGCTGACTCATCTCACCGTTGCGTTTGGCCCGCCAACGATACGCGAAATCTTTGGCTTCCGGCAAAACTTGACCAAAGGCAACACCAGCAAGCATATTACTCAACTCATCAGCCGTCTTCCCTTCCCCTTTTACTACGAGGTATTCCCCTTTAGGAAACTGAATAACTCGGGTTGCTTCGGGCACCGGTTTCTCTGTCGTCTTCTTTAAATTTTCTTTTTACTTGATGGGTTTATCATAGTCTTAAATCATGTCAAAAAGTGATACTGTTTAGGGAGCGATGAAAAAATCATAAATAGGCCGCCGATTTATTGCTGTCGGCAGCCTGCCCCAGATGATTATGGATCTATAGTTTCTAAAACAAAAAAATCCGCTAAATTCGCGGATTTTAATGCCTGATAGATTATTTATTGAAAGTGACCTTCTCCGAACCGCCCTCTAGGATGATCGACGTGTCCCGCGGCTTCGTTTCGGCGATTTTGCGGCCGCCTCTGAACGAATAAAGCACTGCGGCTTGTTTGCGAATGGCCTCATATTCGTTCTCTGCTTCAAGAACGATGAAGTTGGCAGGTTTGCCTTCTTCAATACCGTACACATCCTCGATATGCAGCGTTCTTGCACTGTTTTTCGTAATGAGATCAATCGAGTTCACGATCTGATCGTAGCCGAGCAACTGCGAAGCATGAATGCCCATGTGCAGCACTTGAAGCATGTTACCTGTGCCTAGCGGATACCATGGATCAAAGATGTCATCGTGACCGAAGCACACATTAAGACCGGCTTCCTGTAGCTCTTTGACGCGAGTCAGCCCTCTTCTTTTCGGATACGTGTCGAAGCGTCCCTGCAGGTGGATGTTGACCAGAGGGTTGGAGACGAAATTGAGGTCCGCCATCTTCAGCAATCTGAACAATTTGTACGTATATGCATCATTGTATGAACCCATCGCTGTCGTGTGGCTTGCCGTCGTGCGGGAGCCCAGCCCGCGTTCGTATGCTTCTTTGGCGACGACTTCCACGAAACGGGATTGCTCGTCGTCGATTTCATCGCAATGGATGTCGATGAGACGGTCGTATTTTTCGGCGAGGTCAAACGCAATCTTCATCGATTCGACGCCATATTCCCGCGTGAATTCGAAGTGCGGAATGCCGCCAACCACGTCGACACCCATTTTCAGCGACTCCTCCAGCAATTCCGCACCGTTCGGGTAGGAGTGAATGCCTTCCTGTGGAAATGCTACAAGCTGGATGTCAATGTACGGTGCCATTTCTTCCTTCACTTCCAGCATCGCTTTAACTGCGGTCAAGCTTGGATCGGTAACGTCCACATGCGTGCGTACATGCTGGATGCCCTGCGCCATCTGCCACTTCAGTGCTGTTTTAGAGCGCGTTTTGACGTCTTCATGCGTCAGGAACGCCTTGCGTTCGGACCAACGCTGGATGCCTTCGAACAACGTTCCGCTCAAATTCCACTCCGGCTCGCCCGCCGTTAATGTTGTGTCCAGGTGAATGTGAGGTTCAATGAACGGTGGCAGCACCAGCGAGCCGCCCACATCAATGACTTCCTCATTCGCAGTTGTTTCCAGAGACTGCGTGATTAGACCAAACTTCCCGTCTTTCACGACGATATTCCACAAACCTTCTTTACCCCGCAATTTTGCGTTCTGTATAATCATTTGATTTCCCCATTTCATTGGATTCTTTGGCAGGAACGATCAGCATTAACACGATGTAGGCCACCGCCGTACCGATCAGTGCGTTCAATGGCGTTATTCCCGGAGCCAACTGGGCAAAAGCAACGCCGATAGCCCAAGCCGCCATCGCTATCCAGTTTACCTTCTTGAAAGTCATGTCGGCAAACGGTTTATAGTTTCTGCGCTTTACAAAGAAGTAGTCCGCGATGATGATGGCTCCGATGGACGGGATCGCCGCACCCAGCACATTCAGGAAACCAACGAAATTGTTGTACATCCACATGGCCAATACGGTACCCACGATGCCGTTTACGATGACGAATAATTTCTTTGAAATTTTAGTAATGTTGGCAAAGCCCAGTCCTGAAGCATAAAGCGCATTATCATTGGTCGTCCAAATGTTCAGCCCGAGTACGATGATTGCGGGAATGATCAGCCCTTGCAGGAACATGACCTCCGAGATATCTGCCAGGTTATACGCCATTGCGCCGACTGCGCCGAACAGGAACATGAGCGAGTTTCCAAGGAAGAACGCAATGACCGTCGCGGTCACCGCCTGCCGGGACGACTGGGAGAACCGTGCAAAATCCGGCGTCAAGGTCCCGCCGCTAATGAATGAGCCGATACAAATAGTTAGTGCCGCTGCCGCAGTGAGGCTCTGTTCCGGCGTGTAATCGAGTAAGCCTTGAAGGCCGCCAAGAGAGTCTGCGCCTTCGAACATGGAATAACCGCCAAGAATGGTAATGGCCGGAACCGCAATATAACTCAGAATGACGAGCGACTTCATGCCGTAGATGGCTGATGCCGTCATGGCAAGACCAAACAAGAAGATTAACAGGTACACGTTCCAACCCATCGCTTTGGCGACCGGTATCGCGAACATGGCTACACCGACGCCGAACCATCCAACCTGCGTGAAGCCGAGAAGGAATGATGGCAGGTACGACCCTTTCTCACCGAAAGCATATTTTGCCAGCAAATGCGTAGAAAGGCCTGTTTTGGCAGCGATATGCGCCAGCGCTCCTGTATAGATGCCGAGTGCCAAATTGCCCGCGAGCACGATTCCAATGAACTCCATGAACGTTAAGCCGACTCCGAGCGTCCCCCCTGCCAGCATGCTTGCCGAAAAGAATGTGAACCCTAACATGACGGATAACGTCTTCCAAAAATGGTTTCTGTGCGTGTTCGGCACCGCTTGCCACGAAAACTCTTGATCTTGTTTGCTCATCAGAATACCTCCAGGTTAAAGTGTTCTGATACCAAAGAAGCAGAAAAAAGAGGCCACTCGTCAAGTCTTCACTGACAAGTAGCCTCTTTCTCATATCATAACCCGCACGAAGACGCAGAGTATCCCTGTCGGAATAAGCACTGATTCTCGCGTGATTATAAAAAATCCGCTGCCCTTGCCAGCCTCTCTGGACTGAATTAAAGGTACCAGTATTCAATTACATTCTATTATTTTGGAAAAACCTACAGTTGTCAATGTTATAATTATCCAATATGAACCAACTATCGATGTTTATGACTGTCCGGTTCGTTTTTTCGAACGATGTTTAGATCATTGATGTAGTCATGCCAACAATGTGCTGAGTCATCAGACCAGACTTAGTGACCAAAGTCATAGACATAAAGTTTCATTTTTATATAATTAAATCAAATTTAGCAAATTATGGTTGTTATTCCATTCTAGGTGTGTTACATTATCCCTGATTTCATACATCGAAATAATAAGGAGGACGATGGATGTGAAGCATCGGAAAGAAACAAGTGTCGGCTGGTTGCGTATTATGTTGACCACCCTGATACTTATATTCGCAGTTCCCTTTTCCACGATGTTTGCCGACGAACCCGAAATGGAATCCAGAGCTGTGGGAGAAACTGTTGACTCTGCCCCTAACGTCACGATAATTCGTGCCAATGGGGATGTCGCCACCCCTATGGGAGCAGGCGAATGGGATTACCTTGGGAGTCTCTCAACGGTTTCCTCACAAAACCCGAATAATTACGTTCACTCTGGCGGCGGTGATTTCAAGTTTCAAGTTGTGAGCGGTCCGGGCGGCGGGGCCTGGTATCAGCTTCGGGAATACGATCCGGGCAGCAATGCCGACGAACTTGTAACTGGCTATGAATACTTTCTATACCCTGGCGACACACTGATCTATCGGGGGATCAGCAACTATGTCGACGGGGACAACAAGAAGGCAGAATTTTATGTCTATGAAAGCTTCAGTGGATCCGGCTCTGTGAAGTTATGGGATTAAACTACCGTGATTGAATTAAAAAAATGAAAACAAAGTCATTGTGACTTGATGGTTGCACATTAAGCTATTATATGCATCTTATTATAAGACCAACTCTGATGTGAACTGCACCCCAATTGTTAAACACCATTTAACATTGGAGGTGCAGTTCAATGATAGGTTGGTCTTTTAATATGCTTTTTATTGAATTGTCACATTCATTTGTCACTGCAACATTACTGCCCCAGGAAATATCAATAATCTAACAGACGGCCATTATCGTTCCATTGACCGTACATTTTATTTTCTCTCGTGTTGGTTATGAATTTGTCTAATCTGCTCTTAAATAATTCCGGCTGATTCTTATAGCTTTGTATCGTATCGATTCGAACTCTTTTATAAAGATCCGGAAATGCCATGAAATTCTCATATACTTGCTTTTCCTCTTTTAGCCTTTGTTCTATGACCCCATCTATTCTGAAAGAACCGGGATCCATGTCAGGAAGAGCCCTTCTGCCTTCGTCACTCATGAACCCCAACTTTTCAAGGCGGCGGACACGTTCTTTATTTAATTCAGTCCATGAGCTTTTTTTACTTCTAGGGGACAGTCTCTGGGCCAGCTCGGTTTCGGACACTTTCTTTTTGACTCCATCAATCCATCCAAAGCATAAGGCTTCCTCAACGACGTCCAAATATAACAACATATCAGGGGTTGGCGTCATACTAACTAAAACCCAGCAAAACTTCTCGGTCTTGCCATGATTCTGCAGCCAAATTCTTAAATCCTCTCTCGTTTTTGCTGGAATCATATGTTCAATTTCCATAGATAAAACCTCTCCTCCTCCTTTCTAAAGGAAATATTAAAACATGGCCTTTCATTGGAAGGCCATGTTTTGAATGAGTTACTGTTTGTTGGAAATGACACTATTAAGAAACTTATCTGCGTCGCTATTAAATTTCCAGGCAACTCCGAACTGATCAACCAGCATGCCAAAGCACGAAGACCAAGGAGTATTGGATAACGGCATTACAACATGGCCGCCAACAGACAATTGATTAAAGTATTCTTCCAATGTTTGTTTGTCATCCATGACTAAACTAATAAGCACATTATTTCCTTTTACCAACTCGCCCGTTACCGCCTTCATGGAAGGCAAAATATCCGACATCATGAGTTTCCCGCCTGCAAATTCTATTGAAGACTCCATGATCATATTTAATTCGTTTTCTGGCAATGGATAATTTGGATCCTGCGGAAAATCCTTGAATTTCACTTTTTTTACCTCGTTCGCATTGAGAGCCTCCGAATAAAATTCAATCGCTTTTTCGGCGATTCCATCAAAATTCAAGTATGCTATAGCTGACATAAAGTTGTACCTCCTTCTTTTGATAAATGAAGTATAATTTATTAGTGGTGACAGACGCATGTCACCATTTAAAAATTTGTACCAAAAGAGGGGCAGCTATGGAGAAGGTTGAAAGATTAATATCGATTATCATGATATTGCTAAAAAAAGATATCGTTTCAACAAAAGAATTCGCACAATTATTTAACGTTTCCAAAAGAACGATTCTTCGCGATATGGAAACACTGAGTTTATCCAACATCCCCATCTATTCTGTTCATGGAATTCATGGCGGATACGGTATTTTGGATGAATACAAGGTGGATAAACGTCTTTTAAGCAGCTCCGACTTGGAGAATATATTGACTGCGCTCGGCGGATTGGAACAAATTCTAATTAGCGAAGAAGTTGAAGTGACTATTAAAAAAATAGAAGCCATGGTTAGCCCATTGTCACTGAAAGGTTCAGTCCGACTGTCATTTTATGATTGGGAGGGTCGGTCCGAGGTTCTTCAAACCTTGAAGACATGCCAGGAATCGATATCAGTGAAAAAAATAATGTCATTTGATTATATAGATAAAAATGGCATGATAACGAATCGAATCGTCGAACCGTATCAGCTTCATTACAGCGAGACGAGTTGGTATCTGAAGGGATTCTGTTTACATCGTCAGAGCTATAGAACATTTAAATTATCCAGGATCGATAATCTCAATATGAATGAAGAAACCTTTAACCCGAGAGATTATGCATTAGAACAAGGAACAACCCGTTATCAACCGCAACTTGTCGCTATAAAGGCATTGATTTCGCCAAGCATAAAAGATCAATTCATTGAAAGGTACGGTCGAAAGAGTATTGAAAGCTATAGTTCTGAATATTTCCTGGCTACCATCCATATTCCTCAGAACCCTATTGGATTTCAATTTTTAGCAGGTTTCGGCACCAATCTGGAAATCGTAGAACCTAAATCATACATCGAAGAGTTTCGAAATTATTTATATAAAATGGTGGAGAAATATTCTTATTTGGAAAATTAGGATTTGAGCTGGGCTTCTTTCAAAAAGCACTGTCAAACGTGCGTTCCATTGATTCGGCGTCTTTAGAAACCGCGAAGAAAATAAATCGCCCCTTCGCCTTTAACACGTGATTATCGACCAGAAAATATTCATCGGGGCGATAGTCCTTGAATTTCATTTTCTGCGCTTCGATTCGTTGCTCCATATTCTTTTTGACGCTTTCTGCCTGACTCTCATCCTTCAGCTTGATAACGGCCAATTCATCAGCTTTTACATTCGATGTAGACGTATAAAGAATAAAATCATCCATGCTGTCTGCATCCATCTTATACAATTTCTGCAGCTTATTCAGATCCTGCTTTTTCATGTCTTTTAGGCCCACTGCCTGTTCGATACTTTTTCCGATTTCGATGGCAGACAATCGTTCTGAAGTCTTGTCATCCGTGCCTGCGCAACCGGACAATACGCCAATCACGACGAATAATGCAAGCATAACGGGGTAAAAACTTCTTTTCCCGCTCCATTGTTTTCTCATTTCATCACTCCGTTACATTTTTGATGGATGGGTCCTCGAAAAACGTATTCGCATTATAAAGCAATAGCATGTCCTGAATCCCCTGTTCGTTCACGAAAGACGCTAAATCCTCATCATAATATCGAAGGTCAATCACATGTATTTCGCTAAAATGCTTTATTAAGAAAGGAATCAGGCTGTTAGCGTACGAATCTTTGACCACCAGCAGCTTTCTACCGCTCGGATTAGCCGTTTTAATATGGATTCGTGCATGGTTACCGTTAAGAAACACCGCATATTTATCCTTTCTGAGCAGCTGCTCCATCGCATACAATGAATCCGCAGTCTTCTCTTCATCGACATACGTTACGGTGTAATTCTCCTGGTCCTTTGGCAAGTAAAGCTCCAGTCGATCGGGCTTTACATGTCTGAACCCGCTTTTTGAATAAAGCGAACCGAAAAATTCATCTGTAACTTGCTGGATATTAAAGTCTTCATCATTCTGCGGTATCAGCCCCATTTGCCTGCAAAGCTCCAGATAGCCGACATAAGCGCCTTGAGTAGTCCAATGATGATCGGTTTTATAAAATATAGGTTGATCGCGCTCAGCATATAAACTTGGAAAAACATCGATGAAACGTATATTGGGATTCAGCCATTGCTTTACTTTTTTTAAGTATGCTTCTTGATCGCCGATGATCGCATATTTCGGGAGCTTGTCTTTATATAGAGCGGCTGCCGTTGGTACCAGCATCACATATTTATTCATTTCCGGCGTGGCCTGGTCAAACGAATGAATGGCTTCGATCTTCTCCCTCAAGTCCGCTTCCGCCGGGGTAATAACCTCCTGAATCAGATACCCGTCTGTTCCTAGGTAAACTCCGTTGCTCTCCTTTTTTCCCAAGAGCCGGTCCGCATCGGTTTTTGCCCCGATCCAAAAGTCTCTGAAAACAAATTGGTCGGACACATATTTTTCGAAATCCGCAGTGAAATCTCCTGACAGCAATGCTTTCAGCGAGAAGTGCGGCAGCTGCTTCAGCATCCGGTTTTCTGACTCCGAAAATGAACGATCCACCGCCAAAAGATGAAGAACTGCGATTACGCTAATAAATAGGAGCAGCAATAAGGCCAGCAATTTACTTTTGAAATTTTTGTAATATCCCATGGCTGTCCCCTTTTAAAATCGAAAATATAAAAACGGATTGTAGGTTTCATTGACCAAATAAACCGTCGACAGCATCATGAATAAAAAATAAATAAGCGGAACGGTAATCACGCCGGCGATTCTCCATTTTTCCCTCATGCAGGATAACATCTTTCCTGGAAGCGGAGTAACACAGATTGCCAACACGACAAACAATACACCATTCGTAGACAAATCATAGAGCGCCTGCTGATCCGCAAAAGCATGCCCGCCGAAACCGAACATCACGCCGATGAAACGCCAAGCGGAAACCAGTTGCTCCATTTCGAACAATACCCAGCCAATCACAAGGACCAGAAGCGTGTAGACATGGCCGACAAAAGCGGGTGAACGTCCAAGACTTTGCAAAAGAAATCGTTTCTCGATGATCACAAAGAATCCGAAATACAAGCCCCACACGATAAAGTTCCAGCTGGCCCCATGCCATAATCCGGTTAAAAACCATACGACCAGTAAATTCCGGAGCTGCTTCATAAAACCTGACCTATTACCGCCAAGCGGTATATAAACGTACTCCCGAAACCAGCTGCCGAGCGAAATATGCCATCTGCTCCAAAATTCGGTTACGCTTTTTGAGATGTAGGGATATCGGAAATTTTCCATGAAATCAAATCCGAACATTTTCCCTAGTCCCCGTGCCATGTCAGAGTAACCACTGAAATCAAAATAGATTTGCAGAGTAAATGCGGTAATGCCAAGCCAGGCGGAGAGTACGCTCAATTCCTCGATCGGCGTTGCTTTAACACTCGCCCACAATAACCCGATATTATTGGCCAACAGCACTTTTTTGGCAAGTCCCCTGATGAACAGCTCCGCCCCTTCGCCAAAACGGTCCAGCGACACCTTACGGGAAACGAGCTGTCCCGCAATATCGCCGTATTTGACGATGGGACCCGCTACAAGCTGCGGGAACATGGTCACATATGCCCCAAAAGAGATGAAGTTCTTCTGCACCGATACTTTATCCAAGTATACGTCAACGACATAAGACATCGTTTGAAAGGTATAGAAAGATATGCCCACAGGCAGCGGCAAATCGGTCGCTTGGATATTCATATGAAACAACTGATTGATGTTGTCCACGACAAAATCCGCATATTTGAAAAATCCGAGAATACCCAGACTGCCGACCATCGAGCCGATAAAAATCGATCTGGCCATCAGCTTCCGATGTCTATACTTATCGATCAGCAGCCCGTTGGTATAATCAAAGACCGTGGAGAAAATCATGATGAAAATGTATATGGGCTCTCCCCATGCATAAAAAATCAGGCTGACAACAAGGAGGACAGCATTTCGAAAATTCACCGGAGAAACGTAATAGATCAGAATGGTGACCGGCAGAAAGAGGAACAGGAATATTAGGCTGCTAAAGACCAATATTCACACCTCCATGTTGATTGATCCATTGCATGTTATTCCACTTGATCTTTTAGCAGGTCCAGCATTCTTGTGTAAAACTCGGGTTTAAAATGAATCCCGTCCGAGTCGTACAGATCATTCGAGCCGTTTGCAAATATCGGGGACAAATCAACATATCCAATGTTCTCTTTTTCGGCCAACTCTTTTAAGCCTTCGTTATAATCATTGATATTTTTGTATCTTGGTTCCAGTTCTTCCGCTTTCACCGTTACCGGGGTTACCGATAAAAGGGTTATTTTCGCTTGTGGAAGCTTTTCCTTGATCATACCGATCAGCTTCGCATAGTTTTTCAAAGAATAGGTTGTGGGGTTTTCCGTTGGCCATAAAATGTCATCCGATCCCAAGTGGATAAAGATATGTTCCGGATCCCGCTTAGTCAACTCAGCCATATCTTGAAGTGCAAACTCCGCCGTTTTTCCTGCGCCTGCCAGAACATTCTCCTCTTTAAGCACATCGTGAAAAGATAAACCCTCCGTAATGGAATCCCCCACAAAAACGCTGGTCTGGAAAAGAGCTTGATACTCGGTTTCTACGGAGCCTTTTGATTCCGTTGCCTGTCCTTGGTTTTGAGTGGTCGGTTGCTGCGGACTCGAGCTTGTGGATTCGTTTCCGCATGCTGCCAAGGCAAGTGCAATACTCCCAAGGAGTAGGGTTGCAACTATTTTTTTCATGTTCATGTTCCTCTCTTTAATTTAAATTTAGAGCTTCTTTAATTCCGTCCAGAATGGAGCTTGCCATCCGGTATTGGTAATCTTCCGTCAGCATCTCATTCTCTTCTTGCGGATTCGTTAAATAACCCATTTCGATTAGAGCCGCCGGCATGTTCGAATCTTTCAAGACAAAGAAATCCTCTTTTTTTACTCCCCGGTCCCGAAATCCGCTGGTCTGAACCATATGCTTTTGCATAATTTCCGCCAAGAACCGGGAATTTTCATGGTAATAGTAGGTTTCTGTACCCGAAACACTAGCGTCTTCGTACGTATTTCCGTGAATGGATATGAATAAATCCGCACCCAGTCGATTGGCGATTTCCGGCCGTTCCCGGTCAATCGAAGATATAAAGCGATCCTCTGATCGAGTGAGAACCACCTCAATCCCTGGCTCTTGTTTTGCCAGTTCTTCTACCTTTAGCGCTAACTGCAGCGTAAAATCCTTCTCAAAACTACCACTGGCTCCCGTTGCGCCGTTATCCTTACCGCCATGTCCTGAATCAATCACGACCTGATAAGGCGTTTCCGACTGGTATTCTAGCGTTCTTATCTTATCCGAGCGGACATCCATGCCGGCTTTGCGGTCGCTTGCTGTCCCTTCCCCGGAAGCAAGTGGATACAGCAGAACGATCACCAGCGCAGACATAAGAGTGATTATAATCGAGCTGCCTTTTCTCATACCTTCTCTCCTCCTCCTGATAAAAGTGTAGTAGCCAGAGATCAAGATAAGGTGCAGATGATATCAAACTTTCATAGAGTAATAGGCTTTGGCGGCGGCAAACCAAAAAGAGCTGTTCCTGACAGGTCCATAAGAGACCTTCAAGAACAACTCTTCAATTAAAAAAGCGCAGAATCGGGTTCTACGTTTTCTTATTCAAATGAAAATAGAATAGGACTCCATTAGGAGTGTTGGTTACACCATATGGGACACCATGCATTTCCAGAATCTTCTTGGAGATGGAAAGGCCCAGCCCGGTCCCTCCAGTCGACCGTTTTCGGGAAGGCTCGCCGCGATAAAACCGGTCCCAGATCTTCTCAAGCTGTTCGCCATGAATGTGGGCTCCTTTATTTTCGATGCATACTTTAACGGTGTCCCCATCTTCCAAGATACTGACGAGAATGGACTCCTGCTCCGGTGTATAGCGAATCGCATTGCTAAGGAAATTGACAACGACCTGCTCCATTCGCCGCTCATTTGCCAGAACTTCGACTGGCTTCAGTGACATATCAAGATGTAACTGCTTTGAATCGATGTCCGCAGCCAATTTTGTACATACCCGCTCGATAACGGTGTCGATATAAAAGGAATCCATGTCCATGGTATATGTTCCGGATTCATACTTGGCCAATTCCAGCATATCCACGATCAGAAGATCCATTCTTTTGACCTCGTCCTCCATCGCCTTAAAGTAATAATCCCTTTTATGGCTTGCCACCCCGTCCTTCATAATGGCCAGACAGCTTTGAATAACACTTAACGGAGTTTTCAGCTCATGGGACACGCCGGATATAAATTCTTTTCTCGTATTCTCCAGCTGCTTTTCTTTCTCGATGTCCTGCTCAAGCCGAAGAATATGAGAGTGCAGACGCTCGGAGAGCTCATTAATGTTGCGTGATAAGTCCCCGATTTCATCCTTCGTTGTAATGGGGATTTTCTCCGAAAAATCAAGGTCTGCCATTTGCCGTGTGGTACGATTGATGCGCAGCAGCGGCCGAGTGATCTGACGGGAATAATAGAACGATGCCAGCACCACGAGAAGCAGAGTGGTAATAATGATGTACACATAGTATTCTTTGATCATCCCTGCGGCTTCATTAACCGGCTGAAGTGACGCCATCGCGAACAGATATGCGGGATTTCCGTCGCGATCTTGGATGCGATTCACGAAAATAATGTAATTCACATCATTTTCTTTATAATCTACGATCTGATTGGGGTTCTTGCTATCCTTCCAGTCGCCGTATAAAAGATCCGCTTGGAAAGCCTTGATGCGGTCCAGCAACAAGTGATTGGTATAAAGCGAGACCCCTGCGCCTTCCGGTAACTGGACCTTCATAATGGTTCCCTCGACCAGAAATGTGGGATATTTCTCACGATATTGGAATGCGTTAGCATATCGATTGAGGACCTCGCCTTCTTTCCTCACCATCTGCCGATTTTCCAGCTGGCTTTCATCTCTTAGGTTAGAATTGCCCCTTCCCATACGCTGGATCACCGGCTGGCCATTCATAATCAAACCTTCCATGGCGATCTCTTCCCCTTCTTTAATCCAAGGCGTGAGGAACGGATTATCACTGCTGAAGTCCTCTACGTCGATCACACTATACAGAGGAATGGTCATCGTTTTATTGGAAAACATGGTTTCATCCGAATGTCTTAGCTTGACTTCCATGAAGAAATCATCAGTGTACTTTAAATTACCTTGGGTGTCCACAGTCGTAACCCAGATGTTATGCTTTTGATAAAAATCTTGCTCTAGCTTTGCCGTCTCCTGTGTGTCCGTTGTTTGATTCAGGTAGTCTTGTTCGTAAGCCTGAAGCGCCGCGCTCACGTCCTTCACTTTCTGATGAACATAATACTGTTTGAAAAATACGGTCTGCAAGGTAAAGATAATAGCTAGAATAAATAAGCATAATCCCGTCGTAAATAGAAACAGCTTAAGAACAATGCCTTGTTTCATAACTTGTCCTCGAACTTGTAACCTGATCGAACGATCGTAGCAATATGCTTGGCGTGCTCTCCCAGCTTGGAACGCAGATTGCGGATATGACTGTTGACCGTACGCTCATCACCGACAAAATCATAGCCCCAGATTTTTGTAATCAGCTGTTCTCTGGTTATAATAATTCCTTTGTTTTTCATCAGATAAACCAGAATTTCAAATTCGGTATGCGTCAAACTGCAGTTTTTCCCATCCACCGCCACCGTTCGGGATGGAAAGTGGATGGAAATACCGTTGCTTGATAGTGTATCGTCTTCTTGTTCCCGAGTCTGTCTGCTCTCCAAAAGCCGCTTCGCCCGTGCCAGCAGGATTGGAGGGCTGTACGGTTTGGTTACGTAGTCGTCGGCTCCCAGTTCAAAACCCATCAAGGTATCATCCTCATCCGAACGGGCCGTCAGCATGATAATCGGAACGTTAGATACTTTTCGGATGCGTTTGCATACGGACCATCCGTCCAATTCAGGGAGCATGATATCCAGAATGATCAGATCCAGCTCATGTTCCTGGAATAGCGCCAAAGCTTTTCTGCCATCATCCGCTTCGAGCACTTCATAACCTTCTTCAAGCAAATAATCTTTTATGATTTCTCGTAAAATATGCTCATCTTCTACAATCATTATTGTTTTAGACATGTGACAACCTCTCAAGTTTTATGAGCATGAGCATTAGCCCCTAATACTCACCAGTGTGTACTTCAGTTGGATCGTAACACTTTTTCAAATACTAGACAAACGTTGTCATCTAAGACACAACTCTAATCTATTTTGGGACTAATCATAGAATAGAGAAATCAAGATCGGGTGCAGACAAGATCAATATGGAGTGATTATGTAACAAGCTTCGTCTTAAACTCTTGTCGTTCAATTAGAAAAAAACTAATACTACAACTGAAAAAAGCCGCAATTTATGCGGCTTTCAAAATCCATATGTCATTGTCATCTGAATCATCTGACAATTTCGGCATCCTGCCATGAAGTTCCTTCATACATTTAATTACCGCTCAAGCTACCTGACGTAATGAGACGGAATAAGAGTTTCGTTCACTTCTCCATTCCCGTACCGGCGCCCGTCAGGCCGAGGCGGCTGTTGAACAGCTGCTCGATTCGGGTGCAGGTATCCGCCGGGGTTTCCATGCCGGCCCACAGCAGATTCAGTTCATCCAGCAGCGTCAATATTTCAGATTGGCTCAGGTTGAGGGTATGAAGCGGATAAGCGTGAGGCAGCACCTCCAGAAAACGGTTATAGTGCTGCGGATGAATGTCCGGATTCAGCAGACGGTCATCCTCGGCCACCGACCGCAAAGCCGGAATGGTGCAGCCGTGCTTCTTCAGCAGCGTCTGCGCCTCCTCACCTGTCATAAAATCCACGAGTTTCTCGGCGATACTCCGATGACTGCTCGCAGCATTGATCGACAGCCCCCCTCCAAGCAGCATCGTTGCGGGCTTGGTGCCGTTCGGCAGTGTCATTACATCCCAGTCGATGGAATGATCACGGAATTCATTCATGAAATAATAGGTGGACATGATCATGGCAACCCGTTCCTTCATAAAGAGGCTCTCTGCCAAATGGCTGCTACCATGGGAGAAGATCGGCGACACATGCTCCTTGTACATAAGCGATACGCAAAACTCCAAAGCTTCGATATTCCGCTGATCCGCCATCGTGCTCCGGCTGCGGTCTGCAGCCATGATGCTGCCGTCATTTTGAAGCAGGAAGACCGGCCAGCGGTTTGGAGACGAGGAGAAGCAGAAGCCGTAATGATCGGTCATTCCGTCTTCGTCCGGGGCCGATGTGCAGGCTTTGGCCGCCGCAAGCAGCTCCTTCCAGTCGCCAAGACTGATAGGGTAAGGCAGGCCGTGCTGACGGAAGATCGAACGGTTGTAGCAGATGACCACCGGAGAGAAGACGAACGGCGCCGCAAGCATGTCGCCTTCATGATTGAACAGCTCGAAGACCCGCGGATAGCTGACCCCTTCCTCCCTGAGACGAGGAGGAACATATCCTGTCAGCAGATTCGTTCGCCCGCTTTCGGTCCATTCCCGGAAATGCTGATCCGACATAATAAACAGATCGGGGCCCTGACTGTCATCAATGGACCGAATGATGGTTTCGGTGTAGAAGTCCTCGGCGTACAGCACCATTTCCACCTGAACGAACGGATGCTTCCGCTCAAATGCCTCGATCATTTTCTCGATAATCGGAATCTCATAGGAGGAAGAGAACCAGGCGAGTCTCAGTACGACAGGCGTTCTGTCCTCATCCGGCTCCTTCACACGGTTGCCCTTGCCCGCAATCTTCTCGATCAGTCCTTCGTTCACCAGCTCATCCAGCGCCTTCCGGATCGATACCCGGCTCATTTCATACTTCTGGCTAAGCGTATTTTCCGGCAAAATAAATTCACCCGGCTGCAGAACACCTGAGACGATTTCATTTCTCAATTCCTGGACAAAGCGTTCATAACGCTCATGAAATTCATTTCTTCTACGTAACAATATATACCGCTCCTATACATGTCTATAACAATCAGTATATCATGAGGAACATCAGGATTCCATGTACTCCGCTTAAAGAACGTGTATATATTTTACTCTGCAAGCTTCTTCTCAAGAAAAGCATAGGCACGCTGGCGGATATCCGGCGGGAAGTCATGCCCTTCATGACCGATCCAGCATTCGAAAGCAGATGAAGCGCCAAGAAAATCATACAAGCCATCCAGTTCCCCAAGACCCGATGCAATCTCACGCCAGTTCGGAAAAATCGGATCTCGCATCCCGCACCACATCAACATCGGCACCGGAGCCGCAAGCGCCGCGATTTCATGCCATTCGAATGGAAGATCGCCGTTACTCAGGCTGTCCGTTATGGAAGGGATATGGGAAAACCACTCCCGCTGCCCCCAGCGGTTCGGCTCCGGATCACCGCGGAACATCGTAAACCCGCAGCTCGAGACGACAGCCTTGATGCGTTTATCCATTCCGGCCAGAAACCAGCCATTATAGCCGCCCAGCGAATGACCGATGACGCCGATCCGGTGGGAGTTTACCTGCGGCAGCGAGGACAACACATCGACTGCCGTGATGTGGTCGGAGAGCATTTTACCAACCGCAGTCCACGCGGGGTGCTGCCGATAGAACGGTGCGGTTTGAAAAGGCTCTTCCACTGGGTAGACCCGGTCGCCGAATGTGATGGAGTCCGGTGCCAGCACGGCAAATCCGCGCTGAACCAGCTCCAGGCCATACCGCCGATTCTCCCGACCGGAAGGCAGACATACATCGTCTTTTCCGTTCTCGGTTGTCGGATGAAGAGCCAGAACAGCGGGATAACCTCCCTCAGCTGGCTTTCCATGTGGAAGCAGGAGATAAGCGTGGATCGGATCCCCTTCATGGGAATGGTAAACGATCTTAAGTCTTGTGTGATCTTCCTCGTCATGCTCTGATATCACCCGGAAGCCACCGCTGTCTGCGGCCGCTTTCGGCTTGTAATCAACCGGCCCCGGGGGCTCCCCCAACAGCTGCAGCCAGCGCTCTCTCAGTCTGGACTCCTTCTCCATCCAAGCATCAAGGGTATGTATACCCTCTAATAGCGGCATCATGTTCCCATTAAACCGATTCATAAAATGAATTACCCTCCTCTTCCAGCCGATACCGCCACAGCTCAGCAAAGGAACCGAAATACACGTCTCCGTTCAGGCAGGCGATCCCGCTGGTAGCTTCAGCCGGAAGCCGGTCCAGCAGCTCTGGCTCCATGTTTACAGGATTCACGGTGAACAAAGCCCTGCTCAGCAGACCCAAGAGGAATGGACGGCCCTCCCGCTCGGTCATGAGCAGCCCCTGCCGAACAATACGGCCCCATGTAGAAAGATCGCTCCAGTGAACCACTTGTTTCAGGTCAGCATCATAAACGAAAAATACCGATTCCGAGGTCAGTCCATACAGGATGCCCTTCACGCCGGGAGCCAGCTGAGCAATCTCTTTGGCTCCTTGGATCGGCACCCAGCGCCGAATCACTTTCCGGTCAGGCCAACTCAACTCATACATCGCCGCTTCCCCCGCCTTGCTTATCCCACCGCCAGGTGTTTCAATGCTGGTGCCCCCGAATACCCTGCCGTCCGGCAGTACCGCCAGCGAAATCGTGCTCTGCCCGCTGACAATTTCCTGGTGCTCTAGCATCTCCACCTGACCGGCCTGCACATCCACGATGCCGAGCCCGCCGCCTGTGGCACCATAACCGGGAAATCCGCCATACAGAACATGACGGCCGTCCGGATGCGCGGCCGCACATCTCGGCCTGTGGACAGCGGCATTTTCATAGATCAGCCTAGGATTCCGGCAGGGTCCTTCTTCCGTATTCCAATCTTTAGCCGTATCCAGCAGATGGACCATGCCGCCTGCATATGCCGCACCCAGGATGATGTTCCCTTGAGCCGCATAAGCGGCTATATTGCCGCCGCCTCCCCGCTTCACAATATCGCCGCCCCAATCGGTCAGACGTCCGGCTGTGGTATCATAAGTAAACAGATGAAGCGGGTGGTTCGAGGTGCCGTACAAAATGCCGTCCGGGCCTCCATACAGCGGGGAGAGGGGTGTTCCGCCTCCCTTGTAAGCAAGCGGTATCCGGCTCAAGCTCCCGTCCGCTTCCATGATGACGACCTGCCTGTCGGACAGCTGCCATTTCAGCAGCGTTCGACCGCCGTCAAGGTCCAGATGCAGCTTGTTGTAACCTGCTCCCTTATACAGGGATGGACCGACTTCCTCCGCCGGCACTGGCTCCACCCCGTGCTCGCCCAGCCGGTACCATCGTCCGTCTCCATTCTCTCCTGAAGGCAGCCAGCCGTAAACAGAGCCGTTGCAGCCCTGGAGAACGGCAGCGCTGCCGGGCATATCCGGGGGTTCCTCGAGCAATATCTCCAGCTCGCCGGTTTCTTCATGGAAGCAGGCGATGGCCGACGATGTCGTGCCTAGTCCCGCATAGATCTTCCCGCCGCTTCCGCATGCTAGCGTCATGGCATACTTCCTCTCGGAATCCAGCCTGCATAACGTGCGAGATGAATCCGACGAAGCGTCGAGCTCAACCAGATAGCTTCCCGGGTACGTTGTGGCGTAAACCCGTCCATCCCCCTTAACGGCAAACGCAAATCCCGCTTCCTCTTCCCCTTCAGGAACCCGGTGCTGTCCAACAAATGCTGGAGTGAACGGATCTACAATGTAAAAATAGCGGCCTGCTCCCGTATAGAACCATCCCCGTGGGTCACTGGCCGACGCGAACGGATACTGGCCCTCGCCCCCCGGAAAATAAAGCTGGCTGCAGCTTCCCGTCTCGGGATCCACAATCAGCACGTATCCCCGGGCTGCGATTACGATGCGTTCGGCTCCGTCGTCTCTACGACAGACCGCCGCTGACCGGCTCTCATCCACGTCCGCGGGAACGCCGATCCGCTCAAAAGCCCCCATCCTCGCCGGCATCTTACCGCCGCCCGTTTTATCCGTATTACTCATCTCTTTTGGCATAGCAAGCACCCACCTTGGCAACTGCGTGAATAATATCCTCAATATCCTCCAGCGAGTAGAATTCGTTCAGTGGAATCTGAACCGCCGTGACCAGAATCTCCTCCGCTACTGGACACAGGCCAGGTTTATAGGAAACGCTGCTGCCGTCAAACGGAAAATGGCTTCCCGGATAAGCCTGCCGCTTCTGGAACAGCGGCTGCAAATAGCATACCTGTGGGATATAGCCGGCACGGTTCGGGATGCCCTCCGCCTCCAGCGCTCTGCAAAACTCTTCGCGGCTGCAGGTCAATTGATCCAGGTCAAGCCGCAGCATGTAGAACCAGTATGTACAGTGATGCTCCGGGTCAACCTGCGGCGGAATGACACCCTGAATTCCCTGCAATCCTTCATTGAGCCGGTCCCCGTATTGCTTACGCCGCTCGCATATCCAGGGCAGCTTCTTCAGCTGAGCGATTCCGACGGCTCCCTGCAGCTCGGTCATCCGGTAATTCGGTGCAATATAACTCGTTCCCCGGTCAACCGTGGTGCCTAGACGGCGATAGTTTTTGTCCGCAAAGGCGTGAGCGGTTTCGTAATCCTCGCGCGCTCCCGAATTGATCAGCACCATGCCGCCGTCCCCAGTGGAAATATGCTTGAAATCATTCGTGCTGAAACAGCCGTAATCTCCGATGGTCCCGGTCAGCCTGCCCTTGTACCGGGTCATATAGGCCTGTGCGCAATCCTCAATGACCTTGATGCCATGCTTTCTCGCGATCTCCATGATCGGATCCATATCGCACGGATATCCAGCCAGATGGACGACGATAATGGCCTTGGTTCTCGGTGTGATGCGCGCCTCAACCGAAGCCGGATCCAAATTGTAAGTGTGCGGCTCCAGATCGGCAAACACCGGGATGGCATTCTGATACAGAATGCCGATCAGCGTTCCCTGGTCTGTAATCGGGCTTGTTATGACCTCATCCCCTACGGAGACGCCAGCCGCACCAAGCGCGACATGAAGGGCTGCGGTGCCGGAGGATGTCGCCACACTGTATTCCCGGCCGTACATCGCATTGAAATCGGCCAAAAACTGTTTAACCTTGGAGCCGAAATGATAAAATAGCGTGTTTTGCTCCAGCGCCTCAAGCAGCTGCGCGGCCTCCTCATCCCCGAATCGTTTACCTGTGCCAAAAGGACCGGTCTTGACGGGCGCTCCGCCATGAATCGCTAACGTTTCCACGATCTGATTCCTCCTCATCGTCGTTATTCAGCTGCTGTTTTCACGCTGCTCGCCGCTTCTGCACACGGGCGCCCAAAGCGAATTTCCGTCCGTGAAGCTGACGGGTCCGCCTCCGCATTCAAAGGCTGACGCAATACCGCTCCCTGCGGAAGATTCTCGGCGATCAGGATTCCGTCTGCGCCGACCCGCAGTACCGCAGATCTTCTGGCCTGCTCCCATCGAGTGATCTCCTCGCTCGTCCAGAACGCATAACCAAGACGCTTCGCGGTTTCGACGGCAAGCGAAAGCGCATGCCGGACCTGCTCCAGGTTATGGATATGCTGCTGGTGAAACAGAAAGTGAGCGACGCCGCGGACCTCCGCCACCTTTTCGAGAAACGGGGCAATCACCGACACATCCGAAAGTGTGGGATGCTCCAGATCCTGGGTCAGAAAGCCGATCTGCAGCACCCGGTAAAGCCGATTTCGCTCATGAGAACGAGCGATAGGATAATAGGGGTGGCAGGTACCGAACGGAAAGCCGACATTTCCTTTTTTGCTCGGCCCCCGGGTCTGATCCGCTTCAATGCCGTTCAACTCGCACCATTCATAGAGCTCTCCCCAGCCCTCAAACCGGGTATAGTGGTTCTTGTTCGATACGATTGGCGATCCGCTGGTGCTCCGGATCACGTTCAGTTGACGTGTGAATTCTTCGGCGCTCCATATGCCATTCTCCTGCTCCAAAGCATTGAAGTGAAAAGCCAGCTCATGCCCGGCTGCCTGAATTTCCTTGTACAACGAGGGAGAGTATCCCGGCTCGATCATGCACCAGGTCGATCGGACGCCGTTATTCTGAAGCACGCTCAAGGTCGTTCGGGCCGCCTCCTCAACGTTGAAGTCGCTGTCGTGCGAAATCATGGCCACCTGTTGGACGCCTTCCGGCCAATAATCCAGAAACGGAAGCGACAATCCAAGCGCATCCGCTTCCTCCATTAGCTGGCGGACAATCACCTCGCGCCACCAGTCTGCATACGGCGTATCAAAATAAGGCATCCCGGTCTCTGTCACCGAGCGGTCCTCATTCCAGTCCAGCTCACACCGGTCATCCGCCTTCAGAATGCCTTCGTCCACCGCTCCTGTTCCGTCCGGAGCAGGTATGCCGTCCTGCACGACCGGCCCTCCGCCCTGCTGCAGCATGACGATGTTCGCAGGAATGTCCACGTTCCAGCGGATCAGCCGTCCGCCGCCGAGCGGGAACTTGATGACGGCCGCGGACGCCTCGGCACCATCTTTCCGTAGCCGGCGCAGAACGCCGTCTGCTTCAACCGGCATGACAGATGTCTGCGATACCATCCACGGATCACTGATTACCGCCCTCAGAACCGGAATGCCTTGCGCATATTTTAACCCCGACAGATCGCCATACACCGCATCCCGGATGGCAAACCGGGTACAGCCCAGCCGGCCGGCCATACGATTCAATCCACCGTAGCTGATGAGCGTCGCACCCTGTCGGGCCCACTGCTCCAGTCGGTTCAGATCCTCTTCCTTCTCTCCAGCGTGCAGCACGACGATGATATCGGGATGATAGGACTCAAGGGTATCGGCATCATCAAACCTTGCATAAGGAATGCCGGCATGCCCAAGCACCTCCTCCACATAAAGCTGAAACTGGTCCTGGCCGTGTCTCCAGAGGTACTCCGCCGACCGCTTGTTAAACCATAGACCGATTTTGGCTGTCTTTCTCATGATACATCTCTCCCCCTTCCCCTGCTCGCATTCGCATAGGTGCCTGTCATCCAATGCAGAACAGGGGCAAAATGATTTGCCCCGCCGTTCTACAGATCATTTATAAAGCGTCACTTTAACCAATCTCACTTAAAAAGTGCTTTAGGATCCTTCTCTTTTATATTCGCGTTGTATTCCTGGACGATCTGGGCTCCGCCTTTGTCCATGTACTCCTGAACCAGTTTATCCCAATCGGACACGGGACGGGTGCCTGCAATCATTTTCACCTGCTCATCCATGACATACTTTTTCAGTTCTGCGCCTTTCTCGTTGTCCGTCGGCGACTCCAATCCATTGATCGGGTTGATATAAAGCTTCATATCCTTGTACATCGTTTCAATGGCGGCTACAAGATCCACCAGCTGTTTGGTCTGATACGTAATGGAATATACATTGTCCGAGTCCTGCGGTACCCAAGATGAATTATCAACATAATACGTTGATGGCCCCAGGCCGTCTCTGCCGAAGTTCTCGTTGAAGACAGGCACTCCGTCTTGCATAACGTAACCTGAACCGACTTTGCCTGACCACCAATCAAAATCGGCGTTCTTCTCATTCTTCTGATCCTGCGGATAGAATTTGCGGCCGAAATCGATCATTTCCAGCACTTTCTTCAGCTTTTCCGGCTCATCCTCAAGTTTAGCGCTCAGCACGGTAAGGCCATTATACCCTGCTCCAGCCGTCAGTCCCTTGTTTCCGTATGGGTCCTCGAACGGCTCCAGGTGTATAAACTCGGCTTCGGGATGTATCGCCAGCAGCCCGTTCATATAGTCCTGTGACATGCCGCGCGGCGTTCCGATGAAGATGCCTGCCTTGCCGGAATAGAATTCCTTGTTCGTGTCTCCCCAGTTCAGGATCGCGTAGTCCTTCGTCATGGCTCCCTGCTTGTAAAGCTCGGACAGCATCGTAATAAACTCCCGGCGGCCTTCACCGATTATGCCCGGGATGTAGTTGCCCTGCGCATCCTGATGGTACCAGGCATCCGGGTCCCAATAGGGTCCCTGGTTAAAGTTTGGATTAATATCCTGGCCGATGGCAATCCCGTACGTGTCCTTTTTGCTGTTGCCGTCCGGATCTCCGTTCGTAAACGCCAGCGCTACCTCCTTTAGCTCCTCATAATTGGTCGGTGGTTTCAGGCCAAGCTTATCAAGCCAATCCTTGCGGATCACCGGTACCACCTGATACTTCGGGGCATATTGTGGAATCGCATAAATTTTGCCGTTTACTCGCATGGAGTCCCATATGTAATCGGGCACGGCCTTCAAGGTCGGATAATCGTTGATGTACGGCTCGAGGTCCAAAAACGCACCCTGCTTCGCAAACTTGTTGTAGCGGTTTTTCAAGTCGGTCGACATTAAACCGATCATATCCGGAATCTGACCTGATGCGAATACAGCGTTGATCTTTTCATCAAAAGCGGTGTTCGGTACAAAAACAGGCTTGTAGTCCACATTGAATTTCTCGTTGATCATGTCAATGCCGGGACTTGAAGTCGGCGGCGGATCGCCATACCGGAAATCGATTGCGGTAATCGAAAACTTTGGATCCGCCTGCGCCGGGCTCTTATCTCCCGAAGCCGGGGCTTTCGGCTGCTCCTCCGCTTTCGGCTGGCCTCCGCATGCAGCCAGGCTGATAGAGAGCAAGGCCGCCATGACTGCGGTAAGTCTGCGTTTCTTTAACATGAGCTTTCCCCCATTCATATCAATGTCGGAGTGTGACCTCCATCTATGATTCATTCGACAGCCGCCATGGTCCGGCCGTGCGAAGTCATCAACCTTTGACGGCGCCCAGCATGACGCCCTTGGCGAAGTGCTTCTGCAAGAACGGATACACGATCAGGATCGGCAGCGTCGCCATCAGAATGGCGGCCATCTGAATCGTCTCGGGCGGAGGCGGATTTTCGAGGAACATATTATCCCCCCCGAGCGTGCCTGTCGTTTCCCCCACCACCACTATCTGTCTCAGCACCACCTGAATCGTCCATTTGGAGGGATCATTGATGTACAGAATCGGCGCAAAATAGTTGTTCCAGTGCGTAACTGCATAAAACAGGCTGAATGCCGCCAGTGCAGGCTTCGAGAGCGGCAGGATGATACGCCCGAAAATCTGCAGGTCATTCGCGCCATCCACAATACCTGCCTCGATCATGTCGCTTGGGATGTTCATGAAAAATTGGCGGATGACAATCAGGTTGAAGGGCGCAATGGCCACCGGCAGAATAAGCGACCAGATGGAATCAAGCAGCCCTGTTTCCTGCACGACCAGATAGGTCGGAATCATGCCGGCCGAGAACAGGAGCGCAAATACGACCATAAACATAACGGTGCGCTGACCGACGATCGGACGGGACAAGGCGTATGCCATCGTCGCCGTAAAAAACAGATTGACGATGGTGCCAAGCACGGTAACCACCGAGGTGTTCAGCAGCGCCTGCCGGAACGTTCTGGAGGCCCAAATATATTCATAGGCATCGGTCGTCCACTTGGACGGCCAAAGCAGCAGCTTGCTGCCCAGAAAATCCTCGAACGAGGAAAATGAAACCGAGAACAAATATACAAACGGAAATAGCATGACCGCGGATATGACAAGCAGCAGACTGATATTCACACCGTTAAACAAACGGTCCGCGATGGATTTTTGCTTCATGTGTCGATCTCCTCTCTGAAAGAATCGAATCGCTTAATATACGCCCTGCTCGCCAAAACGCTTGGACAGCCTGTTGGCGGCCATGACCAGCACGAGACCGACCAGTCCCTTGAATACGCCGACCGCGGTAGAGAAGCTGTAGTCCGACTGTTGAATACCCTTGTAATACACAAAGGTGTCGAGCGTATTGCCGATGTGCATGTTAAAGGCGTTCAGCTGAAGGAACACCTGCTCGAAGCCGATCTCCAGCACGTCACCGAGACGTATGATCAGCATGATAATGATCGTGCTGCGGATGGCGGGCAGCGTAATATGCCAGATTTGGCGGAAGCGTCCAGCGCCGTCCATGACAGCCGCCTCGTACAGAGCCGGGTTAACGCCTGCCAGCGCCGCCAGGAAAATAATCGTTCCCCAGCCGGCTTCCTTCCATATGACCTCCAGCACCAGAAAGGCACGGAAATAATCAGGTTCGGTCAGAAAAGGAATCGTCTGCTGCAGGCCGAACAGCTCGCGGAGCACATCGTTGACCAGACCTTCATTGCGGAAAAAGATCGTCACGATGCCGACCACCACGACCCAGGACAGAAAATGCGGCATGTAAACGATGGATTGCAGCCCTCTTTTCAAGAGCGGATTGGCCACCTCGTTCAGCATGATGGCCAGAAAGATCGGTGCCGGAAATGCGAACGCGATTTGCAGAAAGGAAATGGTCAGGGTATTCCAGATAACCTGGATCACCTCGGAGCTTTCGAAAATCCGGGCAAAGTTCGCGAATCCGACCCAAGGACTCTCAGCAAATCCCCGGAACGGACTGTATTCTTTAAAGGCAAGTGATATGCCCAGCATGGGCAGATACCGGTACACGATAAAATAGAGCAGGCCCGGCAGCAGCAAGAGGTACAAATAACGGTCCCTCCACATTCGAGTTCGGATTCGCTTCCATGTGCTCGTTTTGGCAGGAGCCGGTTTATTGATTTTTGAAGTCACGGTTTCCACATTGCTTCTCTCCCTTCCGCCTGAGCACCTCTGCCGATGTTCATAAGATCCCATTCATAATAGCCGGGTGGCGTGGTTTGTTCGACTTCTACGCCGGCAGTTATCAGCTTCAGCTTGAAGAGAACTTCTACCGGATGGGGATTATGCACGAAGCAGGTTGAATCGCGGGCATTGGTGTATATGCTTAGAGGCAGTTCCGCCTCGAAAGCGATGTCCCCACCGGACAGACGCTCCGCCTTCCACAAATGAAGCTTGCCGGCACCGGAGATGCGGGCGGTAACTCCCAGGAAGGTAATGCCCCGGTAGCGTGCTTCAGCCGCGTCAGCGCAGAACAGCCAGATATCCTCCGCCCTATTCTGCCTTACCACCGTCAAACCGTAGGTAAGGCTGCCGGCATTCTGTTCCTTTTGACGGATTTCCAGCCTTTCACCATATTGGAATCGCGGGTTGATCAGCGTGAGAAACCGCCGTCTTTTTCCCGTCGCGCCACCGACAGCAACATAAGGACCGTAGCTCTCCGCCCCGGGGTATTCACGGAGGGAAAGCATCTTCTCCTCGGGAAAGGGGAACATGAGCTGCAGAGCGGCCTTCTCCCCCTGGAATACAATAGAGTCACTTTCCAGGTTCTCGCCCGGGGCCTTGGGCTCATCACCGTCCAAGACCGCCGAGGTCGTATGAAACAGCAGTTCCGCCTCATCTGAATCCTGATGCAGTTCCACATCATCCACGACGACGTAATAAGCCGAATCGATATGTATGACAGATCGCTGGTAGCCTTTCAGCAGCCCCCCATAACTTTCGGTAGCGTCCCCGACAACCGCCTCGAATGACGGTAGCAGCAGTTCCTCCCGAAGATCGCCTCCTCCCAGGTGAAGCTGTCCCTGACCCTTGACGAGCAGCGAATTGTGTCCTACCGTGCCGGTAGTGTAATCCGCCTTCGGACCGGGTACATAATCCTGATAGCCAGGATTGGTCAGCAGCCATTCTCCGCCGACATTGATCACCAGATTGTTCTGGTCTCTGTGATTATGGTCCTTCGCCGAGCTGCTTGAGGTGAAGCACAGCAGATGATCCTCATCCCCCCATCCTGACCGCAGGGCGGCCCAGCCTACGCTCCGGAAGACCGCTGAAGCACATGCGCCGTACAGCTCTGACGGGCTCTTCGGGGACGTCTCTTTCCGCAAATAAAGAAGCGAATTGTGATATGCCGCAGCATGCTTCTGCAAGTACCACACCGCTGCCGGATGGCCGTAATGGGTAGCTGTCATGGCCATGAGGTATGTGATATCGAGCTTGGAAAATGAATCTGACAGATTCGGGAACGAGCTCTCCTCCCCCGGCGCCATCAGCCGAAAAAAACGCTCGGGAAGCTCTTCCCGTAAATACGGGTCCTGAACCAGGCTGTCATCGCCGCTGATTCTCCGGTAAAGATCCGCCGCCATCCAGGCATGGCGTGCTGCCACATTGTCGTACAGCAGCCCCTCTGTTTCGCCGGACACCCGTTTTCGTTCCAGATAGCTCTGAAGATAAGTAAGTCCGGCGTTTAAATATTTGGCGGCAAACGCGACCTCATCCATGATCGCCGCCGCACCGTACACCATCGCCACCTGCTTGGCTGCGACAATATTGTGCATATCACTGCTTCCGATATCGATGGCCAGCGGCTGCAGTCCTTTTTCCAGAATGGCTTGGCGAATGGATCGCCGCTCATCCTCCGTTAGAAGACGGTGAATAGCATCATAGGCACTCGAAACGCCAAGCAGCAGGTGGGCGTTGCTCAGATTTCCTTCTGCACCCCGCTCGTCAAACTCATACCATTTACCGAAGGAAGTCAGGGACATCAGATGCTCCTTCACTCGCTCCGCATATTTTCTTTCATTCGTCACCAGGAAGGCCGTGGACATGACGACCAGCCGATCCTCAATCGCTCTGGCATACATCGTCCAGAAGGGGAAGAAGGTATGGCCTTGCGGTTCGGGCGCCCGCTTCGGCTCTGTCAGAGGCAGCTCAACCTTCCACTGCTCCGATATGGACGGATACAGCACTTCGAAGCTTTCTTCCTCCACATAGGCGTCCGCTTTTGCCAAATATTCCTCCCATAGCCGAGATGCATCGATGATCCTCAAAAAACGGCCGTCGCCCGGCTTAATCCGTTCCCGAAATGTCTTGAGTTCTTCTTCCGAAAACAATATTCTCGGATGGTCATGCAGCTTCATGCCTGAAGCCATACCTGCCGGCTGTACCCGCACCTTCCAGCTGCACGCTGATGGGCTATCGCCCTGGAAGTATACCGATACCTCCGTCTCGCCCGGCTTTAGCCCGGTTATCAGACTTCCGTTCACCCCAAGTGTCTCCGGATCGCTGCAAGTAATTCTATACGCTGAATCCGATTGGGGTTCTAGTCTCCCGCAGGGCGCCACCAGCATGAAGCTCAGCCAGTGCTCCTCCCCCGTCTCCAGCAGCGAGGGCTTTATAAATTCCATCCGCAGCATCAATCTCAGCTCCTCCGTTAATTAGTGAGTTTCTTCCTGTACAATCGACCAAGAAAACGCTGTCATAATTTTATGGCAAACAATACCCAATGGAGATCAGTCTCCGTTCATACCCTTCTCGGCAACTTGCTTACTTACGGATCCTCATTAATATACATGTATATTACTTGTATTTTAAATGATCTGTCAATTCAAATTTTTACACAAGATTCGCTGCTTTTCCTCATTCCAATATGGTTATTCTCTTTCTATTCACCTCGTTTTCAGGATAAGGACTTGGTTTCAAAAACAAAAAGCCGCTAATTTAGCGACTTTCGAATGGTATTTGGTTCGTTCTTGTCTCTCGACAGCTATATTAGGCTATACGGTTTTCTCCTCCTCTACAGCAATAACCTCCCTTGCTGCTTCTATGAAAGATAATATGATAGGTGAAAGCCACTTGTCTTTATGCCATGACATTTGTGTATACACATGCAAGTCCGGAATTTGCCATGGAAGGGCAACAAGTTCGCCCCGCTCAACTTCGGCTTCCGCGACGATTTCAGGAAGAAAGGCAATGCCGATTCCCGTGATTGCGCATTGTTTAATGGCTTCGGCACTTTGAAACTCTAAATAAGTAATACTATCAATGCCCTCTTTCTCAAAGGACCGGTCAAACATGGTTCGATAGGGACAACCCTTTTCATTCGTCAGAAACACTTCTCCGTGAAAATCTTCCAGCTGCAGCACAGTTCGTTTTGCAAGCGGGTGGTTCGGAGCGGCGAATAATCGGAAAGTTTCTTCCACCAACGGCTCCACCGCAAGTCCACTTGAGCGAATAGGTTCGTCCAACATAAAGACGACATCCGCGATCCCTTCAAAGAGCGTTTGCTTGAGTTCCTGATTGGGAACGGAGCGGAAGATGAGGCGCACGCCCGGATGGCGCGAACGAAAACGTTGAAAGACAACGGGAAGCCGATAGGCGCAAAGAACTTCGTTAGCGCTAATCGTTAGAGTGCCGCTTAAGTTATCATTGTCATGTACGACGCTGCGTGCTTCGTCCAATTTGTTTAGCACCCCTTCGACTTGAGTCAAAAAACGCTTACCCGCAGTCGTCAGAACGAGCTGCTTGCCCAAGCGGTCAAAGAGACGAACACCAAGCTCATCCTCCAATGCTTTCATTTGCATCGTGACATTGGAGGGGACATAGTTCAGCACCTCCGCAGCCCGACTAAAATTTAAAGTTGTGGCAACCGTGCGGAACGTGTTCAGTTGGCGCAATTCCATCATACGATCCCCCTTTTACCTTTTCACCTTCAAAATTATTGAATATAGCTTTGAAATCCATTCACTTTTATTGAGAGTATCATGGAACTATACTAACAACAAGAACTACATTTTAAATATATGGTTTCATTTTGAAGGGAGTAAACAATACGATGGATTATGAGATTTTTAATTTGGGTGACGTTACCTTGCAATCCGGAGTGACGTTACCGAACGCTTTTCTTGCTTATAAGACATATGGACAATTGAATGAGAAGAAAGATAATGTCATCGTCTATCCCACAGCTTTTGGCGACCACCATGTTCAGAATGAGTGGTTGATTGGAAACGATATGGCGCTAGATCCGAGAGAATACTTCATTATCGTTCCAAATCTGCTGGGCAACGGATTATCTTCGTCACCCAGCAACACGCCTCCCCCATTCGACCGGGCTAATTTTCCGCAGGTAACCATCTATGACAACGTTAAGTTCCAGCATCGGCTGGTCACCGAAAAATTCGGGATTCATAAGATTGCACTCGTCGTTGGATGGTCCATGGGAGGCATTCAAGCATTCCAGTGGGGAGCAAGTTATCCAGACATGGTGGAACGAATTGCCCCCTTCGCCGGTGTTGCAAAGACTTGGCCTCAAACGTATGTCGTCTTGGAAGGGATGAAAGCTGCACTCATAGCTGCAGTCGGCTCCAATACAAGTAAACTAGACCAGTTGACTTCTGCAGACATGCGTGCCGTTGGCCGTGTCTATGCGGGATGGGGAGTATCTCAAGCGTTTTACAGAAAGGAAATTTATCGTGAGCTGGGATTTGACGCATTGGCGGATTTTGTGGCTGGTTTTTGGGAGGAAAGCTTTATGCAGATGGATCCGCACAATGTTCTGGCCATGTTATGGACAGGGCAGCATGCAGATATTAGTGCAAACCCCTCTTATAACGGAGATTTCGATCAGGCGCTCAGAAGCATCAAAGCACTTGCGTGTGTGATGCCAGGGAGCACGGATCTTTTCTGCACGGCGGACGATAACGAATACGAGGCTAAGCTTATTCCTCATGCTGTGTTTAATCCGATCGAGTCGATCTGGGGACATTTTGCTGGTCGCGGTATCAACCAAGCCGATAATAAATGTATTGATGACAACCTTAAACGCTTGTTGGCGCTTAAGGCAAAAGGATAAATCATCACTCGATGCTACAAAATATCAATTCATTTCTCAAACTTTATTTTCTAAGTATGGTTGAAACATGGCTCTCGTCTGTCATAACTCTCATGAAGTAACGACCCTGCCCGATCGTAATATGAGGTCACCAGAACTTGCTGGTTGACCTCTTTTTTGTAGTGCCCTTTCACATTCGTAATAAAAGCCATGCCTGAGGCAGGCCAATCCAAAAACCCGAAGCTGGCATTACGATAGCGCCGATCAAGCAGACACATAGCAGCATCCAACCGAGAACTGCGGGAGGAACGATCCCTTTCTTTTTAATCAGCCAATCCACCATATAGCCAAGCAACATTAGCAGAAATCCAAACATCGTGAACCAGAACGCGGTTCCACGTTCCCACTGATCATCTGCCACTGTACCCCACAAGCCTTCAGTGATGAGGGGTTGTAATTGACTTGCGTAAGCAAAAAGTCCATAAATCACATGCAGTAACCCGGTTAACATAAGCATCAGGCCAACATGGCGCTTAGCCCCACTTACCATATTGCTCCCTCCTTTTCTTCATAGCGATCAAGGCGCTGCCGCCGAGGATCCAGTTGATGTGCTGAACTGTATGAGTCCTGGCACGATTCATCTGATTACTGCTTCGGCGAATAGTGACCTCCGACTTCGCAAACGGCCTGACCATCTTCCGTTGGGTCAGAATGCCATGAATCAACGGCACTCCGATTCCGATGATCCGCGCCACTATTAATGCTATGTCATGCCAATTCAACTCAATACGTATCAGCAGCCGCAACGGTCATTGCAATATTTAGTACGATTTCGTAATAAATAAGAAAAATAAAGTGCCAGACTGGAATCAGTCACTCCTAGATTTGGACTTTACCGGATGATAGGTCGCGATACCGGTCCTCGAACGTAGGAGCGCCCCCATTCCGGCGACTTCTTTTTAGTACGAACTCGTAGTAAGTGGCTGCACCTAATTTAATACGTTTTCGTAGCAATGTCAAGATGCAAATGCCGTAGTTATTTTGTAAATAAACTCTTTGTGACCATTTCATTCGTCTCTAGGTAAATTGCTGCGCTATCTCCCAGACATGTCCTGCCGGATCCATGAAGGCAGCAGTGCGTACTCCCCAAGGCCGGTCCATTGGACCGTTAAGTAGAGTTACGCCATGTGGTTTCAATTCATCACACACTGCATCTACATCATCCACCCGGATGGTAAACTGGAAACGAGATCCGGAATCTCGGTTTGCGACTGTTCCAGGATGGATCAGACCATATGCTTCAGAAATATCCAGGAGATTTATGCTCATATTTCCGAAGTTGAATACCGCTGAAACAGCGTCTTCATATACGGCGGATAATCCGAATACTTCTTGATAGAACGCCCTCACCCTTTGCAAATCCTCTACAAACAAAGTTATCACATCAACATTCAAGGACCCTAAAGTTTTCATACATATCCCCCTTCACATATATAATTAAAACTCGAGTTTTTGTTCCAGTTCGGCCTTCTGGCGTAAGTGATGGCGGAAATGCATACCAACCAAATCAAACCACTCCCGTGCGTTGAGCCACCCAAATCCCTCATGTCTGACTTTATAATTTGGGTTTATTGCATGTAAGTTCTCCTCCCATTCATACATTCTCTGAAGCACCGTATCAAGTCCGCGAATGAGATCATCCACGGTTTCCGAATTACTTGGGGTATTCTCAGGCCCATCCGGTAATCTGATTTTTATCGGAGGAAATGAACCGGCGCAAAACAACTGGTCGCCAGCCTCTGTCTTTCCTTGCAGCTGCACTTCACTCATGGACGCACATCTTTGCACTTGGTCAAGGTAATCGAGAGCAGTGAGGATCATATGGTCATACATTTGGCCGAGCGACCATACGCCTCGTTCAGATACATGTCTTAATTGGTCGATGGAATACTGCTGCAGATTGATCTTGTATACATCGATTAGTTCCGAAGAATTCAATTGCCTCACCTTTCCATAACATCAAATCAACTCATCTTCATCCTATTACAGTAGCGTATTTAATATTTCTTTTTATTTGCTATTTTGTCTTGCTTTTCAGAGTCAAGCAATTTCACAAATCAGGCATGGTTCCAATAGTATATGTATCCTGTAATATTGGAAATTAATTACTGGGCAGTTGGATGCCCTGCCAACCGATTACATCACATTGGCTATATTCATTATCGCCTACAGCCACCACCGTGCCATCTGATTTTACGCCGACAGTATGAACGCAACCCGCAGCAATTGCCACAATATCGCGCCAGCCGCTTACATTGCATTGGCCATGCTCATTCCAACCCACAGCCGTAACCGTACCGTCCGATTTTATGCCGATGGTGTGATGACTACCCGCCGCTATCGCCACAATATCGCGCCAGCCGCTTACATCGCATTGGCCATGCTTATTTAAACCCGCAGCCACCACCGTGCCGTCCGACTTAAGCCCGACAGTATGAAGGTACCCCGCCTCTGCAGCCACAATGTCGCTCCAGCCGCTTACATTACATTGGCCATAACGATTGTTACCCACAGTTGTCACCATTCCATTCGATTTAAGCCCGACGGTATGCCAGTCACCAGCCGCAACCGCCACCATATCACGCCAGCCGCTTACATTGCATTGGCCTTCATGATCTCGACCCACAGCCACCACCGTGCCATCCGATTTAAGCCCGACGGTACGACGCCAACCCGCCGCAACCGCCACGATGTCACGCCAGCCGTTTACATTGCATTGGTCATGCTTGTTCCAACCCACAGCTGCCACGGTGCCGTCCGATCTAAGCCCGACGGTATGAGCATTACCTGTGTTCGTCGCCATATGAACATTCCCCGCCGCTACCGCCACCATATCTCGCCAGCCGCTTACATCACATTGGCCATATTTATTATCCCCTACAGCCGTTACCGTCCCGTCCGATTTAAGTCCTACGGTATGACGACAATCCGCTGCTATGATACCTTTCGGAATTGTCCATACCATGCTAAACCCAAGTTCATCCTTTTCCATTAAGCTCTCCTCCTCGTTTGTTCTTGCTAACTTCGATCATACAACATTCATGCAAGTTCTCGTTTGATATGCCCATAATCCTTGTGGGGATGGCTGTAAATCTCATAATGTTGTCATCATACTTCAGAGTTTGACTTTAAGGAAGGTGTAGCCAATGGTAGCAAATTGACATCCATACAAACCTTATGATACTATCCTTCCTATTCATAGAGTTAACTCGAAGTCTATAGTAGTTATAAGGAGAGATATGATGAAGACATATTCGATCAGTGAAGCAGCAAAGGAATTAAATGTCACAGCTTATACGCTACGTTACTATGACAAGGAAGGGCTTATGCCTTTTGTTGAACGCACGGCAAGTGGACAACGTTTGTTTAAAGAATCCGATATTGCCGCTTTAAAGGTAATTGAATGTTTGAAATCCACTGGTATGCAAATTAAGGAAATAAAGACCTTCATAGATTGGGTGACAGATGGAGATACCACGTTGCAGCAAAGATTTGACATGTTTATGGAACGAAAAGCTATAGTGGAAAAACAGATGGAAGAACTAAAACAAACAATGGTACTGGTCGAGCATAAATGCTTATACTACAAAACGGCATTAGAAGCCGGAACTGAAGATATTCATAAAAACAATAAAATAGAAATCCCTATTTCTAACTAATAGATGAGCCTCCTGTAATTTAGATGATAAATACGGGTGGCTCTTTCTTTTGTTTCTTATACATTAGCCGATCTCTAAATTGTTAAAATCCTCTCTTGCTTTAGAGTTAACTCTATGGTTTACACTCAATTTATACTCAAAGGAGGAATCGAGATGACGATTGAAAACAAAGTAGTTATAATCACTGGAGCTTCTTCCGGAATTGGAGAAGCTACTGCAAAATTATTGGCAAGTAAGGGTGCCAGAATTGTTATGGGCGCACGCCGCGAAGACAAATTAAAAGCCTTGGCTGAGGAAATTCAAAAAGCTGGTGGACATGCTGCTTATCGTGTAACAGATGTTGTTAATCCAGATGATAGTCATAAACTTGTTCAGCTAGCTAAAGACACTTTTGGCGGTGTCGATGTAATCTTCTTGAACGCTGGACTAATGCCTAATTCCCCCCTGTCCGAATTAAAAACAGACGAGTGGCACCAGATGGTTGACGTTAATATTAAAGGTGTATTGAATGGTATCGCCGCAGTATTGCCAACATTCACATCGCAAAAGTCTGGACATATCATCACTACTTCATCCGTGGCCGGGCTCAAAGCTTACCCAGGCGGTGCGGTTTATGGCGCAACAAAGTGGGCTGTGCGGGATTTGATGGAAGTGTTGCGCATGGAATCAGCCCAAGAAGGTACGAACATCCGCACAGCAACGATATATCCCGCAGCAATTAACACGGAATTGTTGGATACGATTACGGATAAGAATATTTCTGAAGGAATGACTGCGTTGTACGAACAATATGGTATTACACCCGACCGGGTTGCCAATGTTGTCGCATTCGCGATTGATCAGCCAGAAGATACGAACGTTAATGAATTTACAATTGGACCGACAAAGCAACCTTGGTAATACTCACAAGATAAAGCGAAGAGCTATTCAGCTTCTTAAGATCAGGCTGTCGAGAAGACCTCGACAGCCTTGTTATATGTATCATAATAAAAAGACCCTCAAAGAGAGCCTTTTTTAGGTCAATGCTATGAATATTGATTAAGGACGATTCTGCTAACACCTCTACTCTGCAGTCGTTGTAGCGGGATTCTCACTATATTATTCTTCGAACAACTTCTCGCCGCGATGGAGCCGCCATGCAATTTTAGCCGTATGCGGCGTCTCACGGGAAGTTGGAGCATGCGACGCCAAATAACGGGTAACCGCAAGGATCAGCGTTTCGCGGGCCTTCTCTGCGAACGGTCCAGACTCGGAAGCCCAGCGGTCATATTCCGCCACGGCCGCCTCGTACATCTGGAAGGTGTGGAATTCTGCATCCTCTCGAAGGAGCGCATGACCCAATACGTTGAATAAAGGTTCTGGCTTTCCGCCGCTGCGCAGATAACGGATCACCCATTCCGCCGCCGGCGCCACTTGCTGTTGCTTGTTGAGAATCTCAAGCAGCTCAGCGGGCTGCGGGACTTCCTCTGTTGCACCCATTGCATCTGGTCTCGCTGCAGCTGGGACGTTCAAAAACCGGTCGAGGTAAATCGTAGCCGCAGTATGGAAAATACCGCGAACTAGCCATAAATCGGCGGAGCGGATCAACCTTCGTGAACGGCGTGAGCATGCGTAAAGGTGTGCAGCACCGAGATCCAGTCCCCGAAATCGTTATGCATATGGAAGCGGACGATCCGTTCTGCCGCAGCCAATGCGGCAATTTGCGAGATCCGCACTGGAGAGGCGCCCCCGAGTAAAGCATCCTTCAACATGTGTACTGTCCGAAGCGGATCATCGCCAAGCAGCGCTTGAAGCAGTGCCTCGTCATCGATGCCGTTACCCCCGCTTCCTGTTGAAACGCCTTTTCGGGACAGCTCCTCAAACGCTTCCTTTATCGGTTGAACCAAATTGACCGGGGACTGCCAGCTATGAAGCTCTTCGCTCCGCGATGCGTTCCCAAACATCGGAACGAGTGAAGCGAGTACATATTGGTGTTGCTCGTGCCCGACGTACTTCAAGCTCTCAAATGCCTTATTATGGAAGTCTAGCGTATGGCCTCCATTAATATAGAAATGATCCGTTGCGGCCATGCTCATCATAGAGAATAATCGCTTCTTACCGGTCCCCGCCGCTTGCACGGCAGTCAGCAGTACCCGTTCCGCACCGCGCGTATCCCGAACCTCAATGCAATCGCGGTACCATCCCGTCAACCGTTCTTCGGATACGCCTGCATCCGGAAGTGGATCGAGTAAGAATCGCGTGCCGCTACCGGCTGATTCGCGCGCCGTGTGCAGGAGTCCTTGAAACAACGCAAGGATCCGGCCTTGTTTATCAAGCTTTGGCAGGACGTTCGCCATCGCGGTCAGAATCGTTAATCCAGAGCCCCACCCTTGCCTGCGCTGTTTGACCCCAAATTCGATCCCAATCGCGGCAATTTCCGTATCTGGAACGCCCGCCTCCATTAATCCGACTATGGCCTTGGCTATGACAAGACCGATATTTTGCTCAAGGCCGCTCAGAAGTCGGTCTTTATACAGCTGTACTTGATTGCTGTTCCTGGATTTTGGGTTGACCCATATCAATCCGTCTTGAACGGTTATATCGTGTACAGGTACATCGTCCGCCCAAGGGTCGAGTGTTCCGCCGCTGCATACGTCGAACCGGGCATGATGCCAATGGCATGTCAAAATTCCGTTGCATAAACTTCCCATGTGGAGCGGAAAACCGAGGTGAGGGCACCGGTTGTCAAGCGCGTGCACTTCATCCTCGTGATAAAATACTACGATGCCCCCCTTAATCAGCTTCGGTCCTTCTCGAAGATCATCCACCGTACCCGCCTGAATCCAACCATTCATGAAAACGCCTCCATTTTTAAATATCATGCGAATTCCTTGCATATAGAATATCTTATTTCCAAAACTTTTGAAACATGTATGTTTAAAAAGTGAATAAAAATCGATTACTAGGAATGTTTTGTAGGATTATACATGGAGTTCCTCAGAAATATGGATACAGAGCTTAAAACCAAAAACAGAATTCCCCCAAAGACAACGTATTGGATTCCTAATCTTGATATAAATAGTCCACACACTGTGGCTCCAATGGTTGTTCCTAAATTTGTCGATGTCAAGAATATACCATTAGCAAACTCGGGAGCCTCGGGAGCTGTGGACGTAATCCAGTATTGATTGATGTTAGCTCCTATTCCGGCCAAAATTCCCCAGAGCAAAATGATTAGGTACATTGGTACACTAAAGCGTCCCAAGAGGAACAAGATGACATATATCGCTCCTAAAGCAAAAGGAAAAATGACCACGGATGTAATGGCATTTTTAGTAAGCAACTTCCCAGCTAGAATGTTTCCTACAATATTAGCCCCTCCGTATATCAGTAACATTAGGCTAATCGTGTTCCAAGTCATCATCGTAATATTCTCAAGATACTCCGAAAGGTAACTGTAAACACCGAATACGGCTCCATTCATGAAAATGACAGCGGCAATGGAATGCCAGGTAATTGATCTTTTTAGTACACTTAATTGTGTTCCGTATGAAGTTTTTTCACCAACAGGCATAGACGGTACAAAAAGGAGTGTTGCAATAAAAACCACCGCATTTACTATCGCAAAAAATAACATCGCCATTCCTAACGAAGTAGAGTTCGCTATTACGCTTGTAACAGGAACTCCAAGTACCATTCCTGCGGATACTCCAATAAATACCTTGGATACAGCTTTTGGCCCATCTTCCTTGCTAACCGATGCAGCAGCAACTGTAAAAGCCAATGAAACATAAATAGGATGAAAGAATGCTGGAACCACACGAGCAATTAATAATATTGTAAAGTTTGATGTGATTGCGGAGACAACGTTACCCAGAAAAAAAATACCGAGTACAAGCAGCATGACCTTCTTACGATTCATGCCAGAAAACAATAAAGGCAAGGTTGGACCAGATATTGCAACCGCAAGTGCAAAGAGACTCACGATCAGCCCTGCTTTGGTTATACTGACATTAAAGTCATCCGCAATTAACGGCATGATCCCAATAACGCCCATTTCGGTATTTAAAATACCGAAAACCCCAAAAGTCAAAATGAATATAAGCAAATTTGTTCGTTGGGATTTCATATATGTCTCCTATCTTCATTTGTCCAAAAACCGGGTCAAGGAATAATTCCCCGACCCGGTTTTAGACGTCGAGATGTCTATGTTGTGGTTTATCTGATCTTGGAGGCCGACAATCTTGTGCTCTGCAATACTAACGGCATCAGAGCCGGCGATAAAGCCGTTTCCTTTGTTATTTATTTTAACGTGCTTTGTGCGCATAGCAAATACTTATATCTTATATATAGATATGCTTGATAAGCATTTCTCTAACGTTTATTGTTAAGACTAAAGGAGGAGTATGAATGGATGTTAGAGTTTTGCGTTATTTTCTTACGGTTGCAAGTGAAGGAAGTATTACGGGTGCCGCTAATTTTTTGCATCTTACACAGCCAACCTTGTCTAGGCAATTAAAAGATCTTGAACAAGAGTTAGGAAAGAAACTATTTATTCGGAGTAGTCACAATATCATTCTCACAGATGAAGGGATGCTGTTAAGAAAGAGAGCCGAGGAAATCGTTGATATGGTCGATAGATTAGCGGCAGAATTTAGATCCATGGAAGAAACAATAAGTGGTGATGTTTATATAGGCGGTGGGGAAACAGACGCCATGAAGCAGATTGCACGGGTAGTAAGAGACTTGCAGTCAAGCTATCCAAATATACGGTATCACCTCTACAGCGGAAACGAAGATGATGTAACTGAGCGGCTTGACAAGGGACTGCTTGAATTTGGTGTTTTGATTCAACCAGCTGATTTATCAAAATACAACTATATCAATATTCCCGCCAAGGATGTTTGGGGCATTGTTATGAGGAAAGACAGTCCTCTTGCTTTCAAAGATACCATTCGGCCAGCAGATTTATTACATGTTCCACTAATCTGTTCAAGACAGGCCATGAAGCAGACATTTTCTAAAAATGAATTTGCGGATTGGTTTGGTGATGGTTTTGATAAATTAAACATCGTAACTACATATAACCTTGCATATAATGCTGCCATTATGGTTGAAGAAGGCATTGGTTATGCAATAGCGCTTGATAAAATAGTGAATACGTCTAGTGATAGCAGCCTTTGCTTTAGACCGCTAGAGCCAAGACTTGAATCAGGCTTAAATATGGTTTGGAAAAAACATCAGGTCTTTTCGTCAGCTGCCGATTTGTTTTTAAAAGAAATTCAAGCGAAATTCAGAAATTTATTATCAGATGCGTAGAATGACCTTTCTCGGGAAGGCAGATTACTGCCCTCCCTTCACATTACTTGAGAATTCGTCGTAAAAGTTACTTCTCCACAATCTGAATTAGGTTACCGCACGTATCGTCGAAGACAGCTATTGTAAGCTCGCCCATTTTTGTCGGCTCCATAGTAAACTTTACGCCTTGTTCCAATAATCGTTTATACTCTTTATTAATATCTGCAACGCCAAACATGGTTGCTGGGATGCCATCGGCATATATCTTCTTTTGATACTCCTTGGCGGCAGGATGGTTATTCGGTTCGAGTAAAAGCTCGGTACCGTCCTGCTTATCGGGCGAAACAAGCGTTATCCACCTAAATTCTCCGACGGGAACGTCCTCCTTTTTTACAAAACCCAGCTTTTCTGAATAAAACTCCAGTGCATTGTCTTGATCTTCCACAAATAAACTGGTAACCATTATTTTCATGCTGTTATTGCCTCCTTTGATATTTGCAACGTTGGTGCTCTGTTAACAATCTGACTCTAAACAGAAAAAACCATACATTCGTCAGAAGAAAGAGGCTGTTCTTGAGACAGCCTCTTTCTTGCAGCTTATATGGAGCGATTTTCATGCATCGCCTCGTATTAGGAATCGCTTTTAACCGTAGATAATGAAACGAGGACCGGACCAGCAAAATCCGAAGCTTCCTCGCCCTTTGGATTGTGAAGACGGAACAGGAAAGCGTCGCCTGTTTCAGACTTCCACACCATATAATCGTTTATCCCTTCACTACCCGATGCTTGAAGATAAAGTTCTGCGGAACCCAGCGGATGCTCAACGAGCTCTCCGCTAAAATCGGATACTTCGCCACGCTCTTCCAATTCCTTGTTTCCTTCAGTTTTAAGCTTCGTTAGGTCATAATTTGCAGGCAGCGCTTCGATGGTGACCTCGTATTCCGGATTGCCGCTAAGAAACAGACGTCCTTTGTCAGCGTCGAAAGCAAACTTTTCGAATACGTATAAGGAAAAGCCTTTACCTTGATGCAAGGTGGCTGGAAGTGACTGGTTACCCTCACCCGTCATCAACTCAAAATTCTCGTTCTGGGGACGCGTCACTTCGGGTGCTTGCTCGTTATCAGTTTCAGGGGCCGTGGCCTCTTCATTGGCCGGTGTCGATATTTCAGGACTGGCGGGTGGCTCAGCCGTTCCTGAACATGCCGTGAGCGATAGAACCATGACGAACATCGAAATTTTTATGAATGCAGAGAGTCTTGGATTCACATGAGTTCACGCCTTTCTGTATTTCGTTCATACGCTTCGTGACTGCAATGGATGATCACTCAGCCACTGATTTCACGATATTGGCAATCGGTTTGAGTCATTGATTAATGTGATCCGTTATGAGTCATTACCCAAGGAAGGGTGTCGAAACGCAAAAAACGTGGTCGAATTCTCCAAAATATCGAGCAATGCATTCAAATAGTCGGCTCTCCCCCCTTTTCTTAGATAGACGTGACTACTGCATGTAAAGTTACAGATCTGTCTGCAATGAGGCGGATCTCAATTTCATTAAGTCTCCACGAGATTACCCAGCAATAACTCCCATCTTTATCCTTCTGATGCCGAATAATGCTCGTCGCTAAGGTATGCGCGAATGACAATGTCTTGGTCGTGATTGCCGAATCCGGCTCCATAAAGCGTCAATCCCCCTGCGTTAACCGCATGCTCATCAACCGCGAAACGAATCGTCCAGAACGGTTCCCACAGCTTGATATCCCCGAGGGTCACCTCTGACATCCGTTCATTATCCATGTACGTACCCGATGCATCAATCCGGATCGTTTTCAATAACCCGTATTGATTCACATTTCGATGCCACCAATCAGGTGTAAATCTCCCTCGAGCCGCTCTTCCGAAATCAGCCGGACTTGTCCATGTCCCAAGAGGGATCCCGTTGAATGTGAAATCAATATCCGATGGCCAATGGTCTCTTAAACCTGGAGCTTCTGAAGCAATTTCCATGGAGATTTCAATGTATTCGGCGGATTGATCGGCTAGTAAAAAGTTAGGCATTTTATACTCAACATAGCCCCACCCAAACCACAGAATGGCGGCGTGTACCCGCTCGGGATCGAGAAAGTAGCGCGGGTCGTCCCAAATTCCGATTTCTTTCTCACGCGTACCAAGCCCGCAAGTCGGATGGACCTCAAAAGCGGTGTAATGACCGACTGAAATACGCTGCTCTCTGATCTTCGGGGGTTGGCTGGCAAAAGGCAGCTCAATCTCGATGGTTTTTTGTTTGAGGAAACACATTTTGTGCGTTCCCCCGCCCTGCCGTACCCTACGACTTCCGATGAGTCCGGCTTGTTCGAGTTTTCGGATGTGCATGGTGACGATCGATGGACTAAGTTCCAATCGATTGGCAATATCCTTCACATTCATCTCGTCATCGGCAATGAGACTCATGATGTTCCATCTGACCTCGCTGGCTAATGCTTCATATAACGGCATGAATTTCGATTCCCCGTTTGCTTTGATAATCATCATAATCTCCTCGTATTTGTTGAAATCACATATATATTAATTTAATAGAATTAACATGAATCTTCAAACCAAATACATTGCAAGACTTTAACCCATGGTGTTTAATTTCCTTAGTTGCTAATCACTTTAAATTTATATACATGTTAATTTATGAAAGAGGTGGACTTATGAAATACCATAACCCGGTCATCAAAGGATTTTATCCTGACCCCAGTGTATGCAAAGTAAAAGATACTTATTATTTAGTATGCAGTTCCTTTCAGTACTTCCCTGGTGTTCCGATTTTTGAGAGCAAAGACCTGATTAACTGGAAGCAAATCGGTCATTGCCTAACCAGAGACAGTCAGATTCAGCTCGGAAAGGTAAGCAGTTCCGGCGGGGTTTTCGCCCCCACGATACGGCACCACAACGGGAGATTCTACATGACCACGACCAACGACACCACGCGTCAAAATTTCTATGTATGGACGGACGATATTTACGGTGAATGGTCCGAACCGATTGATGTGGATCAAGGGGGGATCGATCCCGATTTGTATTTTGAAGACGGAAAAGTCTTCTTTATGAGCAACGGAAAAGACGATAACGGGATTGGCGGCATTGTTCAGTGTGAAATTGACATTGAAACGGGCGACAAGCTGTCGCCAAGTCGTTCCATATGGCAAGGAACGGGCGGACGATATTTGGAAAGCCCTCATATGTATAAAATCAATGGCCGGTACTACCTTATGGCGGCAGAAGGCGGTACGGAATTTGGACATATGGTCACTTATGCACGGGGGGATTCGATCTCCGGCCCGTTCGAAGCCTATCCGAACAATCCCGTTTTGACCAATCGCAATCTGGGCGGGTATGAGCTGCAGGGCGTTGGCCATGGCGATCTGATCCAAGATAACGGCGGCAATTGGTGGATGCTCCATCTGGGATTCCGTCAAATTGGCCAATGGCTTACCTACCATCATCTTGGTCGCGAAGTTTTCCTTACACCGGTAACTTTTAGCGAGGATGGCTGGTTTACGGCAGGACATAACGGCACCGTCCTCACGAGTTTTGAGACCGATCGGATCTCAAATCATGTCGTCCAGCAGGAGAAAAAAACCTTTACGTTCGAGAACACGGACTGGAATCTGGACTGGTGCTTCCTCCGCCATCCTGCTGCAGAGAACTATCGGTTAGAAATCGATAAGGTTCAGCTTAAAGGGACCGGGGTGAGCTTGGATATGCCGGTGTCCCCCACATTTATCGGCATTCGCCAAAGAGACTTCAACGCGGAAATCTCATGCGATGTACAGCTTACGAGCGGAGAAGCCGGCATCACGCTTTATTTGGATGAACATCATCATTACGATTTAGCCGTACGTAAAGAGGAGACCGGGTATAAAGTGATCGAGCGCCTGAATATCGGTGACATTAAATCCATCGAATCTAAAGTAGAACTGGGGAATGTCAATCATGCGACCTTAAAGATACGGGCAAGTCATGAGCGCTACAGCTTCTTCATTCACGCTAACGGCAAGGACATTCTCTTGGGAACGGCGCAAACCAGATACCTTTCCTCTGAGGTTGCGGGAGGATTTACAGGCGTACTCATCGGTTTATATGCCTTTGGAGAAGGCTCCATGGCTGAGTTTTCAAAATTTACGTGCGATTATTTTTAAAAAATTTCCTGAACGGGTTATCAAAAAAATAAAAAGCCGGTTACTCAGGATTATCCTGGGTACCGGCTTTCATTGTAACCATGTTTTTTTATTTTCTTCAAAAAATCAACCATGATCCTAATAAATTCATCCGGCTTCTCAAAATGAATATCATGCCCGGATTTAATCGTGATCATCTCATTTCCTTTTAAAAGGCTGTGTACCTTTTCAGCATCCTCATCACGGTTTGCCGCATAAAGCACTCCATCTTCGCCAAATTGCGTGGCTGCCTTAATATATACAGAAGGAGCGTTTATTTTGGACAAGGTTTCCTCCTGATTAAATCCTTTGAACCAATCACCAGTATAAAAAGTCTCAGCAAAATCAAGGTCAAACTGATCTAAATAAAGTGTGCCATGTATCCATTTATAGGGGACGTACCATAACCTCAACGGCTCACCAGGATGTGCTATCCGGTACCCTCTTGTACTCCTTGCAGTAAGTTTTCTTAAATCACCAAACTTTCCCCATAAATAACTGTTTTCCATGTAGTACACGACATAATCATCTTCAATGGTTTGATTCTTAAAGTTATGGATGAGTTCAAAACTATCAAGCCAGACAAATGTTTTCTGCATTTCATGCGGCTCCACACTAAAAAACGGCGGGTCCTCCAAAACAATGCCTTGCACGACTTCGGGTGCATTAGCTGCAATCCATGCTGCTAAAATACCGCCGGAAGAATGACCTGATACCACGGCTGGTTCACCTATGACATTATCAATAAACCAAACAAAATCCTTTCCCATAGCAACAGCCGTATACTTTGAAGCATCATGACTGGACTCTCCATGCCCGTGACAATCAACTGCATATACATGATAATATTGAGCGAGCTCCGGAAGTACTCTAGCATAATCTTCCCACTGCATGGACTGCCCGTGTATTAACAGAAGTGCCGGTCCATGATCCGGTCCTTCAGCGTAATTTAATATCGTTCCATCATCAAGAGTCACCTGTTTTTCTATATAGCCGGCACGATATGTTTGCTTTAATGGTTTTTTATCATAATTCATATTTAGATAAGCATAAATGACTAGGGTAATTGCAACAATTAAACCAATGATTGCAAGTACCAGTAAAATTATTCCTTCACTATGTATCACTCTCTCTACTCCTCCTCCTATTTCGCATTATACTATTCTCATTCGGATTATCTACCAATCATCGGTAACATGAGTTGTTATTTTGAGTTAACATTCCTAGATAAACAACCATAAATAGAACCCTTTTCAGGGGCTGCGAGAACACAAACCTGTTCGTGGCTTTTTCCCCGATGTTTGAGCTTTCCGCCATTCACGTTCTGTAACCGTTGCCTTTATCTCATCCTAAACGAAAAAAATGACCGGCGGTTCAACCGGTCATTTACCTCTAAACTCCTAGGACAACATAGGTCTCTACATTCGTTTAAGAACCTTTTTTCGCCCATGACGTTCATCATATCAAATGGCCATATTTCAATAAAAAAGGGCGCTAATTTTGTCTCATTTTTCTAAGCAAGTCCATATCTCCGCTTACAATTGCGCCAATATATTGATTGATGACTTCGATATCGCAATCCCACCATTTAATATCCAATAACTCTTGAATGACTTCGGTGGAATATCGCTTGCGGATCTCCTTCGCTGGATTGCCTCCAACGATCGTATAAGGCTCCACATCCTTTACAACGACAGCTTCAGCGGCAATGATAGCTCCGTCGCCAATCCTTACACCCGACATGATCGTTGCACGCCTTCCGATCCACACATCATTTCCAATGATCGTATCTCCCTTGATCGGCAATTGATCCAAAGATGGAGTGAATTTCTCCCAGCCGTTTCCAAAGATATTAAATGGAAAGGTAGAACCGTCCATCCGATGGTTCCCTCCATCCATCATAAATCTGACCTCGGAAGCAATGGAACAAAACTTGCCGATCATTAATTTAGTTCCAATGAATTCATAATGATACAATACTTGATCCTCAAATGATTCTCCGTTTAAGGCATAGTAGTATGAATAATCCCCTGCGATAATATTAGGTTTTGTAATCGTGTTCTTGATAAACTGAAGATTGTTATCTCCGGGTATAGGATATCTCTCATTTGGATTCGGTCCTGTCATTGTTACATCATCCCTCTCTTCGCGTTTTATCTGGCTGAGACGATAAGATCGTTCACACAACTATCGGCCACACAAAAAAACCTCCTTTCCGTTCAACGCCACATAGGGAATCAACCGATTGTGTGTTTTACCGAGGAATCACGCTAAGTACTTCGCCGCTTCCATCATCAATAATACGGATACTTCTATCATCAATGAGTTGAATGGTACCGTCCGACTTCAAGGTTTCATGCTGCTCCGTTAACCCGTGAGCAATGGATTTGCGAATCAGCCCTTGATTCTTGAATACCAACGTATATAGATCATATTCTTCAGTCATTCGATTCGAATATTCAATAAATGCAATAAGTAGATTCTTGGAAGTCCACTTGAAGTTTAAGGTGAGATCATGACTATTCACATTAATGTCCTTCATACCTAGCACAATCGTATTTTTCTGCCCGGTATAAGCATTCGTAATTTCAAGATCCCCTTTTGCTGCGCGTATGGTATAGCTGTATCCCATCATGCTGCCATAAAAAGTATCTGTGTAATTATTGAGTCCTTTTACGGTTACCTTCCCTGTCTTTGTATCCCGGTTGGCCACTTCCCCATCCAAAGCAGCTGCAAGGAATCTAATCGGCACATAAAGGTGACTGATATACCACACAGGTTCCCTGCCCATATCCACTTTAACCCCATCTACATCGGCAATGCTGCTTCCCAAGTGTACAACAATGCGCTTCTGATCCCTCTTCAGAACCGCCGTATTGTCATTCTCCATCCCCCAATGGAGACCTGCCATGCTGCCTAGAGAGAAAAAACTCCCATAAGTCACTCCGTCCTTATGAAGCGTCTCAATATGACTGTTACGACCGTCTTCCCATTGCATTTCCAGCTCGACGTACTTGGAAGCTGCATGAGATTCTTGAGCTCCCAGCGGTAAAAGCACGGACATGATAAATAAAACGGCAACCGCATATTTCCAATGTTTTATTTTCAAAGAATTCTCACCTACTTATTGTAATTTTTTGAAGCTACAATAGAGACGCGAATATCTTTAGAAAAGTTACTCTCACAATAAAAGTTGTCATGCAGAATGTGGATTTCTGGATTTAGCTCTTTCGTTTTCACTTAGGTTAATCTGGTAACTTCTTGCCATTGAGTTGGACACAACAAACGGAGGCTGTTTTATAATTGGGACGATTATTCAAAATCACTTCTTAACTGAGGTTGAGTGCTTAAATACCACCCAATTGACGTTGCCTTGCTTCGCATGATTATAAGTGGAATTCGCCGAATTTATTATCATAACAGCCAGTGAGGTCCCAACTTTGTCCTCGATTCAGGGCAAGACGGGGTTATTAAAAACATGAAGTTCGAAAAATATCGTATGCTCTGTAACTGCAGAGTAATAAAACCATAAAGTAACGGGAAGTCTAACAGCGATTTAAGGTCAACTTGCTGTGTCGGAAATATGATAAGGGGTGGGAAATGATGAAAGTAGTGGTGACAGGAGCAGCCGGAAAAATCGGCCGCTGGGCGGTAAGAACCATATTGGAAGCTGGCCATGATGTAGTAGCCACCGATCGATTACTACGGGAAGAATCAGCATCAAAAAACTTTATTCAAGCTGAGCTGCGTGATTATGGTCAAGTCTGTCAGCTTTTAATGGGAAGTGATGCCGTTGTCCATCTTGGGAATATCCCAACTGATGTAAGGAATACACCCCAAGCGATATTCGAGAATAATATGCTCGTTAATTTTAACATTCTAGAAGCATGTAAAGATTTTAAAATTCCCAAGCTGGTATGGGCTTCAAGCGAAACGGTTTTGGGCTATCCGTTTGTACCGGAGCAACTGGATTACCTCCCTGTTGATGAAGAGCATCCAACTACCGCGAAGTCATCCTATGCCATGGCGAAACTGCTGACGGAACACCTAACAGGCATGTATCATAAACTTACGAATCAACAGCTCGTCACGCTTCGCTTCGCGAATATGTATGAACCGGATGAGTATGAAAAAATCCCTATCATGCATTGGAATGATGAACAAAAGGATATTCAAAAGAAAAACGCCTGGGCCTATTGCGATGTAAGAGATGCAGCTAAAGCCTGTCTTCTTGCAATAGAGAAGGACAATTTAGGAAATCAGGTATTCCATATCACAGCCCCGGACACCATCATGCCGGATCTTAGCCAGGATTTGGTCAAACGATTTTTTCCCAATGTGTCCTTAAAGAGAGAGGTTCAGGGACATGAGACGCTGATGGCAATTGATAAGGCAAGGGATATACTTGGATATGAACCGAGGTATTCATGGCGTAGTGTTCTTCATAACGATGGTTCATCGAAGGCGCTGCCTGAAGATCAGCTTGCTTTATCGAAAACAAACATATAAGCCACTACACATATATTCATGTTCGAAAAATACACCAAAAAAGAAAAATGAGCTCAGGCAATGAAGGCCTAGCTCATTTTTTCTTTGACTTGGGATAGAACCAAATGCTGAGCGGGTTTTGTTTAATCAACTATAGTGGGAGCCCCCAATGAATAAGGGAGTTTACTGTAGAGGCAGAGGTTCATCCGGATCTATCGTTTCCGTTACGTCCGGTATAACGTTGGTTGCTGTGGATGGTTTTGGCTTTCCTGGAGGGAAACCGGCATAATCGATCCGCAGTACTTGGGCTAAATCCCGGTCCACTGTAACCAGATCCATTTTGTTGATTTGTGCCAAATCCGTTTTCCCAAGGGTATAAGCGACTAATTTCATTTCCTCGACAGACGATTTGAGGAATTTAGCCAAATGTTCGGCGCCCTTATCAACATCCAATCCTTCTTTGAACTTACGCCAATCCATAGGAACTTGCTGCGGTTGTTCGGTCGCCAGCGTCTTAGCCGCTTGCGTCTGTAGGGCTATTAAGGCGATTGAACCGATATAGACCGCGTCCGCCCCTAACGCCATTGCCTTTAGGAAATGTCCCGGCGTCGTTAACCCCCCACTAGCGATGACCGAAATGCTTTGTTTAACCCCGCGTTCTTCCAAATACTGAACCGTTCTTGCGAGCGCAAATAACGTTGGGAGCCCGACGTCATCCAGAAGTGTCGGCGGACCTCCCTGCGTTCCTGCTTCCGCACCGTCCACGACAAAATAATCGACTCCCGCTTGAATGGCGACCTCCAACTCCCGTTCCATAAAATGAGTCGCACAGATTTTAATCCCAACCGGCACTCCGTATTTATTTTTCAAGTCCTGCACCAGTGTAATCATGTCCTCCGTTTTGTTTACTCCCGAGATACGGGTATGAATCGCGGCATTTTCCCCGGGTTTCAGCTTTTTGGCGATCCGCAAATCCTCTTCAATCTGCTCCGACGCCATCGACATCGGAGCGGCCGCGAGGGCCCCTTGACCGAGCTGGATTTCTATAGCGTCCAATTGCCGGAGAGATTTATCGTCGTTCATCCACCCGCCGCGATGAAACTGGCCGATGAAAAACTTGGCTTCCCTTCGTTCCTCATCGACTAAAGGCGCTTCTCCAGAATTGGTTGCCGTACCTGCGATACTGGCACCACGAGCCAAAGCGACCTTTACCTTCAAACTTAGTGCTCCACCATATGACATGCCGCTGATGAGAATAGGAATTTCTAGATTTAGTGGCTTTTTCGCTTGAGGACCAATTGTGACGCCTGTTTGGATTTGCACGCTGTCCTCCGTGGGCAGGCGGAACATATGTACGGGGTTAAGCAAAATTTTATGCCAGTCGGACAACATTATCGGACTCCCCAAAGTGCGCTTGATTGCTTTCCCGCTTTCCGCCCGCATCCCGGCTTCAATCATTGCCCGCGGCGTCAGCTTTTGCATGGTTGTAAACATGGAAAACGCATGTTCCGTATATGGATCTTGTATCATACCCTTCATATAATGGTCCACAATCTCGTCCATTACACCGTTCGTCATCTTGCGAATCATCCAACGAAACAAACTAATCCCCCTCTTGCAAGCTAATGGCTGTTACCGATTCAATGATGAAGGAAATTGCTAATATTGATCTGACGTCTTAAAGAGTATTCATTCCCTACTCGAGGCAGTGGGTTACGAAGGTATCTCATGCTTTCATGAATTTACTTATTATTTGTTAACCGTCTCATCCTATTCACATGGGATTACTGTATAGCTCTATGCTTTAAATTGGGATTAATCCATAATTTTATCCGATAGTATTATGCTTGAATCCTTTAATGATTAGCCATATAGCCAAAACCAATTGATGAAAGGCTATTGGAATGTTCAACATCATATAGGTTGCATCCAGACCGATGAAGTGGATCATAAATAATAAGCTTGCCAATATGGACAATGTAGAGCCAATAAGAGCCCAAACGGACAACCAGCGTGGAACTAATTTCGTTTGGTAAAATATGCAGTTAAACAAGAGCATAGCCAAAACGAACGCCAGTGTCGTTGCCACATGATTCACCAAATCTCGTCCTTCTCTTAACAACCCACCCAGGGTCTGAAAAGACGATACATCCAGCGTTCCAACTTTTGCAAATTCATGGCTTAATGTCAATAGCAACAGAAGTATGATTACACCAATAATAATGAACACACCCGCAATAATGCCGAAAGCAACCGATCCAAGAGCTAAACCTTTATTATGCTTACTTAAAATCGGATACATTATAATAGGAACACCAACGTATGCTACAACCATCAACAACTGAAAAAACGCTCCTGTTAGTAGCTCATTTTCATTTGTAGAAGCCTGGACAAGGTAATCTACCCCATCTATAACAGGAACCACACTAAATATACCTGTAACCAATCCGACTATTAATAACACCCCAGTAATTACTGCAGACCTTCTACCTGAATTTGTACGCTTCCTCAACATGAACAACCTCCCTATAACACCTACCTTTTAGAATTAATATGACAGGAATAGGTAAGATAAAACAGATACTTTAGTACAAATTAGGCCTCTGACAAGAAAGTGGTTGGTAAACGAAAAACAGGCTGCATAGCAGCCTGTAAATCTGGATTATCGCCATTCAGTATTAATGTAAAGGCTTATCACCATAGAAACAATTTTGCGGCTTTCATTAGTTGCTCTTTTGTCATAGCAGGCGAGTAGCTTCCTAACCGATAAATGATCGCATCACCGTCTTGTTCAAACATCCAGCTGATTTCTTGGTAGAAATGACTATCGGTATATATGGGAAAACGCACCATCTCAGCTGCGCTTCATCTTGCTATGTTACCGCAAAATAATCAAATAGAAGAGAGCCGCTAAGACAAAACGATATAGAGCAAACCATTCCAACCGAAGTCGCTTAATCAGTTTGATAAACGTCACGACGGCAATCATGGCCACAAGAAAGGATGTTGCAAAGCCAATAAACATTAGGACGAAATCATCAGAACTCAACAAATCCCGACTATCATATAAATCTAGCAAGCTTGCACCAAACATAACAGGCACGGAGATTAGGAACGTAAAATCTGCGGCAGCTTTTTGGCTGGTGCCAAGTAAAAGTCCGCCTGAAATCGTCGAACCCGACCTCGAGAATCCCGGCCATAAAGCCAGACACTGAAACAAGCCAATCCCGAAAGCTTGTTTATAATTAATCCGATCCATCGTATCAGCGGTTTCGGTTCTCCTACTCCGTGCTGCAATGATCATTAACACGCCACCGGCCACTAGCCCGATCAAGACTGGAGTTGGGCCGAATAATTGGCTTTTTATTGTGTCCTTGAGCAGAAGATATACAATTAATGCCGGTAACATAGCCAAAATCATATGTATAACATTTAATCCGCGACTACGGGAAAAGTCCATTCGAATCAGATTAGTCCCAATCGCCAAATACCTTTTCCAATACAGAATGAGAACGGCCATTACTGCACCCAACTGTATAACAATTTTGAAAGTTATGGCAGCGTCTCCCTCAAAGCTTAGCAAATGGCCTGCCAAAATTAAATGTCCGGTAGACGATACCGGTAAAAATTCGGTTAAACCCTCTATTATGCCGAGTATGATTGCTTTAACTATATCAGTCATCAGTGGATATCCCCCTTTGGAAATCTAACATTTCCAGTATAAGGGGGACATCTATATATTCCCATCGATTCATATAACATTATTTCATTCCGAGTGACAACATTGTCACATTGCTCAATTGCTACTGTTGCTGTCCCCCCTGATAGATCGTCTCATCCTCACGCACTTTGCGTCCCGCTGCCTTGGCCAGCTCAAGCAGCTTTGTCGCATCATCCTGAGGTTTGTATCCGATCAGTTCCTCCAGATAATCGATGTTGTAGTAGTTATCACTGTTGGCAGAGGTGCCGTACAGATTCAAAAATTTCAGTTCGTCATCTGCTTCAATGCAACAAACGATTAATTGGAGCATATCGCGTTCGGATATCCAGATATGCCCCGCACGTTCTGAATGAGGACGATTGTCCCCAGGAAAGTTGCCAATCCGAATATTGAACGAAGAGATCTTGCCTTGGTCCGAATACAGTCGGCCCAGCAGCTCGATATAACATTTGCTGAGTCCGTAAAAGCTATCCGGACGGTATGGATCTTGGGGCCCTACCATCTCATAAGTCTTGTAATACCCGGTGGCATGATTCGAGCTGGCGAATATGATACGGCGCACACCATTTTGCACCGCCGCCTCAAATAACTTGTAGGCACCGCTCACATTTCCCCCGAGCACTTTACCAAGAAAATCCCCCTTGTCCTTGATCCAGGCAAAATGAAGCACCGTATCAATTCCTTGCGTCAGCTCCGTCAGCCGCGCTTCGTCTCCGATGTCCATTGGTACAATGCCCAGTTTCTCGTCCGCCTGTATATCCGCTCCAACAACCTCATACCGGTTGTCTTTGAGCAGCCTGTTGTAAATGACATTTCCAATGGTGCCTGCCGCTCCCGTTATTAACAATTTCCGTTTCATTCGTTTCGATCCCCTTTCCCGCTTCATAGTCACACGGTTGGTGTGTGTGCTGTCAGTAATTTAATTACCCGTAACGAGAAGGATATATACGAAAATCCGGATCAGGAGAATAGGTGAAAGCTGGTTACGCGCCGACATGAACCGGAAGATTGAAAGCAGGTCAGCTCTTCTTTTGTGTTACGTAGTAGTGAAAATCTGAAAAGTAATTCCGAACTTATCCGTTACCATTGCGTAAGCTGGGCTAAAATACATTTCTTGCAATGGCGTAATCACTTGACCTCCTTGTTGTAAAGCCCCATAAAATTGTTCTGATTTTTCAATATCGTTTGTCGTAATGCAAATGCTCAATCGATCTCCCGGTTGCGTTTGTTGTCCAGGTTCCGTATCCGCTACAAACATTTCAATTTCCCCTATCCTTAAGACGGAGTGAGCCACTCTATCCTTTACATCTGACGACATGGTGTTCAGGATACTCTCGGGTGCCTGTCCAAATGTTTGCTTTGATAAGACTTTAGCATCCAATGCTTTTTCGTAAAATGCAATCGCTTCATTGGCGTTTCCGTTCAGCATAATGTAGGGAATGAATTGTAACGTCATTTCTAAACAGCTCCTTTAGCTTCATTTTTTGGATTCTAACTGGTAACATCGAGCTAGTACCTAAGCGCATTTAGGCTTTGAAACCTATTATGATTGATAATAGTGACAGTTATTGTCATAAATATTAAAAATGCCGGGACGTTTGCAACTTTTCCAGCGTAAAATGAAAAAAAGCCGCGGATTCCGCGACTTCTTTTGTTTACTATCGATTGTGGTCTTGTGGCGAATGCCATCACTTGTCGTATTGAGCTATGACAATATTTCAATATACCCTTCAGTCCCATGTACGCGAATGCGCTGCCCATCCTTTATCCGTTTGGTAGCATTCTCCACGCCGACAACGGCCGATAAGCCATATTCACGCGCGATAACGGCTCCATGGGTCATCAGTCCGCCCACTTCGGTGACCAAGCCCTTAATGGATACAAACAGAGGCGTCCAGCTAGGGTCGGTAAAAGCGGTGACTAATATATCTCCTTCCTCGAGATCGGCGTCTTCCATGTTTAAGATGACACGCGCTCGTCCTTCGAACGTTCCGGAAGAAACAGGCAGGCCGACAATAGCTTCGGCTGGGATATTTTCTCGTTTGTACTCCCCTGCGATGATTTCGCCATCCGATGTGATCACGCGCGGTGGAGTTAGTTTTTCAAATACGTTGTACTCCTCTTTTCGTTTGCTGATCATCTGTCTGATCGCAAGCTTTGCTTGCTGCTCGACCATGGAACCCGGGTTATCCAGTTTATTTGTGCGTACGACCTCGTCAAGCTCTTCAAAAGTGAGATAATATATATCTTCCTTATGATGAATAACGCCCGCTTGTACGAGTCGTTCAGCCTCTTTCAGTAAAGCCTGCTTATAAATAAAGTAACGATTTACCATACCGTATTTCGGGTATTCCCGATAACCCATGAAATTCCGAATGAGGTCAATCATTCGTTTGGTTTCTTGGGCTTTTCCTTCACCGTCCGGCAATTGTTTCAATCGATCTAATAGCTCTTGTTCTTTTTTCAAAGCTTCCTGCCGCCCTTGCTCGAATTTCCGATGGCTGGCATTAGGCTCGAAGTTTTTGATGTTACCCAGAATCAACGGAACAAGCGCAATTGGTTTTTCACTCCAACGAGTTCTTGTTAAATCGATTTCTCCAGCACATCGCATGCCATATTTGTCAAGAAAATCTAGGATCGCGTCTTGAGCTTGCTGCCCGCCATCAAATGTAAGCAGCTTATCCAAAAAGTGATCATCTTTTGCTTGCTCCAAATAATCAATGATTTCCGGATAAGGACGAATGACGTCTGCAACATCCAGCAGCGCCAGACCCATTTCCGAAGTAACATTGCCCGGTACGGATTGAGAAAGCGTGTCGGCTGCGTTTTTTTCGCCTAACCATTCATTCATTTTTTCGTTGATCCAGGTTGAAGCATTCATTGCAGCCATGATGACAGCCGAGCTTTGTGGGTCAAATAAATTCTTCTTCAGTTCCTGGATATCTTCCAATATAAAATCAAATAAATCGGATCCGGATTTCGTTTGGATGTTTTGTTTCAACACTTCGATCGATGATTGAGTACGTTCCATTAAATCAGAAACGATTGTCGGATCGTGGTCGATTGGCGGTTGATAACCCGCAGACGATATATTGTTTTTTCCGGGAGTCTGTTCATTTTCAGCGATGGGTAGCGATTTTATAAAATCTCCTCGCTCTAAGATGGTCATAAGAGCGTCTTTGATGAGTGGATCGGATTGTCCCAGGGTATTTAATACATTTTCTCTGCTAACCGGTGAAGCCAGCATAGCCGTAGTATCAACAAACAACCTTCCGCCAGCTGTACGCATGGGTGCAGGAGTCGTTAGCAGGAAAAAAGACAATCCCAGCGGTTTCATGGGATCCGTCATCATTTGTTGATGACCGACAGATACGTATACGTGATTTTCTTGATCATTCGCTTCAGGTATCGGGTATAGCGTCGTGATTGGCCGACTCTGGACAATATAAAAGGTATCCTGGGCCAAACACCACTCGATATCTTGGGGTTGGCCAAAATGAGCCTCAATCTGTCTCCCGATGCGTGCCAGTTGTAAAATTTGCTCATCCGTAAGTGTTTGTGACTTTTGCTGATCGGGATCGATTTGCTTTGTTTCTGTTCCGCCTTCTTTTCGTCCGTAGATCGCCAATGTTTTGGCTGCTATCCGCTTCTCGATGATTTCTCCTTCCCGTACTTTGTAACCATCGGCAGATACCAAGCCAGAGACCAGTGCTTCTCCAAGTCCGAAACCGGCATCGATGGATAGCAGCTTTCGATTAGAAGTCATCGGATCAGCGGTGAATAATATCCCTGAAGCCTCGGGGAAAACCATCCTTTGAACGACTACGGATAAATAAACTTGACGATGGTCAAATCCATTTTGCATGCGATAGATCACCGCGCGATCTGTAAACAAGGAAGCCCAGCATTTGCTGATATGCTGCAAGATGGCATCGACGCCGATGATGTTTAGATAGGTGTCTTGTTGACCCGCAAAAGAGGCATGCGGTAAATCTTCTGCAGTTGCACTGGATCGTACGGCATAAGCCTGTTCCTCGCCAAACCTGGAGAGATAGCGAGTTACTGCTGTCACTACATCGGATGGAATTTCTACCTCCATAATGGTTTGTCTGATCTTCCTGCTGATTTCAACCATTTGATCTCGATCCTCTGCTGATAGCATGGTTAGTCGATTGAGCATAGCTTGATACGTTTCGTTTTGTTCGATGGCTCTTTGATATCCTATGGTTGTCACGCAAAATCCTTCGGGAACTCGTATTCCCTCAATTTTTGATAATTCCCCTAAATGGAGCCCTTTTCCACCAACGAGCCCAAGCTGCTTTTTGTCCATTTCCTGAAAATCGAGAACCAACGAACGCATTCAACATCTCTCCTAACCATTAATTTGAGAAAAAACATTTGACAAGAGTTTTTCTGCATGATACACTTAGATTGTAAGATAAGATAATTATGTCCATACATAAAATCTCAGTCGTGATCCGATTATATCATTGCGTCTGTTTATATGCAATAAAAAAGAACCTGATAAAACTGCTAGGTTCTTTTTTTAGTTTCACTACTATTGTTCTTGTCATCAGGCTAAGATGTCTCGCTTCTTCCAACCCAGCTACATCTTGCCCAAAGTTTAAAAGGTCAGGTAAGCCGCTGGCATGTTTGCTACTTAGATCTAAAAGCGCTTCTCGGCACGTGGAGTACATCTCACAGCACTGCTGAGGTTGATTCTAATCGATGCATTGGCTGCAGCTTGCAATCTTAGCGTCACCCATTTTCGTCGCACGTTTCATGCAAATAAAAAGAGCTGCGAATTATCGCTGCTCTTTTTATGTATTATAATTGGCTGGAATCCTCCACTTGGTGCTTTTGCTTACTTCAGTATTCTCCTTTTATGACAAAGAACGAACCCCGAATGGTTCCAGCTAATTTAGACTTCTGCCTAGCAAATTTAAACTTTCCTTCTAACTCCTGCGGTACCTCCATCCCCTCAGAAAGCTTAAAACCAACGGCACGCTTCTTCGGGTCATCAATCGTATACATGACATTAACCGCAAGACCATCCTCATAAAATACGAAAGCCCATTTGATATTTTCCACCTGAAAACGCGACGTTTCTAGCGGTTTGGCCGCAAACTCGATATCACGTTCTTCTTTTAGAATTCGGTTTACATAATCAAGGGTTTCCTGGCTTTCGCTTGCTGGTACAACCTTAAATTCATGCTTATATTTGTTCATAAAATAACGGGCTTCATTCGCTCGTAAACCAGCAAGAGCTTCTACTACGGGTGAAGACTCTAAACCCACCGTAGACACCGTTTTAAAATCAACGATATTGGACATGTTCATCCCTCCTAAAAGTTTGGTGAGCGTTAGTTCATGGACCTACTTCGAGCAAAGCTTACATCGAAACATTCACTCATTTCCTGACAACAGGGATCCACAACTCACCAAATACCAACCCGTCTCGCTGCCCCATCTCTACCGTTGCATTTGGCCCGCCTACATAGGCAAAATTCTGAGCTTCCGGCAAGACTTGTCCGAAGGCAATGCCAGTAAGTTTATTACTCAACTCATCTGCCGTGTTCCCTTCCCCTTTTACTACGAGGTATTCCCCTTTAGGAAACTGAATAACCCTAGTTGCCTCGGGTAGAGATGTCTCTGTCATGACGCCAGCATAATACATCATCTTGTTATTGACCGCTTCGTTTACGGCAAAAATGTAGTCATTTGCGGCAACAGCCTTTAACGTATCAAGGCTTCCATCTTGTTTCACTGCCTCCCAAAAGTCTGCCTTCTCCTTGTTTATACCAGCATAGTCTGTATAATCGCTCTGAAGCTCAGTCCCAATTCCCAAAACGATAAAGCTGTCTTTTTCCTCAAGCGTATAATTTGTCATATTCAATCCCTACCTTTTTTTTATTTTTATCAAATGATTTGTCTTTTCACTTGATGGGTTTATAATAACCTTAAATCATGTCAAAAAATGATACTGTTTAGAGGAGAACCGATGAAAAAAGTTGAACGGATCAATATCATTATGCGCTATATCAACAACCGTGCCCACTTTACCATTTCTGAAATCATGCAGGAATTTAACATTTCTCGTTCGACAGCGATTCGAGATATTAGAGAAATTGAAGCCATGGGGATGCCGCTTGTCGCTGAAGTTGGTAGGGACGGGGGTTATTTTGTCATGAACAACTCTGTCCTGCCCACGGTCCGCTTTACCGATAATGAAATTAAAGCTCTGTTTATAGCCTTTATGGCCACCAGAAATCAACAACTCCCTTATCTGAAGAGTCGTCAATCTTTAGCAGAAAAATTACTAGGTCTCATCTCGGAAAACCAGCAAGATGACCTTGTTCTGTTAAATCAACTATTGCTTTTTGAAGGGACCAACCCTCATAATCCAGACCTGCTTGATCTGTCTGACCTGCCCCATCCGATGTTAGAAAAACTCATCCAGATCCTTCTGGTGGACAAGTATTTATTGGTTACCATCAAGGAAGAGAAGATATTAAAGTCTTATCCCATTTATCTCTTGCATCTTTATCGTGAAAAAAGCCTATGGCAAATCGAAGGTTTTGACTTAGGGGAGGGGAAGAGGCGGATTATTCCTATCGACAATCTCACCGACGTAAAACCATACCCTGAGAAAAAAAGAATAAGTAAGAAAAAGATTCTAGAGCAACTAAGTAAGCAGGAAGAGATCATCAATCTTGTCCTTGATCTTGGCCCGAAGGCAATTGCTCAGTTCAAAAAATACCATCCTTTAAAAGTTTCAATTTCTTATACGAATCCGTACCAAACCACCGCAACTTTAAAGACCTATATCAATGTTCTTCATTCAGAAGAATTAAACGAAATGACCAATTGGCTGCTATTTCTAGGTCGAGATATTAAGATCAGGGAGATACCGGATGAAGTCGTTTCAGGTTTAAAAGAACGATTAAGCCACTACTGTCCGTAAGTAATGCCTTTGGAAACATCCGCTATTGAGGTACTCTTCCCATTGTCTTTGATCGTGAGGTATATTCCGGTCCCAACCGTTCGATTACTCGATCCAATTGTTTGGTTAGATAAGGCGAAACGACACCAATGCCTGCCGTTGCTTCTAATAAGGAAAAAGTTTGCCCACCCCACGGGCCTTGCGGATCAAAGACTTGTCTACCGATACGCAAACCCTCTGCTGCCATTGATGTATTCAAGCGTTCCAATCCTTCATGAATTAACCCAACCGTAAGCAGTTTGTTCCTACGCCGAGACCATTCTGCTAAGAAGGACATGCCGCGCAATATATCATATTCAAAAAACCTCGGAAAGCAAGGTTTCAGCCAATCGATATCGATGACATTCCCATTTTGTTTAGAACATACAAGTCGATGCTCAATTAAATAACGTGCACCTTCGTCTAAGAAAACACCTTCCTGTTCAGTGAATTCCCGGTCAGTATGCCATAAGATAGCTTCAAGCGGAGGCAATGTTGAGACAATCGAGCTTTTTTTAGAATGAGTATAAGCATCAGGATCGCAATTCAGTCCGCCATCAGGAAGCTGATGCTTTAAGAGCCATTCACGAATCCAAGGCAGTTCCTTGTCCAAATCACAGCCATACGCCATAAGAATCATATAGAATACGGCAAGTTCACAATGGCAGCAATCCAACTTCAACTTATCACTTTCACTTGTTGGATGATCATCGGCGGATATAATAAAGGTTGGCCAGACCTGGGTTTTGAGAAGGTGTATCGCTCTTTCAATTGCGGTCTGGGGGATTCGTTTCACTTCTCCCATTTCATAAAGAGCAGCCATATGCCACCAAGCTCCATCCCATTTTCGACGAGTGTACTCGCCGTGAGCCATCGTAAAATGCGGTGCAAATTCAAGAAACTGAATAGATTCTTCAATGGCCAAACGAATAGTTGGATTATTTTCCATCTAGTATCTCCTTTTTTAAACCTTGCTTCGTAATATACCGCACACCAGATTGACTGCCCCAATCATCCCCTTACATCGTTTATCTTGTCATGACAGGAGTTAACAAGAACAGACATGCTCTATCTTCCAAGGCTGGAAGCAATACAATGGGGCTTTTTCGACCAGCAAACCGTACTCGGATACTATCTGACTCGATGCACCGTAACGTACTTATGAGATATTTCACATTAATCGTAATGCTAAAATTGTCTCCGATCTTATCTTCCAAAAGCAGCACATCACTTACATCACCAATTTCGGGCGTACTGGATGTAAGCTCCAATTTGTTTTCTGATACATGCATCGTAACTAAGTGATAGTCAGCCAATACAGATACGCGCTCAACCATTTGTCTTAATGATTTAATGTTAAGAACAATCTCGGAAACATGAGAAGTAGGAACAAGATTTCTGGTTGAAGGGTACATACCTTCGATTAACACCGATGTAATAAGCAGATTCGGCGTCATAAATCTGATCTCATGATGATTAAGCTCTATAGTTACCTTTGTTAGGCCATCATCAGCCAGCATTTTGGCTATCTCCATTAAATTTTCACCAGGTATTACAACGCTTCCAGAGACCCCTCCTTCGTTCTCAATACAGATTGATAGAGAAGCCATTCGTATAACCCCGTCTGTAGCAATCAAATTAAGCCGGTTCCCTTGAATCTCCATGGATACTCCCGTCAGTATCGGCTTTGCCTCAGATGTTGAGGCTGCTCTTACTACCTGGTTAATCACAGATATGAATAAGTTGCACGATACATTTATGTAATTAGCTGATTGATGATAATATGGTGGCCGGATGAAAGGGTATTCAATAGGAGACATTCCACCCAGGCAAACTCGTGTGTTCTCAGAACTAATGCTTAGCACAAGGTGCTCATTGACCTCCAAGGTCACTTTCCCATCCTCTAATTTACGAATGATCTCAAATAGATACTTGCCTGGGCAGACGATACTTCCCTTATTAAGAATAAGAACTTTACTATCCGTTATACAAACCTTATATTGAACCATAAGACTTGTATTACTGCCGCTAAACAATACCCCTTCTCTTCCGGCATGGATGTATAGCCCGGACAATCTAGATACCGGACTATTACTCGATACAGCTTTATAGACATGTTGAACAGCCTTAGCAAGTAAATCCCTTGATATGTGCACTAACAACTTATTCACCTGTCTTTCTTATTAGCGGCGGCGTAATAGGACTCCATAATATTTCTAAAGAATGAAGACCGAGAGATCGCTCGTTCTTCACACTCCCGATCAATTTCTTCCCAAATATCTTTTGTCAGAGTCAAGGATATCTTCTTGGTTATGCCGATTCCCTTTCTTCCCGCCCCCTCGCGAGGCCCTCCACGATCAAAGACGAAGCCGAGCTGACCGTCTTTTTTAGAAAGACCGATCTTGAATTGTTCATCCTCCACTGCCAAGTCACTCCATTGAATTAAGTTACTTAAATCAATTATGCATATTCATATTTTATCACAGATTTCTATTTACTGCCAATTAGAAATATCAAAAAGTTGTCTTCTAACAAGCTGCTGGATACCGAATATCGCCTAATGTGAAACTGGACTTTAGTCGAGGTCCCCTCCCTTCCGCAGTCTGTTTCGATTCACGGAGATATTCGTTAGAATATAGCTAAGTATTTTTGAGGAGCGATTGATCATGAATTACGAACATAAAGTACAGAGGGAAATTGCCGACTGGGAACATAAAATGTTCAAACCGCCGGGATGGCTGGAAAAGACATCGAAAACCATCGGTAATCGAATCAATCATTTGATTCCCCCGAAGGTGCACAGCATCATTACGACAACCATACGATCGATCGTGCGCACATCGCTGTTCGGTGCGGAATATACGCCTAACCGTCCGGTTCAGCATACTCTGGAATTGGAGAATGCCGATCAAGAAGCGAAAGAGTTGTTTGCCCTGTACCAGAAAGTTGCGGTTGCCGAAGGCGCTGGAACGGGTGCTGGCGGCATTATGTTCAGCATGGTGGATTTTCCAGCATTAATTGCGATCAAAATGAAATTTTTGTTCGAGCTGTCCCATGTTTACGGTTACGACACAAAACACTTCTCCGAACGGGTGTTCATTCTCAAGGTATTTCAAATGACCTTTTCAGGGCAGGAAAACCGTGCGAGGTTGCTCCATTCCATCAAACATTGGCATATGGAAAAGGAACAATGGCTCTCTGACGCTGATTACGCCCAGAATATGGACTGGGAGACATTTCAGATCGAGTATCGCGACGCCATGGACTTTCGGAAGATGCTGCAGATGGTTCCTGGGATCGGGGCTGTCGCAGGCGCGTGGGCCAATTACACCATTCTCGAGGAGCTGCGCGAATCCGCCATGAACGCTTATCGCCTCCGCAGATTGCACGATGGTTTCGTGGATTTGGGTTAATCCTCTCTATATCGCCATATGCACATCCAAGAACGTTGCATGAACAAAAACAAAGGCAGCTAATCCGCAGATTAGCTGCCTTTTGGTTCGCCTTGAACCCACATCCGATATCACGAGCCCAATACCCGTTTTTAGCTAAAATTCTTTTCAGTGCTCTATGCATGTTTTGGTCATGATAAAGTCCTTCTGTTCTTCATCCCCCATATAGAAAGAATGGGTTCCTGTTTGAACAAACCCCCTTTTTTTATAAAAAGCAATGGCATTTTCATTTCGTTCCCATACGCCTAGCCAGACACTCTTTTTATTTCGTTCCATCGCGATCTCCACGGCTTTATTCAGCAGAAACTTGCCAAGCCCATGCTTTTGATATATGCCCTTAATATATATCCTCTCGATTTCAAGCGAATCATTGCCCATGATTTCAGTTTGGGCATCATGGGTGTTGACCTTTAAATACCCGGCGATCTCCCCATTAGAATAAATAAAATAGAACTCCGAAGAGCTATTGCATATCTCTTTTTCTAATTGGTTTAAGTTAAATGCTCTTTCTAAATAGGCTTTCATATTTTCAGATGAATTTTGATCTTTAAATGTCTCATAAAACGTCTCAACACTAATGTCTTGAAGTAATCCTAGGTCCTCTAACGTGCATTTTCTTATTTTTAAAGTCAATGGGTTTCTCCTCCATTTAGTAATTCAATACAATCTCTTGTTGCCCTTTTTTACAAACTCCCAGTCTTTTTCAACGTTCTTTCTGACTCTTTGTAGCAGATTAAACATGGCTTCTGCTTCACTTTCGGAAAATCCCTCTAATGCAACCGTATTGGAGTAATCATGTTCTCTTTGTATAAAAGGATAAACATGTTTCCCTTTCTCCGTTGGAAAGAGTTTTTTGATTTTTCTATTATGTTGATCTTCTTTCTTTTCAATAAAGCCATGAAGTTCAAGCTTTTTGATAGCCCGGGCCGCAGTTGTTCGATCTACTTTTATCATCTCAGCTAACTTCTCTTGAATGATTCCTGGGTTTTCACATACTCGCACAAGGTACAGATACTGTCCTTTCGTCAGGTCATATTCTTTAAATTCTATATTGCTTATCGAATCTAATGCCCTTGCGATCATTCCAATTTCACGAAGAATTCCTTTCATCCATTGACTCCCTCGTTTTCATTTATGTTGTAAATGCAATAAAACGCATGTTTATTTTAATATAATAATGTTGTATTTGCAATAAAAAAACGACCACTTCAATGAAATATCCTGATTCATCGAAATGGTCATTAGATTGAAGCTGCACTCGACGACCTAAACCCGAGCAAGCTTATCCGGGTTCCGCACGGCATACATTCTGGCCAGCTTTCCGTGCCGGAGTAGTATGCATATCGCCGCCAAAATTTCGTTCCCCGAACGGATGACGAAGCCGGTCTCACCGTTAAGAGGTACGGGTTCGAGGTGAAGTTTCCCCTGTATGCTCTGGAACCCGTCGAGCAAGACTCGGGCCACGTAATCGCGCGTTTGAATTGGGCGCTTGTACGCCAGGGCTTTGCCGCCTCCGTCGGCAACGAACATGACGTCTTCGGTAAGCAGGGACAACAAATGATCGATATTCCCTTGCTCGAGGGACACGAGGAAACGGTTTATCCATTCCTTTTCATCTGCGTCGTTCTTTACGGGCTCCTTATCGGAAACCCCCATCTTGCTTCTTGCCCGGCTCATCATCTTGCGGCAATTCGCCTCTCGCTTCCCGATCAGATCGGCTATTTCGGCATATTCGAAGCCAAGCGCTTCACGCAAAACGAAAACCGCCCGCTCTGTCGGGGACAGCCGCTCGAGCAGTACGAGCATGGCGTAAGATAGCAGATCGAAGCGGACAACGGTTGTTTCGATGGTATCCGCCTCAGGCGTCCGAATCGGTTCAGGGAGCCAGGGACCAACGTAAATTTCGCGTCTCTTCCGTGCTGATTTTTGCTGATTAAGGCAGTGGTTGGTTACCATTCTGCACAAATATGCCTTCGGCTCCTCCAAACGTTCGGGATGTACGTCGTGCGCCTTAACAAACACGTCCTGCACCGCATCTTCCGCGTCTGCCACAGAACCTGTTAATTGATAGGCCAGCGTGAACAAGAGCGCTTTATATTGATCGTACAGTTCTTCCACTTCGGCTTCTCACCTTCTCTTATCTGCAAGCTAGGTCTCTTCTTTCTATAGAAGTTTACTGCCTGCTTTCCATGCAATATTCCTAAATTTCCACTCAAGTTTTCCAGTTATAATCAGGTTGACCCCCCGTTTGCGTCCCCACACCAATCCGCGGTTCTTCCCAAGTCCAATGCAGAAAAAATCTAAGGGAACCTTCTTGTGAACCGGAGCGGGGCGTCCCTCCAAATCGGCCATAACGATTTTCCCCAGTCGTTCTCCCTGCAGGCCGCCTTCTTTGCACGTCATTTGATCTGCGATGTCGTTTCTCGGATCGACGATTCTCGTACAGTCGCCGTTGCTGTATACACCCGTTACCCCTTGCACGCGATAGGATCCATCCACCAGTACTTGACCGTCCGGAGTAAGCGGCAAGCCCATACTGCGAAGGTCCGGATTCGGAATCAGGCCAATCGTCCATATACACAGGCCAACCGGCAGACGATCACCATGGCTAACCGTCATCACGCCTGCTTCTTCTCTTAGCGCCTTACGATTATGAAGCACGGTCACTCCGCATTTGTTAAGCGTCAATTCCAGCTTATGTCCCACTTTCTCGGGTGCTTCTGGGAATAACCGCTCCTGCGCATTCATTAAATAGACAGAGACTTCGGACGAATGAAGTCCAAGTAAAGCTGCTTCCTCCTGCATCTCTAGCGCCAGCTCAGCCGATGTCTCAATGCCACTGATACCCGCTCCCGCAACTGCGACGCTCATCAGTCGCTTACGTTCCCTAACATCTGTCTCGTGAACAGCTTGCCGTAGATTGGCGCGCCAGCGCTCCCGGATGACTGCTGCGGTTTGCTGATCGGTTAAAGAAATGCCTCCCCGATCAGGATCAGGGCGCCGCACGACGCTGCCGACCGCTACGACTAAAAGATCATAACGAATCCAGGCCTCATCTCCTTGCGCATCCTTATATTGAATCTGCTTCCCCCCGCTATCCACAGACGTAACCGTTCCTTGCACGAATTCGACTCCTTCTGAAAAACTATAATGCGTCCAAGGAATCATAATCTCTTCCTCACCTACGGCCGGACGGAACAACAGTATTTTGCGCACATGACCTGGCTGCTTGTCAAGCAGAACAAACCGAATCCGACGTCCATTCGTCATGTTCCGGGTTGTTTCTTTTATCGCTTTAAGCGCTGAAAGCCCTGCATGGCCGCCTCCAATAATGATGCATGTCAAGTCGTTCATCATTCCTCAGCTCCTTTGCATTTTGCACATAAAACAATATAGGGCGCTGATTTGTGACATTTCCGACGGCGATTCTTTAAGAGCCGGGTTAGAGCGCCTCCCCAATCTGGAAAAGCCCCGTTCTATTTCAGAGTAAGTTTTAAAGCGGGACGCACGCCGTCACGGGAGAGACTTACATTCGCATAGCTGCGAATACTGCAGCTTGGACCGATAAAAAACGCACGCGAGGGCTTGTTTCCTTGCGTTCGCAGCCACCACCAGGAACAGCCGACTTCTTCGCCGTTTCTGATGATGTAGTTATCCTGATTTGCTTTATCGTATACATATAAGCTGCATCCATCGTTTTTTTTCGATTTGGCAAAATCCGTTCCAACGGCGCGCCGTAACTCCTTTCCGTGAATCTCAGATAACTCCTTGATCTCCGTAACGCTAAGCAAAAAAACTTTATCCTCCGTATCCGGGCTGCCTTCTCCGTTGTCCGCACAATGCGTCGTCTTTATGAATTCCTTTTCTGTCGCACTAAATGCGGTGTTGTAGAATTCATTATTCAGCCACTTGCGCAAATCACAGTCATGCCACGTAATATCCACGCTATCACGCCATTTCATATCCACGTTTTCGCCGTGATACCGCCTGCAGTCTAAAATGTACTCGCTCAACAGGAACAGCTCTCTTCCTGAATTTTGCAGCACCCTCCACAGGATCGGGGATCTGTCTGCACCGTCAGAAGACTGCGGGTAAGTGCCGAAAGTAATGATGTCGCCGGGCTTTGCGCTTCGGAACGGCGCGGAAGCAAGATAATCCATTCCCAAAAAGATCTCCTCCTTTACGTATCTAGTTGGATTGTACAACCATGGATGCAAGTGCTAAGTTAAAATCGGCACACCGTTGATCCTTCCCATATCAATTTATAATAGCTTAGCAATGTACTTGAATGTTTGTTTCTAAGGCTTGTGTGCGTTGAATTTGTTTGATGCCCATGAAATTTCACCTCAGTTACGGCTTGTCCTCCGACAATCATATTTGTTATGTTATAAATAGTCCTACGCTTGCTGTTGATTAGGAGAGCACAAAAATGCCGTTAAACTCACGGCATTTTTATATGTTATAGGTTGGGGGATTTAGGGATGAGAAGTAGACAGGAAGCCATCGATTACTGCTTGAGTTTGGACCATTCGTATGAGGATCAACCATTTCGTGATAAGAATTGGACCGTGATTCGACATAAAGATACAAATAGAGTTTTTGCGTGGATTTTTGAAAAAGAGGATCATATCTGGATCAATGTTAAGTGTGAATCCGGCATGCTGGAGTTCTTACGGCAGGCATACACTGCAGTAGTCCCGGCCTTTCATCTTAATAAAGACCATTGGAATTCGATTATTCTTGACGGCACCGTACCTGAAGAAGAAATCCGTGAAATGATCAGACAGAGCTATGTTTTAACTAAGGCGTCTTCTCGAGGTTAACATGGTTAACTGCATTCCTATCCAAATGATAAATGAGCTGCACGACCCCGGAGGAGAATGTTTTTGTATTCACCATCTTTAAATTCAACCTTTGCTTGATATCCATAAACAACGGTTTTCCTTCTCCCAAGATGACAGGGTGAACCGATAATCTGAATTCATCAACCAGCCCTAACTGAATAAAGGTTGTAATTAGGCTTGCTCCCCCATATAACCAGATGTCTTTACCCGGCTTATTCTTTAATGCATGTACTTCTTCAAGGATATGATCATTGATGTATGTCGCTTTATGATCGCGCCTTGTTTGCGTCCTAGAGAACACATATTTTTCTTTACTGTGATAGTTTGACCATAATTCTTGCTCAGCATCCGACGGATCCATATCCGGCGTGAACTGCCCCCATAAATCATAACTTTTTCTTCCATACATAATCGTATCGATTTGATTTAAAAAATCCGCAAACCCCATCTCAGCGTCCATAATGCACCAATCTACTTCCCCATTCTTCCCTTCAATAAAACCATCCAACGTAACGGCTAAATCTAAAATGATTTTACGTTTCACGATTTGCAGCTCCTTTCGGGATATATCACTCATTGTAAATTATAATTATGTCATCTTATGTCTTATTTCATAAAAGTATTTTATCAGTCCATGCCGCCCGTTAGCTTAAAAAAGACAACCGATCACAATGATCGGCTGCCTTCTTCTGTCTGATTAAACTATGTTTCTCTGATAATACAATGAGAACTCGTAACTCGTACGTTACAATGCTAGACGGTAAAAGAAATCCACTTTAGAAACCGCCTCTGGAATGAATAATTTGTCCGGTAATCCACTCTGAATCTTCACTTGCTAGAAAAGCGATCAGACGGGCCGCATCTTCGGGAAGACCGATCCTCCCCATCGGAAATCTCGGAAGCAGGGCTGTTTTCACCTCTTCGGACATCCAGCCCGAATCGGTAGGACCGGGATCGATAGCGTTCACAGTGATATGAAGCGGAGCCAGCTCTGCAGCCAATGATTCGGTAAAAACGGAGATGGCTCCTTTCGTTGCAGCATAGATGAGATTACCGGGCATTGGGCCTTTTCCTTGTCCAGAGGTAAGATTAATGATTCTTCCGCCGGGTAACCCGTCGTTATGTGCACGTTGCTCTGACTCAAGCATACGAGCGAATTCGGCACATAGCATGAAAGTCCCTCTAATGTTTACAGCACAATGGGCATCGATAAGAGCTTCATTTAATTGACGAAAATCGGCATCGACGCTATACGTAGCATTATTGACAAGGATTGTCGGAAGCCCGATCGTAGTTCGGACTTCTTGCAGCAGTTTGACAGCCGAACCGGAATCGGCGAAGTCCAAATTCATATGTGCGGCTTGAACGCCCAACTGGCGAAGTTCGTCGGCAAATAAATTTGGCCAACTCTTGTCTGCATCATTTGGATATATTGTTTTATCATAGTCATATAGATGAGTGTAGAATAGATCGGCACCTTCACGAGCCAATGTCCGGCATATCGCGGCTCCGATTCCCCCCGGACGGCTTACGCCAGTGACGATAGCAATTTTCCCTTGCAGTCTCTTCATGATGAAATACCTCCTACGGTTAAGAGAAGACAAGAGAATCGTTCATCATGGGAGATGAATTGCTTCCGCTGCCTTAACCGAAAAAAGCGGATACATCAAGTATTCGCGCAGCGGGTGAAATAAACGGTCTCTCGCATCCCTTGAAATGGTTGAGGATGGCATGATTCACCAAACCTATGGCAATTAGCCAAGGTCGAATCACGCGATCACCTACAATCAAACCATTACAAGGAAGTCCACATTGGAATACGAGTCCCCTTTCCTTCATCTCCAAAAACAGATTACAAAATATAACCAGAACATGTCAAGGAAGATATTTTTTTAAAGGGAACTCAACCTCATTTGCCGCTCAAATTACATTGAGATATTCGGATTATAAGCGCGCAAGGCTACATGCCTCAACTACCAAGTACACCCACCAGTTTCCCCTCAATGTTATCTTTGGATAATGGACCGAACAATCGGCTATCATTACTGCGGAACCAATCATCACCTACAAGATATACGCTGCTATCGGGGATCTCGATTTCCTTCATACTATATTGTTGAAAATAATCCACATTATTTTCAATGTTTTTTCGGATGTTCATTTCTAAGTCATTACGCTCTAAAGCTTTTTTCAAACTTTCGAGATCAGAACCCAGTCGATGTGCTCTTCCGTAAAAAGTATCAAGCAATTTTCCGTTAATAAAGATTTGTCCCTTTTCAATCTTTACTTTCTCGCCAGGTAGCCCGATTACTCTAGAAATACTGTACTCACCAAGATTCTTTTTAGTTTCAGAATTTTTGAAGTATACGATATCACCTCGGCTAATCGCATGCTCATTATAATACTGCAAATCAATCACAACCTCTCCTTCTAAATCATGATTTCCTCGATCCATATTGTCATAGTTGTGATTATAGATGATATGCCGGGAATTCAACTCATTATTGGTTACTGTATGAATCGCTGGCGTGGTTATGGAATCGGAGATAATTTCCCTTGAGTCACTTGGACTACATCCAGCAAACAACAGTACAAATACAAAAGCAACTTTGACCACCTTCATCATTTCGCCCCCCTCGACTCATTCTACTTTATACCAAATCTTATGGTTGATGTGCCTAAAGTATTGTACCTTAATTGAACTAATCTGACAGTTAGTTAAGCAACAGCCTGAAATCACAACCGCAACCAAACGGCAACAAAAAGAGCGGGAGGCTCCTCCCGCTCTAACTACGTTAATCCATTAACATGATACTAACTCGTCTTTACTCTCATTCTTAAGAAGCTTCCCGGCTTTTGACCAGGTAGTTGTACATCAGCTCTGCTGCCATCCCTCGATCGGTAACGGACTTCGGTGACAACTTGCCTCCACCTGTGCCTTGAATCAATTCGGCATCCAACATGAAGTCCATCGCTTCCTTCGCATAACCGGATACGTCTTTCGCATCGGTATAGCGTTCGATGTTATCATCTCCGCCCGGCAACTCGCTACCGGCCGATTCCATGATCGCATGGAGCATGACGACCATATCCTGACGCGTGATCGAGTCCTCCGGTCTGAACCGGTTATCTCCCGTTCCATGGACCAGTCCCAGCTTCTTCGCTGCGGATAAATACGGCGTATAGTACCGGCTGCCCGCATCGGCAAAATTACCTTCACCATCCGTATTCTCTGGTATGATCCCGAAGGTATTCATGGCCATGACCAGAAAATCGGCCCGGCTGATCTCCTTCCGCGGGAGATACTGTCCTCCCCCTGTCCCCTTAACTATGTCTCGGGCAGAGAGGAAATGTACGGCGTCTGCATACCAGCTGCCCGGTTCTACATCCCGATAGGATACTTGCTTATATGCGACTGCATACGTGCCAAGCTTGTCCGTCTCGAAAGTCAAGGTGCGAAGCTCGGCATCGTAATATCCGTTCAGCACAGCAGATAGGGAGCCCATCGCATCGACTTCCCACACGACCAGCTGATCCGCTCGTTCGTCAGCCTTGGCTTCATAATGGAGCGATACCTCTACAGGGGTGCCGCTTCCCGGCCATTCCACCGTCCTGCCATCGATTTGCAGCAGCAATTCGACGACCGGTCTGTTCCCGATTCCGTTAAGTTGTTCCACGGAAAGCCCGCTTCGCTTACCCGGCCGAATTACGAGGCTCGTCAACTCCCCTGCTTCCGGCAGACGGTTCAGCATATTGGATGGCAGCTTCACGGTTGCCTGCGGAGTTACGATCTCGATCCGTTCCCGCGCGTGATTGCGGTTCAAGTAAGCTGACGGAAGCTGGATGACGATTTCGCCGTTGAACGACCGGGCGCTTTCGTCCAGTTGAATTGTCACGGTCTTGATTCCGCCCGCGTTTGCTGCGACGCTGTCGAAGGCACCGCTGAGCTCTGCTTCGCTGATCGCTGCCTGAGCCCTCTGACCATTGATGGCGACTTTCGCCGTAATCATTCCCGGACTGGAAGATCCAGTGGTTGGCGGCCTTCCATCTGGCTTGCTTTGGCCCGGTTGATTACTGCCGCCTCCGTTATTCCCGTTGTTCCCGTTGTTGCCATTGTTGCCGTTATTTCCGTTGTCGCCGCCGCCCCCATTGTTTCCGCCTCCGTCATTCCCGCCCCCCGGAGGAGAGGTTTTCTTCGAGGTCGTAAATCGATAGATTGGGCTAAGCTGCTTAGCGCCGAATTCATCGGTAATATCCATATACCAGTAATACGTCTCACCGGCTTCTCGTCCATTCCATACGGTAGAGGCGATTTCTCCGGACTTCACGTCTTTTTCTTCGCCAATCAGTGTATCTTTGTACACGTTAACCGCAAAATAATCGGTTGCCACCCGTTTTTGAATGTCCCTGAACGCAAACGGCTCGGTAAAATCCTCGATGGCGTCGTCAAAGAAATTGTAATCGTCTAAGTAAGGCGAATACGTATCCACGTCCAGCGTACCGGAGGATGGATCGAATTTCAGCAGGCGCAGATACCCGTTGCCTCCGTTCGGTCCTCCCTGATAGTCCGCCAGCATTTCGATGACCTGCCTTGTCGATCCGTCCGGATGCGTCACCGTCTTCACGACCCGGTTCGCAGCATGATAATGTCCGCTTAGCACCAGCTGCACGTTTTTATTCGGCGCGATGACCTGGTCATAAACGCTCTGCGCCATATTGGACAAGGTGCCGTTGCTCTCCAGATAAGCGTGCATACCGACGATCGCGATGCGGTCCGCATGCTTCTTCAGCGCCTCGTTGGCCCAAGCGATCGTCTCTGGTGTGTCCTCTAGTCCAAAGCCGATATACAGGAAAATAAAGTCATGACCTCCAAACGACACAAGGTCGTAATGATTGCGGTTGTTATCCATTTCGCCGCCATACCAAGGATTGTTCTTGTACCGGTCGGCCCCGACATACTTACCGTAGTAGGAGTAATCCACACCGTCAATGATGACGTCGTGATTGCCCGCGAGGACGCCATACGGTACGCCCGCTTCATCCAGCTTCTTCAAGTTGCGGTCGGCTACCACCCACTGCTTCTCGTCGTCGGCCACATTCACGATATCGCCGGTATGGATCACATAACTGAACAAGCCCTTTTTATATTCTTCCGCGATCCAATCGCCCAGCTTATCGAAAATGTCCGGGTACGATTCCGCGTAATACTGCGTGTCCGTAAACCATAAAATGTTGAACGGCGCGTTCGCGCTCTTCACTTCATCCTGCGCCATGGCCTGGATTTTGCCGTTTCGCACGTAACGCTTAGGATCCACTTCCGCTGTCAGGGTGATGTCAGATTCGGCTTCGTCACCGGTGGCCGACTTCAGCGCGGTCCACTTGCCCGTCTCATAATCCCATGCATACAGCGTCACGATGCGTCCAGGAAGCGTACGTCCTTGCCAGTGCAGCTCTACCGTATCCTGTTCCGACCATGCTTCGTCCAGCTGGACTTCGAATCGATGATATGGGAAGCCGGAATCCGTATCCGTAAGAAGAAACTCCCCGTCAGGGTAAGCAACTTTGTCGGCCTCCTCCTTGCCGATTCCCTTTTCGCCGTCCGGCGCCAGTACAAGCGGCGGCTCCCGGTCTGCAACGTTGATATGGCCGTCGATCCCGTCTTCACGGGCAAAATCGTATTTATCCCCTTCCAGGAAGCGCACGTCCATCGAGTCCCCGCTCGGATCTTTGAGTCGCGCTCTCAGGCTCGGATTCAACCCTGTGTTCTCCGCGAAATCGGCTGGAGAAACTTCGCCAGGAAGAAGAGGTTTCTCCTCTTCAATCATGAAGGTACGGGAGATGTCCGCCGAATTGCCGGCTCCGTCGTGTACGGTCACTTTTAGAATATGCTCGCCCGGTGCAAGCAGCGCGGAAGACGTTTCGTAAGGAAGTGAGATTGGCTCGCCATCAAGCTCCGCCGTAATGTCGGTTACACCGCTTAAACGGTCCGATGCGACCACATCCAGCATGATCAGCCCTTTGAGCTGCATGGCGTCGGTCAACAACTGCCCTTCCCCATACGATATTCCTTCAATCTCGGGAGCGGTATTGTCCACAGTCACGTCGATGGACTGGAAGACTTGTCCGTTCATTGACATGCTTAGAGGATACACCCCATCCCTTACGGAAGCGGTGTCGAGCTCTGCATATCTTGCCGTGAACTTGTCCTGCGGAATCGGAAAATGGAAATCGCTGATCATCGGCTTGTTTGGGTTGCTGCCGTAATCCGCATCGCCGAAACCGTAATACGTATCCTCCCGGTAATTCACGGACGACTGTCCGAGATTGCCCAGGTAGTTCAGCACCTTATCCGGTTTGACTACCGAACCGTCCGGGAGCACGAGATGGAGATTCATCACTTCGAAATCGTCATGATTGTTCTTGCCGAATACCTTGTCGTGATCTTTGAGTTGATACGGCGCATTCTCATTCCCGGTATGGACGGAAACAGTCGTTCCGGTCACGAAGAGGTCGGGAGCCATATCGAACATCGACCATGCGCCGTCGATATATTTGGGCAGTATGCGCCCGAAAAATTCCGTCTCTCCGCTTGCATTGAGTGCGCTTGCCGACGCTTGATAAATCTGATCGATCCCCCGGGTCTGCATGCCCAGGTTTACCTTGCCCGGCAGCGCCTTGCGAAGCGGCAGCGGATTGCCGTCGAAGCGAACTTCGATATCGTCCTCGGCACGGGAGCCGTAAGCGTAGAAAGATGCCTTCCCGTTCAGCATGCTGCCTTTTGCTAAGGATAACCCCGGATCCGGCAGCTCCGTCCCCGTGCTTTCTTCGTTAACTGTCAAAAGCCCGCCTCTGGAGTTATATGGGACCCGCGTGCGGTTGCCACTGCCGTCGACGGCATCGATGATATAACGATAGGCTCCGATTTCATTCAGCGTGATCGAGCCTTGGTAGACATAACGTCCATTATCCTGGGACGCAAGCGTCAGCGCGTGTTTATCCGTAAAAGCCGTTGGCTCCTCGGAGGCTGCTCCAATCAACACCTCGGCGGAAGCAAGTGGTTCGTCGCTAGTGACGGTAACTGCATATGCCTGACCCTTGCCCAAATTATAGGCGGTCTGCTCATGCTCGAGCGTCGGGGCTATCATGTCGACGCCTGTTACAGGCGGCACCTGCCCCGGATCAATGCTGCCTGGATTCGCGTACATCCGGTTATCCAATCTTCTCATCGTCGTCCCTGCATCCGGATAGGCATATCGAACGACTGCATTACGTACGTCGTTGACCAGCCTGTCCGGGCTGTCCGGCGTGCTGGGATCATACCAGGCCTGTACGATGTACGAATGGGCTTGTCCCGGCGCGGATAAGGCAATCCCGCGATGCAGCGAATTTGGAAGATTGAAATCCGAAGCTTTCGAATTATCGTAGAAAATAATGTCGTTATCGTTCAGTGTGCTGTTAAAGTGCAGGTTGAAGTCGGACGTCGTTGTGTATCCTTTGCCGTTGGCCACGGCTTCCTTCGCGAACCAGATAACGGCCGAGCTGTAAGGCTCGATTGCAGTATGATCCGGGATCATCCAACTCTTAGGTGCCGTCTGACTCGGGTACAGATACCAGAGCGTGTAATCCTTAAGGTCCAATACCTGATTCGAGTTATTGTAGATTTCAACGTATTCGTACTGGTTGCCGCTTCCCCACCGGTAATCCCCGGCCGGATTCGGCAGAAGTTCAGTAATCAGGATGCGCGGAACGATCCCACCGGCAGCTCCTCCGGTTAAAGCCGTTTCATAATCGACGGATCTCGACTGCTGAATCCCATCCGCTGCCTCGATATAATACTGCAGCTTATCCCCGATCAACTGATCGGCCGGAATGACCGCATCAAATTGATCACCGCCGCGTCCAACCATGTCGATCATGCTGTAGGGGCTGCTGACGGTCGTTTTGTAATACAGCTTTACCTTTAGTGCATCTCCATCTGTATCATAGACACTTGCGCTTACGGTCAGCGGCTGCGTCCGATCGGCCGAAGCGACCGGCGTGTGGCTGATATCAGGCACGCGATTGTCAGGCGGCGATAGCTGCCCCGGATCGATGAATCCGGCGGAAGGCGCAGCTTCCCGGGCGTAAGGAATCATTCCTGTACCGCCGGCAGGCGGCTGAAGATGCACGCTCTTGCCGTCACCGACATCCTCGGCGGTATAATAGAAGCCGCTGATCACGGTGGCGTCATCGCCTTTTCGGGTTATGTATAAGCCGCGGTCCGTGTTGTTAAGGCCGTCCTGCCCCCGAAGCTTGAATACCGGTACATGGCCGGGAACCGAGTGATACTGGCGAAAATCGGATTCGGTCAGGGCGGCGGCCGCCCCGGTTATGGACGAGCTTATCCGTTCCACCCAGAGCACAGCCGGGCTGTCTGCCGGGATGACCACCCCATCCGGATTGCCGTAGACCGTGTCCGTCACCGTCAACGTCTTCACGCCCGTATTATAGTCGTAACGAATGTTGAACTCGTCATTAAACGAGATCGGTGCTCCCGAATGATTGTAAAGCTCAACATACTCGAACAGATCGGCCCCGCCCGCGCCCTCGATTGTTTGCTGATTCGACCGGTCATCGGGATAAACTTCCGAGATAAATACGGGCATCGCTCCCGAAGCGGCAGCATAGGCCGGGGTGCTTGCAAGTGCAAGCTCAAATAAGCTGCTGCCGATCAGTATGCCGGATAATAAACCGGCGATCCATTTTCGCTTCATGTGCTCCTCCTTTATGCTTTTATCCTCTAAAATCCTAAAGCATAAAGGTCAAGCGGATATCAAACGAAATCGCATGTTTCGTAAACGAAAGTAAGGGGGACGTTTAATCATACATGGAAACAAATTGCAGCATCATTATACCCATCCTTTTTCTGAATGAAGAGTTCATAACGTACCCATAATACGATGGTTCGGAGCTCGAACAAATATTTCAGATGAAGGAGTGAATGAAATGCAGCGGATGATCCCTTTCAAAATCAATAATCAGAAAACCGTCATATCTTTATTGGCTGTTGGGGTGGGTGCTACACTGATTGGAATGGCATATAGACGCAGGCTCAATGGAAATGCATGGAGTCGTATGCTCAGGTCTATTCGATAATTTTCTTGAAGAGTGAACTTAATAAAGCAGTCGGATGACAAACTCCGGCTGCTTTATTTATAAAAAATAGTTTATTTGTCTTTATCGATGGGAATCGGTTAATTTTTCTACGTATAAGGAATGGGACGATGAGTCAGATTAACCTTTGTGCTATATAAAAAGGGTGGTGACTTGTTAGAAATGCCTCTGTCTCCGCGTCTGTATCACTGGTTTGTCCGTCCCCAATGGATTACCAAAAAATATATCCATGACCATATTCAGAAGCACTTCCAATTGGAGAATAAATTCATCCTTGATTTTGGGTCGGGTACTGGAGCCAACTGCTCTATTTGTCATTCAGATCGGTATCTTGGCATTGAGCCCAATATGGATCGGGTTCGTCTGGCCAAAAGACTGTACCCTAACCATACATTTGAAATATTTGATGAACGCCAGATCCCTATAGAAAACAACTCCATTGACTATATCTTTGTCGTTGCTGTTCTTCACCATATATCAGATGAGCAGATTCATTCATATTTGGTCGAGTTTGAACGCATTTTGAAACCAGGTGGCAAGGTTATCGTCATGGAGCCGTATTTTTGCATGAAAAGAAGATTTAACAATCGATTTATGAACTGGTACGATGATGGAAAGTATATCCGCAGCGAAAATAGCTACCTAAATTTATTCCAAAACGGGCAATACCGATGTGAGGTACTTAAGAAGTTTACAAAGTGCATGGTATATAACGAGATTTACTTCACGGCGGAACCAACCAGGCAACTAAATTAGAGTCCTCGCAGCCGCCAATCTGCATAAATCTGATCTCAATACACATTCTATGTTGTACATCTTAGAAAAAAGGGTGGTATGCGAAATGGCAAATAACAAGAACTATAATCATAATCAGCATGATCGTACGGATAATAATGGTCAGCGCCAGAACAAGGTTCATGGTGGTGAGTATCGCAATGGACGTCTTAGCCAAATTAAAAACAATAACCCGGAAGGTGAAGATATTCCGAATGAGTTTATAAGTCGGAAAGAGTAATAGATATCTATTTAACAATTCTTCACTCTAGCCTCTATTATCCAGGTTGTGGTTAAACCCCACTGATTTTTTTAACAGTGGGGTTTAACATGCTGGAAGCCGCTATTCGAGTGTCTTTCCAAGTGCATTAAGCATCTCATTCGTCCCATGCTCACGCACTTCAGGCGTATCATTCCCGTCTAAGAATGCCCCCTGCTCCGTGAAGACCAGCTTTGTGCCATCCTCGGTCGGGATAAGCTCGACCGTTGTGAGCGAAACGGAGATACGTTTGTCATCCGAATCCAGGGTATAGCTGTAGACGATGCGCTCTTCCGGCACAATCTCTTGGTAGCACGCGTCAAACGTAAAGACGGGCCCCTCTGGCGGGCCACCGCTGCTATATTCGCGTCCCCCGACATGAAACTCGAAAATATCGGGTTTTGAAAACCACTTTGCTTTGGCAGCCGTATCGGCCCAAGCTTGATAGACCTTCGCAGGCGAAGCTGCATAAGTCCGTTCGACGACGAAGGTGGCATGTTTAACAAATCGTTCGTTCATAATTAATCCTCCCTAGATTTCGATTTTTTCTCTTCCTCGGCAATAAAATTACCCAATACATCCAAATGGTGCTCCCAGCTCGTTCTCCGCTCGATGACTAACTTCTCATGGCTTTTTTTAATCGCTTGCATGAGGTCAGTGAAGTCTTCAACCGCTAATGGCGCCATCCCCTGCATCGACTTGGATAGATGATGAAGCTGTTCAAGAAGCTGCTGCTGCACCTTGATTTGTTCCTTGATTCGGGCTATTTGCAGCTTGACGATCTCTAGTGGGCTGATCTGCTCGTCCTTCAGGATGAGCTTTACATCCTCCAAAGATAAGCCTAATTCTTTAAGCGATATAATCTGCTGCAGGCGTGACAGGTCAGATTCGTCGTACAGCCTATGACCGGACTCCGTCTTGCCCGATGGCGAGAACAAACCGATTTGATCGTAAAATCGCAAAGTCCGCACGGTGAGTCCCGTTTGTTTAGCAAGCTCCCCCACTTTCCAATATCGTTTCATAAGAGCTCCTTTGTTAGCGCTAACTATGTACCGGTAGATTAATTATAAAAGATGACGTTACGTTAGGTGCAACCGAAATTTATTTTTTGTTGAAATTTGTTTGGATTGCTCTCTTATCTAAAGCAGTGATCCATGGGATAGGGAAATCACCCCTGATAACGGTTAATTGCAAACAAAAAACTCCGCGTTTAACGCGGAGTTTAATCTATGTATGTTCTATTCCTTCCAAAAAAAGATAACATATACTAATCATTTAATCCCTTGCCACTGAGGATATGCGAGATATATTTTTCAACCCTTGACTCACGGGTTTTGGATTGCTTGGGTGAAGAAAAATGCAAAATGTACGCTCTTTGTCGTCCCGGTGTCAATGCTTCAAAAGCCGTTTTTAAATCGGGCATTTCTACGAATTTACTTTCTAATTCTTCCGGTATGATGTATTCCGTATTCTTTTTATAGTTCACTTGCAAACCGGTTTTCTCAACCTCGATGGCTTCATCAATGTATGTCTTCAAGATAAGTTGCATCTCATCTATCTCCTGAACATTCGTGAACCGGATCTGGCGCGCTGCCTGAACATTTGCGGTTTGTTGGATTAGAATCCCATGGGGATCTTTTAACAACGCCCCTTTGTGAAACAGAAGCGCACAGTAATCCTTAAAGCCATGAATCAAAACGATGTTTTTATCGTCAAGCGTGTAACAAGGATGCATCCACTTAAAATCCTCGGTCAACCCGCAGTCAAGAACGATTTCTCTCAGCAGCTTAAATTCTTCTTTCCACTTCTTAAGTTTGTTAAAATAGGGATCAATCTTTGAATTCCTCTCACCATTTACCATAAGCTACCCCCTTCTGTTTTTTTGTTTTAACTTGCTCGATTGCGTTACGATAAATCTAAAAGCCTGTGGTTTTCACATGCTTCGTACGGTCCTGTTTTGTTCAACCGATACTTCTATAATCTAAATGGGATGCGCCAATCCCAATCCGTTTACGAGCACCGGGGCGGCCAGCTCCGCGCGAAATTAAAGCTTCTCGATCTATGTCTTGAATTGTAAATCCATGATAATGTTAAACTCATTCTCAGTTAAGGATGACCTTATCCAAAGCATTGTGTTGATTCACTAATAGGACACCATTTAGTGACGATTCAATTGTAGGCCAATTTTTGGTGTCGTGTCAATAACGTATATAAACTAGACTTAAAAATAAAAAAGCCCGCTATTTACACGGTAAACTGGACCCTTGTCATTGTTTTTTATAACAGGTTAGAAGAGTTCTCGCCGACCTCAGCCTTACTTTTAGAGTACTGCCAGCGAATTTCTGCAATGACCGGATAATGATCCGAAGCACCATAAGGAAGAACCTTGGCTGTGGCCAGTTCTGTCGGCATGTTTACAAAGATGTGATCGATCTCCATACCATTTTCCATGGTAGGCAGGTTGTTCTGAAGAGTGACTTTTGTCCACCGGGAGCTCAACCGTTTCATGAAAGGATCGTCCATACTCATATTAAAGTCCCCTGCCAGGATCGTCGGCTGTTCCAGTTTCTCTAAAGCACTCCAAAGAATTGGGTTCTGTTTTATCCGTTCTTTCATATGTACCCCCAAATGGGTATTTACTATTGTAACCACATTTTCATTGATTTGCAGTTTTACCACTAAGATGCTCCTTCTCTCTTTAGACCCGCCAATATACTGAATTTCTTTTGAAATTATCGGATAGTGGCTTAAAATGGCGTTTCCATATTGAACAAAAATGAGATTTACGCTAGGAGAGAAACAAGCGTGCATCCCGAGCAGTTTAGCCAGCCTTTTCAGCTGATCTCGAAAGCCGCTTCGGGGCATAAAACGGTCCACACCTTGCAATGCAACAATATCCGGTTGAGCTTTTGTGATCACTTCCGCTATGCGGCTCAAGCTTGCTTTCCCATCTAATCCTTTTCCGTGACGTATACTGTAGGACATCACTTTCAGATTGATATTGTCATCCATAGAATTCACCTTTTCCGTTTGATGTATCATTCGTATAGTTTACAATAGAGAAAAAAGATAATATGCCAGAGGAAACGATGAAAACTAAAACTCTTTGTTATTTTTTCACAAAAGGACATCATTCATGACTCTCAATTAATGGAAATAATGCTAAAAATGTTGTTTCAGAAAACACATTCCTTACATCAAGCAGTCGATCCGAGACAAACAACGAAAAGCGGGTATAGAAGTATATTAAAACTCCCATTCTCTAACTTGCATGTTATAACAAAAAAGCCGCGATTTCAGCGACTTCGTATTCGTATATGTTGTTGTCCTACCTTTTTTTGATTGTAACTGCCTCGTTCATTGAATCATTCCGGTGATCAACTGTAAATCCATGCCCGTCCCGCTAATCAACAATCGTTCCTTCTTGTTCCCGAGCAATTGCTGAGTCCAATCCACGAAACCACCATCTACTATATTCACTCCATTCACATTCACTTCGAAGTTCAGGCCTTTATAATACTGGTTGCTGCTCTCTACCCTGTCTTCGATAAATAAGCAGGAGGGAAACTCTACATTCAAATGATCGACCATTCTGTCCAGGAAACCTTCTGAATCGGTATAGCCCTTGCGCATATGAAGAAATACCTTTGTCTCCTGACCAAGCTTCCCACCATAATAATGGAGATAGAATGCGATGTGCCGGGTCAGTGTATCTTTCTCGAAGCGATATGAACCGGTATCTTTTCCTGAACTAACCAAGGTAAATAAACCGAAATGAGGCAGGACGTTGGCCTGTTTATACCATTGCCCTCGAGTGACTCTGCTAGCTGCGCAAACATGCACATCGTTGATGCTGTTGTTTATTGATTTGTTCTTTATGCCATTCGCCAGATAAATCGCAAGCATATTGGTGCTGTCCGACATCAATTCAACGCCTCTTGTTGCTGATATCACCTTGTTTTGATCAACCTTTGCAATCACTGAACAGCTTCCCAACGGACTAGCTGGAGAAAGCTCCAATGAGGTAAATCCCCTATTTTCTGCCAATTCGAGCATATCAAGCTCTATTTTCTTCAGTTTAATTGGACTGAGCTCGGAAGGCTTCACAAAACGATTCGTGGCATATTTGTTTAACAAGTCGACGGGAGAACTTTGAGCCGTCATTTCTTGTGAAAGCGCGAGAAGAAGCGTAGTCATCTCCGATTGCGACAATTTTGTTGTCAGTTCCGTAATCAAACGTTCATTACCTAATTTAGCAAGGATTGTATGTACGATTTGGGAATGTTCCATGTTCCATCTTCAACCTCCTTAAGTCACTCTTATCCCATCGTCCAGCCGCGAGATACCAACCGCTATCTCCTTATACGTTTCCCAAGAGACGTCGGCAATCCGTCGAGGCTGCTCAAGTTCTTTTCCTGCCAATAACTGTGCAAGCCTTCTTCTCCTTTTTGCTCCGCCCACCGCTGGAGCGTCTCTCGCTCTTTCTCGAACGACATGAATGGAACCGCATAGCCGCAGGACGTCTGGACTTTGTGTATATCGACCATAATGATCTGCCGGACTCCAGGCAGCGGCTCGAACATTCCGTATAGCTGCTCCCACTCGTTGTCCTCTGGGAGAATCACCGTTCCAGTTCCATATAGGCGCAGGATGTTCGGCGGCCCCTGGAATGCGCAGAACATCATCGTGATACGACCATTCTCTTCGAGATGGGAGCTGGTCTCATTGCCGCTTCCGGTCAAATCCAAATACGCAACCTTACGATCGGACAATATCCGAAACGTGTCATATCCCTTCGGTGACAGATTAACATGCCCATCCCTCGACATGGGCGCCGTTCCGACAAAGAACAGCTGCTGCTTTCGGATGAAGGCCATATGCTCGGGGAGCATGGCCGGAAACTGTTTTCCCAATCGAATCCCCTCCGATAAACTTGTATTTGGTTTGATTCACCCGTGAACACCGGCCCCTAGTCGCGCTCTAAGGCATTGGGGACGGATCGCTGCTTCAGGCTTGATCTCGTGCTTGGCTATACGTTCATTGTATTCGAAGACGGCCCATAAATATAATATATTCTTAACACGCTTAGATACACTTCGGTTATGAATGAGACAACGAGCTCTTCGCGGGAGGCAAGCAACAATTACTCGGTAGTACTGCCTGAAGGCGGGATGATGGTATTTGGTGGTAATGCGGGGGATATTTTTAGAATTAATCTGAAGGATAAGTAGAATTGCAGCTCATAAAGCATACTGACAAGGCCGAAAGCGTTTAATTGAGCGTGTACGTCTGGAACATGTATTGGAAGCCTGATCCGAATGGAGTCTGGCTTCCAATATACACTGCAGCTATTGTATCTATTATGGGTTCTCGTAGTTTTTTAACGGCATACCTACATATTCGCGGAAGGAGCGGATCCGCCCTGCTTCGAATTCGAAGACGATTGCAAGCTCATTACGAAAAGGCCGCCCATTCAACAAGCCTTCCGAGCGAAATACCACCATCCCGTTGTCCTCATTCTCAAGAACGATGAGCGGAGTGAGCTGCATCTGAAATACGGAGCGCTCGAACCTGACCAATTCCTCAAACCGCTCTTTGCCTTGCTGTTCATGATTCCACCCCTCTAGCGGGAGCGGAACAGAGAAATGAAAATCTTCCGTAACCTTATTAAGAAAATCAGCCGTATCCCCCGTTTCCAACGCATGCCTAAAGGCATCAAACCCTTCACATGTTCGGGATTGGACTGAGTCTAGAGATTTCTCCATCACAGAATCCTCCTCATTATGGTTTATTGGTTGCTCCAAATATTGAGATTTCATTGCATCGTTTTTGAATGGTGCGACGTCATAAAATAGGAATCTTGCTTAACATTGGTTAACTCGACGAAAGAACCTTTAACTGGCTCGAAATCGTTCCAAGGTGAAAAGCTTCGTGAATCAGGATAAAGTTTAACAGCTCACCAGAGGTGTTGAAATGGAACGGTCCCAAGTCAAACGGAGCCGAAAACTCCTCGCCCAGCATTTCAGGCTTCAACTCAGTGATACGGGAAAGCTGCGCCGTTAACATCTCGACCATCGCTTCCTTCGATGGAGGAGCAACCGTCCAATCCAAGGGCTTTGTTCCAGAGTTAAACAGCGTTTCATAAGAGCCCGGTACGATAGGCGTGGAGTCGAAGATCAAGGGAGAATACTTATCCATCCAATAAATCATATGGCCGACATTCCAACGGATCGTATTATTGAAACTAGCCGGTTGGATATCGAACAGTTCCTCCGGGATCGCCTGCACCTGCTGCTGCAGCACTTGACGTGCGGTTGTTGCCGTATTGATAATCATTTCCGACATGCTAATTCCTCCTTTATCGTGAGAACCGCTTGATATGTTCCCATTTTATGTCTTACGGAACTAACCATCAATGCAGTGGGCGTTACCGGAACGTTAAGTATCAGTTAACGATTATTCGTTGACAGAAGAAGAAGTCGGAGCAACAATAAGGATTGAGCATGATACACGATGCATTAGAAAGCAGGTGCGAGCATTGGAGTTAAAACAACTGCAATATTTCATGGCCATTTGTGAAGAGCTTCATTTCACGAGAGCTGCCGAAAAAATGGGAGTCAGCGCACCCAACATTAGCCAGCAGATAAGAAGATTGGAAGAAGAACTCGGAGTTCTGTTGTTCGATCGTGTGGGAAAAACCATTGTCCTTACTGACGCTGGAGCCATTCTTCGTGAACACGGTGCTGCCGTTTTCAGACATCTGCAGCAAGCGGGCGACGCCATAGCAGATCTGAAGCAAATGCAAGGCGGCTCCCTTTCCATCGGGGTCTTGCCCGGTGACGCGGATCTCATGTTCAATGCCATGCTATTAAACTTCCATCAGACCTACCCCACCCTCTCACTGTCCCTTTTGGAAACCACGAAAGTAACCGAACAAGTCCTGGATCGAAGCATCGATGTGGGCGTAACCATTGGACCTGTTATCGATGAACGTCTCACGACAATTCCCCTGTTTCATGAGGAGTTCTCATTGGCTGTAAGTATGAATGATCCCCTTGCCACGGAGAATTTCATCCCCTTGAACAGGCTGCAAGGCTTAAAGATGGTCATGTTCCCAGGAGACCACCAATGCCGCAAGCTGATTGACCGCTTTTGCATGGACAACGGGTTTACACTACAGTCGCATTTGGTGACGACGACGTTATCTTCCCTCCTTCAGATGGTACAGAGCGGAGTCGGCGCTTGTGTTCTGCCACGACTTCTATTGGAGAATCTTCACAATCCGGACATCAAGGTCGTGCACCTCAGGAACCCTACGCCTTCACAGGACATTTGTCTGATCTACCGCAGCGACAGGTATGTCGGATACGCCATGGGCACGTTTATCAAGACTTTGAGAGCCTACATCGACACAGCTATCCATCAATCCAAGTCTTCGTAGAAGGTAGCACCACCAGTATCAAACCTGCTCAAGCCTTCTCCCTTCCACTATCTCAACTAAGAATGAATACAAACATTTCAAAATTCTTTTTTAGTACTGCATTGCGAATCTAGCCAATATATTCTAAAGACATGATCACGATCGCTTCTTCTATTCTCAGGAAGGGAAGAAAAGAATATGCCGATACCTCCGCCAATCTTGCAGAGGGGCGATACCGTTGGAATCGTTACCTTGGGCAGCCCGCTCGCTGCAGGCATAATTAATGCACGAATCGAATATTTGAGAGCAATGGAGCTTAATGTTGTATTGGGTCAATATGTATATGCGCAAAACGGGTTTCTTGCCGGCACAGACGAGCAGCGAGCCTCCGATTTAATGAGGATGTTTCGAGATGAGCAGGTAAAAATGATACTGCCTACCAGAGGCGGTACAGGCGTGGCAGGAATTCTTCCGTACCTTGATTATAATGAGATACGAAATAATCCAAAAATCGTCACGGGGTACAGCGACATCACGGTACTATTAAATGTACTGCATCAATATGTAGATTTAATAACATTCCATAGTCTGATGCTTATTGACTTCAAACCCGAAACGCCCGCTTATAATTTCGATCAGTTTTTTTCCGCGACATCCGTGTATTCACTAACCCGGCCAATCTTGAATCCGCCAGGGATGCCGCTGATAAGTCGTATTCCGGGCAACGTGACGGGGCAGCTTGTGGGGGGGAATCTCACATCGTTTGTCGATACACTGGGCACGCCATTCGAAATCGATACACGGGGTAAAATTCTCGTTCTTGAAGAAACGCATGAACCTACCAATACCGTCTACAGATACTTGAACGATTTAAAGCTTGCCGGTAAATTTAATGACTGCATCGGCATTATTATGGGAGAATGCTCAGGCTGCCAGGCGGCTTATGGCATATCCTATGAAGATTTAATCAACGAATTTGTTGTACCTCTCGGCAAGCCGCTTATAACAAATCTTGCTACAGGACATGGGATGTATAAAGCCGCTTTGCCAATTGGCGCAACAGTACAACTCGATTCCGTCAATAATAGAATAACTACGGTTGAACCTACAGTCAGCGTTTAACTTCGGCTAAGACGATAAAAGGTCATGTCTTTCGACAAGCTCCACAATTCTGAGCCGGCAAGGAAAATCCCCTACCCTTGTAATGAATGACGCACGGTTCAGCCTTATAAGCGCAAAAAAAACAGCCTTGGCCGACTAACGGCTAAGGCTGTTTGCATGTTTTCATACGAGCGAATCAGCGCCTTTGTTTGCATAGGAGCTGACATGATCCCTGCTTTTTTTCTCCTCGAGGGCATCATCACCGATCCGTCAATATGCTGCTTTCTCATATAAATCAGCAGGCAATGCCTGCACGAACGGTGACCAATCGTCCGTTGTGTATGCATGAAGTCGGTGCATGGCCCGCGTACATGCTGTATACAGAAGTTTGCGATCGTTATCCCGGCTGTAAGCTTGAGGTGATGCCTCATAAATCAGAACAGCATCAAACTCAACACCCTTGGCGAGATATACGGGAATAACCATAACTCCTCTTTCAAAGGTGACCGTCTCCTTCGTAATGAGCTGCAATGCTTCGCTTCCTTGCTCCCTTAAAGATTCAAAGGCTGCGTGGCTTTCAGCCGCAGTCTTCGTAATGACGGCAATAGAGTCTAAGCCCTCGGCTTTAAGTGCCGCGATGTCTTTCAGTATTCGTGCATCACGCATTTCTTTGTCATCTAACTTCACAAGAAGCGGCTTATGTCCGCTCCTGTCAAAGGGGACGATTTCCAACTCAGCAGAGAGCAGCGTTTTCGTAAATTCCACAATCTCCCGTGTTGAACGATAGCTGCGCACAAGGCGGATCAAGCAGGTTTCGGCTTCACCATAAAGTCGAACCAGCGGCGAATCGGACTCATGCAGCTTGGTAGACTGCGTAAAGATCGCCTGCCCGAAATCACCGAGTACCGTCATGCGGGCACGCGGAAATAGTTTCTTGAGATACTCATATTGAAACGGCGAATAATCCTGCCCCTCATCGACGAACACATACCGAATCTCCGTGTTCGTTCGAACGCCTTCGATCAGTTCTTTTAAATACAAATACGGAGTCGCATCCTCATAGAATAATTCGAGCCGGTCCAGCTTTTCTTTGGTTTGCCTACAAATTTCAGACCATAGAACGGGGATCTCGGTCTCATTCGCCTTCTCTTGATAAGCAGCTTCATCATCAAACAATTGGACGTATAAGCTTTGGACATCGATAAACGAAAATCTCCTCACGCCTTGCCTTAGCGGTTTGAAGCTCATCTTCACAATCCTTTGGCTGAGCATGTCTTCCTCCCGCTCGGCGAAGTCAAAGTCACCTTCATCTTCTCTGCGCTTATTTCTTATTTTCTCGTAAACAACGGCATAACGCTCGGCGATATCAAACACTTCCCTATCCTTATGCAGCTCGCTGAATACGTCCGCATATTGCTCGTTGTCGAGGTATTGAACCTCCTCCTCAACCCAGGACGCCCTCCGCTCTTTGCGCTCTAGTAATGAAAGTTCCTTCAGAAGCCACTTTTGTAAGAGATCAACACGATTGGCTAAGCTCAAGGAAGGATCGTAGCTGTAAAATTGGGTTCTCATTTGCTCCGACGTTATCAGAACACGATCCCGAAACCGAATGCCTTTGAACAGCATGCCTTCCCGCCCCAGCCACTTCGCATAATTCTGCAGGGCCCTCATGAAAGCTTCGGATGCCTTGTACTTCATCCCTTGAAGACGAGCCTCGTAAGTCGGAGTTGATTGTGCAGTCAGCACATATTCGATCTGATTGAAGGGATCCTCGACATGGAAGGATGAACCCAGCCAATATTCGAGATATTCCTGAAAAGTCGTCTGCTGCATGTTCTCCTCGCCGAGCTCGGGAAGGACAGTGGATACATAACTGTTGAACATTTGATTGGGCGAGAAAAGTACGATCTGGTCTGCCTTAAGCGAATCGCGGTTTTTGTATAGCAAATACGCCACACGTTGCAAGGCTGCGGAGGTCTTCCCACTGCCAGCCGCCCCCTGCACGATAAGCAGCCGGCTAAAATCGTTTCGGATGATGGCGTTTTGTTCCTTCTGGATGGTTGATACGATACTCTTCATTTGGGAGTCCGCGCCTTTGGCCAGCATTTGCTGGAGCAGCTCGTCGCCGATTGTTACGTTCGCATCAAACATATGACGGATTTGTCCATCGTGAATCTGATACTGCCGTTTCAACTCCATCATACCCGTGATCTGCCCGACCGGCGTGACGTAAGAGGACGCACCGGGGGAATGGTCGTAGTAAAGACTCGCGATGGGACTGCGCCAATCATATACCAGGAAGCTCAATTCATCTTCATCGACGAAGGATGATACGCCGATATAAATCTGCTCGCTCACATTCAGGCCGTCCTCTAGAAAATCAACACGCCCAAAATAAGGCGACGGCAGCAGCCGATGTAAGCTCCTCCATTGCTGCGTCAGAAGCCGGTGACGACGCTCCCTTTCGGATAACACCGCAGCCTGTTGTTTAATCGTATAAAATGTTTCTTCAAACTCTTCGTCCGAGCTCGTGTTGACCGTAACCTCTTCCCAGAATCGCCTGCGAATCTCAGCAGCCTGATCGCGCATCCCGGTAACGCTTGGTTCCAACTGGTCGATCCTCGCTTTCATCTTACCCCTTACCTGATCCAGCCGTTCTTGTTCTAACTGCCATTCCTTCGCTTCTTCCATGTTTTTCTGAACACACTCCTTCTCAATCTGGTCCGAAAAATGTGCATTGACAAATCAGGGTCACCGATGTACAATTAGATTAGGATAAGAAATTATGATATCGGTTTCATCATGATTTTCAATTGCGCTACTGATTATAGCATAGCGCTTTTTTGTGTTCAATTGGTTTTTGTACTCCTTGGCGCATCTGCCAAGTTTTTTTATTTTCCCGTAAAATCAAAAAAACCGCGTTGTAGGAAGAGTTCCCGCAACCCGGTTTTATCCAATGTTAGTCCGCTGGCGTTTACGTGTTTTTCTTTATGATGGTTTGGTCGTGACAGGTTATAACGCGCCCACAACCCGGTGAGGTACATACGGCTCTTCAAGGGAGGCAATCTCCTCCGGTGTGAGATTGACCGAAAGAGCAGCTGTTGCATCTTCGAGATGCGAAATTTTGGTCGCACCAACGATAGGTGCTGTAACCGGTTGTTTTTGCAGTAACCAGGCAAGAGCAACCTGTACACGGGGAATGGCTCGCTCTGCCGCAATCTCTGCAACCCGCTCCACAATTACCCGATCGGCATCCGCAGTGGCATCGTACTTGGATTTTTGAACCATGTCTGTTTCGGAACGGTGCGTCGTTTCCGACCAATCGCGAGTCAATCGTCCCGATGCTAATGGGCTGTAGGGTATAACACCGATTTTTTCGGATTTGCACAGCGGCATCATTTCGCGTTCTTCTTCCCGGTAAATGAGGTTATAATGGTTCTGCATCGAGACGAACCGAGTCCAGCCATTCATCTCGGCAACATGCTGCGCTTTTAGAAACTGCCATGCATACATGGCTGAAGCTCCGATATAGCGGGCCTTTCCGGCTTTCACCACATCATGAAGAGCCTCCATTGTTTCTTCGATAGGCGTATTATAATCCCAACGATGGATCTGGTACAGATCGACATAATCGGTACCCAAGCGCTTGAGGCTTTTGTCGATTTCACTCATGATTGCTTTCCGGGACAGACCCATACCGTTAGGACCTTCGTGCATGCGGAAATGAACTTTGGTCGCGAGGACAATTTCATCCCGATTGGCATAATCCTTCAATGCGCGACCCACAATCTCCTCACTTGTACCGTCTGAGTACACATTCGCCGTATCGAAAAAGTTGATGCCGAGCTCCAAAGACTTTTTAATAATAGGACGACTGTTTTCCTCATTAAGCACCCATTGATGCACCCACCGCTCTGCTTCGCCAAATCCCATGCATCCAAGACAGATGCGGGATACGTCGAGCCCGGTATTCCCTAGTTTCACATATTCCATGAAGATCCCTCCTTACATGTAGTCTATCACCTACAGTTAACTCTAGGTCAATCCTTAATTCATATAGAACCAACTATTTATATTGGCGCGATTTCTGGGACTTTGTATGCCTATTGGATCGACAGGCCCTCCCAGGTATATACTCATTCCTTAAAATGCGGGCTTAATCACCATAAGAAGGATAATCATGACTGCTATTAGGTTTGCCACCATATCTCGGGATTGCTTTCTCTGAAATAACGTCTTATACTCTGAAGAAATCTCGCCAGGCCCTGACGGATTGGACGCGATTCCTTGCATTTGTTTCAGAATGGGTTCAACCGCAAAGATCGCATACATGCCTGAGATGAAAAACAAAACTAGCGAAGCGATGTACCATTCCGTTTGAAATAAGTAAGGGTTTATCCAGCCCATCAATAATCCTGATATGAGGATGACGCCAAATGAAACATTGGCATTTCGGTTCAATTTTTCAACGATATGATGAGCATATTTCAACTGTTCCGCCGACTTCGCCCGCTTCAAAATCATATTGAACAGAAACACCGGTCCAACTCCAAAAATTGCGGATAGAATATGGAACACTAACAGTGAAGTATACAGGTAATACATCTCCTCATCCCCTCTCTATTCCTTGCTCCAAGTAACACAATATATTTTCCTGAAGTTCGCATTGTTATCAAGAGCATCAACTAATACCTTGGCCAAGTCTGCTCTAGAAATTTGATATGGACCGGAAGCGAAACCATGACGTTGTTCCTGAACTCTTATCTTTCCGGTTGAAGGGTTATTATTTAATTGAGCTGGTCGGTAGATACTCCAATCAAGGTCACACTCCTGGATGATTTTCTCGGCTTTATCAAGTTCCGTCAATTCGTGACGAAAGATCCATCTTGCGAATGAAGCGAAGATTCTGGGGCGTTTGGCTTCGAGTAAATAAGAGCTGACAAAAATGAGACGCCGGGTTTTTCTTTCCTGCATCGATCTAATAATTGTTTCCGTAACGCCGGCTATATCGGTTTTGCCGCCGATAATCGCAATTACAGCATCACTTCCGTCAATCGCTTGAAGAACGTCAGATTTATGAAGTCCATCTCCAGTTACGATCTTGTCAAAGCTCTGATCCATACTTAACAACTGCGGGCGTCTTGTAAACGCAATAAGCTCGTGCCCACGCGTCTTACCGTACTTTAGAACCTCCAGTCCTGTCGGACTCGTTGAACCTATGACGGTTATTCTCATATCCATCTCCCCTGCTCATTAGAATCACTGACGAGTTGAAGTTTGTACATATTTGTTCAAATTGTTTAATATGATTTTTAACAACCTCATTAATTCCAGGTACTCTTCTGCTGAGATCCCTTCTGTTCCAATCTCCATTACTTCTGCTAGCGCTTCCTCAATCTTCGGAACGACAGCCCTTCCGGAATCGGTTAGATATATCTTTTGGTTCCGTAGATCGATGGGGTCAATTTCTTTGCGAATATAACCCTCAGATTCAAGCTTGCGGATCGCCTTTGCCGTCGTTGTCTTGTCGACCATCAATTGCTCGCTTAGTGTTTTCTGATTCACCTCCTCTTTCATTGAGAGCATCAGCAAAAACATGTGTTGCCCAAATCCCAAGCGAAGCGGGGCAAGACGCGGAGTAAGCAGCATATGCAAATGTCGATTGATTGCGGTTATTTCTTTTCCGTACGATTCGTTCTGGAATTCAATCCTTTTCATCATATTCAACCCCATTAGTATATTTAACCAACTATATACATTATATTTGAATTTAGTTGGTGATAGCAACTAAATTTATGGCTTACAACAGAATTCCAGTTTGTTTACCATTCCAAGCTTCTACTTTCGAATATTTTCTATCCATTTAGATAATAGATTGCGATCCTTTATAAAAAAAAGCCGCGATTATCGCGACTTTGAATGCTAAGTGTGTATATCCTCGTAGAAATGAAATTTCTTCCTGCAGCTCACCAAACATGATTCCGGACTACCTCTCTCAATTATTGGCGTTTGAATGTGTTGTGGTCTGCTGCTCTAAAACTTATTCTTGAGTTTGCCGGAACCTGCCAATGCCCGTTATCTCCCCGCATCAATACTTTTCGACTTGATCGCTACGTCTCCTAGGCTCGCGATCTCCTTGAGCTTCGACAACTTCAACAACCGACGACAGGAACGCAAGCGCCAATCCTTGTCCCCAGCCTTGTGCCCATTTCCGGTCAATGCCGAGATATCCTTCGATGTCGTTCATGACCGCCGTTCCCCCGGACACGTTCAGAACCCGTCCGTTATCCGCTATATTGGCGAGAATGCCGGCCAAGGCTTTTCTCACATATTTCGCGTGCAGCGGATTGCCCTGCATCACCATCGCTGCTGCAATACCCGCTGTAGCCGATACTTCGCCGTAAGCTTCCGGGTAATCGAGCACGGTGCCCCACAGACCGTCCTCATGCTGCATCCGTTTAATTGCCGCCAACTGGTCGCGTAAGGAGCTCCAAATGTGCATCATGGGAGGATAAAGATAGCCTTCCGGCAGCCCTCTTGCCGCTCGGGACATCGTATAGGCTGCCCAGGCGTTAGCGCGCGCCCAATGAATGCCGGACATATGGTCCTTTTTGACATGGTTATAGCCATGGTACCACAGCCCGGAATCCTCATCTTGCAAGTAATGAATATGCCGTTCGAATTGATGGAGCGCGTCGTCGATGAGCACCTTCTTCCCGAGGAGCACGCCGACCCGAAGCTCCAAAAATGCCGCCATGAACAAAGTATCCGCCCAGCACTGCTCCGGAAAGTCATTGTTAGCCGACACCGTATGCTGAAGGACCCGGTCGCCGAAACGCAAAGCATGATGCTCCAAATAATCAATCTTGCTTAAAATGAGATCCAGATATTTTTGATCCTTCGTCTGTTCATACAGGGTCAGCAGCATATGCCCCATCGCACAGGTGTTCACGGTCCATCCTTCCGGAATGCCCGCCTCTAAGTACTCCTCCACCCAATCGATCATCCGTTCCAGGTAAGCTTGCTCGCCAGTCACCTCGAACAGTCGGCTAATCCCATAGAATGCGACACCGCCCGGCCAATCCCACGTCAAATCCATCCCGAACGTATAATCTGAAACACGCTTGGCGGTTTGCTTTAAATCTTCTAAATCGATATCTAGTTTCAGATTCATATTGCCCTCCATATCATCCAGAGCCCCCGCTTTTTGGCAGGAGCTCGGAGTTTTGGTGATTTTCGTGATTACCGGAATTGACCTGCATCAATCGCTTTTTGCTTCTCGTCCAAAATCTCTTGATAGCCGGCGTCGAGGAATTTCTGCTTGGCCGCTTCGTATTTCGCATCGAACTGGTCTGCTGGCGCAAGGATAATGTCGAGATACAGCTCTTGGAAGAGGTTGTTCAAATCCGCCTTATACTCGGTAACCTTCTCAAGGACTACGGTGAACAGCGGATCCGGCGTCTGGTATGGTTTGGTCTCGTTTCGATATTGAATCATGTCTTCGACAATTTGCTCATAACCCGCAGGCGTCCAGTTATTTTTGTTAGCTTTAAGCGTTAGCTCTGGCGTTGCGAAGGATGGTGCTTCCGTTACAAGTGCCCAATAGTCCTTGTTATTGTTCTGAGAGAGTACGGATTCGCCCTTGAAATCCGGTTTTTTCACCGGCAAGCCATCGGAATCGAGCGTATAGTTCTCACCTTCCACCCCGTTCTGCAGGAACATCAGATTCTCCGCTTGGCTCATCCACTCGAGATACATCCATACAGCAGCACGCTCCTCTTCCGTCGATTCATGGTTAATTCCCATGATCAAGCCAAACGGCCAGTCGGCGCGTCCTTGGGGCATATTGCCCTCCGGTACGCCGGAGCCAGGGGGAAGCACGGCAAATTCAGCTTCCGGATTATTCTTCAGCGTTGCTTCAAACGCATCGGTGTTATTGGTCAGGTACAAACCGTAGGTGCCCGTATTTCCCGCAACAAACTCGGCCTTGAGCTTGTTATCATCGTCGCGCAGATAGAACTCCTTATCGATAAGTCCGTTATGGTATTGATAGCTTAGGTTACGCAGCCAGGCTTCGGTTGCCGGTGTCGTAAAATCCGCAACGGATAGATCGGAATAAAGCGCGTGCGTCTTCGGATCAACCGGCCAGTCACGGAATCCGTAACTATAATTGAACACGTTCCGTGTCAAACCGGCCCCGGCAACGCCGATTCCTTCTTCCTTCCATTTCATGAGCATTTCATTGTACTTCTCGAGCGAAGTCAAGTCCTCGATTTTCATTCCTACTTTCTCAACCCAGTCTTTACGAATGATATTGACAAAGTTGCTGAAATCAGGACGAGCAGCGAAGAAGAAGGTGTTTTTTTCGTCAACGACGCCGTATTGCAGAATCGTCTCGCTCAAATTGCTCCAATAAGTTGGGGCATAGTGCTCAATCTCTTGCCAGTCCAGCTCCTGCATAACACCTTCTCCATAGTATGCAAGCGCTTGCGGCATGTCGTAGTGGAAAATGATATCCGGCGCCTTGCCGGCTGCGAGCAGCTGCTGATAAGTCGTAACTTCGTTGGTACGAGCGATCGGCGTGAACTTGACCTCGATATTGTATTTGTCGCCGAATTCCTTCTGAATCCAGCGTGTATAGTAGTTGTCGGTGACGTTCCAGCCTTCGAACGCACGCTCATATACTGGAATTTCGAGTGTAACTCTTTCCGGGAAACCTTGCGAGTAATCGGGATAGCTGCCTTCGGCGTTTTGGCTTGGAGAAGTCCCCTCATTCGTTGGAGAAGGCTCCTTCTCACCATTCGTACTGCTCCCCGTGCAGCCGGCCATAAGACTGGCAATGAAGATTAAAGCCATGAACAAAGACATGATTTTCGTTTTCGGTTTGCTCATCGTATATCCCCCTTAACATCCTCATAATATCGATGCAAAAGAATCTGGAAACGCTATTCCTTGATAGCCCCAAGCATGACTCCTTGAACAAAATACTTTTGAATGAACGGATAGACACAAATGATCGGTAATGTTGCAAAAACGACACATGCTGCTTTGAGCACTTCAGGATTGCTGAGCGAGACTTGCGTCATCTCTAGCTGAAAGCTCTCGCTGGCCTGAACCACCAGGTAATATAGTTTCAACTGCAGCGGCCGCAGATCGACATTATGCTTAATATAGAATAGGGCGTCCTGATAAGCGTTCCAGCGTCCGACCGCGTAAAAAAGGGACAATGTCGCTAGAATCGGCTTGGAGAGCGGAAGTACGATGCTGAACAGGATCCTGAAATGTCCCGCTCCATCCATCCGTGCCGATTCTTCCAAGCTCGCCGGAATATTGCTGGAGATCGAAGTCCTTAAGATCAGCAGGTTAAATGCGCTAAAGGATAGCGGTAATATAAGCGACCACATCGTATCAAGCATCCCCAGGCTGTTGATCAGCATATATTCGGGAATAATGCCGCCTCCAAAGAACATCGTAAACATAAAGATGAAGTTAAAAAACGAACGGCCTTTAAGCTGCTTACGGGATAGCGGGTAGGCTGCACATATGGTGACGATCATGCCGATCAGTGTGAACAGCACCGTAATGATTACGGATATGTAAAGAGACCTCAGAATACTCTGATCAGCAAAAACTTTGCCGTACGCATCCAAAGTGAACCCCGCCGGCCAGAGAAACACCTTGTTAGCGATGACGTAGGCGTCTTCGCTTAAAGATTTGGCAACGACATGAACGAATGGCAGCAAGCAGGCAAGTGAGGCAGCAATAAGTATGAGCCGTATTAGAATATCCCATATGTCCAGTTTCCTGGTGCGGCGCACAGCGTAGCTCCTAGTGAATGTCTTCATCGCCGCTTCCTCCTTTCTAAATGACTCCATCTTCACCCAATTTCTTGGCAACCCGATCAGCAATTAAGATAAGGACAAGCCCCACGACAGCTTGAAACAACCCGAGAGCGGTTGCTCGGCTGAAGTTGCCGCCTTCAATTCCCCAGCGATATACCAGAACGGGAATGGTCGTGGTGAACTCCGTGGTTGCTTTGTTCGCTAAGGCAAAGACACGCTCAAAGGAACCCGCCATCACGTGGCCAAGGTTCAAAATCAGCAATGTCACGATCGTCACTCGGATCGAGGGCAGAGTAATGTTCCACATTTTCCGCCACCGGCCTGCACCATCGACGACCGCCGCTTCATACAGCTCGGGGTTAATGCCGCTAATTGCAGCCAGGTAGATGATAGTTCCCCAACCCATACTTTGCCATACGCCAATAAAGATGTAGCTGATCAGCCAATTGACGTTCTCTTGAAGGAACGGGATCCGTGTTCCCCCCAGATTCGCGATCAGATTATTGATCATACCGGTTCCTTCACCCAACAATTGATAAGCGATTGCGCCGATAATGACCCAAGACAGAAAGTGCGGTAAATAAAGCAGCGTCTGATTCACGCGTTTGAAGAAAGCGTTCTTGACTTCGTTTAGCAGCAAAGAGAGTATAATCGGCATTGTAAAGCTAAATATAAGGTCCGACACATTCAGCAAAAGCGTGTTGCGGATGGCGCGAGCGAAATCGGGCTTTGCGAATATGTCTTTAAACACTTCCAGACCGACCCATTCGCTGCTCCAGAATCCGTGGGCAATCTTGTAATCCTTGAACGCAAGCACAAGACCGCTCATCGGCGCGTACTTAAAGACCAAGACAAACGCTAAAGGAATGAGAAGCAGAAAATAGAGCTGCCAATCCCGACGAAGATAATAGAGAGTTCCCTGCTTCTTGCCTGCGAAGGGGATTAAAGCGGTTTCATTTCCTGGTGCTGCATCTTGGACTTTCAAAATCTCACCTCCTCCATACGTGATCTCTCCCGGTTCATATCCCCGGCTCGGTGGCCCCGAGGTTGGATTTATCATATCGCCCCGTTCGTCCGAAGGTAAACGCCGAATATTGATACGCTGCAGCCACTATTGATCCAAATTGCAGTCGATCCGTTATTCCTGAGAACCCAAGAATCATTTTTGTCTATTTGAATCAAATATTGTCCTGCTCACGAGGTTGTGGATCTCTGCAGCTTGAAGCTGCTCGGCGGCATGCCTTCAAATTTTCGGAACAGACGATTGAAGCTTCGAACATTCATGTAGCCTACCTCGGATGCAATCTGTGCAATCGACAGGTTACTGTCAAGAAGCAGCTCCTTTGCCTTCTCGATTCGGAGCAAATTGAGATAGTCGGACAAGCTTTTACCCGTTTGTTCATAGACAATTTTTCGCATGTAGGAGTAACTGATTCCGATTTGCTTAGCCATTTCTTCAAACACGACTTCTTCACGATAGTGCTCATTCAAATAATGGATAATTCGATCGGCATATTTGTTGGACCCGCCCGGTGACCGCGTAAGGTAGTGAACAATCTCGCTGTAAAATTCAATAAGATATTCTTCAAGCTCGTCAAGCGTATCTATAGAAGCAAGGGCAGCGTAAATGTTCCCCCGCGTCGAGAAGATCCGCGCCGTGCTAACATCATTCTCCCTAAGGTGTTTAATGGTCACGCCAACCAATTGATGATAGATGAATAGGATATTATCGTAGGACACGTATTCGGCAGAACGTATTTCGTTACGAATGATTCTTAGTTCTTCGATGATGCAGTCCAGATCGCTATGACCAAGGAAGTTCAGAATTCGTCTTTCGCTGTTAACAGGATAAATGTATTTTTTATCCCGCCCTTCTTCCTCCTTCCAGCACGTAATGCCGCCATTGCCGGCAATCATGCGCTGCTTGATCGCTTCCATCGCCTCTGCAAAGCGATCCGAGATCAGGCGAATTGAATCTGCGGGACTGCTTACGCCGATCGTTACGGAGTGCTCCAGCAATTCCGCCGCACTGTTCCTCATCATGTCTAAAGCCGCATAAATGGAAAGTCTATAGTTGTCATCTTCCTCCTGTCTGTAGTTGATCAGGATTGCGAAGTGGCCGTCACCATGATAGACGCAGCGCGCGTGAACATCTTTCGGGAATAAATCGTCACATTTGGAGATGAGCAAGTAGCGATGGTAACTGCGCGTTTCCGGATTGTTCAGGCTTATATAAGTTCGGTAACCGTCGATGGAAACGACGGCTACAAGAAAGTGCAAGTCCGGGAAAATCTCTTTCGCTTGTGGCGTCACTTCACCCCGCAGCAAACTATGGATGGCGTGGCTTTGAGCACCCTGCTCGCGAATACTTAGCAGCTTATAAAGCCCTTCTTCCTCTTCCTGCATGCGTCTGAATGCCGCCTCCAGAAAGACGAGCTCATTCTTATCGCGCACCCCCGGATTGACTCGGCCGCGTACCGTGCGGACCAATTCCCTGGCTGGCTTGGATAACCATGTCGCAATAAATACCGTCAGTATGGACCCCGCAAAAATAATAACGATCGTAAGCAAAATGATACTTCTCTGCAAAGTGAGGGGCTTATTCATCAATTCGTCGACCGAGTAGATGCTTACGTTCGTCCAACCGAATTCTTTCGTTGGGGACCACGCATATAGCAATCGCTCGCCGTTAAGCTCGCGGAACATGTACCCTTCAGGCAATGCTTGCCGGGCGATTTCGCGAATAAACGGCTCCTCGTAGGCGTTCTTGAGCAATAAATCTTTGTCGTGATGAGAGATGATGGTACCGCTTGACTTCATAAGCAAATAGCCTTGCTTGCCTGATTTCGATGATTGCAAATACTGCTCGATTTGACTCTCCTTCAGATTGACAACGATCGTTCCGCGTGTAGCGGTTGACAACCGGTTTAAAGGAAGTGCGAACGATAAGACATTAACGCCCGAATCGAGCTTGCGCGGATACCATACGCCGCGTATCCCTTTTTGCTCCATGAGCGCCTCGTTCAGCCAGTCGATGGACTCGTATCTGTCCAAGCTCGTTATGCCTCTGTCCGTAGAAATCACGTAATTCGCGTCGTCCAGGTAAAAGAAAGATGAATACACCCCATCGACGCTCTGATTCAGATTCAACAATTCCTTGAGCACCGCCATCGCTTTGCTTACATTCATGTAATTCGTCTTAAGCTCTGCAAGAGACTTATAAGGACGGATTCGATCGAAGATGTCGGTGCCTCCTAGGCGTACCGTATTCTGGGACAAATTGTTCAAAGCATTCTCATTAAGCTCGCGATTGGCATTTAATTCTGCAAGCGAAGTTTCCGCAAAGGCATGCTCTGAATTCTGTAGAATCTGAGAGCTGCTATACCAGGTTAAAATTGCCATCGGAATGGCCATGATGCAAAATAGGATTAATGCCAATTGCATCATCATTGGAATTCGCTTCATTGGACCCCTCCATACCCTTATTTTCTATAGAAAATCACTTATGTATTAAGATAACTAAAGCGCTTACATTTGTCTTCATTTTTATGTTTAAGGTGGTTTAGTTCTGAGCTTCGTCTTACCTGAGTTTCCCATTATATGTTAAGTCAATCTTGTTCAACTCGTAAATCGCCACAATTGATATTCTTTATCAATATCTGATTCTCTTCGTATAAAGGATCATTTCTTACCATGATGATCAATAATGGCATGCCTAATATTTTTCACTTATCCTACTCATTCCATGTTATTAAACTTGGTTGTTTTGCTGCCGCTCGAGTGGCTTGGACTTTCGAGTTTATATTAAATTTATTTAGCTGTGCTAGAGTAAGTGCGACAAATTAAAGAGGGGGAAAAACCTTTGAGGAAGCTATTAAGCCCATCACCGATTGGGTCTCAACCAAAAAGGGATGTGGATTACAAGTCTGGTCTGGCTGATCGTTATGGTCGGTTTAAGCGCGGGTTCCATGCTAGGCGATTACAAAGCGACCAACTTCCAGTCACAAGCCTCCAGACTTGGCAACGAGATTGCCAGGGGTTTGAGTACAGACTACTATATTACAGGTCCAGCCGGGATTGCCGGCGATACGATCAAGCTCTTCGAGCAGGCGGATTTTGATCTGATACTTGCCACCATTGTCATCATTCTTGTATTATTGATCGTTATTTACCGTTCACCGCTGCTTGCCTTCATTCCTCTGCTTGCTACGGCTAAATGCTCATTCTGTTCTTCACGGATTTCCGTGATTATCAAAATTTTGCGCCGGTATTCGGTTTGGCTATGTTTATTATTATGCTCGCTTCCCCACCCTTGTCCCTGCCCTGTTCACCCTGTTTGGAAGGAAAGCGTTCTGGCCTAAGGTTCCTCACTTCGGTCAGAAAAATGAAATCAAACACGGTTTCTGGGGACAGTAGCCAAATTCGTGGTGAACAAGCCGCTGCTGACCGGTGGAATCGTGTGGCTGTCTTCATGATCATGACCGCCTTGAACGTATTCAACCTGAAATATGAATTAGACACCGTCAAGAAATTTCCCGAAAACTTGCCTTCGCGTGTAGGTTATGAGATCGTGGAATCTAAATATAACAATGGCGAGCTTGCACCCTCGACGCTTCTTCTGGAATCCGAGAACACGCTATCCGACGAGCAGATCGATCAATTCCTGAAAAAGCTGGAGAATTACGAAGAAATCGACTCCGTCCGCTTGGCCGGCATCACGGAAGATTCCAAGGCAGCAAAGCTCAGCGCTGCCTTGACGATGAATCCTTATTCCACCAAAGCTATCGATATATTGAAAAGCTCCAGGGCCAGACCGACGCCTTTCTTAACGAGTTGTCTCTTCGGGGCAATGTTTACTACGGCGACGTCACAGCCAAACTAGTCGATGAACCAACGGTGACATTATCAAAGGTCATCATTCTGGAAACGGTTCTGATTCTCGTGCTGCCTTGTTGCCTTGACCCGTTCGTTAAAAATGTCGATGTACATGATGGCCACCATCCTCATTTCTTACGTGTCCGCCCTTGGCCTGGGCATCTTCCTGGTCAATATGCTGTTCGGGTACGAATCCATCAGTACACGTGTTCAAAGCTCTCATCCCAGGTATAATGTAAGGTATGGAGGAGTCTTCCGTGAAAATTTTAGTCGTAGACGATGATTACGATATCCTGCAGCTTGTGACCATCCATTTGAGGCGGGAAGGCTATACGGTTTTACAAGCTCATAACGGGAAGCACGCGCTGGAGCTTCTGGAAGAGTCGGAGGTAAACCTGGCCATCGTGGATGTCATGATGCCCGGGATGGATGGCTTTTCCCTGACTAGAATACTAACGAAAGAGCTCGACATTCCTGTCATCCTGCTGACCGCCAAGGGACAATTATCCGACAAGGAACAGGGGTTCAAATCAGGCTCCGAGGATTATCTTGTGAAGCCTTTTGAGCCAAAGGAGCTGCTGTTTCGGGTTGCCGTTGTTCTTCGCCGCTATGGCCGCGCAATGGAAAGTGTTTTGAAGGTCGGCAATGTGAAGATCAACCGGAACGATTTTGAAGTAATCATCAAGGATGAAACCATTCTCTTTCCTCTAAAAGAGTTTGAGCTGCTGACCATGCTGGCAGTACGGGCCAACAAAGTCACTCCCCGGTCCGTTCTTATCGAGCAGGCATGGGGCGAGGATTATCTAGGCAACGAGATGACATTGAATACGCATATGAACCGGATCCGCGACCGCCTCAAACGTTACAATGCTTCGATCGAGATCCAGACCATCAGGGGCATTGGTTATAAATTAGAGGCGACCGAATGAAAACATTATACCGAGAGTTTATATCCACAACACTGCTCATTCTAGGGATCAGCATCCTCATCGGATTTATTCTGGCAAACGTCGTCTACGTGATATTTACCAAAGAAGAAATCACGCAGCAAAACATGGAAGTTGCCGAGCAAATCGTCCACGTTCTCGAGGAAATGCATGTATCGAGCCATACCGTGCACCCCTTCCTTGAGTCCGTCGGACAACTAGGATACCAGATTTATTTGGCTAACCGTTCCGGGGAGGCGTATTTTTTCGGTGAGCCTTTTGAGCATAGCCGACTGCCTCACACCATGGACCAGGTGTTAAGCGGCACGCCGTATATGGGGAAAGACGGCATATGGGATCAGTTCTGGATGATGGGGCATTTCTCCAATGATATTAGAAACACCGTCGGGCTCCCCCTTCAAATCGGAAATCAGACTTATGCTCTATTCGTCAAACCGGCCAGCAAAATCCTATTTTCCGATATCCATATGATGCTGGCGGGATTTATCGTAGCTGTCGCCATCGTGAGCCTATTGGGTGTAATCAAAATGACCAAACGGCTAATCCACCCCATCTCGGAGCTGTCCGAAGCGACGAAAGCGATCACCAACGAAGATTTTACGTATTCGCTGGATATCCATCGTAAGGATGAGCTGGGCCAGTTGGCTGAGAACTTCCTGCGAATGCAGCAGCAGCTGCAGCATAATGACGTCGCCCGGAAGTCCTTCATCAGCAACGTGTCTCATGATTTTCAATCTCCATTAATGAATATTCAAGGGTATGGAGACCTGCTTCTTCTTCCGAATCTGGATGAGAAGACGCGGCTGCAGTACGCGGGCATCGTGAGCGATGAAGCTAGAAGATTATCGAATCTGACCAAGCAGCTTCTGCTGATCACGTCCCTGGATCAATCCGGTTACCCGGTGAAAAAGAGCCCTCACCGACTGGATCTGCAAATCAAGGAATCCATCAAAAAACATCAATGGAGTCTGCAGGACCGGAACCTGACCATCTCATACAAATTAGATAAAGCCGTGTTGTACTCCGATCGCGAGCTGCTGGCGATCGTGTGGGATAACTTGATAACGAACGCCATTAAGTACAACCAACCGAACGGCCATATCTTCATTTCCTGCACCACCGCCGGAAACAAGATCATCCTCACATTCGAGGACACCGGTGTCGGTCTGTCGGAGGAATCCGCCAAGCAAGTGTTCGAGCGCTTCTACCGGGTGGATGCAACCCGCAAGAAAGACGGGACAGGGCTTGGCCTGTCCATTGTTAAAGAAATCGTCACACTATTAAACGGAACCATAACGCTCGAGAGCGAGCTTGCGAAGGGTACGACCTTCACCGTTATTTTTCTAATGGAAGGACATGATGAATCATGGAACAAAAATGGAGTTTACGGTTAATTCGATATGCAGCGCTGTTCGGCATTCTTGGAACCTATCTTGGTTCCAAAATGTCTGGCGAGATGGATTACTCCCTTCGTCCGATCCACGCCCACATTTTGCTGGTCGGCTGGTTGTCGGTATTTGCTTGGGGAATCTTCTACAAGGCATACAAAGTAAGGTATAAGAAACTGGTTGCTGTCCACGGTTGGCTGGCGATTCTGGGGTCCTTCGGCTTAACGTTCGGAATGTGGATGTACAATTTGAATCCTTTTCAGCTGGAAGACAGTTTGGTTTTGGTCTTGTTTATTGTGGGCGGTTCGCTCCTGCTGCTTGCCTTTCTGTTATTTGCCATCATTACATTTTTTACGGAAAAAGAACAACAATAAGCTTCTTCTAAATAGAAAACAGCCAATCCCTCTCAAAAAGAAGGTTTGGCTGTTTTTCATTAGTGGATGCTGCGTTAATTCCTTGAATCATCAAGGATTGATTATAGATATCACAGGAATAGTTCTTCTTGTGTTCTTACGCAAACAGCTCAATGCCAAGGAAAAGGAGCAGACCGCACACACTTGCATAAGCACTGAGGAGATGTTGTTTCGAATCCTTCTTATAGCGTCTTTCAACAACGGAACGGAAAGCGTGAAGAACAGCTACCACAAGTATAACGTCCTGATAAGCCGACGATCTCCTCTCCCAAACAATCCTCATGAAGTAAAGGGCGGTTAGGGACACAGCTATGATGATCAACTCCCCAATCAGATGAAATCGATTGATATGCTTATAGAGCAGCTGATTTGAATCGTTGGATACCTTGAGCTTTTTTTTGATCCATAAGTACCCGGAGACGAATATGATCGAATAAAAAATGAGACTGAGTAAGAGCATGCTAAAGTCACCCCTTTCCAAAGTTAGCGGCCGTGCAACAGCTGGTATTCCCGTAAAGGCGGTTGCAACGAGTTTAACCGAAGCACCTGGACACAAGTTTAACTTTTGGCATTGCAGGATAGTAAGAGGAATATAATATTCTTAAAAATAAACTACCAATTAAAGAGGAGAATGGTATGGAAGAGAGTATGCTCCACATATTATCCATTATCGTCACTTTTATGTTTATTTCTATTGCCGTTTTTCAAGTGTTGCTCGCGCTTGGTTTGCCTTTAGGCGAATTTGCAATGGGTGGCTATTATAAAGTGCTGCCCTACAAATTACGTGTTGCAAGTGCTATAAACGCTATTATACTTCTCGTTATGGGAGTTGTTTTTTTGCAGCATACTAACGTCATCAATATCTTTAATGTTCTGCCTACAAATATTTTGGTTTGGGTGATTACTGTATTTCTGGGATTGAATACGATAGCAAATCTAATATCCAGAAGTACAAAAGAAAAATATGTAATGACACCATTATCGAGCATTGCGTTTATATTGTGTATCATGATCTCTTTATCATAAAGTTTTCAATGCATACAGTTGCGAAATGATCCGGTCGAGTCTATCTTTGATGAGGATCGCCTCTGCATATCGTACAGGAATAGCTTCATATCCGTAGTAGATACCTGCCAATCCGCCGGCAATAGCTCCGATCGTATCCGAATCATCTCCTAGATTGGCCGCCTTCTGAACGACTCCTGCAAAATCCGACGTATGGAGCAAAATATGCAGTACCCACCGGAAGGTGTGGACCACATAACCGCTTGCCGGGCAATCCGGCTGTGCTTCAATGATGCCTTCGTATTCGCTACCCACCACCTCGGCCATGATCGCTGTTCTTAAATTTTCACCCTGCAAAAGGCGCTGGGCCATTCGGTTGTACATGACGCAGACTTCGGCACACCTTGGATCATAATGCGTCATCCGTGACTGCATGATGGTCACTCGGTCAATATCCGCCGGGTCCTTGTAGGCAAGTGCTGCAGGCAGGCATCGCATGAGGGAGCCATTCCCGCCGCTTTGCCCCATATCCATGTGCGCCACAAAGGCCGCTTCGAACCAGTCTCCCTCATACTTTTGAAAAACATGACGGATGATATTCCCGATGTCTTTGGGCCTCGAATGGTACCATTCCATGAAGAAACGCCCAATCGCCTCCATTGGCTCCCCTGGATTTTCGTGAATTCCTTCTGCCACGCACAGCGTCATCATCGTATCGTCGGTCACTTCACCCGGTTCCAGCTGCCACACCCCGCCGCCGATGATCTCCGTCAAATAGCCGTGCTTCTCCTTAATCTCCTGCACACTCATAAACTCCGTCGTTCCGCCAAGCGCGTCGCCTACAGCCACTCCATACAGGCCGCCTTTGATGCGGTCATATAATATATTGTCCATACAACCACCTCGTATCTGTTCATTAAATAAGAAATCCATTAAGTTAATTATAACAAAACGGACAGCGGTCATCTTCTAAATATAAAGAAACGGGCATCGGTAAATTAAAAAAGCCGCGATTATCGCGACTTCGGCTG